>CALUVL010000004.1 GCA_944324225.1 Candidatus Gastranaerophilales bacterium
GATTCAATGCTAGACAAAATGTTGCCAGCATTTTGCTCGGAAATAGTAGTGAATCTTTCTCCGAGATTATCCATTTGCATTTTAGTATCGTCTTTAATAGACTGTACAGTCTGCTGAATTCCGTCTAATTTTCCGTCAACAGCAGAGTTAATATTATTGTTTAGTTCGTCAACTTTGGCAGAAGCTGATTCAATGCTAGACAAAATATTGCCAGCATTCTGTTCGGATAAACTCATAAAATGACGGTTTAAATCTTCAATAAGCTGGTTGTTTTCTGCTATAGCCGAAGTTAAAGCACCTTGCATATTGTTAAGATTGTATGTAAAGGTTTCATTAATTCCGTTATAAAAATTGTCAAGTTTTCCTTCAGATGACGTTATGGCTGACAAAATATTTTCTACATTTTTTGCCGAAATTTCTGTAAAAGTATTTTTTATGTCAATAAGGTTACCAGTTATTGAACCAATTCTGTCAGAAAGTTCCTGAATAGAATCAGCAGTAGCATTGTTGCCGGTTATACTGTTAATCAAATTTTTTATATCAACCGAAGTCTGTTCTAAAATTTCTGAAAATACAGAACGGTTTTCAAGGTTCGAATGTTCAATATCAAGTTTTAATTTTGCGAAATGTTCTTCAAAAATATTGATATTTGTCTGAAATTCAGGGAGTATTTCTCCTAATTTTCCATCTATATGTGCACTAAACAAGTCTTGATTAGTGCTTAGTACATTAATACTTTCAAGAACAGTTGAAATTTCAGTTTTGATATCTGTAATATCAGAAATTGTATTTCCTAATTTAATATTACTTTCTTCCGCAAAAGATTCAATCGTTTTAATGCTACTGTCAATTTTATCTTGCAGGTTTAAAAATCTGTTTTCCAAAACTTCCGGAAAATGTTTAACAATATCGGAAAGTTCTTGAATTTTTATGTTGAAAGAATCACTTGTTTTTATGTTTTCATCTGAAATTTCCGATTTAAAAGCTTCAAGAGTATTGCCAAGTTCACTAATTTTTGCATTGATAAAAGTTAAATAATTTTCACTTTGAGCAGAAACAGTTGTATCAATTTTTTTGATGTCATCAGAAAGTTTTTCAAGGTTTTCAAGTTTTTGCAGAGGGATGTATAAGCCGTCTTCTGATGTTTGAGTCTGAGCAGATTTAATTTCCTCTATGCAATTGCTTAAAACATCTCTTACTGAATTTAAATAGTCAGAGAGCCCTTTTGAAATGTTATCGTTAAAAGACAAAAGCTCATTTCGGTTTCTTTCAATTTCAGAAAGAATTCTTTCACTTTTGTCCAGAGTATCAACTTTTTCTGATACAAGAGCAAAAGAATTGTCAATTTTGCCTGCAAGGCTTACTAAATCCTCTTTTGATATTTGATTTTTTGCGATGTCGTCATTTTTCTGGTCAAGAATTTCAAGCGAAGAGAGAATTGCGTTTGTGGCAAGATAGATATTCTCAAGTTCTCTTTTTATGATGTCATTCTGATCCGTAACATCCATTGTCATAAGGGTTTTGGTTATTCCCCTAAGTGTGGAGTTTACGTCCATAATAGACGCTTCAAGACCTCTTGTTATAGCGTCAACACCTTCTTTTACAACAGAAACATTCGAAATGATTTCGTCTTTTTTTGAGTTGTCATTTCTAAAGTCATCAAGTTTTGTTTCAAGATCTTGAATAAAGTTTTTTTGCTGGTTTATTTCTTGTGCAAAATTGTCTATATGTTCGTTAAGGATATTAAACATAATTTTAAAATCAGCATTTTTAGTAAAAAGTTCCTGATTGTTATTAAGGTTTTCACAAGCTTCCCTGAGTTCGGAAAATTTTTCGGCAATAAAACGATGACGGCTTTCAAGTGATATTTCCAGCTCTTTTAAGTTGCCGTTGATCAGGTCTGTTGTAATTCCGTCGTTTGCAATGTCGTCAAGTTTTGTGTTAATTTCAGCCAGAGCATTATTGTACATTTCACTGTTCATTGCATTTTCGGACTTTATTGTATTTAAAATTTCATCAATCTCAGTTTGTGTCATGTATGATTTTCCTTAATTTTACATATCCCTACCGTAACATTTTAGCAGAATAATATATACAAGAGCAAAAATATTAACGTTTATTATTACAATTGTAAAGATAGAATACGTGTTTTGTTTTTCGGTGGTATAATAAAAAGCAGACATGTTTTTAAAAGAGGTAGCAATGAGCCGTATAGTAATTGATAGTGAGAAGTGCAAAGCATGCTATTTATGCATAAATGAATGCCCGAAAAAGTTAATAAAAATAGGTAATACTACAAACAGCCTCGGAAACAGGGTTGTTGAATTTGATGATCCTAATCATGAATGTCTTGGATGTGCTATGTGTGCCACCAGATGTCCGGATCTTGCTATTACCGAGGTATATAAAGGATAAATTATGATAACAGAAACTCCGACAAAGAAAGTATTGACAAAGGGGAACTATGCAATTGCTCAGGCAGCAATAAATGCCGGTTGCAAATGCTATTTTGGATACCCAATTACTCCGCAGAGTGAGATTGGTGAATATATGAGCGGAAAAATGCAGGAATTGAACCGTGCTTACGTTTCTGCGGAAAGCGAACTTGCCGCAATAAATATGGTTATAGGTGCCTGTTCTACCGGTGTTAAAGCTATGACTTCTTCTTCAAGCTGTGCAGTGTCCCTGATGCAGGAAGCACTTACTTATGCAACATCAGATCAGCTTCCGGTTGTTTTGATAAGCGTGATGAGAGGTGGACCTGGATTAGGTAATATTTATCCGTCACAGGGGGACTATTTTCAGGCGACAAAAGGTGGCGGCAACGGTGATTACAAACTTATAGTCCTTGCGCCATCAACTGTTCAGGAATGTGTGGATTTGACATACAAAGCATTTTATCTTGCTCATAAATACAGGAATCCGACCGTGCTTCTTGCTGACGGGCTCCTCGGGCAGATGATGGAACCTGTTGAATTTAAGGACTATCCTTATCCTGATGTCGATAATTCATCATGGGCTTTGACAGGTGCGAAAGGTCGTGACGGAAGGGTTATTCGTTCATATGCTCCCCTGGCGGATGATCAGTGTGTGTTCCTTGAAAAGCTTTTTGAAAAATACAGAACTATTGAGAAAAATGAAACCGAATGGGAAGAAATAGGAACCGAAGACGCTGATGTTATATTAGTAAGTTTTGGCAGCACTTCAAGAAACGTTAAAACCGCAATGAAATTGTGCAGAGAAAAAGGAATTAAAGCAGGATTTTTCAGACCGATTACGCTTTATCCGTTCCCGTCCGCAAGGCTTAACGAATTAGCTTCAAAGACTAAGAAAATGATTTCTGTTGAAGTTAATATGGGGCAGATGATTAATGATATCAGGCTTGCGGTAAACGGAAAAGTTCCAGTAGAACTTATTCATAAACCTGTCGGTGCACCTCCTGTGCCGGAAGAAATTTTATCACAAATTGAGGAGCTTATATAATGGCAACACAAGTTTTTAAAATACCGGAATCTTTAAGAGAAGATGTAAAATATTCATTTTGTCCCGGGTGTGACCACGGGGTTGCAGTCAGACTTGTTGCGGAAGTCCTTGATGAACTGGAGCTTAGAGAAAAATCAGTTCTTGTCGCATCAATCGGTTGTTCCGTAACCTTGTATGATTTTTTGAATGTTGATTCTATTGAAGCTCCACACGGAAGAGCATTAGCAGAAGCAACAGGTGTTAAAAGAGCTTGTCCTGACAAGTTTGTATTTACATATCAGGGTGACGGCGATTTTGCTTCAATCGGGCTTGCGGAAAGTCTGCATGCCGCTTTGAGGGGGGAAAACGTCAGTGCAATTTGCATAAACAATACAACTTACGGTATGACAGGCGGACAGTTGGGGCCGACAACCCTTTTGGGGCAGGTTACGACAACCTCTCCGACGGGACGTAATCTTGAGTATTACGGTTATCCGATTAAAATAGCGGAACACGTTGCTCTTTGTGACGGAACCGCTTATTCAGCAAGAGTTTCTCTGGACAGCGTGGCTAATATCAGAAAAGCCAAACAGGCTATTAAAAAAGCTTTTGAAGTCCAGCTTCAAGGATTGGGATTCGGATTTGTAGAAATACTTTCAACCTGTCCGACCAACTGGAAAATGACACCTTCTCAGGCTCATGACAGAGTCAGAGATGAAATGATGAAAATTTTTGTGCCGGGAGTTTACAAAGATGTAACTACGGACGGAACAACTCATAAAATGCGTTAATGAATAAAATTGTTTGTAGTTGCAGAGTTATCGAAAAGTTAAAAACGAGTAATCGTTGATGTATAACGGTTTGGCAGACTGAATAAGTGAATAATTATTGTAAAGAGGTATCAAGATGGAAAAAAATTTTATAATAGCAGGTTTTGGCGGTCAGGGGGTTCTTCTTGCGGGTGAAGTCCTGGCAACGGCTTTTATGCTTGCAGGTAAAAAGGTTACCTGGTATCCGAGCTACGGCGCAGAGATGAGAGGCGGAACCGTTAACTGCGAAGTTGTGGCAAGTGACGAGGAAGTCAGTGCCGTAAACAAACTGAATACGGATTTTATTGTAGCTTTAAATCAGGCTTCATTTGACAGATTTTTGAAGAAAATTAAAAAAGGCGGGGTTATGATTGCAAATTCTTCGCTTGTGAAGGAATTGAAGAGCCGAACCGATATAAATTATCTGTTTGCGCCTATAACCAAGCTTGCAGAAGACTTGGGCAACATCAAAATGGCAAATATTCTGGCTCTCGGGATTCTTGCAAAAGCAAGCAAGATGGTTTCTCTTGAGCATTTGATTGAGGCATTGGACAAAGTTTTGCCTCCGCACAGAAAAAATCTTCTGCCGCTGAATATCAAGGCTTTAAAAATAGGCTATGAGTATGATTTATTGCCGGTGTAGTCTTAAATCAACTAAAAAGTCGATTTAAAATATCAGGATTGATATTATTCTTATATGGTAAAGTTCAAGAGGTCTTTAAAAAGTGAAGAAAGAACTAATTAAAACCATTAAAGAAAAAGAAGTTCAATTGTCGAAATTAAAAGCGCACATAGATAAAAGTTCAGTATGCTCGGAACTTTACAACAAAGTCGTTTTAGAGAAAGCAATCCTGAAAAAAGAACTTGAAAAACTGGAACAAAATTCATTTGTAAAAAGGGTTAAGTCCTTAATTCCGCGTAAAAAGACTTTAATCTGTGACTATTTTAAAAATTAATTGAACTGAATATTTAAAATGAAAAAAATGCAGGATTTTTAATCCTGCATTTTTATAAAAATAAAATTGAAAATTTATTCTTCGGTTTCTGCTTGGTCATCTTCATTGGTTTTAATCTTATCCACAACCATTTTTGCCATTTCTTTTGCAATCAGATGCTGGGTTGCAGGCGGACAGTTTTGAAGCATGTTCATAGCTGTTCTGAGGGTTGAATCAATATCATACCAGCGGCCTTTTCTGTTGTCATCAAGGCCTGAGCCGACGGCATTAATAATATCTTCAACCGCTTCAAATTTTTCATCTTCAATGTTGTGTTCTATGATAATTTTAATCAAATTCAAAGCTATTTTGATTTGTGTTTCGTCATCGCTTTGTTCAAGTGTTTCTACAGCTTGAGAAAGTACAGGGTCTTTGTCATACCATCTGCGGTGTTGGTTGCTGTATTCTTCTTTCATAATCCATGTCTCCTTTTTATGTAAAGTCTTACTATATATTTACTTTTAATTAGCCGTTCTTAAACGTTACGCCCTTGTTGCCTTTTGGATATTCCCATTCTATGCATTTTAATTCGCAGGCAATCCGACATGCTCCACATTCAAGGCAATTTTCAAAATTCACCGTAAGGTTGTTCTCACAGTCATTCCACTCATAAACCTTAGCCGGACAAATTGTTGTACAGATTTTTGAAGAACACATTTTGCATTTTTCCAAATCCGGTTTTAAATGCGATTCTTCATCAGGTTTGTATTTAACTGTAAATAATTTGTCATCCAATGTCATTTTATCAAAATACTCCAGAAAAGTTTGAAAGCGCTGATTGCGTCTTTGAATAATTCTATTATATTTCTTTTTTTGACAAAGTCAAAAATAAACTTGCGGAATTTCGTGCGCTTCGGGATACTGTCAACGGTTGTAAACATATTAAAAAATCCGTTGACCTGCTCAAGATAATATCCCATAAATGAGTCGCTTCTGTTGTGTGCTTCGTCCATAAGATTTCGATAAGCTTTCAAATCTTTCATGATGAAGGATTTTTCAAGCTCCTGCTGATATTTAGAGAGCATTTTTTCGCTGAAATCCCCTTTTGCAAGAGCTGTGAGGGCAGTTTCGCCGGCGATTTTTCCGCTAATCATTGCAAGGTTTGTTCCTTCCCAGTGAAGATTATTTACAAGCATTGCAGCATCACCAACAATCATAACTCCGGCTCCTGAAAGTGTCGGAATTTTTTTGTAGCCGCCTTCCGGAATAAGGTGTGCGGAATATTCAAGCAGTTCACCGTCCTTTATTAACGGCGCAATTGAGGGGTGCTGTTTTAAACGGTCTAAAAGCTCATATGGTTTCAAATTATTTTCACATAAAGCATCAAGCCCGACCCCAAGCCCGATACTGATTGAATTTTCATTTGTGTAAATAAATCCAAGCCCCAGCATGCCTTTCATAGGTCCGCCGAAAAGCTCATATATACAGCCCTCATCATCATTAAGGTTAAATCTTTCGTTAATTTTTTCTCTGTCAAGTTTGATTACTTCTTTAACGCTCAGGGCAACGTCTTTGGGTTCAATTGTTTCACGGAAGCCGATTTGTTTTGCAAGCAGAGAATTTACCCCGTCCGCAAGCACAACAATGTCCGCATAATATTCTTCAAGTTCGGTTTTCACCCCGACAACTTTTTCATTTTCAATAATAAGCTCTCTGACAACGGTTTCTTCTACAATGATAACTCCTTCTTTTTTTGCTTCTTCCGCCATCCATCTGTCAAATTTGCCTCTAATCACAGAGTAGCTCGGGTTTTGCAAATCTTTGTGCCTGTAAGAAATTACGGTAGAATCATCTTCGCCGAGAATTGCGAATTTATGTTCAATGTTCAATCTTTCAATCGGAGCTTCTTTTTCAAAGTTCGGGAAAATTTTGCGTGTAGGCTGTGCGTAAATCGCACCTCCGAAGACATTTTTGCTTCCGGCAAAGCTTCCTCTTTCTATCAAAACAACTTCATGTCCTGCACGGGCAATTGTTATTGCGCACGAAATCCCTGCCGGTCCTCCTCCGACGACTATAACTTCTGTTTTGTTATTAAAATTTTCGTTCATCAAGCTCCCTTTTGCCGGTTTTGTAAATAGGATGCGATAAACAAGCTTCCTGCTTTCCGGCAGTCTTTGTTCAAGCCTTATTATACACCAAAGTTTGTTCGTTGTAAAATACCCGTATGAATATAACGGCAGGAATTTTTAAAGGTCAAAAAATAGCGGCTCCGGATGAAAAAATTACCCGTCCGACACTTTCTAAGGTGCGGATGGCTGTGTTTAACACTTTGCAATCCTTGACGGATTTCAACGGCAAATCTTTTCTTGATATGTTCTCGGGATCCGGAATTATGGCACTGGAGGCTCTTTCAAGAGGATTTGAAACAGCTGTCGCTATAGAAAAACATCCGAAAGTAATCAGTGTGATAAAAAACAATTATAAAAAATTCAATCCTTCTCCTGAACTTATGCAGGGAGATTCTTTAAATATTGTACAAAAGTTGGATAAAAAATTTGATGTAATTTACATTGACCCGCCGTATTATTCGGGGATTTATGAGCAAAGTCTTGACGCTGTTAAAAATATCGCGCACAATATTATTATATTAGAGCACGTAACGGAAGTTGATTTCGGGGATTTAGAAATTTTGAAGCAAAAAAAATACGGGGACAAATATATTACGTTTTTACTGAATATAAAGTATTGTAAATAATTTTTTCGTGATATCATAAGAAAAAGTGTTTGGTACAGTTTATTTAATTTAAGGAGAAAAACTATGAGCGAAAAACGCGTATGGCTTTTCAGAGAGGGCAACGCTAATATGCGCAACCTTTTAGGCGGAAAAGGCGCAAACCTTGCTGAAATGACCAATTTGGGGTTACCTGTTCCTCCTGGATTGACAATCACTACAGAAACCTGTATGGATTATATCAATCACGGAAACAAAATGCCTGCAGGCTTGATGGATGAGGTTAAGGCTGCACTCAAGGATGTTGAAGAACAAACCGGAAAAAAATTCGGTGACACAACAAATCCGTTGTTGGTATCAGTTCGTTCCGGCGCAAGACTTTCAATGCCCGGCATGATGGAAACTATTCTTAACCTCGGTATGAATGATGATACTGTTGAAGCAATGATCAGATTAACTAACAATCCGAGATTCTGCTATGACAGTTACCGCCGTTTCTTAACAATGTTCGGCTCTGTTGCATGGGACATGGACAGACAAAAATACTTCGAATCTGAAGTTGAAAAAGTTAAAGAAAGAGAAGGCGTAAAAGAAGATACACAAGTTTCTGCTGACGGATGGAAATCTTTGATTCCTATTTACAAAAATGTTATTAAAGAAGTGACAGGCAAAGAATTTCCGCAGGATCCTTATGTTCAGCTTGAAGAAGCAATTGAAGCGGTATTCAGATCATGGAATATTCCAAGAGCCGTTGCTTACAGAAACATGAACAAAATTGACCACAATTACGGAACAGCCGTAAACGTTCAGACAATGGTATTCGGAAACATGGGTGACGATTGTGCTACAGGTGTTTCATTCACCCGTAACCCCGCAACCGGCGAAAACAAATTCTACGGCGAATATCTTACAAACGCTCAGGGCGAAGACGTTGTTGCAGGTATCAGAACTCCGAAAGAAATTTCAGAACTTGCAAATGAAATGCCTGACTTGTACAAACAGTATGTTGACATCGCTAAAAAACTTGAAAACGGTTACAAAGATGTTCAGGATATGGAATTCACAATTGAAAAAGGCAAACTCTGGATTCTTCAAACCCGTAACGGCAAAAGAACAGCCGCAGCAGCTGTCAGAATTGCCGTTGAAATGGAAGAAGAAGGAATTATTACAAAAGAAAGAGCAATTCAGCTTGTTGATCCTTATACAGTTAATCAAATTCTTCTTCCTTGTTTTGACGAAGCAGCAGTTAAAGAATCCCATAAGATTGCACACGGTGTAAACGCATCTCCGGGTGCAGCTGTCGGTAAAATCGTATTTGATACGGAAGAAGCCGCCCAAAGAGGTTCAGCAGGTGAAAAAGTTATTCTTGTACGTGTTGAAACATGTCCGGATGATATTCACGGAATGGCTGTTGCTCAAGGTGTTCTGACACTCAGAGGCGGTGCAACTTCTCACGCAGCAGTTGTTGCAAAAGGTATGGGCAAACCCTGCGTTTCAGGATGCGAAGATTTGAAAATCGACCTTGCAAATGAAACATTGACTGGCAGCGACGGAACTGTTTACCATAAAAATGACATTATCTCTCTTGACGGCGGTAAAGGTATTGTTATGGCAGGTGCAGTTAAACTCGTAGAAGCAAAAATTGATGACAACTGGAATAAATTCTTCTCATGGGTTAACGAAATCAAGCAGATGAAAGTTGAAGCCAATGCCGATACTCCAAAAGATATTGAAAACGCATTGAAATTCGGTGCTGAAGGTGTCGGACTTTGCAGAACAGAACACATGTTTATGGATCCTGAAAGACTTCCATGGGTTCAGAAAATGATTATTGCAGGAACTCCCGAAGCAAGAAAAGAAGCTTTGGACAAACTTCTTCCTATGCAATATTCTGATTTCCATGCAATGTTCAAGGCTCTCGGGCCAAAACCGATGACAATCAGATTGTTAGACCCGCCGCTTCATGAATTCCTCCCGAACAAGGAAGATTTAATTGAAGAAGTTGCAACTTTAAAAGCTCAGGGTAAAGATTACAAAGAAAAAGAAAATCTTCTCCATATAGTAGAAGGTTTGTCAGAATCTAACCCGATGATGGGCTTGAGAGGATGCCGTTTGGGACTTACTTATCCTGAAATTAACGAAATGCAGGTAAGAGCAATATTTGAAGCTGCATGTGATGTTAAAAAAGAAGGAATTGATGTTAAACCATGGATTATGGTTCCGCTTATCGGTCATGTCAATGAACTTAAAGTTGCAAGAGATATCCTTATCAGAGTCGCAAAAGATGTAATGGAAGAAAAAGGCATCAAGGTTGACTACAAATTCGGAACAATGATTGAAATTCCTCGTGCAGCTTTGACCGCTGACGAAATTGCAGAATACGCAGAATTCTTCTCGTTCGGTACAAACGACCTGACACAGATGACATTCGGATTTTCTCGAGATGACGCTGAAGGAAAATTCCTCAAACGCTATGTTGAACAGAAAATTCTTCCGGCAAACCCGTTTGAAACTCTCGATACAAAAGGTGTGGGTCAGCTTATCGAAATGTCTATGGCTAAAGGCAAACCGGTTAATCCGAAACTTGTCGGCGGTGTTTGCGGTGAACACGGCGGGGATCCTGATTCAGTCAAGTTCTCTCATCAAATCGGACTTGATTATGTATCATGCTCGCCGTTCAGAATTCCGCAGGCAAGACTTGCAGCGGCTCAGGCAGTTGTGGAAGCTAAAGAAAAAGCAAAACAGCTTGCTGCCGTGTAGCACCAAGAGATTAAAACTAAACGAAAAGGCGGTCGGATATTCCGGCCGTCTTTTTTAGGGACTTATATAGCAAAATCTACAATATTTTTCAAAACAACGTCATACTGAGCGTTAGCGAAGTATCTAAATATAAAAAGATTCTTCGGGCAAAGCCCTCAGAATGACGGACTTTTAAAAGTATCTGTGGAATTTGCTATAAGTTTTCTTTTTTAATACTTTACCAAATCTTGTATTATAATAATGTTATGGATAAGAAGACCTTTGTAAAGTATTTAAGAACACTCGGGATTGAGGTTCATACAACAACAAAAGCCCGCGGGCATCACGGTTTTTTCCTTAAAAACCGAATTGATATTTCTAAAGACACCCCCGAGTGTAAAGTTATTCCGACAATGATGCATGAGTTTGCGCATTACATTCACTATCAGCTTGAACCTGATATGCACAAAAACGGCGGAAGTTTTCAGGTTCTTTTTAAATCAGACAGCCCCCTGATAGAGGCGGAACTTTTTAAAGTTACTAATTTTGTTGATGAAAATTCACTCTGCGTAAAACTTTACGAACACAAAGACAGAATGCGCCAAAAAATCAGCGAATATGACAAAATTATTAAAAAATCTTATCCGAAATTTCAGCGCTCCAAGAAGTTTAAGGAATTTGACAAATACATCAAGCGTTCTGATGCAAGGTATCTGTTGAAGTATGACAGGGTAAAAGTTATGGGCGGTTTTTTGGGATTAGTGCCGAAACTTTATACCATAAACACGATTGAAGAATGCTTCCCTGATATGCCGGAAGCGTTTGCCGCATACATAAGGCTCAAATCCTGTACAAAAAAACAGTCGAGAATTTCCGCAAGAATAAACAGAATGAACAAATACTACAAACGTCCGACCGAACTTTTTGCAAGGTTTGTGGAAGGGCTTTATCTTGATAGAGACTGGGTGGAGGCACTTGCTCCTTATACTTCCGAAAGGTTCTTTGACTTGCTGGAAAGCGGATATTATGGTAATCTAAAAGATGTAATTCCAAAATATTGAGGTTGGTATGGAAGAAAAAACTGTTGCACAAATGCGGGCAGAATTGAAAGATTTTTATTTTAAGAAAGTTAAGCCAAATATTGGCTGGATGAATAAACAACGGGGGCGGAAGCGAATTGGAACAATAGCTGCAATGTTTATGGTTTCAGGTGTTGCCTGTTTCTCATTTGGTAATCTTAATGTAGATGGTGTTTATGTCGGTGTGGTTGCAGCTTTCAGTCTTATTGCAATCGGATTTGTAATCTCGTTGTTCACCTATCGTAAGAATGCAAGCGGCAACGAAGTTTTTGATATAAACGGGGAAGATGATTTTAAAGATAAGTTTATGCAGGAATTTGCAGGCATATTCGGAGATTTAAAATGGCAGGACAGTGCTCGTACGAACAGATATGAAGATTTGAATAAATACCGTGAACAGCATATTATGAATCCGTTTTTTATTGCTGCTTACGGGGATAAGTTTACAGGTTCATACAGAGGAGTTAAGTTTCTTATTCAGGAAGTTGATACCAGCAAAAATTCTTTGCAATGTATTTTTAAGACTCTGTTAATGGCACCGGTTGCAATCGGATGCGGGTGTGCCGTTTTTCTGATAATAGTATGGCCGGTTATTGGAATTGCTTTATTACTCGAAAAGTTTTGGCACCACAATGAAGCTGTTACGGCAATTATTGTGATGGCTTTTGTTTTGATATATCCATTGTTTGGTTTGTTTAAGTATTTTTCGCAGCCGGGATTTAGAGGGGTATTTATTGAGTTTGATATGAACAAAAATTTCGAAGGTCATACATTTATTCTTGAAAGAGCCAAAACAAGCAATTGTATAAAGTTTGATCATTCAAAATTTGAAGAGGTAAAGCTGGAAGATCCTGAATTTATGGAAAAATACAAAATTTACTCAACTAATCAAATAGAAGCAAGATATGTTTTGACTACCGCCTTTATAGAAAGATTTAAGAACATGAAAGTTGCATTCAGGGCAAAATACATAAGGGCAGCCTTTAAGGATGGAAAAATAACAATTGCAATAGACGCCGGCCGTGATTTGTTCCAGATGGCTAATTTATATAAAGAAACGGATAGCAATACCTTTACTGAGTTGTTCAATGAAATTTTATCAGTTTTAGAACTAATAAATGTATTGAAGCTGAATGAAAAAATCGGGCTTTAATGCTTTTGTTTCGAAAGGTAATAAAAATAAATCTTGCAAAAATTCAATATGAATGATATTATGAAATCATAAAGGATAAGGAGCTTGAAATAATGACAGGACAAGGATTTAAGGGGGGGGGGGGCACCCGCAAATAACGCTCCTCAATGGTTTTTAAAAGGATTTACCCTTGCAGAGGTGTTGATTACACTTGGTATAATCGGTGTGGTTGCGGCAATGACGTTTCCGATACTTCTCGGCAAGTACAAAAAAGTTGTTGCTACAACCCAGTTGAAAAAAATATATGCAATTCTTATGAATGCATACTATATGTCTGAAGAAGAAAATGGTGAGTCAGAATACTGGGTTTATCCTATGGCGCATGAGGGTGAGCACAATAATACAAATCAGGATCGTATTATGAAATTTTATAATACGTATTATTCTCCATATTTGAATTTTGATATTACAATATCTATTAGAGATGATAGAACCTATGAGTTTTATAATTTCAACCATGTTCCAACAACATTTAAGTCGGACGCAAAAGTACAAGTTAAAAGTCCTGATGGAATGTGTATATACTTATGGGCAAACAACCAGTTTTTTGTATTTACTGCGGATTTGAACTGTGAAGGCGGGCCAAATGTTGTAGGAACTGACATATTTGATATTGCTGAACTCTACTGGAGGGGAAATAAAACTCTAGTTGTGCCGGAGTTGTCAGAGATTACTGATTCAGTTAAACGGCAACAATATATTGATGAATGTAAAAATTTTACATATCAATCAGGAACTCCAAATCCATGTTTTGCAATATTTGTTTATGATGGCTGGCAGTTTAAAAAAGATTATCCCTGGCGGTAGGTTTAATTAAGCTCTTCCGTAAATATCTTCGTATCTGATGATATCTTCTTCCACGAGCGGGTTGCCTTTTTGAACTTCTATAACTTCTACCGCTTCATCATAAGGGTTTTGAAGTGAATGAATTGCTTTGACAGGGATGTCGATGCTGTGTCCGGAATTTAAAATAAGTTCTTTTGAATCTAATACAACTATCGCTGTTCCGTTTAATACTACCCAGTGCTCGCTTCTGTGGTTGTGTGATTGAAGAGAAAGTCTTTGTTTGGGATTTACATGGATAATTTTTGTCAAAAATCCTTCTCCCTGTGCAATAACAGTGTAAAATCCCCACGGCCGATAAACTGTTTTATGAACAAGATGTGTGTTGTCGTTTTGCTGCTTCAGGGTTTCATAAATATGTTTTACATCCTGGGTTTTGTCTTTGCTGCATGCTAAGATTGCATCTTCCGTTTCGACAAGAACAACATCCTCAAGCCCTATTGTCGCAACAAGTTTTGAAGATGAATACACAAGAGAATTTTTTGAGTCTTCATCCAAAACATGCCCTACAAAAACATTTCCGTCTTTATCCTTCCGGCTGATGTCATAAATAGCATCCCAGCTTCCGACATCCTTCCAGTCGCTTTCAAGTTTTATCATCACAAGATTGTCCGACTTTTCCATCAGGGCGTAATCAAGTGAAATATTCGGCATTTTGTCAAACTCAACAAAAGGGATTTCTTCTGAATTTTTAAAATCAATTTTTTCAATAATTTCAAAGATTTCAGGAGCATGCTCTTTTAACTCATTAAAAAATACAGAAGGTTTGAACATAAAAATTCCGCTGTTCCAGAACATTGTTTTATCCTGAAGATACTTTTGCGCAGTTGCAGAATCAGGTTTCTCTACAAATTTTTCGACTTTAAATCCATCGTCAATTTTTTCCGATGTTTTTATATACCCGAATCCTGTTTCACAATAGGATGGTTCAACCCCGAAAGTTACGACAAATCCTTGTTCTGCAAGTTGTTTCCCTTTTTCTATTGCCTCGGTGAACTTCTGTATATCATGGATTAAATGGTCAGAAGGTACAACAAGAATAATATCATTTGAATTTTTGTTTTCACAAATATATTTGACAGAAACAGCAGCTGCAGGTGCTGTATTTTTTGATACAGGTTCCGACAAAATAAGAGGAGCAGCATAATAATCTTTTAATTGCATTCTTACATTTGCAAGATGTTTGGTGTTTGTAATATTTAAAATATTTTCATCAGGCATCAGATGCTGAAGTCTTTCAAAAGTAGCCTGAAGAAGGCTTTTTTCTCCTGTAATATTCAAAAGCTGTTTCGGACAAAGTTCTCTGGATAAAGGCCAAAGCCTGCTTCCTGATCCTCCTGCCAATATAATTCCGTACATCATTACTCCTCTTGTTTACTTAAGACAGTTTCGGGTTTCTTTTTTTATTATATTATAAAATATTTTATTATGTTAAATGTAACTTTTTTTGAAAAATTTTTAGTTTAAACAAAAATCTGATAACATATATATTATATGATTAATTTAAAGATGAAAGAAAAAGTAATTGCAGGTATTTCGCTTGTTATTATTTGTTTTGCAGGTGGAATGTTATTCAGCAAGCTTTATCAAACACCCCACAAGACAATGTTAATATACAAGGATGCTCTTGCTGATTATAACAAGGAAGATTATTCAAATGCTTATTATTTATTTTCAAGAATATCAGCAATGTCAGAGTTAAAACCGGCCGCATTATATCATCAGGCCGAATGCGCTGCTGCTGTTGATGATAAAGAATCAGCATTAAGGAAATATAAAGCATTATATTCACATTATGCAAAGAATCCGCTCAGTCCTCGTGCTAAGTATTTAGCAGCGCAAATATTTTTAGAAAATAATGATTTAAAGCATGCTTCAAAATGTTTTAAACAATTGATGAATGATGCACCGGGGTCAGATTATGCAATAGCTTCGGAATATTATCTGGGGCTTATTTTGATGAAAGAATACACACAAGGAGAAAATGCTATTTTCCCGCTTTCTGCCAAGCAGGATGTTGAAAATTATTTTAGGCACTATCTTGAAAACGCTCCTAAAGGCAGACTTGCACCGAATGTTATTGATAACTGGCTTGCAATAGATAAAACAATTTCATCTGATGATTATCTGTTGATGGCAGAATCTCTTTATGAACTGGGTGAATATCCCAGAGTAAAGGATATGCTGCAAAATACTAATGATTACGAAGCATGGGTCTTGAAAGCTAAAGTTCTTAATGTAACAGGGCATAAAGATGAAGCCTTAAGCATGCTTCAAAAAGGATTTGAGCAATATCAATCATATGTTTCTAAGGACAAATTAATTGATGCAATGAATTTGTATTTGAGCCTGAGCAGCAGCCCCAAATTGGATATAGCAAACTATTTTGTTGCACATGTTTCAGGTAAAGTTGACGATTATGCAAATATTTTAAAATGTGATTATTTGAGCGGATATGATAAGACAAAATGTTTTAAAAATTTTTATGTGGAATATCCTGACAGCAAATATGCCGAGAAAGCTTTGTCAGAGATATTTATGGGTACATATGAGCAAAAAGATTTTGAAGGGGCAAAAAAGATAGGGCTTGATTATCTTGAAAAATACAGAGATGATGAAGCTGCACCCATGATCATGTTCTGGATGGGCAAAATTTTTGAAAGAACTAGAGATTACAGTGCATATATGGGCATGTATAAAAGTGTCATAACAAGTTTCCCTGACACATATTATGCATATCGGGCTTATTTAAGGCTTAACCATCAGCAGCATGCCATTATAACAAATAAAATAAAACCTCTTCCGGTTGAATACCCTTATGAATTAAAAAATCCAGTAATTAAAAAGTTGGTTGAACTGGAAGATTATGAAATAATTGATGAAATTGCAGGAAGCGACAACTTTGTAAAGAGCTGGATTTTATTTAAGCAAGGTGATTATCCTCATTCAATGCTTGTAGCTCGCAATGCTATGGATAAACTTGAAAAGAAGCCTGATAAGTATGATTTAAGGTGGCGTCTGGTTTATCCTCTCCACTATTATGAAACAATAGAAGATTACGCAGATATTACAGGAAACAATCCCCCGCTAATGCTTTCAATCGCAAGAGAGGAAAGTTATTTTAATCCGGAAGCCGCAAGCTTTGCAGGAGCAAAGGGGCTGATGCAGCTCATGCCTTCAACTGCAGAAGAAATCGCCAGAATAAAACATCTCGGCAGTTATGATCTTTTTAACGCAGAATCCAACATAAAACTCGGCAATTATTATTATGCATATATAAAAGGCATGCTTTCAGGTCATGATATCTCGGCTGTTGCATCCTATAACGGCGGAATAGGTTCTGTCACAAGGTGGAAACAGTCGCTTATGTATGATGATACAGACAGCTTTGTGGAACAAATCCCCTATGAAGAAACCAAAACTTACGTCAAAAAAGTTTTCAGATCCTACTGGAACTATATAAGAATATATAACGTGAATAACTAAAGACGAAAAAGTGAAGCGTGAAGGGTGAGTATGGTTGTTGAAAAGTTGAAGGGGTGAATGGTTGAAAGGATTTCTTGTCATCCTGAGCCGGAGGCGAAGGATGACATTAAAAAGCAAGGAGATTCTTCATCCTCTTACAAAACGATACTTAATCGTTTTGTTCGACAGAGTGCTAAGAATGACATGAATAATAAAAAACAAAATGCCGCGATAGCGGAGCGAACAATAATTGCAGACAAGGCAAACCTCAAAGGCGGGTATTGTCCGAGCGCAGCGAGTTTACCCGCCCAAATGCCGAGTCTTGCAAATTATTAGCGAACGCAGCGTGCGGCTGGTTTCCGTCGTTTTGCCATCAAAGCGATCGCCGTCCGCGCAGGACGAAACAAAAATCTCATGGAGATTCTTCGGTCACTGCGCTTCTTTAGAATGACAGATGGACAAAAAGGATAATGTGCAAATGTAACAAAATGTAAAGATGAATTTAAAAACGCCCGAAACCCTTATATAATCTACGATATGATATGATGCGATGCGGTCGTGTCAATATTTTCCGGCTTTATTTTTTTATAAAAGAGTAAGTCTGCAGGTTTCAGTAGTAAAAAATAAAGAAAGGAAGCTAATTATGCCAACAATTGGAGTACGCGCAGCAAAGGAATTGGGAATTCCTTTGAAACAACTTGTTAATACATTAAATACCAGAACAAATTTTGGAAAAACAATGTTAATGAATAAAAATGGTTCTTTGACCCAGCTTGGAAAAGATGTGTATGAGGCTGAAAAGGCTTCAACAGGAACAAAATCCCTTCATCTATATATAGATGCATTGAGGGCAAAAGCGGACATGCTTATTGAACCGTTTAAAACTCTTCTCAAAAAATAAATACAAAAAGGACTTGTCCATGACAAGTCCTTTTAATTAATAAAGCATGCTTTTTTAAATCATGTTTTTTCTGATTTTTTCTTTTGCTTTTTCAATCTGTTTAATTCTTTTTTCAGTTGCTTTCAGCTGTTTGTTAACAGCTTTTCTTTCATTTTTAATTGTTTTATATTGTGCATCAATATCAGCATATTTTGCTTTTATATTTAGCAGATCATTTCTAACATCAACCTGCGCATTATCAAGTTTTAAAATTGCATCCTGCATGTCGGAGCTTCCGGTAACTTCTTGCGTAACAGCATTGCCTGTAAGTGTTGGTGATGAAGAAGAAGTTGTTGATGTTGCACTTGTTCTGACAGAAGGGTCATTGTAGCTTGCATTGTCAAAATTCAGCGGAGTGAATGCATTGCCGTCCGCAAGAGCCACTGTTGAGCATGCTAAAGTCAAAAAGAGTGAAAATGCAAGAATTTTAAATGTTTTAATCATGATTTTATCTCCTATCTCTGTTTAAAATACAGTTTCCTGATAGTAGTATATTATATTTTTTTTGTTTTAACGTCATACGTTCTTATGAAAAAATAAAAAAAGTTGGAACTTTATTAAAGAAAATGCATCTGTATACTTAAGTAAAAGTGTATAGAAACAAAAATGTTAACAAATGTAAACTCTGAAAATTCAATCTATATCAGCATTTTGGCGAAAAATAGAAAACTTTATGAAAAAAACAAAGAAAAAGATATTGATTTTTAATTTTCTTTTGTCTACAATCAAAGACGTGCTCAGTGCACAGCGAACCTTAAAACTTAAAGAAAAAAATAAATTCTTAACAAACTTTAAAAAAGTAGTTGACAAGAAAAATTTAAGTAGTAAGATAAAAATTGCGGTCGGAAATGAGATCGCTAAACTAGCCAAAACCCCAAAGAAAGATTTTGTGAATAGCAAAATTAAAATAAAGGTGAGGCTCAGCACATTGAAAACAGAATAGCTGAAGACGAATAACTTTGTTAATTCAAAGAAAATGATAAGGACAGCGCAAACGAAAGTTTGCAAACGAAATGAGTCAAACGTCATAGCGATATGACGATCGAATAAACTTTCTGACAATGGAGAGTTTGATCCTGGCTCAGGACGAACGCTGGCGGCGTGCTTCATACATGCAAGTCGAACGAGAAGCTGACTTCGGTCAGTGGAAAGTGGCGGACGGGTGAGTAATATGTAGGGAATCTGCCTTTAAGCGGGGGACAACAGTTGGAAACGATTGCTAATACCCCATATGAGCTTAGCTGAAATGCTAATCTTGAAAACTCCGGTGCTTAAAGATGAGCCTGCATCTGATTAGCTAGTTGGAGGTGTAATGGACCACCAAGGCGACGATCAGTAGCTGGTTTGAGAGGATGATCAGCCACAATGGGACTGAGACACGGCCCATACTCCTACGGGAGGCAGCAGTAGGGAATTTTGCGCAATGGGCGAAAGCCTGACGCAGCAACGCCGCGTGATTGATGAAGCCCTTCGGGGTGTAAAAATCTGTCAGTGGGGACGAATCTTGACGGTACCCACAGAGGAAGCACCGGCTAACTCCGTGCCAGCAGCCGCGGTAATACGGGGGGTGCAAGCGTTGTCCGGAATCATTGGGCGTAAAGAGTTCGTAGGTGGTATGTTAAGTCTGGTGTTAAATGCAGAAGCTCAACTTCTGTTCGGCACTGGATACTGGCAAACTAGAATGCGGTAGAGGTAAAGGGAATTCCTGGTGTAGCGGTGAAATGCGTAGATATCAGGAGGAACATCGGTGGCGTAAGCGCTTTACTGGGCCGTAATTGACACTGAGGAACGAAAGCCGGGGTAGCAAATGGGATTAGATACCCCAGTAGTCCCGGCCGTAAACGATGGATACTAGGTGTTGCGGGTATCGACCCCTGCAGTGCCGCAGCCAACGCGTTAAGTATCCCGCCTGGGGAGTACGCACGCAAGTGTGAAACTCAAAGGAATTGACGGGGACCCGCACAAGCGGTGGAACATGTGGTTTAATTCGAAGCAACGCGAAGAACCTTACCAGGGCTTGACATCTGACGAACCTGAGTGAAAGCTCGGGGTGCTCTTCGGAGAGCGTCAAGACAGGTGGTGCACGGTTGTCGTCAGCTCGTGTCGTGAGATGTTGGGTTAAGTCCCGCAACGAGCGCAACCCACGTTGTTAGTTGCGTGTATCGGTTTACTGATGCATAGCTCTCTAACAAGACTGCCGGTGATAAACCGGAGGAAGGTGTGGACGACGTCAAATCATCATGCCCCTTATGCTCTGGGCTACACACGTGTTACAATGGCCGGTACAACGAGCAGCCAACTTGCGAGAGTGAGCAAATCTCTAAAAGCCGGTCTCAGTTCGGATTGCACTCTGCAACTCGAGTGCATGAAGTCGGAATCGCTAGTAAACGCAGATCAGCACGCTGCGTTGAATACGTTCCCGGGTCTTGTACACACCGCCCGTCACACCATGGAAGTCGACCACGCCCGAAGTACGTGAGCTAACCGTAAGGAAGCAGCGTCCTAAGGCAGGGTTGGTGACTGGGGTGAAGTCGTAACAAGGTAGCCGTACCGGAAGGTGTGGCTGGATCACCTCCTTTCTAGGGAGATTGAGGTAATGCTTTAGCATTTTAAAATATGCCTCCATCCCAAGGTCGAAGCTGTTGAAGTTATCTCCTTTTATGCAAATCATTTTAGAGATAATGGAGGCTGAATTAATAAAGTTGTTTTCAGACTATTTTGTTTTGAGTGTGTGAACACTCATTGCACATTGAAAATTGCATAAGATTATAAGCGTATAAACATTAAATAACAACTGTTATCAAATGTAAAAAATACGTAATCATCAATGATTCCAAATACTGCAATCACAGAAATGTGATAGCAAGTACTAGGTAAAGCTACAAAGAGCTAATGGAGGATGCCTTGGTACTGACAGCCGATGAAGGACGCGTAAAGCTGCGATAATCTACGGGGAATTGCTAAAAAGTATTGATCCGTAGGATTCCGAATGGGGAAACCCTGTAAGGTTAAAACCTTACAATCCACAGATGAATCAATAGTCTGTGAGAAGGAAAGCCTGTGAACTGAAACATCTTAGTAACAGGACGAAAAGAAAATAAATGAATGATTCCGAAAGTAGCGGCGAGCGAAATTGGAAGAGCCTAAATCGTATGTACGTGATAGCCTGCAAGCGTTGTGCATATGAGGTTGTGAGACTTACCGTATAAATTGCAGTTTATACAAAGAGTTACAAAATTATTTAATAGCTAAATCCGACTGGGAAGTCGAGCCATAGCGGGTAATAGCCCCTTAAGCGAAATTAAATAATCTCTTGTAAGTATCTCGAGTAAGGCGGGGCACGTGAAACCCTGTCTGAATCTGCCGGGACCATCCGGTAAGGCTAAATACTAGTCAGTGACCGATAGTGAACGAGTACAGTGATGGAAAGGCGAAAAGAACAGTGAGAAGCTGAGTGAAATAGACCCTGAAACCGTTAGCTTACAATCAGTCAGAGCACTATTAATAGTGTGATGGCGTGCCTGTTGAAGAATGAGCCGGCGAGTTATCTTATGTTGCAAGGTTAAGGAGTTAATATCCGGAGCCATAGCGAAAGCGAGTTTGAATAGAGCGTTAAGTAACATGAGATAGACCCGAACCTTGGTGATCTAACCTTGACCAGGATGAAGCGTAGGTAACACTACGTGGAGGTCCGAACCAACCGATGTTGAAAAATCGGTGGATGAGTTGAGGTTAGGGGTGAAATGCCAATCGAACCAAGAGCTAGCTGGTTCTCCCCGAAATGCGTTTAGGCACAGCGTTGGATTTATCTTACCGGAGGTAGAGCACTGGTTTTGTGCGGGCGACGAAATGTTGTACCAAACAATGTCAAACTCCGAATGCCGGTAATGTTACTGTCCAGCAGTGAGGCTACGAGTGATAAGATCCGTGGCCAAGAGGGAAACAGCCCAGAACGCCAGTTAAGGTCCCTAATACATGCTAAGTGGTTAAGGAGGTAGAGATGCAGTGACAACCAGGAGGTTGGCTTAGAAGCAGCCACCCCTTGAAAGAGTGCGTAATAGCTCACTGGTCAAGCGTCTCCGCGCCGAAAATACACCGGGACTCAAGCATGTAACCGAAACTGCGTCATATAGTTTACTATATGGGTAGGGGAGCGTTCTGTTGTAGGATGAAGCAAGATCGAAAGGACTTGTGGACGAAACAGAAGTGAGAATGTCGGCATAAGTAGCGAAAACATTGGTGAGAATCCAATGCACCGTAAACCTAAGGTTTCCCACGGCAGGCTCGTCCGCGTGGGGTTAGTCGGAACCTAAGCTCAGGCCGAAAGGCGTAGGCGATGGACGACAGGTTGATATTCCTGTACTATCTGGTATTCGTTATCAGATGCGGAGGGACGCAGGAGGATAGACACGCAGCCGATTGGATGTGGCTGTTTAAGCGTGTAGCTAGTTCGGGTAGGAAAATCCGCCCGGGCGTTATAAAGTAAGGCGTTATGAGGAGAGTCTACGGACTCGAAGGTGTTGATTTCACACTGCCAAGAAAAACTTCGCAATCGAGATTATCAGGTATCCGTACCGTAAACCGCCACAGGTAGGTTGGTAGAAAATACCAAGGTGCGCGAGACAACTCTCGCTAAGGAACTCGGCAAAATCACCTCGTAACTTCGGGAGAAGAGGTACCCTGGTAGCGTGAAACGGCTTGCCCGTGAAGCGTGATAGGGTCGCAGTGAATAGGCCCAAGCGACTGTTTACCAAAAACACAGGTCTCTGCTAAGTCGATCAAGACGATGTATAGGGGCTGACGCCTGCCCGGTGTCGGAAGGTTACGCGGAAGGGTTAGTCGTAAGACGAAGCTCCGAAGCTAAGCCCCGATGAACGGCGGCCGTAACTATAACGGTCCTAAGGTAGCGAAATTCCTTGTCAGGTAAGTTCTGACCCGCACGAATGGCGTAACGATTTGGGCGCTGTCTCGGCGAGAGGCTCGGCGAAATTGGATTATCCGTGAAGATACGGATTACGTATACCAGGACAGAAAGACCCTATTGAGCTTTACTGTAGCTTGAAATTGAATTCGGGTTCTCATTGTGCAGTATAGGTGGGAGACAAAGAATCAAAGACGTCAGTTTTTGAGGAGTCATCGTTGAGATACCACTCTGTGATAATTTGAGTTCTAACACTGTGCCCTCTAATAACAGGGCAGTGGACAGTTTCTGGTAGGCAGTTTGACTGGGGCGGTCGCCTCCTAAAGCGTAACGGAGGCGTTCAAAGGTTCCCTCAGGTTGGTCGGAAATCAACCGTTGAGTGCAATAGCAAAAGGGAGCTTGACTGCGAGACCTACAAGTCGAGCAGGTGCGAAAGCAGGATATAGTGATCCGGTGGTTCTGCATGGAAGGGCCATCGCTCATCGGATAAAAGTTACCATAGGGATAACAGGCTTATCTCCCCCAAGAGTCCACATCGACGGGGAGGTTTGGCACCTCGATGTCGGCTCGTCGCATCCTGGAGCGGTAGTACGTTCCAAGGGTTGGGCTGTTCGCCCATTAAAGCGGCACGCGAGCTGGGTTCAGAACGTCGTGAGACAGTTCGGTCCATATCCGGTATACGCGTAAGAGATTTGAACGGAGTCTTCCTTAGTACGAGAGGACCGGGAAGAGGGGACCTCCAGTGTACGGGTTATCGCGCCAGCGGTAAACGCCCGGTAGCTGTGTTCCAAGTGGATAAGTGCTGAAAGCATATAAGTACGAAGCCCACCGTAAGATAAGATCTCTCATAGCATAAGCTAGTAAGTCTCCTGGCAGAATACCAGGTTGATAGGTCAGAGATGTAAGTATGGCAACATATTCAGTCGACTGATACTAATCGGACGAGGGCTTTTCCTAATAGTTAATCATATAAGATTGGCTAAGGATATGATGATTGCGATTGCTTATAATCATTATGCAACTTTCAGCGTGCAAGCCACGCATGTCACAAGTTTCTTGGTGACAAAGAGTGAGGAAACCACCCGTTCCCATCCCGAACACGGTCGTAAAGACTCACATCGGCGAAAATACTTGGCGGGCCACCGCCTGGGAAGATAGCTCGTTGCCAAGTCCTATTTTAAAAAAAGGAAATTTAAACAGTTTAAGTTTAGATTTCCTTTTTTGTTTCTTATTTAAAGATAATTTGTAAATTTATGTTGCTCAAAGTTTTATATCAAAAATTGAGCTTATACATTTATTATTTGTCATAATATTTTATGATAATTTACGAAGTTATATTTTATTATGTGCTTTTTATTTTTTTGTAAGCTCAAATAGATTTATTTCTTTGAACTCCTGAGTGTTTATTGTTTTAAGTTTTATAAGTTTGTTGAGATTGTCAACACTTTTTAGTACATCTTCTCTAAGAATACGCATAGCAATAATACCGTTTTCGCCGCCTGTTTGTTTAAAGCCAAGTTGTGAATACTTTGCTGCTGGGGAAAATGGGCTATAAGATACAGCATCAAGTTCGATTTTTTTTGAATTACTTTTTAGAAATTCATTAAAGAGCACAGAGAATAATGATTTGCCAGCAAGAGGAACTTTTTTATTAGGTTCAATCGGCCAGGTGCAAATCGTATCGAGACTGTAACCATTTAGTTTTTCAGAAAATGCCATAAGTCCGCAGGGCATTTGATTTATAGTTTCAAGAATACCTGTTTTTCTTGATTCTGTTACTTGGTTTGCAGCAATATCGAATATAGTTTTCCAAATATCAATGTCATTTTTGTTCATTTTGGGCATTAACGCTTCAAAATTTACGGACATTTTAAGTTTTTTTATGAAAGGTAGATCATTTTTGCTTAATTCATAGAATTCAAAGGTTGTTTTCTTGTTATTTATTGTATTTGTTGCATTCGCTATGTGGACGGCGCCAAATGGTGTTTGTGGATAAGTAATATTATGTATTCTCATATTTTAATTAAAACTTATAAAAATTTTTTTTGTTATCTTGACAAATAAAAGATAATAATTAAATACAAAATATGATTATACTGGAGTTATTTAAAAAGAATAGAATTTGTACTCATGACAGGGTAAAGCCAGATTGTGAATTTTCATATTGTCCAGATTGTGGAGAATTGGTAGAAAACAAATGGTTTATCACCAGATGTGCATGCTGTGGTGTGAAGTTGAAAGCTACTATAAGGAATGGTGAGGTTATTCCCGAGAATCATTATTGTAAAAATTGTGGCGGGGATGAGTTTGTTGTGGAGCGGATACCAAAAATTAATTTTATAGATATTGATTATGCAGTACTGGTAAAGGAAGTCGTGAAGCCGTCAGCATTTTCCAAAATCCAGACCTGGGTAGATCTTAAAACAGCCAATTACACACAAGAATTGCTGATGCAATACCTATAATGTCTGCAAGAATTCCAACAAGAAGTGCATATCTTAATTTTGAAATTCCGACAGAACCAAAGTAGACAGCAAGGACATAGAAAGTTGTTTCGCTTGAGCCGACCATAATAGCAGCAAGTTTTGTAGTGAAAGACTCAGGACCTGCGGTGTGAGCTATATCAGAAAAAATTCCAAGAGCTGCGGAGCCTGACAGAGGGCGTACAATCATTAACGGGATAATGTCTGCAGATACATTGAAGTGCGACAAAACCGGTGAAAGAATATGTCCGATATATTCAATGATACCAGAGGCTCTGAACATTGAAATGCCAACCATTATGGCAACGAGATACGGGATTATGCTGATAGAAACCTTGAATCCTTCTTTTGCGCCAGTTGTGAAGACTTCGTAAAGCGGAATTTTTCTTACAAGACCGAATGTTAATATAAGAATTATTATAGCAGGTAGCGCCCAGAGGGAAATTATGTTCATAAATGACTCGAACATCAGATATCACCTCCTGTTTTCTTTTGAGGGATCCAGAATTTTTCAAACAGTTTAGCAATAGAAATTGCACTTATAAAAGCTATTGATGTAACCAGAAGCGTTGGAGCAATTATTTCAGTCGGGTTTTTGTAACCAATTCCGATTAAGACCGCAATAACCGTAGCTGGGATTAGCTGAAATCCTGCTGTGTTCATTGCCAAAAACATACACATAGCGTTTGAGGCTGATTTTTTATCAATATTTTGTTTTTGCAATTCTTCCATTGCCTTTATCCCAATCGGGGTTGCGGCATTTGTAAGCCCGAAAGCGTTTGCCGTAAAGCTCATTGCAATATCGCCCACAGCCGGTGAATCTTCCGGTATTTCATTAAATAGACGTTTCGTTACGGGTTTTATGATTTTAGAGATAATTTCAACAAGACCTGATTTTTTTGCAATTTCCATCATTCCGAGCCAGAACGCCATAATTCCGATGAGCGAAAAAGCAACTTTAACACTCAACTCTGCCCCTGTCAGAATTGAATTTACAACATCTTCCAGTCTGCCGTTTATTGCCCCTGCTATTATTGAAACTACAATAAGAAAGTAGAATATGTAATTCATAAAAGTATTAAAGCATTAATATAGATTAAGGTCAATTTTAGAATTTTTTAGTGAAGTAATTTTTAGGAATTGTCCAGTTGTTATGTTGTATTACCGCGGCGCAATACATTCTGTTTGCTGTTGAATTGCACCCGTATTTGCTACTATTGTAAAGAGATTTTTCTTTTCCGTCCCACCATGCAAGATATGGTTCTACCCCTTTATTTTTATGGTATTTAAAATAGGTGTTAGACTCATTAGGCCAGAAACCAAATGTAAAATTTCTTTTGCCCCTGTCAGTTAGGTAATTTTCAGAGTAATACGGTTCTTGACAATATTTTGCCTCAGGACAGAAGAGAAAATGTCCGCCGGTTGTGCTCAGGATTATGTCGCCATCAGTATTTTCTCCAAAATAAATGTCCAAACGAACAGCACTGCCATCTGTAAATCTTACTATTTTCATTTTTCTTGAAGAACCTGATACTAGATAGTCTTCTGCATCAACATAATTCAAATGTTTGGAAAGATAATTTTCCCAGAAATCGTCCGTATCTTTTGGAGTCCAGTAGATTTTGTTACCATGCTCTGCTTCAGAAAGCTGAATAGCTTGATTTATCGAGGTATAGAATTTTTTTAATCTTGTTTCAATAACTATTTTTTTGTGTTTTTGTATAAGAGCCGGTAGTGTCATTGCGATTACAACTCCTAAAACGCCAAGCGTTATCAAAACTTCTGCCAGTGTAAATGCTTTAATTTTATTCATTTATGACCTCCATAGCATAATTTGTTTATATTATATGCAATATATAGCATAAAATCAACGCTAAAATGATGACATTTGCATGTTGATTTTTTCCAAATCTTAGTATGCTTTTTATATAAAGGGTCTTTATGAATCGCAAAATATTTGGACAAAAAATAAAAAATTTACGAAAATTGCATAAGTTAACTCAGGAAAAATTAGCCGAATTGGTAGATATCGACGTGCGCCAAATCGCAAGAATTGAAGCAGGCGAAAGCCTGCCTTCCGTTGAAACTCTTATAAAAATATCAAAAGAATTAAAAGTTACACCAAACGAATTATTAGAATATTCTGCGGAAGAGTCTGATGTTAAAATCTCTTTAAAATCTGACATAAATGACATTTTATCTCTGGCAAAAGAAGACCAGCTTGTTTTAATTAAAAAACTGATACTTGCTATTTTATAAAATTAAATAGCAGCACTTGCCCGGAATTGTTTTTTGAATGCTCTACAAAAATTGTAAAATTTACCAGTGTCTGTGATAGCCATCATGTCTATGATGCGGGGGTGGAGTGTGTCTGTGATGCGGCGGTGGCGGGCCGTACGGTCTGTGGTAGTGCGGAACCGGATAATAATAATATGGCGGTGTATATAAGTATGGAATTGTCAGGATTTGCATAAGATCAATAAATGTATCAACATTTTTGTTTTCCATATAATCGTTCATTGCAGATTTGTATTCTCTGTAATTCATTGTTGCAGGATCTGAACCATTTTCATTGTACATTTTTGAGATTGTGTTAAATTGAATTGCGTCATCCGCCATTTGTTCATCAGTATAGGGATACAAATTTGTTTCATTCCAGTTTTTCTGTTCAGTAAGCATTACTTCTTTAGCAGATATTACACCATTAGAGTTGCCGTTTCGATCTATTTCATTAAAAACCTGGCTCATTGATTTGTCATCTGAGTCAGAATTCGTAATATCACCAATAATAAAACAGTTCGGAATTTTTGTTACAGTAGGTTTCTGTACATAGTTGTAATAATATGGAGTATATGGTACAAAATATTGCGCTTCTGCCTCGGCCATTGGGGCAGATGCTGCAATGGCAATCGCTGCTGCTCCGGCTGCATTTTTCAGTTTGTTTTTTGTCTTTTCCCCATTGAAATTTTGTTGCGGATATGTTTGATAGTTTATAGCTGAAATTTTCATACACGAAACCCCCATAAATTTTAGACCACTTATTTATATTAAAGTGCTGAAAGCTAATTTTGCTGCTTTATTAAAATATTGTTACAAAAATACAGCTATTGTAAAATTTTATTAAGAAAATAAAAAACAATGAATTTGATTGTGGAATATATACTTTATATATATAAAGAAGTAGAATTAAGGAGCTTTAATGGGCGGACCTTTCGGCATATCAGGATTTGATAAAGGTGACAAGAAAATTGGCACGACAACACTTCGCGATCTTCAAATAATGAAGCAATATGCGAATGAAAAGTTGTCTGCTGAAATGTCCATGCAAAATTCAATAATGATGGCAAGATTAGCACAAATTAGAGCGATGCAGCAAAGCGGACAAAAAGGCGGGAGCGGCCTGGATGGACTTAACAAAAATTTGGCAAGTCTGGCCAAAACCGGTGTTGATTTGTATAAGAATATATCTTCCTCAAAAAATGCAAACGCTCCACAAACTACTAGTCCCACAACAAACGCATCAAAAACTCAGTCGCCGGCTTCTACATCAAGAACACAAGCGCCTAAAGCCACTGATAATAATACTTATACAGGACTTGCAAAAGGTATTGATACATCTTCTAATGGTACGTTTGATATGAACAGCCTGAATAATATTGAACAGTCGCTTAATGGTAATCAAAATCTTTCATTGCAGGATTTGAATTCAATGCAGACTCAAATTTCAACATCTAAAGCTGATGTTTCGCAACAACTGACTGATGCTCAGACTAATTTAAGCAATCTTGAAAACCAAAAAGAAACGGCAACAAAACAGGTTCAAGAACTTCAAGGCTCGATAGGCGAGGCGGAAACTGCGAAAACTGATGCGAAACAAAATCTTGATACAAGCAAAAGCAAACTTAATCAATCCGTAAAAGCCCGTGATCAGCTTGATGATCAATTGGCTTCTGTGAATGAGGATTATAAACAAAAATGTAATACTGTAAAACAGGAAGAACAGGCCAAAAGCAGTGCTCAGCAGGAAGTTTCAACAGCAAAGGGCGAAGTTGCGCAGGCACAATCCGGGTTGACAATGGCCACACAACAGTTAGCTTCAGCTCAGGCTACACTTCAAAGCACTCCACAGACAATAAACGGATACCCAAATCCTGCTTATGCCTCGGCTCAAGCCGCAGTTAAAGCTGCAGAGCAGCAAAAACAACAAGCTGAACAAGCACTACAAACTGCTGAGCAAAAATTGGATGGAGCAGAACAAAATCTACAAGCTGCTGAGGAGCGTTTAAGTCAGGCGCAAGAAGCAAAATCTCAGACATTACAAACATTCCAGGAAACAGATTCAAAATACAAAGATATGGCTAAACGCTGCGAACAAATGCAAAAAGGTGTAGAAAACAGTCAGAAATCTTATGATACAGCAATAGATACATTTAATGAAACAAGTGCAAATTACGAAAAAATGAACACTGAACTTCAGTCACAACAAGGTATTTTGAACCAGCTTGAAGTCGCTCAATCAAAGATTAACAATTTGCAGCAGGCTTCATCAAAAGTTGGAGAGCTTGAAAACACAGTAAATCAAAAAATACAGACTGCAAATTCTTCCGGAGAATCTAATTTTGAAAGCGTAAAGAATGATATGATTGCAAACGCAAATAAATCGCAAGGTTGTGGCGCAAATAAAACGATTATGGAGAATTTGCTATCAGCAAAAGATTATGATTTAGGCAAGTGTACAGGTGAACTTTGGGGTGCACATTTAAATTCGACTTACGGTTCATCAGCCGAATTTGAAGCTCAAGGGTATATAAAGAATGCTGACGGTTCGTTTACAGATCCGAGAACAGGTGTCACAATGATTAATGTCCTTGGTGATGATAAAACATGGGTTTCACAAGCAGGATTGTCTGGAGATGGTGAAACCGAAATCTACGGTTCAAAAGCAACAGCAGGGCGTGATTATCCCGGATTGTTTGATGCAATAGAACGTAACCAGCAGCAAATGGAGGCTCAGATTAGTTTTGACGGATTTGATGAATCCGGCAGTCCTATAATAAAAAGATCAAAAACAAGATTGGATTTAGGTAATAGAAATGTTTCTTATTTATAATGTGAAAATACGTTATTAAAATGCTGTTCAAATATTGTAAATTTTTGTTAAGAAGTAAACGGATAGTGAATCTGGGTGTGGAATATATACTTTATATATAAAGAAGAAGCATAAGGAGCTTTAATGGGCGGACCTTTTGGCATATCAGGATTTGATAAAGGTGACAAGAAAATTGGCACGACAACACTTCGCGATCTTCAAATAATGAAGCAATATGCGAATGAAAAGTTGTCTGCTGAAATGTCCATGCAAAATTCAATAATGATGGCAAGGTTAGCACAGATTAGAGCGATGCAGCAGCAAGGTTCCTCAGGCAACGGAAGTTCTATTGAGGGGGTTACTAAAAATTTAGAAAGTCTGGCCACAACCGGTCTTAATTTGTTTAAAAATATCAAAGCTTCTAAGGCTAATAATCCTGCTCAAACAAATAATGCAGGACAAACGAATAATTCCCCAGCTGCACCTGCACAAAATTCACCTGCAGTCAGAACTCCGGCTGTGCCGTCTTCATCATCGGCTCCGAGCGGGTTGGCTCAAGGGGTTGATACAAGTGATTCATCTGCAACAGTTGACACCTCTGTGCTGGATAATATTTCAGGAAAACTCGACTATGCACATCTTTCAACGGACGATTTAACTTCATTACAGTCGGAACTCGGTACCAAAAAAGTTGAAGTTGCTGAAAAACTTTCAGCGGCACAGGCCGATTATAGTAATATTCAGGGACAGCACGAGACGGCAGAAGCAAATGTTACCCGGTTAGAAGGTGAAATCGGCACAGCAGAAACTACAAAAAAAGATGCACAAAAAACTTTAACAAATAGTAAAAGTCAACTTAATCAATCTACCAAAGCGCGTGATCAGCTTGATGATCAATTGGCTTCTGTGAATGAGGATTATAAAGAAAAATGTACAGCAGTGAAAAATTGTGAAAGCGAAAAAACGTCAGCACAAACCGAGGTTTCCAGAGCGAAAACTTCTGTTGCTCAAGCTGAATCAGGGGTATCAATGGCTACACAGCAGCTAAGTTCGGCTCAGTCAACACTTGCAAGTACACCACAGACGATTAACGGACAGCCTAACCCGCAGTATCAGGTTGCTCAGGCTGCTGTGAAGGCGGCAGAACAGCAAAAGACACAGGCCGAAGCAGCTCTTGAAAAAGCTAATAAATCTCTTGAAGAGGCAAATAGCCGACTTAATACGGCGGAAGAAAATTTGAAAACTGCTCAGGATGCTAAAAATGAAACTTTACAAACTTTGCAGGAAACAGATTCAAAATACAAAGATATGGCTAAACGATGCGAACAAATGCAAAAGAGTGTCGAAACCAGCCAGGAAAATTATGACACATCACTGGAAACATTAGATACAGCAAATACGAATTATGAAAAATTAAATACGGAACTTGAATCCCAGCAGGGAATTTTGAACCAGCTTGAAGTTTATAATGCAAAGCTTGAAAATTTACAACAGGTATCTTCAAGAGTAGATGAAATTGAATCCACAATAAATCAACAGCTTCAGGCAAGAGAACAAACGACAGAAACAATGCTTGAACACGCTAACGCTACCGAAGGCTGTTCAGCTACCAAAACACCGGCTGAAAACTTAATATCAATGAAAGACGGTCAGCAAAAATTGGATCGTTTTGCTTATACAGCATCTAAAATTGAGACAAATGCGGCTGGATTGTTGTTAGTTGATGAGCACCAGATGAAAGTAAAAAATGCTGATCAGGTAATAAATGAAGATGCATCATTCTTTGAAAAATCAGGATGTATTGCCAACTCTGACGGTTCATATACAAACCCTGAAAATGGGCTTACTTGGATTGATGTCGGAGGCGGCACCTGGCTTCGTACAGATACTTTGCATAGGCATCAGGAGTATATGAATATTGTAAATGAAAAATATCCAGGTGTTGTAGATGCTTTTCACAGGGCACAGGATCAGCTGCCAGATTACGGTGTTGTCGGCTTGACGGCAAATTCAAATTTAAGAAAATATATGCAGAACTGGAATAACCTGAATTTTATAAACTAAAACAGACTCTTTTCAATTTAAAAAGAGTCTGTTTTTGTATTTGTTGAATAATTGAACTTTATTCAATTACTTGCCGCATGAGCAGGTAACTGAGCCGCAGCCGCATTTGCAGCCGAGTGCTTCTTTTGCTTCTTCCATTCTGACTTTGATACGTCCGTCAACTGCAATGCCTTCGCCGGTTGTTTCTGATATCAGAAGTGGATTGATGTCGAGTTCGTCAATGAATTTGAAGTCATTAACAAGCTGTGACAATCTCAGCAAAGTTTCCTGAATTTGATCAATTTGAGCAGGTTTTGTGCCTCTTGCGCCTTCAAGAAGTTTGTATGCTTTGACTGACTTAATCATTTCTTCTGCATCAACATCTGTCAAAGGTGCAATTCTGAATGTTACGTCTTTCATAACTTCAACGAATACACCGCCAAGGCCGAACATCATCATCGGGCCGTACTGAGGATCTGTTGCAATACCGCAAACCATTTCACGGTTGCCTTTAACCATTTCCTGAATAATTACGCCTTCTAATCCTTCAAGCAAGCCTTTTGCTTCCAATCTTTCAAGAAGTCCTTTGTATTCTTTTCTCAACTGTTCTTCAGACTTGATGTTTACAACAACACCGCCTACGTCTGTTTTGTGTGAAGTTGTTTTTGAAGTCATTTTCATTACAACAGGATATCCGATTGAATTTCCGAGTTCTACAACTTCGTCTTCGTTTGTTGCAAGACCGTATTTGCAAGCACGGATTCCGTAAGCCTGAAGTACGTCGATAGATTCTAACGTTGTCAATTGTGCACGGTCTTCAGCGAGTGCGTTTTTGATAATTTTTTCAACTTTAGCTCTGTCAACGTCATAGCATGGAATTTTGCCTTCCGGTCTTTCCATCCAGAGTCTTTGCTGGTTCAATCTGTTCAAACCGTCTGCTGCCTGTTCAGCGTACATGAAGAACGGCATATTTACATTCATATCAGAAAGTTTTGAGAAAAACTCGTTCTTTGTCATGAATACGCCGATAATCGGTTTTTGTGGATTTTTAGCCTTAATTTCCATCAATGCTTCTGCAACATCAATATCTTTCAATCCGAGGAACGGAAGATAAATTGTAATAATCATATCTACATTTTCATCTGCTATAACAGTTTCAAGAGTTTGTTTGTAGTGTTCGATAGGAGCAGAAGCAATCATATCGATAGGGTTTTTAACGGATGCTGCTGCAGGAAGGAAGCTTCTCAACTTTTCTTTAGTTTCTTCAGAAATTTTAGCCATCTGCATACCGTATTCACAAACAGCATCTGTTGCCATAATTCCAGGGCCGCCTGAGTTTGTGATAATAGCTACTCTGTCACCTTTCGGAATCGGGCAGTTAGCAAAAACTTTTGCTGTTTCAAAAAGGTTTTGAAGAGAAAATTCTCTGATAACACCTGACTGTTGCAACAATGCTGCTGCTGCTTTATCTGCACCTGCAAGAGATCCGGTGTGAGATGATGCTGCTGAAGCTCCTGCTGCAGATCTTCCTGATTTCAGTGCCAAAATAGGTTTCTTTTTAGAAACTCTGGAAGCTAATTTTCTGAAGTTAGAAGGATTTTGGATAGATTCCATGTAAAGAAGAATCTGTTGAACATCGTCATCATTTTCCCAGTATTCAATTGCTGTTTCAGCATTAACATCAGCCTGGTTTCCGATTGAAATGAATTGTGCGAACCCTAGGTTGAGGTCTTTCAAGATATTCAAAATACCGCCGCCTAATGCTCCGGATTGAGAAACAAATCCGATGTTTCCTCTCTCTGGAAGGCTTTCAGCAAAGCATCCGTCCATTCTGATTTCAGGATTTGTGTTTACAACTCCCAGACAGTTTGGACCAACGCATCTCATGCCGTATTCTTTAATTTTTTCAACTAATTGTTTTTCAAGTTCTGCGCCTTCTTTGCCGGTTTCTTTAAAGCCTGCTGTAATTATACACAAACCTTTGATGCCTTTTTCGTGGCACTGGTCAATTGTTGAAAGTACAAATTTTGCATTTACAACAATAAGCGCAAGGTCAACTTCACCCGGAACTTCCAGAATTGATGTATAAGCAGGAAGTCCTTCGATAATTCCGCCTTTGGGGTTTACAGGATATATCTTTCCGGTGAATTTGTATTCCTGTAATCTTTTCATAATATCAGAACCGATTGTGTGTTCTTTTGTTGACGCACCGATAACCGCTATTGATTTCGGTTTCATGATTTTGTCTAAAATGTTCATGTTTTGTCCTTTCCTTTTAATTCACATGATTTATATTTCATCTTTATCTTGGAATGTGCTTACAAATTTATTACAAAGTTTATTTAAAAAATTTTTTATTTTTTTGCAGGTTGAAATTTTAGGAAATGCTTTGTCATAAGTTTTGATTGTTTCTCTGGCTACTGAAGTATATAAATCAACAGTCTCATTCCCTTCATCCATGGTTGAAGCATTGGTTATTATGCTTTCTGTAAATGGTTTGTTTATTTTACCTAAGTGTCCCGGTTTTTTAGCTATAATGCTAATTGATTTGTTCTGGTGGTTTTGTCTTATAAATAAATCAAACGGTTTGTCCTTAATCATTTCTTCCATTGAACTATAAGCTTTTCTTACATATTTACAGGGAAGATAACTTAAATCATTAACAATATTAATTTTCCCTTGAAAGTTTTGCTGATTTGATTGTGAATTTGATATGGCTGTAACCTGCATAATATACTCCTTATTCTAATTAGTAACCGTTAACAATCCACTCTCTCACTCTAAATTTTGCACCGAGAGAATTTGCGATTTGTCCGCATTTCTCAAGGTCAAGATGGCGGCTTTTGTAGCCTTCCACAACGCTTGCAACAACAGAAATTTCTGCATCAGCACATGCTTTTATGAATTTCTTAACTTCATCATATGCTTCGTCAAATTTCGGCTGCGAAAGCTCGTTATATTCTTCTTTTGTTGCACCGTTAAGGCTTACGGAAAACTCATCAACGAGTCCTTTCAGTTCCGGAACAACATTTCTTTTGTAAACAAAATTGGCATGACCGTTTGTGTTAACCCGAATTTTTGAAGATTGCAGTTTTTGCTTTATATATTTTGCAACTTCCTTTAATTCTTCAAGCTTCAGCATTGGCTCGCCGTAACCGCAGAATATAATTTCTTTTGACGGAGTTTCGGGGTAGATTTTTTCAAATTGTTCTATGACATCTTTTGCTGTAGAATTTTCATCATCAAGCCAGAGTTCCTGTCCTTTTACATCGGATTTGTCATTTCTCAGGCAGAATATACAATCATTCGTACAGCGGTTTGTTAAATTAATATAAATTTTCCCGTCTAATGTATATACTAAAACGTTTGACATTTCTTGCCTTTCCTCCAAAATTATCGCATGCTCAAACTTTATTTACAAGTGCAAAAAATGAAAAAACAATTTAATTAATATACAGATTAATTTAAGCTTTCTTTTTGTTATTTGAGTAATCTGTAGTGCCAGGGAATGAGTTTTGACCTGTAACTTTTTGGGTCACCCAGTATTGGATTTTGGGGATGAATGTGGACAGAAATGCTGCGGATATCACAAAACCACTGCCCCAATTGATGGCGTTTTTGATGAAGTTTGCACGGCTTGCTTTTTTGAGTACTTCCTCTGTAATGTTACCGTCTTTTGCACGTTTAATGATATCGTTTATGAATGCCGCTGCATCATCTTTTATACCGTCAAGTTCAGCCTGTGCTATAAATTTAAGCGGATTTTTTCTGTTTGACGGTTTTGTTTTTACAAACGGAATATCTTCTCTTGTCGCAATTTCTAAGATGTTGTCGAGGAATTCAGGAGAGTTGAATTTACCGCCTTTAAGAATACTTTCTACCTGACTTTTTGAAAGGTATTTTACACCTTCAATTGAGGGCTGAAGGTCAGACATTTCTTCTGCGAGTTTTGAAAGTTCGGTGTAATCTGAATCTGGAACTTGACCTTTCAATGCTCTGCGGAAATCATCGAGTTTGATGGCATCATTGTCTTTTCCTGTGAATTTATCTTTTAATGCTGTGTTCATCAAATTTATATGAGTATCATTGCCGAATACTTCTTTTTTGAAATCTTCAACGCTCATTTTTCCATTATGAGATTTAATTAGTTTTGAAAGTTCTTCTGTTGCATATTTTGCCGAAACAGGGTCTAATCTTGTTTTTCTGCCGTCTTCAAGCTGGTTCAGCCATTTATTCATATTTGGCATGTTGAACATGTAAAAATAAATTGATGTCAAATCTCTGATTAGAATTTCACGTCTTTCGTTATTGTTTCTTGCCATTATTGTACGTCCGCCTGCTATACCGACATCTGTTGACAGAAGCTGGTATTTTGCATCATTTTCAAAATGGTTGGCAAGCGTCAGAAGTGTTTGGGTTCCGTTCAAACCTTCAAAGGATGTGTTTTTTGTTTCTTTGTTTTGAGATGATTTATTTAAAAATTCATCCATTGAAACTTTATTAAATGGTTGTGGAATTGCGGGTTGTAATGTTTGTGCCGGCTGTTCCGGATTTTTTCTGTGTCTTCTTAAATAACTTGTTATTGACTGGTTAAGTCTTGGCACCAGAAAGCCGACAAGACAGTTTGCTAAAATTATGCTGCTTGCAACTTTTGCAAATTTGAAGTTTGCAATTTTCTTTTCTGAAATATTGTATCTTTTGATGTAGTTTTTAAGAGGATTGTGAAGTGAATCTTTACCTACATCAAAGTTTGTGTCAGGAAGTTTGAGAATTTTATTCCCTACAAAATGGTCAATAAGTTTGTTAAACCCTTTAACTCCGCTGAACCAGAACAGAGCGCCTATCATTTCTTCTGTGATACGTTCTCTGCCTTCATCAAACCCGCCTCTCTGGTATGCTTGATAAGTTCTGCCTGCTTCGACGCATGCTTCAAGTAAAATTAGAGGAGCAAGGCCTCTGCTTGCCATACTTTTTACAAAATGTCTGGTTGTGTATGGAGTTTTGGTTGGTGTTCGGGTAACTGTAACCATATTTGTCAATTCCTGTCAAATGTTATAATATTCCTGAAATTTTTTTTTTGCTATATTGATTATCTAATTTAATACTTTGTTACACTATTGATTTAAAGTTTTGTTAAGTTTTAAAATATAGATGGCAAGAAAATTCCTTTACGGGTTTTTCAAAAAGTGTAAGAAGGTGGTTAAAAATGCCAATAAGTCAAGTAAATTCAAACGTCCAACCAAATTATTATTCACCAGTATTTACCTCAAAAAAAGACAGGCATGATAAAGATAAACCTCTTAATAAAACCGGTGTTCTGTTGTCTTCTTTGGCTGGTGTTGGTGTTGCTTCTGCATTAATTGCAAAAAAACAGGGCTTTTCATTAAATCCGAAAGTTATATTTTCACAAAACCCTAAAAATTGGGCAATGTTGAAAATATTTAACAAAAATAAACCTGATGCAAAATTAATGGAAATAGAAGAACCTCAAATTCTTGCTCTTGCTGCTGGTTCTGCGGTTGGCGGGCTTGCAGGCGGTGCTGTTTTTGATGATAAAAAATATTTTAAGGGAAAGCTCAGAGAAACAGTAAATCAGCTTCTGGGCAATGTCCTTGTACCCGTAATTTGTGTCGGCGGAGTTTCAAGACTTTATGACAAATACAAACGTCAGATTTTAAGCAATGTTCCGCAAGCTTCCGGAGAAGTTTTCAGCAAACCTGTTAAAATGTTTAATAAATTTCTTAAAGTAATTCCTTCAGCAGGTATGACATTGGCAGCTCTCGGGGTTGGCATTGTTTGCGGAAATAAGCTTTCTAATTTTATTAACGAAAAAATTTATCATAAACATGTTGACAGACAAATTAAAACAACTGATTTTGCACCTCATGTTGATGATTTAAGTATTGCAGTTACTCTGATGGCGGATAAATCTCCCCTTTCTACGGCTATTACAAGAACCGTGCCGGGATTTTTATGCGTGCCGGGGTATCAAATCGGTATTCACAGAGATTAAGTATTGATTTTTAATTCAAAAAAGGGCGGATGATTAAAAAAGCATCCGCCCTCGTGCTTTATATTTTTTATTCTTTTTCTTTTAAAACATCTGCATAATGCTGGAGTTTATCAAGAAGTTGACCGTATTGGGCATAAAGGTCTTCTCTTTTTTGAATTATTTTTTCGTCTTTTTGCGGGTCATTTTCCAGCTGGTTCATATAATCTACAAGCTGGCGGTCGATTGAGGCTTGAAGCGCCATTTTTACAACTTCCGGCATGTTAAGTGCTGTTGGTGTTTCGCTTGAAAGATTTTCATAATATTTGTCCTCAAAATCCGGTGCAAGTCGTTCTCGCCAGAATACGGGATTTTTCTCTCCGCCAATGTTGTAGACAATGCCGTTGTCTGTTATACCAAGAAGGTCAGCAAAAGATATTTGAATCTTTTTCTTTAAGAGAAGTTCTGCAAATTTTGCCTGAACTATTGCCATATCTGCTTTTGCAAGATCAGCACCTGTTTTTGGGGTTCCGTCCGGAAGTGTATTTGAAATCAATTCACAAAATTTAATGTTTTCTTTTACTCTTTTGGGATCCTGATTAAGGTATCCTGCAAGATATAGCGGATCCCAGGTTTCTTCATTTCTTATAGCACCGCCGTTTCTTTTAAGCATGTTTAATACAGGTATCGAATCGTGAGAACCCAGCAGATACCAATCATTCGGGTTATTTTCATCTTTACCCCTTTTGTAATCAAGCATAATCATGCGTGGAAGATTATTTTGTTCATAATAAACTTTTTTAAATAACGTTGGTTCACTGCATAAATTTTCCCATACAGGGGCATTTTTATCGGTTATGTTTTTTTCTTGTAATGTCGGGAATACAATTTTGGTTAAAATCTTTTGGTAATCTGAATATTTATCTATTGGGGTGCCAGCTTCAAACAGCTGTGAAAGATAACGGCCATATAGAGCATCTTTGATTTGTTTTCCATTTTCATCATATTTTATAGAGTCCTCACGGTAGACAAAAGGTTCTATCAATCCCATTGCATGGTCAATTCTGAGATTTTCACAGTATTCAAGCGCATGTCTTATTTTTTCTTTTAAAAATTCTCCGCCGATATTTAATTTGTCATCTGCTGTAAAGAGTTTTTGAGGATTAAGTACATATACCCCCCAGGTCTGGTGGGGCTTATTCGGATCCCATTCCGGAGCACCCATATAATATCCCTTCAAAAAAGCTTCTTTATACCGCCAGTAGTCCATCTTGGAACAGCCGACAAGAAGATCAGAAAAATATTTGAAACCGATACTGTCACGGTATGCTTTGTTTTCTTTTATTTGTTTTGTTACGATAAATTGCTCAAACTGATATTCTTCAATTGATTTGTGAAATCTTTTTTTGAGAGAATCATAGTGTTTTTTTGCATTGCTGTTATCTTGCCTTGTTAGAACCATTAAATCAGAATCATATTCCGGCCAATTGTCACAATCTTCGTCTCCGTATAAGGTTGTTAAAACCCTATACATTCCTTCTTCTTCGGTCTGTTTGCCCTTTTGTTTTTTAAATTCTTCAAATTCTTTGTTTAGCTGAATTGCTTCAGGCTGTCCTTTGGCAAGATTTGCTTTAAAGTTTTTGTAACTTTCATTCAATGCATGAAAATAAACATACTTCGCTTCTGAAAAGTTCGAAAGTCTGAAATCTTTATCATCTGCTTCTGCAGGAATTGTCAATTTTTCATAGCTTTCTTTTGATAAAATTTTTCCGTATTTTTCTGTTGTGAGTGGCTTAAGGTCGATGAAAAGGAAATTTTCGTTGAGGGCTGATGAGTTGTATGGAGAATAATTTTTGTCATCATACAAAATCATGCCATTCGGACCAAGCTGGTTTCCGTTAAACCCGTATAATTTTAAAAAATTAATCCATCTAGTTGCACCTTCACCATAGGGTGAACCTACAAATGAATCACGACCGACTGCCGGAAAGACAGAACCATGTGTTATTGCAATCCGTTGGTCTGTGCCAATGGCTTTGAACCCGTCATCCATGGCTTTTTGAAGGTCTTGTTCTTCTTCTTTTGTCGGACGTCTGCCAAATGTAGTATGATTGTGTTGTATTCCGTTATTTATTCCTGTGATGCGCATACTCTTCTAAAAACCGTGAATATTTTTTTTTGCCAGATGATAGAAAAATTTTAAACATTTGCAACAATTTCTATTCCGAAATTGCATCCGATTTCTTCTCTTGCGAGAACCACAACGTTATTCAGGTAGTTTGAAAGAAGTGTGAAAAACAAATGTCTTAATTCCAGAGGTACAAGAATTTTTGGTTCTTCTATTTCCAGTTGTTTTGCTTTTTTGGCTATTTTTTGTGCTAATTTTTCTGCAAAATCGCCGTCTATTTTTATTATGAAATCATCGTCTTCTTCAAAACTCGGCATAAATGCGTCTAATGTTTTTTCTGAGACTTCTATAAGACTTATGACTCCGTTTTCGTTTGCGTAGTTTGAGCAGATCCTTCTTGAAAGTGCTAAGCGAACTTTTTTCAGAAGATCTGATTTTGCGCCTTCTTCTGCAAAATCATTCATTTTTTCAAAAAGATAAGAGATATCTTTTATTGAAACTCTTTCTTTTATAAGGCTCGTCAAGACAAATTTGAGGTCTGAAAGTGTCATAAAATCAGGAATTAAATTCGCAACAAGAAATTCATTTTTTTTACTTACGACATCTATATATTTTTCTATGTCGCTGTAGTCCATTAATTCGTCTATATATTTTATTGCTGAATATTCTAAAGCTCTTGCAATATATTCGGCCCCGTTAATTCCTTTTTCCCAGAAATCTTTTGTTTTGCTTTTTTCTATCCAGACAATTTTTTTGCCTGTTATAAAGTCTGTATCGTAGATAGAATTTTTGATTTTTGTTTCAAGGTGAAGGTCGTCTGCAAAATACATTGTGTAATTCGGATAAACACATGCTCTGTAGACATCAAGGCCTCGAATTTTTATTGAAAATTCATAAGGGTTCAGATTGTCGTCATCCTGAAAAATAATTTTAGGAATAATATATCCAAGCTCCTCAGTTAATTTCAATCTTGTTTTTACTGTTTCAGCAAGAAGTGTTTCCTGTGCATATTCGGATTCGTTTTCTACATATTCAATAAGTTCTTCACTCAAATGAATTGCAAGTTTTTCTTCTGTTAATTTTTCAAACATTACATCAGGCGATGTTGTTTTGGCTAATGTCAATTTTAAATCATCAAGTTCTTTCAGGTTCGCAGAAATTTTGTCATTAAGTTTTTTCCTGTTAACTGAAGCGGGGGCTTCTTTCTCAAGTTCTTTTTTTATTTTTGTAATTTTATTCTGTTGATTTTTTATTTTTGCTTGAATATCAAGGCATGCTTCATAAGGTGAAAGTTTAGGGGAGAGCATTTTTTCCATCTGGCTTTTGAATGTGGAAATGTTTATAACATCAGAGGTTGAAAATTCTTCTTCCTGTTGAGTTTCGCTCATAAAAATGCAGTTGAATTTTATCCCGTCATCTGTTTCGATTTCGTTCATGCTGTATAATTCCCAGCCGTTCATTGACATTTCGTTCAGAAGGTTTTGAAGTTCCTGCATGTTTTCTCCCGAACAGGTTTTTATAATATACTGCATTTTTTTGTTAAACATTTCTTACTCCTGATTTCTATCTTTTTCGATTAGAATTTTTAATGCTTCAATGGCGGTTTTGATTGCTCTGTCAGTGTCGTGGATTACCGGATTGTCGAGATTTAATTTTTCTCTTTCCTGATTTGCCACTGTCAAAAATACCGACCCTACCTTCACATTCAGTGCGCTCCCTACAACAAACAGGGCTGCTGATTCCATTTCTGAAGCTTTGCATCCCAATCTTTTCCAAGCTTCCCATTTGTTAATTAATTCATAACTTACGGGAGATTTTTCAGGGCTGTGCTGTCCGTAAAAAGAATCTTTGCATTGAACTATGCCTGTATGGAACGGGTTATTTAATTTTTTGCAGGCTTCGACGAGCGCATTTGTGATATCCAAATCTGCAACGGCAGGGAATTCTATAGGAGCGTATTCCCTTGAAGTCCCTTCCATTCTGACAGCTCCGGTTGCGACAACGATATCTCCGCCTTTAACATCAATATCAATGCCTCCGCAGGTGCCGACACGTATGAATTTTTTTGCGCCGATTTTGACAAGTTCTTCTAACGCAATTGAGGCTGATGGCCCGCCGATGCCTGTTGATGTAACTGTTACTTTTACTCCGTTCAGGAAACCGGTATATGTTGTATATTCACGCCTGTCCGCAACAAGTTCCGCATTATCAAAATACTCTGCAATTTTTTTGCACCGTTTCGGGTCTCCGGGCAAAATTACATATTGCCCGACGTCACCATCTTTCAACCCTATATGGTATTGTTCACCGTTTTGTGAATATTTCATTTCAAAATCCTTTCAGACTGTGTGCTTAAGGCATAGTTTTAAGTTTTTGGATTACAAGATCAGTAATGTCTACACCGCCGATGAATACTGCGTTGGTGTCGAGAATTGCGTCAAGTTTTTGTTCTACAAGAACCTGTTTTGCTGCGGCCTGTATTTTATTGTAAACTTGTTCGCCTTTTTGAGCCTGAAGTTTCATCAAAGCTTCCTGTTTTGCGTTGAATTCTCTTGCTGTTGCATCTTCAAAGTTTTGCTTTTTCAAAGGTGTATCTAAAGCTTTGTATTGTTTTTCTTTATCTACCATATACTGTTGAAGTTCAAGTCTTTTTGCATCAAGTTCCTTAACGGCAGATTGGGCATAAGAATAATTAGCCTGAACTTTTTGATAATCAATATAACCTACTCCGCCAGCGATTGCTTTGCTGCAAAATCCGCACATTGCTAATGCTAATGCTGCTATTGCCAGATTTTTCTTCATATTACCTCCTTATGTCTTTTCTAATATATTAAATCACCTACACCAAAAGTAAAGTATCCGCTCGGATTTCCGTTTTCGCCGGGATTGGTGAACGGAATACCGTAATCAATTGATAACGGACCCATTCCCGGAATATAAAGTTTCAAACCGACACCTGCCGAGATTGCTTCAAGCGGTCTGTCGTACAAAGTATTTGTAACTGTCGGGTTGAATACTTTACCGGCATCAGCCCAAACGGTGAATCGAATGTTGTTTAAGAAATTAATTTTTCTTGCAAGCCGTGTTCTATCCAAAAACGGTATGGGGGTTGCAAATTCTGCCGATCCCATAATGAATGCATCGCCTGTTCCGACACCGCTCATCTTGAAACCTCTGATTGTGTAAGGGCCGCCTAATCTGTACATCATAACTTCAGGCATATCATCTCCGTGGATTTTGCCGCCGCCTTTAACTGTGAATGACAATGATGATTTTTTGCCGACCGGTATGTAGTGTTTGAATGACCCTGTTAATTTACCGTGGGTTTTGCCAAAATCAAGCAGACCGATTTCTTCGTCAAACCTTAAGCTTGCAATTGTTCCTTTTCTTGTGACGGTTCCGCCTTCTCTTGTGTCAAAGATTAAGGCCGGACTCAATGACATAAACAATCCGCCGTCAAGCTGCTTTGCACGTTCTTCAATCGGAATGTTATATCTCTGGTAAAGACTTGCAATTTTGTTGAAGTCGCCTTCTTTTACATTAATATTTTCAACTCCGAGAGAAAAAGTTGAGGTTAAGTGTTTGTTGCGTTTCATTCTGTGAGCAACTGTTATTTCACCGCCGAATCTTTGTTCTATTGCCAGCGGAACCTGATAGCTTCCGAAGTCGCGGAAGAATAATTTGCTCATCAATGATGTGTCTGCATTGAAGAAATAAGGCTCAAAGAAACTCAATTCAACTTGCAGGTTCATTCTCCTCATAATTGATGCGTCGTTAAGAATTACACCTGAACCGACAAGACCGTTTAATGAAACTCTCTGGTTTCTGCCACGGAAGTTGTTGTCTGCAATACCTAGTGACCCGAATACACCGGTTACAGTATCAAGACCTCCGCCGACTGAAATACTTGCGGTTCTTTGTTCCTGAACATTTATTGTAATGTCGTAAGTGTCAGGCATGTCTGGACAGGGGGTAATTTCACGTGTTACATCTTTGAATGCCTGAGATGCATAAAGTCTTACAATATCTTCTTTAAGAAGATTTTCATTATAGACCATTCCAGGTTCTGATAAAACGTTTCTTTCGATTACGAAATCTTTTGTTTTTTCATTCCCGGCTATCAAAATACGATTTATTGTACCTTCTTTTATGCTAATGTTGATTGTTCCGTCTGGATCATCTGTTACAGAATCTATTCTTGCTAAGATATAACCTTTTGAAGCATAACACATTTGAATTTTTTCTATTGCTTCGTTTAATTTGGCTATGTTTTGGGGTTTTCCTTTCATGTCAATCAGGTATGAAAGGATTTCTTCATTGGAAACTACAGTGTTTCCTTCAATTGTGAAGTCTGTTACGGGGGCATTTTCTTCTAAGATGATTTTAAGTGTAATTGTGCCATCCGGATTGTTTACTGGAATTGCACGCATTTTTTCGCTGAAATATCCCATTTGATAAATATTTCTTAAGTCTTCCTGAACAAGATCACGGCTATATATTTCACCTTTTTTTTGTTTTAAACTGCTTAAAATTACATCAGGTGAAATTACGTTTGTTCCATGAATTTCTATGTCTTTGATGTATTTTTCACTTCTTGAAGATGCACGTGAAACTGCAGGCGTTTCATTTTCTTCAAACTGACTGTAGCCGTAGTTCAGATTTGGTGAATCCGGTGAAGATTGTTGGTCGGTAGCCTGATTAGGAAGGGAAATCGGTTGTTCCGTATCTTCAACAGGAGCTGATTGATATGAATTTGAAGGAATCTTTTCTTTGTCTTTTTTATGTTTGAAAATTCCCCAGAATCCTTTTTTTCCTGTATCCTGCACTGCTGAATTTTCCTGTTTTTCTTTTTTTATCTTTTGTTTCTTTTCTTTTTTAATTTCCGGTTCCTGAGTTGGCTCATCTGATTTTTTGTCTTTTTTAAAGTTAAATTTTATCTTTTTCTGTTTCTGGGGTTTTGTTGAGTCTTCAGACGGAATATCCTGAGCGGCAGGCTGGTCGTATACAAAATTTTCAGCCATGTCACTTCCTGTTGTATCCATCGTGTTATAATCCCATAAACTGTCTGCTCCCAAGCTTGATAACGGATACAATGTCATTAATGATAATGATATGATTAATGTATATATAATATTTTTTGATTTCAAAAAATCAGGATCCTCAAATCTTCTCTAATATAAAAATATTATATCATAAACTTATAAAAGTGAAAAATTTAATGTTAAGTTCCGAAACATTTGTTTATATGTCCAGAACCCGCTTGTAGACTTCGTTTTTGCTTATGTCGTAAAGCTCCGATAAGATTATTGAAATCTCTTTTGCTCCAAATTTTTTCTTTTTTAATTTTTCGATTTTTTCATCAAAATCTGAAATGTCATGTTTTGCATTTTGCGCATAAACCATTCCGACAATTTCACCTTTAAGAGGATTTGTTTCAAAGTGTTTTATAATGTTATCGGCACTGTCTGAAATTACCTCTTCAAATATTTTAGTAAGTTCCCGTCCGATTGAAACTTTTGGGTTACTGCGAACATTTTTGATAATTTCAAGAGTTTCAATGAGTCTGTTAGGGCTTTCATAGAATATGATATTTGTATCTTTGTATTTTTTTAGAAGCGATTCAATTTTGCTTTGTGATTTCGGGAAAAATCCGGCAAAATAAAAATCTTCATTTTCTCTTGCATTTTGAGATAAAAAAGTTGCAACAGCATTTGCACCTGCAAGTGCTGTGATTGAAAAATTTTCTTTTCTCAATTCTTCTACCAGAATGCTTCCCGGGTCGCAGAAAAGAGGGGTGCCTGCATCTGATACAAGTGCGATTTTTTTTCCGGATTTTAAAAGTTCTTTAAATTTAATAATTCGTTCTTTTTCGTTGAACTTGTGATACGAAATACATTTTGTTTTTATATTGAAATGATTTAGGAGTTTTTGAGTGATGCGCATATCTTCGCAGGCAATTAAATCAACAGATTTTAGAACTTCAATTGCCCTGAGCGTTATGTCCTCAAGATTTCCTATCGGCGTCGGAACTATATATAAATCATATTCTTTCATACATTGATTTTATCATGAAAAATTTCAACTTTTGAAATATAAAAACCATCAAAGACTGCTATTAAATTTTTTCTCAAGCTTTTGTTTTGTTCTATCAAGAATTTCGTTGTAGTTTACGCATACCGGGGTTGGTTTTGAAGTTTTTGCAGCTTCCAGAAAGATTTGTGCGTTATAAGGGTGTTTTCCGTCTAAGAAGCTTTTTGATTTTGCAGCATCTTCTCTTGCTGGAACTATCAAACCGCTCAGTGCAAATTTTTCAAGGTTTTCTTTTGAGGAAAGGTATTTGATTAATCTTGCAGCTTCTTCTTTGTGTTTTGAGGCTTTTGAAATTGCCCAGCCTGAGGCGTCAAGCGGTACAATGCTGCCTTTAGTTCCTTTTGGAAAAGGTGCAACATCCCAGTCAAAATCAGCACTTTCTCTGTATTTTGGAACAAGCCATCTTCCTGAAAGATGCATTGCAAGCTTGCCCTGCAAAAACATCTGAGCCATTGTTGCGCTTGCGCTTTCGGATTGTCTTGGGGCTACGTGGTATTTATTTCTTAAATCAGCATAAAAATTCAATCCATTTTGGCTTTCAGTGGTATTCAGAATTTCAGTTTGACCGTCATTTGATAGCAGACCTCCGCCTTCGCTCATTAAATACGGCAGATAAAAGAGAGGATCTTCTTCAAAACTTATCCCGAAAATCCCTTTTTCGTGGTCGGTTGTGGCTCTGGCAAGTATCAAAAAATCATTGAAGGTTGTATTTGCATTCGGATAAGGAAGATGGTTTTTATCAAAAATGTCTTTGTTATAAAAGAGGACAAGATTTGAAATATCTCTTGGTACAGCATAAATTTTCCCATTCCTGCTCATTGCTTCGACTGCTTTCGGGTAAAAGTTTTGGTCAATCAGATTATAGTTTGTTAGGTCTTCAAGTTTTCCTGCATTTACATATACAGGGAGATAATGATTATTTAAAAATACAACATCCGGCGAAGTGTTTGAGGCAAAAAGCAGATGAAGTTTTTGAAAATAGTTTTGAGGGATGTGCATAAAGTCTATTTTTATGTCCGTATTTTCTTTTTCAAACTCCGCAAGCATTGGTTTTAAAATATCAATTTCAGATTTTGATCCCCAGCTTGAAAATTGAAGATGAACTTTTGAATCTTTACTTGCACATCCGCAGGCAAGCATTGCTAATATTATTGAGGTAAACAGTATTTTTACTGTTTTAAACATCATCTCTCCCTATCTTAATTTAAAAAGCGGAGCCTTAAACATAATAGCTCCGCAAATTTTATTATAATTCAATCAAAACACCCATGTTATCTTTTCCGACTTCTACAAGCGATTTAAAGTTATCGGCTTTAACCATATAAACATTTGGGTTGTCCATTCTTACCTGTAATGGCTGGTTAATATTTCTGTCGAATTTCTTTAGGACAAAAACTTCTTCGCCTATTCTTCCGACTATTGCTGATTTCCCGTCTAACGAAACAAGGTAGAATCCACGGTTGGCATCAATGTTGAATCCGGATTTTACTATCAATCCGCTTAAATAATCTTTTTGTGTTTCTTTTTTGTTTTTGGTAATCGGATTTGTAGCATTTGAGTTCGGTTTTGATGCTTGAACTGGGCTTTGTTTCATATTCGCAAGGCTGTTTGCGACTATATCTGATAATGAACTTGTAACTTTTGACTTGTCATTATCAATTATGTTGAAATATTCATCGACAGAAATTACCTCATAGTCATTTTTGTCTTCTTTGAATTCAGGTTTAATATTTAAAAGTTTGTTGCTTGTTGCAATTAAATCAGAAACACTCAGGTTGGCATTTTTTAATAATCTTGGATTTGTATGAAGTTGAGAGTATCCCAGATTTACATGCGGACCTTCTTTAGGAAGTTCAATTTGCACTTTGCGGTGTTTAATTTTTTTATTTCTATGAGTTTCCTCAAGTGCAACTTTTTCTTCAAAAGCTTTGAACTTGACGGATTTCATATTTTCGTGGATTGTTTTATCTTCCGAGACAGCCGCTGTATCTGCTGTCAGTATTTTATCAGTTGACAACTCCGCCGGTAAACGTTTTTCTGTTTCAATAATATCATTTTCAATTTGAGTCTTTTCCTTATCGGGAGAAGCATGAAGCATTCTTTCCAAACGTTCAAGCCTGGATTCTTTGACATATTTAGATTCCGCTGCCCTCGGGGCTGATTTACGTTGAACTTTGTTTTCTGCGGCTTGTTGTTGTTTTGGAGAGGTTATTTCATGTACAGGCTCTTGTTTTGCCTGACGGAGTTTTGTAATAAAAGTATATTTTTCTTGATTATTTGCCTCTGTTCTTGTTTCAGCTTCTACTTTTTCTCCAGAAATATTCATGTATTGCTGATATTTTTCTTGCCAGCTGAGGTTTTCATTATTAATTATATTGTCATAATTTTGAACAGGTTTTTTCCCATTGGCAATGTTTTGCAGGAAAGAAGCCTTCAGTGCTTGAGAGCGCAAAAGGGAATTTCTTATAAGGTTGAACAAAGCCATCAGGCAAATAAGCGGAACAAAAATCATGGTTAGGGTAACCGGAAGATTTTTGGGTAATTTGTTTGTTATTTTGTGCATTAATTCTGATACTGCCAGACTGTCCTGAGTAATTGTGTTTGTTTCGGAATCTGTTGTTTCAGAAGTCATTTGATGTTGAGTTTGCTCTGTCTGCGCTGGCATTGTAGAAGCAATATTGTTAAGATTATTATTTGAGGGAACTTCTGTTGATGTGGATGGCTGAGCTTGGATAGCCTGTATTGGGGCTGTTTCCGGTTTTTGTGCGGAAACTGGTTTTATATTTAAATCTTTTGTAGGCTGAGCATTTGTAACCTTTGTTGAAACTTGTTTTTTATCAACTGCTGGTTTTGCTTCAGGCTTAGAAACTGTCTTTTGGGTGGTTTGCTGTTTTGCCTGTTCTTTAGGCTGAGTTTTTTGTTTCTGGGGAACTGTCGCAACTACTGTTGATACAATGTCGGCCGCTGTTTTGGTAGGTTGTATTTCAGGAAGTTTAAATCCCGTGGATTGTTTTACCTGAGATGTTGCTGCCGGCTGTGATACAGCATGCTGCGTTACTGCAGTTCTTTTTTGGGCAATCAAGGCTCTATATTCTCTTTCGCCTTCTGTTACAGGCATACTTTTAGCGGTGTTAGTTTTGATGTCTACAGGACGGTTTGTAATAACAGTAACCTTTGTATATCCCCCGGTTCCATCGTTAACTGCGCGGACATCCACATCAGTAACCATATCTTTTACTGATGAAAAATCAGGTTTGCTGCCTGAAGCACTATTTACGTTCGGCATTAAAATGACATATTTGTTGTCGGATTTTTTCGTAACAACTACGTTATCAGCATAAGGGCTTGATGTGTAAAGAGTGAATTCAAGTCCGTCTGATGAGTTTCTTCTGATATCTACCTGACTGAGAGTATTGTCTGCGAATGCAGGGCGGCCTGTGAAATTGGTTAAACTTAAACATAATAGTAAAATAAGGCCGAATTTTTCGGAGTTTTTAATCATATTTTTTCCGTTGCTTTACCTACCACTTATATATTATATAATACATTGAGATAAAAAAAATTGCTAGTATTTTAAAAAATTGATACTTTTGTGTTAAGATTGTAAACATGAAAAGCGGATTTGCAGCAATAATAGGACGCCCTAATGTAGGAAAATCAACACTTTTGAACAAGGTGCTGAAGCAAAAAATTGTAATTGCGACGGACAAGGCGCAGACCACAAGAAAAAGAATTAAGGGGATTTATACAACAGCTGAAGGTCAGATTGTTTTTATTGACACTCCGGGGGTGCATAAACCTTTAAACAAACTCGGAGAATTTCTGCTTGACGAAGCAAAAGTCGCAGTTCCAGATGCTGATGTAATTTTGTTTATTGTTGACGGTTCAGAGCCGGCTGGAAAAGGCGACAGATGGATTGCTCAAAATATTCTTGGAACAGAAATTCCGATAATTATCGTTATGAACAAAGTCGACAAATTAAAAAAGCCGGAAAAGGTGGAAGAAAATCTGCTTTCTTATAAAACTTTGTTTGATAAAAATCTGCCGGTTTTGAAAATTTCAGCGAAAACAGGGCGCAATATTGATACTTTGATAAACAATATTTTCAAAAAGCTTCCAGAAGGAGAACTCTTATACCCTGAGGATGTTGTGACGGAAGAAACTATGCGCTCTGTAACTGAAGAAATTGTCAGAGAAAAAATTCTTATGAATACTTCTGATGAAATTCCGCATTCTGTGGCCGTAAAAGTTGAACAGTATCAGGAGGATGAAGAAATCGACCGGATCCGTGCCACAATTTTCTGTGAAACTAAGAGTCAGAAGGGAATTTTAATAGGAAAGAACGGGGCAATGCTTAAAAAAATAGGTATGGAAGCCCGTCAGGATTTAGAAAAAATCGTTGAAAAAAAAGTTTTTCTGGGGCTTGAAGTTAAGGTGGAAAAAGACTGGCGCAAAAAAGAAAGTTCACTCAAAAACTTTGGCTATGAGCAAGATTAACAACAAAAAAATCTCTGTATACTTTAGTTTTTATGCTTAGCTTGTTTTGTTGTAATTGATTAAATTTTTGCAAATTTTTTGAAAAAAGCATACCAATATTTGGGATGGACAATACAATAAGCACGTTTTTTCCAGAAATTTTTGCTGGATGCTGTTTTATTTTTTTTGTACCAGTATTCCTTTTCAGATTCGTTTAAAGCCCAAGGCGTTAGCTGTAAATATTTGAAGTATTTTTCTTTGAAATGCGTGCAAGAGCCAAATATCCATGGCTTATCATTGCTGATATAGTGGATTATGTTCGGTTTGTTTGTGAAATTTGATCTGCTTGCAAAACTGCTTACTTGTACATTCCAAAGTCCGTCCACTATTTTAATTCTGTCTTTTAATACAAAATTGATTATATCCTGATCTCCTGTTTGGATGGAATGAAGATTGGACTTTGTATATTCTAAAAATTGATCCTCAATATTTTCTTTTCTTATTTTATCAAGGTCAAATAATATCATTCCTGCATTTATGTATTTCTTTTTTCACCATTTTCTTTTATGGTGGACTCTTGCATCCAAAACTCCGGCAATAATGTTATTCTCAAGATTTGTATTAAACAATTCTACCAGTGAATTTTCAACAACAACATCGCAATCCAGATAAATTACTTTGTTAATGTCCGGCAATAATTCTGCAATTTTCAGCCTGAAATAAGTGGGAATTGTAATGTAGGTGTGTGTGGTTAATTGTTGGTATATCTCAAATTTAGTTTCATCTATTTCTACAAATTTAATATTACAATTATTTGTTTTTTTTTTAATTCCAGAATTTTTTCTTTGTTCTCACTGGAAATTTTTCCATCAAATATATAAAAATTAATGAAGTCATCATTATTTGCATTCGCTGTTATGGAGGCTATAACTACGCCTGCATATTTACTGTAGTTGTCATCACATGATAAACATACGTTTATATTTTGCATGGTCTGCCTCTTGGAAAAATTTAGACGTTTAGAAATATCTAAAAATAATAAATATAATGATATAAATTATATTATTTTAAATATGATTTATATCATTAAAAATACAATTTGTCAAATAATTTGTTTCAAATTTCTGCAAGAGTTATCATATTTTAAATGGATTACAAATTTGAAAATATAACTTTGTTGGATTTTATAAAAACCTTGTGCGCTTACAAAGGAATGTCTTTAAGAAAATTGTTGGCACGACTTGATGTTACCCAAAATGGAAAGTCATACTATCCAAGTTTTTATAACAAATTAAAAAATAATACGCTTAAATTTAAAGAAATAAATGACATTGCAAATGTTTTGGGGTATGAGATAGTTTTTCGAGAAATTAGAAAAAAATAAAAAATTAAAATCTTTGTGTTAGCTGTTGATGTTCAATTTGTACCCGCCTCCGTAAATGGTTTCGATATACTTTTTGCCATCGGAGATTTTGTCGAGTTTTGTGCGCAGGTGGCGGATGTGAACTCTTATTGTTTCCACATCATCATCAGGAGCATAGCCCCAGATTTCTTTTAGCAGTTTTTGCGAGGAAACCATGTTTCCATGGTTCTGGAAAAGGAGATTAAAAATATCAAATTCAATCGGGGTTAGTTTTGCGATTTTATCGTTAATTTGAACGCTATAATTTTCTGGAAGAAGTGTTATTTCGCCAAGTGTCTGCAGCTCTCTTGTGGCGATACTTTCCGGAATCTGATTCGAGCGTTTTAGAAGAGCTCTCACTCTTACCTGAAGTTCTTCCATTTCAAATGGCTTCACCAGATAATCGTCAACGCCTATATTAAAGCCTTTTACCTTATCATTTACCTGAGAGAGTGCTGTTAGCATTAAAATTGGAGTGTTTTTAGTTCCTTCGTTTTTGCGAATTCTTTGTGCTACTGTAAATCCGTCAACTTCAGGCATCATAACATCCAGTATGACAAGTGAAGGATTTTCTTGTTTGCACAGTGCAAAGCCTTTTGTACCGTCAAATGCTTGCACAACCTTATACCCGCAAAGTTCTAGATTGACCTTTATTAACTCATTTATTGCGCTGTCGTCATCAATCACGAGAATTTTATTATACATAGCCTAATTTTATAATAAAAAATTCTACATATTATATGGTTAATAAAACTTAATAAATATTACCCGTAAAGATTATCTGTAACAGTGCATTTCAGGGGATGAATATTTAAAGTTTTGTAAAAAAATAAAATTAAAGTGTAAAAAATACAAATTTTTTATTTTTTGTAGTAATATGTTGATTGCAAATTTGCATTGGGCAAATTGCAGTGTGGTAGTAAATATACATTTATACAAAGGAGGCACATGAATTGGCAATAACATCACCATTTACAGCGTTTAAGGAAAACGGCAAAAAAGAGATCCACTTGGGACAACATGTTTTAGCAGAATTTTTCGAATGTGATCCGAACACATTGAACAGTATTGATAAAGTAGAAAAGTATATGGTGGATGCCGCCCTTGAATGTGGTGCGACTATTGTCCAAAAATGCTTCCATATGTTTAACCCTTACGGCGTTTCGGGTGTTGTAATTATTTCCGAAAGCCATCTTGCAATTCACACATGGCCAGAACTCGGATATGCTGCAGTTGACTTGTTTACCTGCGGCGACAAATGCGACCCGAAAGTTTCTTACGAATTTTTGAAAGAAAAATTTAATTCTAAAAAAGCAACTTTTACTGAACTAAAACGTGGTATCATTGACGAAGAAACAATGAGAGTTGCCGAAAAACCATTTGAAATTATGGAACAGCTTGTAAACTAATAAAAATTTTTTCAGTGAAAATATATAAAAACAGCAGATTTATGGTCTGCTGTTTTTTGTATGTAAATTGAATAGCTTTATTTTAGTTTGGAAAAATAGTCTTTTTCGTTGATGGCTTTATAGGTACATCCGGCTCCGTTCATGTTGTTTGTTGATGATGCAGAACAATATTCATCTGTTTCGTTGTAGTAATCAGTTCCTTCAAGTCCCATTGGCATAAGTCTGCCTTTTTCATCAATCTGAAACATGAATAAATCCTGTCCGAGTCTGTTAGGATTTTTGAGATAACCGTTTACATCTACTGAAATATAAGCCCTTTTCATTGCAGGGCTGTTTTCGAGTAAAATCAGGCTTCCGTCATTGAGCACAAACTGTCCGTCATCAAAATATGTAAGATTAATATGGGCACGTCCGTTAAACGTTTTGTAATTTGTCGAATTTTTGCTTGTATCACCGTTATTTGCATAATTAGGTATGCAAGTTTTTTCAAGAGCTTCAGATGATGCTTCAGAGCCTCTTCCACAGTCGCGGATTACCTGGAAATATGGCATAATTATTGTTTTTAGTCTGTAATCTAATGTGTCAGAGTTTAGTCTTTCGCCTGTTTGAGCATAATACATGTTCAAAGCCTGCTCTATTACTGAATAATTTTTCTTTAAAGCAGTTTCAAGCGTTTTGTTTCTGTTGTTGTTGATTAGCGGCGGAAGCGTCATAGCTGCAACAACTCCAATTATTCCAAGTGTTATTAGCACTTCTGTCATTGTAAAAGCTTTTCTAAGTTTCATTTTGAGTTTCATTTATAAAAACACCTCCAAAAATTGAGTTTTACTTTTATATCATACGTGTAAAACTCAATTTTTGCAATATGCATTATAAGTTGCACTCAATGTTAAATATCCCGATTATTTATAAAATATTAAAAAGAGGTAAAAATGAATTTGAAGAAAAATTTCGGGAAAAATTTACAAAGGTATAGAAAGTTTAGAGGACTGACACAGGAAAAACTCGCTGAACTTGTCGGTGTGGATGTTACAAGCATAAGTTCAATAGAAACGGGGAAGTATTTCCCTTCCGCTGATAATTTGACTAAAATTGTTGAAGTTCTTCAAATTCAGTTTAGTGATTTATTTGAATTTGACTCGCTAAATTCCGAAGAGGACCTTTTGGACGAGATTGTGCAATTAATTTCCTCTTTCAAAAATGACAGAAAGCGCCTCTGTGCGGTTAGAAATTTTGTAAAATCGTTGATTTGATATTTTTAATTTATGTAAAAAAATTGACTTTTTTAGTTAAAAAAGAAGTATGTTTATCTTATTATTTTTGCAAGAGGAAATTTAAACGGTGCGGATTTGAGAATAACCGGGGGATTCAATGATAGAAGAAATTTTGGATAAAAAATCAAATTTTGACTTAACATCAAAAAGCGCATTTTCAAAAGACGATGATTCTTTTACATCACGTTCTTATGCAGCATTGCTTGCAAAAAATGCTATACCGTATTCTCACAGAAAAGTGGCGGATAATTATACAATAATCAAGCGTGTGTTTAAGTTTCAGGCTGTTTCAAGCAGGATTACAAATACTGAAAAGTCACTTCTTGCAAAATATGATTTTAATATTCTCGAATATACAACCGTAAAACAGATGTATGAAGAACTTGCGCTTCTGCAAAAATGGTCGTCATCTCAAGATGTAAAACTTAAACATGATGCCGACGAGATTCTTGAAATCCGAGCAAGAGAATTGAAATATATCGACGCAAACAGATATGCCAATATTTCAAACGAAATTTACAAAGGGTATGTGGCACTGGAGCATTACTTTGAGGAAATAAGCAAGTATAAAGAAGGTTAATTCAAATATTTTTACAAGAACTGCGGGTTTTAAATAATCCGCAGTTTTTGGGTGCATTAGGAAGTCCGACAATGTTAGAACACTGCTAAGCATTGGAAGACACAAAAAGAAGATTATTTTATTAAAATAATCTTCTTTTTGTGTTAAAAATTTATAAAACCGGTTAAGCTTCAGCAGGAGCTTCTTCAGCAGCAGCTGCTGCTTTAGCTTCTTCTTCAGCTTTAGCCTTTGCTTCGGCTTCTGCCTGAGCTTTAGCTTGAGCTTTTTTAGAAAGCTTAACAGTTTCTTTTTTCTGATAGTTCAAAGTACCGTCATCGTTGCAGTTTTTGATTAAATAAGCAACGGTTTCAGTCGGCTGGGCACCTTTTTTCACCCAATCGAGTGCAGAAGTTTTGTCAAGCTGCATAACTTTAGTTTTAGGGTTGTAGTAACCGAGTTCCTGAACCGGTCTGCCTTCACGTTTAGTTGTAGAGTTGATAACTATGATTCTGTATGACGGGTTCTTTTTAGCGCCCATTCTTTTCAATCTGATTTTTAACATTTTAAATTTTCCTTCTTAATTAATAGTGAACATAATTCCGTTGTTGAGGAATTTTATATCCGGACTGTCCAAACACTGCAGCCGCGCCGTATCTGGCAATCCTTGAACAAGGCTTAAGAGGAGTTGCCCGTTCCGACTTAATTATAATCACAAAAAACTCTGATAATCAAGGCTTTGATTAAGAAAAATAAATGCAATTATCCATTGATATACAAAAAACAAAAATAAATTTGTCATTCAAGCCTATTTATGAGAGTCTTCTTCGGGCATAGCCCTCAGAATGACAATAAGGCGAAAAATCTAATAGCTGTTATGTATGTCAATGGATAATTGCGAAAATAAATACTTTAATCCGGAACTTCTTCCAAAATATCTTTGACGTTGCAATTCAGGAATTTTGCAATTTTTTCAAGTGTGCTTAGTTTTAAGTCAACGTGCTCACCTTTCATTAATTTAGTGATTGTGGTAGTGCTCAACCCAGAAGCTTGTGCAATTTCTTTACCTGTATATCTTTTGTTCCATTTAACTTTAAACAAATTAACAATGACCATATTTACATTGTATTTTCCTATTGCTGCAAAGAGTATTTATCTATTGACAATTTGATAAAATCAAATTATAATTTGATTATTGAAACATTACTTAATACTTAAAGGCACTTTATGGAACAAAACAAAATGCCGTTCGGGCATTATGAGGATTTAATTTCCGAACTTGAATATAAGCTTGAAGATTTGGTATCTCATATTAAATTTATGTCGAATGCAACTTCCGGATGGGGAAATGATTTTGATTTTTCTTCAAAAGATATCAATGCACTGAGCCAAACGCTTTATGACAAGGCCGGTGCGGCTCTTTTTGTGACTGCCAAACTTAAAACAGCTTTAAATCATCTGAATGTTTAAATATCCACATCCTTCATCATATCAATAAGCGTGCTTACGGTTGTGTCCATGCTTACAATATCCGAGGTTCTCTGCTGTAAGAATGCGTTAATTTTCGGCATCATTTCAATTGCAACATCCAGTTTTGGGTTTGTGCCCGGCTGGTACATACCAACATCAATCAAGTCTTTGTTTTCTCTGTACAAAGCCATGATTGCACGCATTTTTCCGGCAGCGGCCTTGTGTTCAGGCGTTGCTATTGCGGACATAAGCCTTGAGATACTTCCAAGAACGTCAATTGCCGGATAATGGTTCATCTCTGCAACTTTACGTGACAAAAAGATGTGCCCGTCAACAATACCTCGAACAATGTCGACTATCGGGTCTGAGATATCATCCCCTTCCATCAATACAGTATAGAGTGCTGTAATAGAACCTTTAGGACTGTTTCCGGCTCTTTCAAGAACTTTTTGAAGCCATGAAAAAATTGACGGCGGATAGCCTTTCATCGTCGGAGGTTCGCCGATTGAAAGACCAACTTCGCGGCCTGCCATTGCACATCGGGTTACAGTGTCTGTCATAAGGAAAACTTTTTTGCCTTGATCTCTGAAGTATTCGCAAACGGCAGTGGCCGTAAGTAAAGCTTTTTGTCTTATCAAAGGTGGCTGGTCGCCTGTAGAGCAAACAAGAACCGATTTTTTCATACCTTCTTCACCCAGAGAATCCTCTACGAACTCTTTAACTTCCCTGCCGCGTTCGCCGATTAGTGCAACAACATTGACGTCTGCGTCTGAGTTTCTCGCAATCATACCAAGAAGTGTACTTTTTCCGACTCCTGAGCCTGCAAACAACCCCAAACGCTGTCCGCAACCCATTGTCATACAGCTGTCTATGGCGCGAACTCCTGTTGAAAATATTTCAGTAATAATCGGTCTTTCAAATGGCCCCGGTGGTGGTCCTTCAATCGGTTTCCAGAGAGCTCCTGTTGTATCAAGCGGTTTGCCGTCAATCGGCTCGCCCATCGGATTTATGAGTCTTCCAAGAAGAAAATCGCCAACCGGTATAATAATAGGTTTGCCCATTGAAGTTACCAAGCTTCCCTGACCTATGCCGTTTCCGTCAAGAAGCAAAAGCAACTGTGCTGCTTCACCTTTAAAAGCAACAACTTCTGCCGGCTTTTTTTCACCTGTTTCTGTTTCAATATAACATAAATCCCCGATTTTAAGCCCCGGAAGTTTAACTTCTACAGTTAAACCCAGAAGTTTTGACACGGTTCCTTTAAACTTGAAAAGAGTAGTTTCGTTGAGCTTTGCTTTGACCCGCTGTTTCAGGTCGATTAGTCTGCTGTCATCAATGTTTTGCATAATATGATTATAATTAGAAATTAATTAAAAAACAATTTGTTTACATTTTCCTTTGTGGTAAAATAATTCAGGAGTAAGAATTATGACATTACCGCAAAATTTTGGAATAGCAATGTTGATGACGCTTATTGCAGGTTTGACAACTGCGGTTGGCGGAGCGATAGCTTTCATGGTGAAAAAAGACAATCTGAAAGCTTTGTCTATTGGGTTAGGATTTTCAGCCGGGGTTATGATTTTTCTTTCATTTACGGATATTATTCCTGAAGCCGGAGAAATGCTTTCCGTAAATTATCCAAATCATTTTGAATGGCTTGTTCTTATTGGATTTATTGCAGGAATTATTGTTGCAATATTGATTGATTATTTTCTGCCGGATCATGTTGATCCTGATGAACTTGCAGATCCAGAGGCACCCTGTGCTCACAGGCATAAAATTAAAAGAGCGGGGCTTTTGACTGCTGTTGCAATATGTGTTCACAATTTTCCTGAAGGGATGGCTACATTTTTAACTACAACACAGAACTTAACGCTTGGAATTTCAGTCGGGCTTGCAATAGCGATTCATAATATTCCTGAAGGTATAGCGGTTGCGCTTCCTATTTATCATGTAACCGGCAAAAAACGTTATGCGATGCTTTATGCTGCTTTATCCGGTATTACTGAACCTATCGGGGCTGTTATCGGAATGTTTTTATTTAGTCTTTTCCTTCCGCAGGTTCTGGTCGGAATTCTGCTTGCTGCAGTGGCCGGTATTATGATTTATCTTTCTTTTGATACTTTGCTTCCACTATCCCGTGAGTATGGCAACTGGCATCTTTCCATGATCGGAATCGTTACGGGAATTTTATTTATTTGGACAGGATTGATACTTTTGGGCCATGTTTAGTGGTGTCTGAAAGTTAGATGCCGTAAGCTTTTTGGCGATTGCTTGTCCGTAAAAATACGTACGTAATTTTACTTAAGTAAAATTACGGACTTTTTTTATTTTAAAAATCGGTTATACTCAGAATATAGAAGATACAACCGGGATAAAAATCAGAAGGGAAGAAGCTTTTAGACCGGTAAGGGAGAACAACGGGATATTTTCTTACGTTAAAACCTTAAAAGTGTATTTAAATCAAAACAATCGAAATATTTAGCAGCTAACATAGTATTTCGATTAACACAAGGCAAATTGCCGTGAAAAAGATTTGTACATTGAAAATCCTTTGCTAGGCAAAGGAGCTGTTTAAGATGTTTTATTATTTAAAACTCCAACTCTTAACACCCTAATCCGTTTAATACGGAACTATTTTTAAATTATCTTACTCTAACGGGAGGATTTTTCCTCCCTTTTTATTGAAAAGAAATATTATTAATAAAAAGAAATCTGGATAAGGTAAGATGGAAAGATAGCTTAAAAAGTTAAGGAATTAAGTAATGAATATATCGCCAAAGGAACTTAATGTTTTGACTTTGGTTGCTCAGGGCTATTCCGATAAAGAAATCGGTGTTAAATTGAGAATTTCAGAACGCACTGTTCAGACTCATATAACAAGGATAATCATGAAATTGAAAGCAAAAAACCGAGTCAATGCTGCAGTTTTATTTTTTGTAAACAATTCAAAACTGTTTAAAACACACTAACAACTTCAGGACAAGCTATGAAAAGAATTATATTACACTGGACGGCCGGCGAGTATTATCCGACGGCGGCCGAGAGAGAATATTACCATTTTTTGGTAGGCGGGGACGGAAAAATTTATAAAGGAAAATTCAGACCAGAGGATAATTTGGTATGTGTAAAGGGCTGTTATGCCGCACACACGGGAGGCGGAAATACAGGTTCAATCGGTATTTCATTATGTGCAATGGAAGGCTTTCGTGACAAAGAACATTTCGGAAAATATCCAATAACACCTGTTCAGTTTGAAGCAGCAATGCAATTGTCCGCTAAACTTGTACTCAAATACGGAATTAAGACTGATAAATCCGGAGTTATGACACATTACGAATTCGGCCTCAGACATCCTGACACAACCAGTTACGGCAAGCCGGACATTACTTTTATTCCGCCGTATCCATGGGTTGGCAAAAATGAAGCGGGAGATTTTATTCGTTCAAAAATCAGATGGTACAAAGCAAAAATGAAAGAGGTTTAGTTATGGAAACAGATTTTTACAATTTATCCGGCGGTATCAACCTTGCACTTACAAAGACAGAACTTGGTATTGATACAAAAAAGATGTACTGGTCGGACAGCAAAAATGTTGAAATATACAAAAACAGAGGCATTGCAAAACAGGCAGGCAATAGCTTGCTCTGCACTGTTCCTGATAATGAGGAAATAACAGGGCTTCATGAAATGTTTTACAGAGATGATTCAAAACTTGTCATAACAACAGTTTCAGGTAAAGTCTATGTTTATAATCCTGCCAACGGCTCAATGACAAAGCTTAATAAAACATTGAAGGGAAAAAAGCCAAGATTTGCCTCATTTTTAAACGGAGTGCTTTGTATTACGGAAAGCGACGGATTGTTTTATATAAAAAATGATTCTTCGTTTAGTGTTGTGGAATGTAATCTTAAAAATTCTTCAGGCTTAACGGTAACTGGGGATGTTTTGACAGTTTACAAAAGCCGTGTATGGGTTGCAAGCCAGTCCACGATTTATTATTCTGCGCTCGGGTCTTACACGGATTTTACCACCCAGAATGACGCCGGATATATAAGCGATTTTCATACTGACACAGCAGAAATAACTGCATTGAAATCATACAAGGATTATCTGGCTATTTACAAAAAGAATATGGTTTATCTTTTGACAGGAACAAGCCCTGACGATTTTGCAATTGTGCCATTTGCTGATAGAGGAACTATTGCCCCGAGATGTGTTGTGAATGTAGATAACAAACAGTATTTTTTATCTTCCGGTATATATGCGCTTGAGCAAGTAGGAGAACTAAATCAAATCCAGCTGGGGTCTGAAATATCACTTAAAATAAAACCGGAGTTTGACAATCTTGACACAAACAAACTCTCCGAGGCTATCTGTGTACATTATGAAAATAAAAATCAGATGTGGTTTTTCCTGCCATATGTGGCTGAAGGTTATTACAAAACTATCTGGATAAATGATTATGTCAACAAAGCCTGGTACAAGAGAGTTGTGCCTCAAAATATTACTACAGCAGCTTTGTTTGACAATTATGTGGTGAGTGCCGATAATGCAGGAAAAGTTTACAGAGAGGCTTACGGTTCAACTTTTAACGGGGATCCGATAGATTTCATGTGGAAATCCCCCTTCCTTTCAATCGGATCTCCTCATCATAGAAAAGTTATTGATGAGTTTTACTTTATTCTTGATGACGCATATGATAACAACTTTAATTTTTCTGTTTACAAAGACTATGACAGTCAATTAGGCGATGATCCGGAAAAGATTTATTCTGTGCATTATGACCAGTTAATCTGGGCAGATGACGAAACTTCCGACAATCTTCCCTGCCACTGGGCGGAAGATGATGCTGATATTCCTGTTTGGCCGGCTAATAAAGATGTGCTTGAAAAGGCTGAAATATCAGAGGCTAATTATGCCGTACAATTGTGCGTTGAAGGCACAGAACAGACAGAAGATGTCGCAATTATCGGGCTTCAATTCCGTGAAATATATAACGATGACTAGCACTGCTCATTTATATAATTAGTACTTACACTTTAAAACCAAGAAAGGGAAAAGAAAATTATGGCAGACACAAATTATTACTCAGCTTTTATTCCAGAAATATGGAGTGCAAAACTTAACACTATGCTTGAAAAAGAGTGTGTAATGCTCCAATGTGTCAACAGAAACTATGAAGGTGAAATTAAAAATCAGGGTGACAAAGTAAAGATTATTACACCTGCTCCTGTAACAATTTCAACACTTACAACAGGTTCAATTTCTTATAGCGAATTAGAACCTACATCAACAGATCTTGTAATTGATCAGAAAAAATTCTTCGCATTTAAGATTAATGATGTCGCTCAGGTTCAGGCGAATACAGATATTATGGAAGCACATCTTCAAAATGCTAAAAATGCTATTGAAGAAGTGCAGGATGCCTATCTTCTTTCAATGCATGCAAATGTAGATGAAGCCAATATTGTCGGCTCTGATTCTGCTCCTGTAACCCTGGATAAAACAACAATATACCAGCAGTTCGTAAATCTTGCAATGAAACTTAAGGACTCTAATGCCGTTAAAGCCGGCAAACGTCCGTGGGTGGTTATTAACCCTCTTGTTGAATCTTATCTTCTTCAAAGTACAGAATTTATTGGAGCAAATAATGTTGCGGATGAAACCCTTAGAGAAGGAGCAATCGGCAGAATTGCCGGCATGGATGTTTTAGTCAGCACAAATTTAACTCCGGTTTCAAACAATTATTACATTCTTGCTGGTACAAATGATGCAATCACATTTGCTTCACAGCTGGCAAAAATCGAAAGCTTGCGAGACAAAGACAGTTTTTCAGATTTGGTTAGAGGGCTTTACCTCTATGGTGCAAAAACTGTTCAGCCTAAAGCACTGGCTAAAATGATAGTAAAAGATCCGACCTCTGTATCAGAAACAGATTCTGAGGGGGTATAGGAGGGTTATAGCAAGTTTTCATCTATAAAAGCACCCGCTGGCGGGTTTTGGCAACGGGTGCTTTTTAAAAAAAAATAAGGAGAGAATTCAATGATGAATACAAATACAACAAATCAAATTTCATCTGCTGCCGTGCCTCAGCAAACGGCTTTGATGAATAATCCGGCAGCCGGTTTTATGCCGGTGGCAGGGGCTGTTATGTCAAATACCGGAATTGGCGGTTCTGATTTGATAAGACAAACTGCAATGAGAGATATGAATATAATAGGCAGTCTTATGCAATCAGGCATTATCAATCCGGTGCAAGGACAGCATTTGATGAACTATATACTGAATAAGGCGCAACAAGTGATAGGCCGACAAATGCAGACCACGCCTCAAACAGTTCCGACAGGCGGAATAATTCCTGGGATTGAAGCTTTCTTGAGAGAAAATCCTGACTTTTTCAGCCAAAACGGACGAAAACAGGTGCTGGAGTATTTAAAAAGATCAAATACCATAGCTGACAAAGATGAAATTATGCAAATAGCCCAAATTGTAGAAGCTTTGGAGCAAAGCGCAATTGACGGATATTTGCAAAAACAGGCTCACGAGAAATCAATAAATGACGAAAACAAGGCCGCCAAAGAGAAGTTGACAGCGAATGCACAAAATTCTAATGCGGTAGATGCAAATGCGAGGGTATTTACCCGTGAGCAAATCGGCAGAATGAGTAGTGCTGAATTTGCCCGAAACGAAAAAGCAATAATGGAACAATTGAGAAAAGGCTTAATCCGATAATGACGGCAGATTAAAACAAACCTTGCGGGCGGAATTTCAACCGTCCGCAGGATTTCACAATAACTCAAGGAGAAAATATGAATTATTTTGATTTAGTAAACAAATGTCTGGTAGAACTCAATTACAAACAAGTTAACGCATTTTCCGAATTAACCAAAAACGATCATAAAAAGATTAAAAATATAATAAATTTGGTAAATAACGAAGTATGCAATTATGATAACTGGATTTTCAGGTTGAGAAAATCCACACTTCATCTTCCGGCGGGCAGTACGGAAATAGATAATACAATAGATGGAAGGATAGCCTCTATTTTGATAGACGGGCATGTGTACAAATATTTTGACAAACCTGAAGTTTTGATAAACGGGAAAGCTCCTTCCGGGACATATAGTATTTTCAATGATAAGCTTCTGATGCCTGAGTTTGAAGAGGATAAAACTGTTAATATTATTTATTATACGGCAAATACTGCCATCAGTGCAGATGGTATAGAAAAGAAACTTATGGATAAGGAAACGGACAGTTCGTTAATTCCTGATGTATTTGCAGAACCTCTGATTGTTTACGGAACATGCATGCGCTTAAAAGCCAATCCGCAGCATGTAAAATTCAGCTATTGGATGAGCATGTACAACAGTGCATTGGCTTCCATGCGCTCAAGAATTTCAGTTGATGCCAACTCAACACCGTTCGTAAATTTGCGCAGATACTAGGTTTCAGTGTAAAAAGACAAAAAAAACAGGAAGTTTTCATTGCCCCCTGTTAAGATTTACACTAGCCGAAATATAAATAGCATTATTATTATACAATTTTTTTTCAAAAAGTACAAACTTTACTAAGAAATGTAAATTATGAAAAGATTAACACAACAACAAAAACGGTTTGTGGCCGAGTATATAAAATCGCTTGACGGCGAGATTTCAGCCCGAAAGGCAGGGTATAAATCCAAAGATTTAAAGGCTGTTTCAAATGACCTTCTTTCTAACAAATTAGTAATAACTGAAATAAAAGAGCAGTTAAAAAGCCAGATATCATCTTTAAGGGTAAACAAAGGCTACGTCATCCAAAAACTTCTTCAAATAGCGGAATTTTCACTGGAAGAAGAAGAAATTCTGGATAAAGAAGGTAATTTTACAGGAAAGAAGAAGCTTCGGGATACCTCGGCAGGGTTGAAAGCACTGGAAAGTCTATGCAAATATCTTGGCTTTAATTCCGAAAATCAAGATGAGGAATATCGTCATGCAAAGATTATAACAATCTCAAACCTTGATGAAGACAAAATTTAGATAAATAAGGAGATTTTTATGAAAAATAAAGATGAAAATATTGAAGAAATGCTCTTAAGCAATGCATCTTTGGACGACTTAATCCGTATGAAAATCGAAACCGAATTTCAGGATGAGATGAAAAGAGCAAAAGAACTTAAGGCAAAGAGAGAAAAGAAAGTTTACACAAAGATTGCGGAGGTTCCTCAGGAGTATGTGTTTTCAAAGTATGCGGTCTACAAGTATTACAACAGGCATAACAAGCAGGAAACTTATATTAACGGCATTCAGGCAGATGCTCTTCTCGGGCTTCAGAACAATCTAAGAGCAAAGATTTTGAAAGGAGAATTGAGCACATTTTCAACGGATGATGCTTATGTGAAGTTTGAAAAAGTATGTGTAAATTCCTGAATCTTGTAATCGACAGGGCGCATTCACGCTTTGAAAATACGGAATATCTTTCAAACGTAATATTCTTATACATGAGATATGCCAAATTTTTAAATGACGATTATGCGCCTGAGATAAGTTATTCAACAATAATTTCAAAAATAGAAAACTGCGGACGGTTATTTTTTGTTGTTCTTGATTCAAAAAGCGGTGAATTTGCAGGATTTATCTATATCGACAACCTGATCGGAAACAATAAAGAGCTTCACGGCGGAGAAATCACCGCATGTTTTGAAAAGAAATTCTGGGGAAAATTCGTTAAAAACACGGCCGACAAATTTTTTGATTATTGTTTTAACACTTTAAAGTTTAAAAAGATTAAAGCACAGATTTACCCGTTTAATTCAAGGGTAAGAGCAATCCTGAGATATTCGGGCTTTAAAAAAGACGGCATCCTGCGGGGCGAAACCCTTAAAAACGGAGAGATGGCGGATGTAGAGGTGTATTCGCTTCTGAAATCCGATGTTAAATTTGTGCGGATAAGTTAAGGAAAGGTAAAAGATGAAAATAGAAACAGAAGATTTGACAACGGAGATAACGCCGGAACAAGAAACCTTTCTTGTGGCGGATATAACTGACAGATACGATAAATATGATGATTTGAGAAGTCTTCAGATTACGGACAATCGTCTGATGCGTGAGGCGATTTACAACAGCGACATTCCAAAGATAAATGGCTGGGACAATAAAATTAAACTTCCGGATATTTATGAACTTGCTCAGACTCTTAAATCACACATCAGCGATAATTTATATTCTCATCCGGAGGCTATGTTTGATGTATCAGGTGCAACTCCGGAAAGCCAGCAATATGCCAACAAGCAAAAGTCAATGCTGGTAAACACTTTCGAGCAGATGAAACTGGAAGATGAAATAGAAAAAGTTATAAACGGAATTGTTGAAACCGGTGAATGTACGCTTTTTGTCGGCTGGGAAACCAAACTAAAACGTACAAGAAGGGTTTTGAGCCTTCAGGAACAACTGGAAGATCCGCTTCACAGAACTTTTGCAGTCGAAGAAAAACTCGTTTATGACAATGCAAAAGTAAAACACATCAAATCAGAAGATTTTGTTTTTGATAAATCAGACCGTGACAACTGGGATAGATGCGCCAAGATTTACAGAACCTATTCGACAATAGACGAAATAAGATCTGACAAGGCGAATAATATGCTGACAGAAGACAAACTGGAGACATTGAAAGGAGTGGTGGCTGGAAGAAAAACTAAAAATCCTGACAAAGGAATAGAAGACAACAAAGTTGAAATTTTGGAATTTTGGGGGGATTTGGAACTTGCAGATGGCAGAATGCTTAAAAACTGGCTTATAGTAGTCGCAGCACGGCGGGAAGTGATTAGGTTTGAACCAAATCCGTTTGTTATAAATCCTTTTATTCACGCAAATATCATAGAGTCACCCGTAACAGGCAGGGGAATTTCTCCGCTTCGGGTTGCATTGATTTTGAACAATATCGCATCAACAATTCTGAACAAACAGATAGATGCGCTTGCATTGATGATGAATCCTCCATATCTGGCACCGAAGGGAAGTTTTAGCGGTGAACAGGTTGTGAAGCCGGGAAAAATTATTGAATACGATTCTGCCTTAATGCCAAATCAACCGATTCCGTTGAGTTTTGACAAAGCCATGGTCGGATGGGATTTTCTGAACTACTTTAAATCCACAATTGAGAGCGCGACAGGAATTTTTAAAAATATGGCCGGCAACACGCAGACGACCGCAAGAACAGCAACAGAATTGAATTACTCTGCAAACGGGCAGGAAGCACGATTGAATATGTTTCTTGATGCGATTAACCGCAAGGTAATAGTTCCTATGGTTGAAAAGACAGCCGATATTATAGCAAACTTTAAACTCGGAACGGAAGTAATAGGAATTCATGACAAAGGAGAAGTTTCATTCCTAGAAATTGATGACAAAATTCGAAACGGCAATTACATTTACCGTTACGGCGACAGAAAGGCGACTTTTGAGCGTAAAATGCGATTGAAAGAGCTTTTTGAGGTTGTGAAATCATTTGCGGAAGTTCAGGAAGTTGCGCAAAAAGTCGACTGGCTTGAATGCTTTAAATTTGCACTTGAACAGTACGGAATTGAGAATGCAAATCAGTTTTTGAAGGATGAACATGCTGATGACGCAACCTCTGGGACTTCTTTAGCAAAACAGAATATAAAGAATAATTCCAATATATAATTTCTACTTAATTGACATCAGTGATTTATTTTTAGGTGCCGCTAAAGTCTTTTCTTACCTGTGGCTCCTCATTGCGGCACCTTTTTCTTTAATCGTTTTACCCTCTTGGACAAAAAGGAATAAAAATTATGATATACAAATTACTGAAAGCACAACGTGAGTTTTTGGAAATTCCGCACCGATACACGCTTGATGTTGCGGTTTATCAGGGCGGTTACGGCTCGGGAAAAACTTTTGCGGGATCGCTTCTGGGAATATTATTGAGTTTGAAGTTTCCGGGAGTCAGGGGGCTTGTCGGGGCGCAGACTTACACTCTTGTAAGAGATACCACGCTTCAGACTTATTTTGAACATCTTGAAAATATGGGATTTATAGAAGGTGTGGATTTTGAGTGGTCTTCGTCATTACAAAAGCTCTCTTTCTATAACGGAAGCGAAATCCTGTTCAGACATTTTGACGAACCTAACAAACTGAAATCCTTAAATCTGGGATTTGTAGAAATTGAGGAAATGTCTGATATTCCGTATGACACTTTCAAGATGCTTTTGAGTCGCATGCGCCAGCAAAAAAAGTCAGCATGGAAAAATTTTACATACAGAATTTTTGCGCATACAAACCCCGAAATGCAAAAAGGCTGGGTTTATAAGACTTTTGTAGAGAACCCTGCACCGAATTACCGCCTAGTTACGGCGCCTACTACAGAGAATATCTATCTGCCTGAAGGTTTTTGTGACGAACTGAAAAAACTTTATGACGAACAGTATTACAATATTTTTGTTCTTGCAAAAAATGGTGAATATAACAATGGGCTTGTTGTTAAGGATTTTACGGACGAAAACATCAGGGATATTCAGTATTGTCCGGATATGGAGCTTCACATAAGCTGCGACTTCAACGTTGATCCGATGGCGTGGGTTCTGGCGCATAAAACAGAGGATAAAGTTTTTTATTTTGATGAAATTGTGCTGGAAAATACGACAACAGCGCACACCTGTGACGAATTTTGCAGACGGTATCCGGTACATAGAGGAAAAATTATTATAAATGGAGATGCCTCCGGCGACAACCGTTCCTGTACTAGTGAATACACAAATTACGTAATAATTAAAAAGAAACTTTTAAAATATGGCTATGACGTCGATATCAGGATTAAAGCCTTCAATCCGCCTATAAAAAACAGGATTGCCGCATTCAATGCAAAAGTCAGGTCGGCGGACGGAGAAGTGTGCCTTTATGTCGACAAAAAATGCGAAAAACTTTTATATAACATATACAACCTTAAATACCGTGAAGGCACCTCAAGAATAGATGTGCCGACATATCAGCAGATAAAGCAGACAAAAGAACTTAAATTTTTGTCGCACCCGATGGATGCGGCATCATACCTTGTCGACTATTACTGGCCGATAAAACTTTAACAATACACAAAGAAAGGGAAAAATATGGAACAGATTTTGAATTTCGAAGAATTACACAAAAAAGCGAACGAATATAAAGAACTCTGTTTAAGAGCGGGCTGGGCAATGGCCGCAGCGTCAGGTACAAAAATTTTTAATCAATGGCAAAAATTGGACGGATTTCATGAGCAAAAGACTAACTTCAAAGGTCTTTTATATTCAAATGGAAGCGAATATGTTATTTGTTTTCTAGGGACTGACAGCAATAATATAAAGGATCATATAGAAAATCTTGTCATGGGCGTTTTTGGAAAAAGTCTTCAGATGCGTCTTTCCAATTTTTATTACAAAAAATGCAAAGAAAAATACGGGATATATAATGACAAATTGACCTTGATCGGGCACAGCGAAGGTGGTACCGAGGCAACTTATACAGGTATAAAAAACAGGGTAAGAACTGTCACTTTCAACACATTCGGTCTGAGCATAAAATTATATGACACAAAAGCGGATTATTCAAATCTCATAACCAATTATCGTGATGCATCAGATCTGGTGTCAAAATTAAGAAAAAATCCCGGGCTGACATTTATTGTTCCATCAGTGATAAATCAGTGTTTTATAAAGCGTATTTTCGGGTCAATAAAATCTCATAAGCTTGAGAATTTTGGAGATTGCTGTGAGTCTGTACCACTCAAGGAATATATGAAATCACATCATTTTTTTATAAACTCGTACAAATTGTTGAAAAAGTTGTGAAATATATTGTTTTACAGTGCAGAAGTAACAAGAGGAAATTAAGAATGGAAAATTTGTTGAATTATGCGCCGATATTTGTTGCGGTGATGATATTTTTAATACAGCAGCGGATTGTTATAACTCCTGAACAACTTGAAAAAAAGCATCGGGAAATTATGGACGATATCGAAGAAAAATTTGTATCAATTCATAGTTTCAATGATTTGAAGGAGAATTTTGGGGAGATGAAAGAGAAGATAGATAAGATTTATGACTTTATCATAACGGTAAAATAATGTAAAGAATTGTAAAAAAAGATTGTAGAATGTAATTATATTTTAAAGTTTCAACTTAAAAATGCCGATAACCATAGCAAAGAATTGTTACTAAAGTGAAAGGAAAGCGGACTTAATGGGACTGGCAGCATCACAAGCAAGATTTTTGGCCATAACAGCAAGAAAAGCTAACTGCGAATTTCAGTCAATGCAGATAGCACAGCAAAAGCTGTCCATTACCCGTGACCTTGAAGCGGCTACTGCAGAATATCAAAGCGCCTTGAATACAACAAAACTTGTATGGGATCCAGATGGAACAGGCGATAATACATTTGATTTGACCTACGATATTATGATGAGGCCGTCTGCAGTAAATAATTATGCGCCTTATTTTATCACAGCACGTGACGGCAAAATTGTTTTAGATAGTAAGATGGCAGCGGCCGCAGAAGCAGCCGGAATCCCGAAAGACGGCTGCAATCCGTCAGAAGAACTGTTCCAGAAATTTTTGAATCAGATGGTTAGAACAGGCGGTATGAGTGAATCAGATGCCGCATCATGTCGTGCTGTAGGTCTTTTGGAAAATGTTGGTATGGGCGCACCGATGCTTGATAAAACAACAGCATCAGAAATGAACACTACTGACCTGATAGCTTATTTGGATTTGTTGATTGCAAATACTACAGAAGCATCCTCTCAAGCAGACAAGGATCTTGTTGATGCTTTGACGTTTAACTTTGGCAAAGATGACGAAGGTAATGAATTGACAAAACCTGATGGTTCTCCTATCGGTTTAAATTTGCAGACAGGACTTGATAATAAGGGTGACGCAAATCAGAACTACTTTGTTGTAAATTGTAACAGGACAACTGATACAGAATTTGATTTGACAGATTTGTTAACCAGTGATATCACTTTTGCAATGACAGGCGACAAGGTAAAAGCAAGTTTCTGGCAAAAACTTGGTGCTGGTATATTGTCTGTATTTACAGCAGGTTTTGCTTACAATGGAATTTTGAACTGGATTAACGATAACAAATCAATTGTAGATTTAGATAAGGCTACAGCACAAGAAGTTGCACTTGTTTATTTCTTAAATGATTTGTTCAATGGTTTAGGCGAGTTGTTCAATATGGATGAAGCTGATGAAACTAAGTCGCAGGCATTTTCTTATGCTGTTCAGCAAACAATGGGTCTTCTAAATAGTAATATGAATTTGGGAAGCAGAAGCCATTCTGTTGATGCATTTAATGATGCTGTAAACGCCAGTGACGATTATAACGGCTGGGTATCAAAAGCGGCAACAAGTAATAAGAACTATGGAACAACTGCTATAAGCTTGTCAAATTTAACGGAATCCTTCCTCACATACTTTGCACAAGGTATAAATGGTTATGATCAGACATATTATATTGTACAGAATGGTAATAAATCAAGCTATGTAACTGATGACCCCTATTATATGTGGCAAATCGGAGATCCTAATGCTGAAACTACAACCGATATGTACCTGGCAGAATTCTATTCTTCAATGTTCAATAACCTCTGCAACAGCGGCTGGACAGAAAATGATCAGATTACTGATAAAGAATTCTTAAGTAACAGTTTGTTGAATGCACAATACTTTATTTCGTCTATGAGCAGTGACAACTATTACTTCCAGGATAGATATACAGACAACGGTTATGTCGTTGAAGTTACGGATGATGACGCTATCACTCAGGCCGAGCTTGCTTATACTATCAAGAAAAGTAAATTGAACAGCAAGGAAGAAAAGCTTGATATTGATATGCAGAAGCTTGACCTTGAAATTTCGGCTCTTACAACTGAATATGATACTGTTAAACAGTTAATCAACAATAACGTCGAAAAGACTTTCACTATGTTCAGTTCATAGGTCGGATGAATAAGTGAAGTATAAAAACAGTTAAGTCATTGCGAGCGAAGCAATCAAGCCGATTAATAATATGTCAGCCTGAGGGCAAAACCTGAAGATACCGATAAAATCCGATTAGATTTTTCGGTCGTAAACTACCTCAGAATGGCGTATAAAAATCACCATGTCATCCTGAGGCTTTAGCCGAAGGATCTCCTGAAAATCCAATTAGATTCCTCGCTCCGCTCAGAATTAGAGATTTTCTTCTTGCGTCCCTTACGGGATGCCGGTTTGAACAGAACGAAGAATTCCGAAAAGCACCTAAAAACTCTCCAAAACATTATTTTTTCATTAAGAAGTACCAAAATCACTTTGTCCATGTTAAGATTTTTACATCAAGACTATAATGGAGAGGAAAATTTTATAATGATAAGCTTATTATTAAAACTTTTAGGTGATCCTAATGAGAGAAAAGTAAAGAGTATTCAAGGTATTATAGATCATATCAACGCTCTGGAACCCCAGTTTGAAAAGTTGACAGATCAGGAATTAAGAGCAAAAACTGACGAATTTAAAGCAATTCTTGCAAAACGTCCAACAAGTGAAGATTTCAATACAGACAGAAAGCTGGAAAAAGAAGCCCTTGACAAAATTTTGCCGGAAGCTTTTGCTACTGTCAGAGAAGCCGGTAAACGAGTTTTGAATATGCGCCACTTTGACGTGCAGCTTATCGGCGGATATTTTCTGCATAACGGGCACATTGCAGAGATGAGAACAGGTGAAGGTAAAACTTTAGTCGCAACCCTTCCTGCTTATTTGAATGCTCTTACAGGCAAAGGTGTACACGTAATCACCGTGAACGATTACCTTGCAAAACGTGACAGTGAATGGATGGGGAAAATTTACAAGTTTCTTGGGCTTTCTGTAGGTGTAATCCTTTCCGGCGGTCGTACAGCCGATGATTTCCACACTAAAAAGGCTGCTTATGACTGCGATATTACATACGGTACCAATAACGAATTCGGGTTTGATTACCTGCGTGACAATATGGCGGGAAGTCTGGATATGCTCGTTCAAAGACCTTATAACTATGCGATTATCGACGAAGTCGACTCTATTTTGATAGACGAAGCAAGAACCCCGCTTATAATAAGCGGAAGACTCGAAAAATCCGCTGAACTTTATCAGCTTATGGCAAAAATTGCTCCTCAGCTTCAAAAAGATGTTGACTATGAAGTTGACGAGAAAAATAAAAATATAATTCTGACCGAAGACGGTATTGACCACGCTCAGGAACTTTTGAATATCAAGGATTTGTTTGATATCAATACCCAGTATGCCCATCATCTTCTGCAAGCCCTGAAAGCAAAAGAACTATTTGTGCGTGATACGGATTACGTTGTAAAGAATGGCGAAGTAATGATTGTTGATGAGTTTACAGGCCGTTTGATGGAAGGCAGACGCTGGTCAGACGGCCTTCATCAGGCAGTAGAAGCTAAAGAGGGTGTTAAAATTCAGGATGAAACCCAGACTTTAGCAAGCATTACGTTCCAGAATCTGTTCAGACTTTATCCGAAACTTTCAGGTATGACAGGTACCGCTATGACAGAAGAAGCTGAATTCGGAAAAATTTACAACCTTGAAGTAACTACAATTCCGACAAACAAGCCTGATATCAGAATTAATTACCCTGATGTTATATATAAAACCGAACGTGCAAAATATAATGCCGTTGTAAATGAAATTATAGAAATGCACAAAATAGGAAGACCTGTTCTTGTCGGTACAATAAGCATTGAAAAATCTGAATACGTGTCAGCTTTATTAAAGCAAAAAGGAATAAAACACAATGTCCTGAATGCCAAGCATCACGAAAAAGAAGCTTATATAATTGCGCAGGCAGGCCGTGTCGGAGCAGTTACCATTGCAACCAATATGGCCGGTCGTGGTACAGACATACTTCTCGGTGGTAACGCCGAATATCTAGCAAAAGAAAAACTTGAATCTATGGGGGTTGAGCCTGACTCACCGGATTACGAACAAATAAAAGATGAAGTTCTGGCAGAAGCAAGAAAGATTACTGAAGCCGAGCACAAAAAAGTAGTTGAGGCAGGCGGTCTTCATGTAATCGGAACAGAACGCCATGAATCAAGACGTATTGATAACCAGTTGAGAGGTCGTGCTGCACGTCAGGGCGATCCGGGGTCTACAAGATTTTTCCTTTCGCTTGAGGATAATTTGATGAGAATATTCGGCGGTGACAAGATTACTGCATTGATGAATATGCTTAATGTTGAAGAAGATATTGCAATCGAAAATGCTTTGATTACAAAGCAGATTCAATCAGCCCAGAAGAAAGTCGAAACCTATCATTTTGACATAAGAAAATCAGTTCTTGAATATGATGACGTTATGAATATTCAGCGTGAAAAATTCTATGCTCAAAGAAGAAAAGTTCTTGCCGGCAAAAACCTGTCGGAAGATATCTACTATATGATAGAAAAAGAAATCGACAGACTTTTGAGAAGCTATATTTCTCCCGAACAACATCCTGAAGAATATGTCTATGAGGATTTGGAAAGAATGATAAAAGAACTTCATTCTATTATCCCGCAGTTGTCGCATTTTACTGTAAATGACATACAAAATTTAAGGTATGAGGCGATTTACAAAAAACTGAAAGATTTTGCGATTAAAGCTTACGCTGACCATGAACAGGAAGTTATCGACTTTTATAACGAAGTCGTTGCAAAATATGATCCTGATTTTATGCCGCAAATCGCGTTTTCACAGGATAACGTCATCAGAAATCTTGAAAAAGATATTCTCTTAAGGGTTGTAGACAACAAATGGATTGACCATCTTCACAACATTGATATGCTTCGTGACAGCATAGGGCTCAGAGCTTACGGGCAGAAAGACCCGCTTATTGAATACAAGCGTGAAGCTTATGAGATGTTTAATAAAATGATGTACGAGATTCAGGAAGACACTGTCCGCCACCTGTTCAGAACTAAATTCGGAATTCAGGTTATGGGCGGCCCGACGGAGCAGATGGATTAATTCAACCGCAGAAAAACGTTTGTGTTCCATGAAAATGGATTTTCTAATTAACAATAGCTTTCAATATTTTGTAAAATTCCGGAATTTTTTCCGGATTTTTGCTTAATATGAGGTTTATTTCTTTTATTAATTCGTCATTTGTTTTGAAGTGTTCAAATTCAAAGAGTTCATTTGGCTCAATTTCCAATGCTGTTATTATTTTTTCGAGAGTTTCAGCTGTGAAAAAATTTTCCCCGTTTTCAATATAACTTAGGGCATTTTGCGATATGTCAACTAATTCAGCCAGTTTTTCCTGTGAAAGATGACGTTGTTTTCTTATTTCTTTTATCCTAATCCCTAGCCTTTTTTTTATATTCATATAGCCTCTTTTTATAAATAATAAGCTTAATTGTTTTAAATAATAACAAAGGTACAATTGTATTAACCTTGAAAAATAGAATTAACCATGATAAAATATAATTAAGAATGATAATTTGTCTGTAAAATATCAGGGAGGATGAATGAAAAAAGCTTTTACTATGGCAGAAGTTTTGATAACACTCGGAATAATTGGTGTTGTTGCAGCTATGACAATGCCGATTGTGATAGGGAAATATCAAGAACATGAAGTTAAAGTTAAAGCAAAAAAAAATTATTCAATGTTGATGCAGGTTTTAGATTTGGCGCAAGCAAAATATGACACTGCCGGTGATAATTCCTCATTGTTTCTTACAGCAACCACAAATGATGAATTAACAAGAAATTTTGCCGAATATTTACCTGGCGGGTTTGTGTGTTATTCAACGGCCGATTCGAATAGTGCATGTCAGAAATTAAAATATAAAGTCAGGAGGTCTGCATACCTGAACCAGTACGAACAATTGTCGTTACCTGCAATTGTATTACCTGATGGCGGAGTTGTATATCCCAAATTAAGTGAGTATAAATGTGTACCTACAGCAGCTTCTGGTGTTAGTTTGGATGAAGACGGAAATCAAAAATATGATGCGGACGGCAATCCTGTAATGTGGCATGATGTAAGAGATGACTGCGGCACTGTAGTTTTTGATGTAAACGGGCCAAAAGAACCTAATAAAGCCGGATTTGATGTTTTTCAATTTGGAGTTTGGCGGGATCATACAGGAAGACCATATTGGAATGTATTAGGATATTCAAGTCTGGCCTCAATATTAAGCGGCGGCGAGTTGATATTTAACAGGAGATAAAAATATTTGAAAAATTTTTTCTCTCTGTTTCTATTTAGAACAGTAATGGTATTCTTCGCCTTACTGTCATTCTGTGCGGAGCAAAGAATCTCATATTATAAGCTCGGAATGACAACTTTATTTTATGTGTGTGCATGTCAATGGATAATTGCGAAAATGTTTTTGTGTTATAATTCTTTTGACGTTACAGATAATATTTGAAAAGGATTTATAATGCTAAGAACAGGGATTGTAGGACTTCCGAATGTAGGAAAATCAACTTTATTTAATGCTTTAACAAGTGCAAAAAATGCTCAAAGTGCAAATTATCCGTTTTGCACAATTGAGCCTAACGTTGGGGTCGTGAATGTTCCGGATGAAAGACTTGAAGTGCTTGCAAAACTTTGCAAAACTCAGGAAATCATTCCAACTGCAATTGAGTTTGTGGATATTGCAGGACTTGTCAAAGGTGCCAGTAAAGGCGAGGGATTAGGAAACCAGTTTCTCCATAATATCCGCGAAGTTGATGCAATAATCCAGGTAGTCAGATGTTTTGATGACCCTAATACGATCCACGTTGCAGGACGTGTAAATCCGCTTGATGATATTGAAACAATTAATACTGAACTTGCGCTTGCCGATTTAGCATCAGTGGAGCGTCGTCAGGCAAGAATCTCAAAACAGGCAAAAGGCGGCGATAAAGAGGCTGTTCTTGAAGATAAAGTCCTTAAAAAATTAACCGAACTCCTTTCCGAAGGTACTTTCATAAATATCAATGAGCATTTTGATGAGGATGAAATTCCTGTTGTAAAACAATTAAATCTTATGTCTACAAAACCAGTGATTTATGCAGCAAATGTTTCAGAGTATGATTTAAAAGATGGAAATAATTATACAAAACAGGTTCAGGAATACGCTTCAAAACACAGTGCAGAAGTTGTTTTGATTTCCGCAAAAATAGAAGAAGAGCTCGCTGAACTTGGCGCAGACGAGGCTAAAGAATACTTAAAGGAACTAGGTGTTGAGGATAGCGGAATAAACAGAATGATTAAATCAGTTTATAAGTTGCTTAATTTAAGAACATTCATTACAGCTGGCGAAAAAGAGGTTCACGCCTGGACAATTCCGGCCGGAGCTAAAGCCCCTCAGGCCGCAGGGGTTATTCATACGGATTTTGAAAAAGGATTTATCAGAGCAGAAATTACGCCATATGAAGAGTTTGTTGCCTGCGGATCTTATGCCGCTTGCAAAGACAAAGGTGTTACCCGCCTTGAAGGTAAGGATTATGTTGTTCAAGACGGTGATCTGGTGCATTTCAGATTTTCTGTATAGCTTCTATTTCGTATTGATAAAACAAAAGCCTGCTAAAAAGGCAGGCTTTTGTTTGTATGTTGTTTTTGCTCATCTGTTACTTTGAAATTAAAGACAGCCTGCGTCCGGTTTCATTATTGTTTGTTAATTTATATTGAGTATTATTTCCTATTATAAATTTAGGATTGTACAGAGTTTTTCTTTTCGGCGGAAGTGAATACAATGTAAGAGTTGTGTCGTCAACTGTTACAGGTTCATCACCATTTTCTCCAATATGTTTGATGAAAATATTTCCGTTGAATTCTCTGACAATATATCTATCATCGGCATTCTGTGCATTATGTAAAATTGTTCCTGGAGTCAATCCTTTAGTAAATTTGCGCGGATTGTTGTCGTCACTGCTTAATGATATACTTTCAACGGTTACTTTTTGAGGTTTGTATTCTCCGTCAAAAGTATGGTTGATTCCGGTTGTATTAATTAGAGATATTACAACAGAATTGTCCGTCCCCTGTCTTAATATAGCAGAAAGGTCAACATTTTGGTCACCACACGAGCCTTTTTGTATGTTAAGCAGGAATGGAGCACCATCATTCATTGCATGTAATTCCGGACGGCTACGCATTGTCAGAACGTTGTTTATTTTTTTGTAATGGTCTTGAATAAATTTGTAATTTTCATCCTTCTCATCCAACCATTCGTTATGAATATAGGATCTGTTTTGCAAATATAAGTTTTTCTGAGAAGATTCATAACCTGTTGCGCCAAGGTCGTCGCCTGCATACAATGTCGGCATCCCGGGCATTACTGTCAAAATTTCTATCATTGCACGAAGTTTTGGTAATGCTGGCTCAAGAATTTTTTGAATAACTGCATCTTTCAGATCGTTAAATTCATTGGATGTAAGGTTGATATCTTTTTTGTAAATTGCCTGCTTAAGCACAAGGGTAATCGCTGTCTCCAGAGGTTTTACACCAAATCCGTCAGCTTCAAAGTTTTCACCTTTGTAAGAGCCCTGTGCAAGATCAGCTATTGCAAGATCAAAAACTTTACGAAGATGTTTTGCCTTATCAGGATTTTTACCATATTTTTCATTAATTACATTGGTAAATCCGGCATGCAAAGTTTCAGCCATTGCAAAAGATTTGCCGCTGCCTTGATTAAACGACAGAGCTGCTATATATACATTGAGCCGATCATTGAAATCTTTGTCGCTTTCGTTCGATCTGCGTTCAAGGATTGTATCGTAATTGCCGTTCAAAATTTTGGCGGCTCTTTCTCTGTAGTTTCTGTTGTGAGGTTTAGAAAGATCTGTTGTAAACCAGTCTGTGTCCATAATCAAGCCGTGTAATGCACGGGGTTTATCGTGGTTGCCTATAAAGTTATAAGAATTAATAATACCTTCATAAGGCATATAATTAAAGAATTCAGATGTTTTTGTGTCAATCCGGTGGCTCAAATTAGTATCAAATCCATTATCACCCTGTTTGTCGAATGATTCAAATTCTTTTCCTAATAAGTTAAGAATAGCTGAAAAATAATGCGAATAATTTGCTGGAGCCGTCATTCCAGTTACTCTCAGAAATTTTTTAATCATTTCCTGAGGATTTGCATATTTTCTGGACGAACTGCCGCCGCCTTTCTCAAATAAGGTTCCTTCATCTGTAATTTCAACAGCAACATAAGAATTTCTGTTTCTTGAATAAATTCCCTGCGTGAAATTTTTCCAGAAATCAGTTACACTGTTCCAAGCCTTATCAAGTTGTTCTTTTGAACCTTTTAGGGCATTCATATCTCCGATATCTTTCGCAGCATCAATTCTCCAGTCAAGTCCTGCATTAAGCCTGTCTGTAATCATTTCTGCCAGCATAAAGCTGTTTTCGTTTGTACCTTTCAGTGATTTGAAAAGTGCGTCAACCAACAATCTTTTATCTTGAGTATTAAGTTTTTTCAGACCGGCTCTTAGTTTTGATAAAACTTGTTCTGCCTCATCTTTGGGGTCTGAAGTTGATACAATGCCGAGAGATTGTAGATGTGTATCTTTTAACGCTTGATAGTCGTATGATATTTCTCCTGTTTGTTTATTTACTTTGACTTCAACACTGGGCGCTAGAGCTTTTATTATTGCATATTTTGCAATAATAGGCGCAATTTGCGGAATAACGTATTTGCCGTATTTTGAAGCCTGATATCCGCTGTAAATCTGTACATCCGGTGGAAGCTGAGCATTAAGATTATCGATTATTTCAGTGGCAAATGATGACAATTCTTTTTCATAAATTTTGTCCATTTTATTGTATATAGATTCATATTCCGGTAGTAAATGCGGGTTTCCAAGATAATACATATCAAATCTTGTTTTACCGAGAGTCTTTTCATCAGTAGCATATTTGGATATGTAGGGGCTTGCAAAAACTGCTGTCAGGTTGTCCCCGAATTCAATGCTGTCAAGCGGCAGTTTCATTAATCCGTTAAGGAGGACTTTTTTATATTCCATTTGAGGCAGCTTATCAAGATTGTAATTGTCTGATAACACATTTTTGACAATTAATGAATTTACTTCATTTTTTAATTTTTGGGGAAAGTTCCCGTTTTGAATATTATTTAAAATAATTCCATAAGCTTTTTGTGGATTTTTAGCGTCTATTCCGGTCAGTTTTTGAGCAACATAAAGATTGAGGATATCATTAGTTGTTTCCGTCCAGTACATTCCTGATAGGATTGCATAATCCTGAACAGCATAATTATTTACTATTATATCATTTATTTCTTTGGATTGATCTTCCGGAAGAATATTTAATTTTGTATAGATTGTATCCGCATTGGAGTATAAATATTTCAATTTTGGAATATCAGTATTTGCATCCCAGGTATCGACTTTACTTTCAATTTTTTCTTCAAGTTCATAACTTTTAAATTTAGACAGAAATCTGGTGCCTATATAGCTGTCAATCTTAACAACTCCGTGGAGTTTTTTAAGGTTATATGCAAGATTTTTTTCCTGGCGTTCAGAAATTTTCAGCCCGTAATAATCTTTAGCTCTTTTAATAATCAGGTCGACTTTTTGTTTATAACTTTTATCTTTGTCACTGTTTTCAACATCATCAATTGCCTTGTAAAAAATGTTGTGTATTTCAACATTTCTTTTACTGTCGACCTTGGCAGGAAAAACATCATCAATTGCATTGTCGAATGTTTCAACAATATTAGCCGGTGGGCGGCGTGTAATGTTGTTGTTGTATTCAATAAGCTTTCTGATGTTTTTGTCGTAATCTTCCGGTGAAATTTCAAATGAATACGGAATAATTGTATCATTATGCGTGTTAATTTCTAATTCATTATCAGGGGTAGGGATATCATATTCTTTTATGAGATACTGAGTATCTTTAATGAATTTTTCTGACACTAACCTTTTGTCAAATATTTGAAAATAAGTAGGTTTATTTTTATCATATTTTCTGTTTATACCAATTGAAATTTTTCCGGTTTTGGGGTCTTGAGTGTATGTATATTTGGAGTTTACGATTTTATGTGAAAAATTTTCAGTGTTTTTCCCAAAAACGCCAAGTGTAAGCGGACCGTTTTTTAAATTGTTAGCATTAAACCAGCGAAAATATGGAGATTTTTCTCTCCATTTGAGAACATGTTTGAAGTGGACGCCTTCAAGTCCTTCATTTACATAAGCTCCATCTGATACAAAATTTATACCTTTTTTAAACATTTCTCTTTGTAAAGAAGCGTAGTTATTAATGGTTCCTAATGATTGTGCTATCTGCATGCAGTTTTTGTTCCAGTAAGCATGGGCCGACAGGCTGTCATCGGTGAATAAAGGTGTTGAAATAATTTTTGCATATCCGTCAAATTTGCCGTCCCTAACATCTTTTTCTATTCCTGCAAGAGAGCCGCCGATTTTATTTGCAAAATTTTTGACAATATACCGAGCTTCTTTATATTTAGGATTGCTGATAATTTCTCCCTTATCATCATAAATCCATCCAGGGTTATAAAAGTCCGGCATCAAAAGTTTCATTGCACCTGCGCTATGGGATGCAGGACCTCTTGCAGCTACAATGTTATAAATTTCATGTGGTTTTTTTGTTGTTGTAAAGTCAATGTAATCGCCGGCATCAATTTTGTAAATCGGTTGAACATTTTGTTCATTACGGTTTGTTCCTTTTGGTACAAGCACATAGTGATATGCAAACGGCTGTCTTTCATGTAGGCCGAACGTGCTGGTCATGTTGATTTTGTTTCCTTCAGGAGAAAGTTTCAAATAACCGTCCTGAGATTTTAAATTTTTAAGACCTTCAATTATAAAATAATTATTATAATCATCCCTACCGACTTTACATACCTCAAGGTAACAGTCGTATGCTTTTGAATTGTACGGATAATTAAATTCATAAATTACGTTACCTCGATTGTCTTTTCCGGTGTTGTATCCCTGAAAATTTACACTGTTGCTTTTATTTTGTCTTTTGTTATTTAAATCTAAATTGACTTTCACAAAACACTCCTTACTTCCATGATTATAAATAGTGTGAATTTATTTTTTTGATAAAAACCAATTCATTATTAAGAAAATTTTACATTTGTTTATTATATATCATGTGTATTTTATAATTTAAATTATAAAATGAAAATTGGAGAATATTATGCTAATGAAAGAATTAAAATATGATATAAAAGATTTGAATCTGGCGGAACAGGGAAAAAGGCAAATAGAATGGGCCTTTAAAGATATGCCCGTTTTGAGTGAAATAAAGAAAAGATTTGAAAATGAACAGCCTTTCAAAGGGTTAAAACTTTCTGCCTGTGTTCATGTAACAAAAGAAACCGCAGCTTTGTGTACGGTAATGAAGGCTGGAGGTGCGGATGCAGTTTTAGTGGCATCAAATCCTTTATCAACTCAGGATGATGTGGCCGCGGCGTTAGTAAAATACTGGGATATTCCTGTTTTTGCAGTTGCCGGAGAAAGCATAGAAACATATAGAGCTCATATACAGGAGGCTCTTGATCATAATCCTGACATAATTATAGATGATGGATGCGATATGGTGTCAGAAATTCATGCGAACAGACCGGAGCTTGCGTCAAAGATTATTGGCTCAACTGAAGAAACCACAACAGGAATTATAAGACTTCAGGCTCTTGAAAGACAGGGCGTTTTGAAATTCCCGGCAGTCGGAGTCAATACAAGTCTTACAAAACATCTTTATGACAACAGATATGGCACAGGTCAGAGTTCATTGGATGGCATTTTAAGAGGTGCGAACATTCTTATTGCCGGAAAAACAGTTGTAATATCCGGTTACGGCTGGTGCGGCAGAGGTTGTGCATTGAGAGCAAAAGCAATGGGCGCAAACGTTATTGTCTGTGAGGTCGATCCTCTTAAAGCTTTAGAGGCAGCAATGGAAGGATATAGAGTAATGCCGATTGCAGATGCTGCAAAAGAAGGCGATGTTTTCCTTACTGTAACAGGCGACAAGCATGTTGTTGATGTTAAGCATATTTTAGAAATGAAAGATGGTGCTTTCCTTGCAAATGCCGGTCATTTCGATTGGGAAATAAACGTTGGTGACTTAAGAGCTTATACAACAGAAATTAATGAAATTCGTCCGAATTTGGAAGAATATAAACTTAACAACGGCAAATCAGTCTATGTATTTGCTCAGGGGCGTCTTGTCAACCTTGTTTGTGCCGAAGGTCATCCCGCAAGTGTTATGGATATGAGTTTTGCCAATCAGGCACTCGGTATTGAATTCCTTGTTAAAAATAAAGGAAAACTGGAAAACAAACTCTATACGCTTCCGCATGAAGTAGATGTCAAAATTGCAGAATTAAAACTAAAATCAATGGGTATAAAAATTGATACATTGACAGACGAACAGGAAAGATATCTGAACAGCTGGAAAATTGATTAAGATAACAAAGGCGCCGGATGAAATCCGGCGCCTTTGTAAAAAAGAAAAGTGTTTTTGCGGGACTTATATATCAAATTCCACAGATATTATTAAAAGTTCGTCATTCTGAGGGCTTTGCCCGAAAAATCTTTTTTATTTAGATACTTCGCTAACGTTTAGTATGACGCTGTTTAAAAAAAATGTGGAATTTGTTTTATATAAGTCCCGTTTTTACAGGCTTGTAATATAAAATAATATAAGATATAATATTAAAGTTAAATATAAGCACTTAAGGAGACTAAAAATGGCGTTATTATTGAGTTTTAGGGGGGGGGGGGCACCCGGAAACTAGCCTTCTGAGAGGATTTACGATGGCTGAGGTGTTAATAACAATCGGCCTAATCGGAATAGTCGCTGCAATGACAATCCCGCAGTTAATAAAGAACTATCAGATAAAGGTATTGCAGACAGAATTTAAGAAGGCTTATGCGGATTTGAATACGGCAAGCAAGATGTTTCAGGTTCACAACGGAACAACCGTAAGCGATTACGCAGCAAATGCCGGTTCAATGGCAGCATTAAATCTGTTCAAAAAAGAATTTAATGCAGTGCTAAAGACAAATAACAACAGGTATGAGACTGTGGATGAGGAAGGAAATGAGGTTAATGCAAAGCCCTACAAAGGCAAAGACGGCAAATGGCATGGCTGGGGGACTTTAGCAAATAAAAATTCGGATGCATCATCATGTTGTGACACAACACAATTCTTTTTTGACGGAATAGGTAGAACAATATCTTTTGATGATAGTCCTCAAAGCGGCAAAAACGGTCCAAAGGTTTGTATAGATATAAACGGAGAGAAAAGTCCAAATATCTATGGAGTCGATTATTTTGTATTTTTATTCACAACAGACGGTTATGTAATTCCATGGGGGCAAACACATAAGGATAATAAGTACGATGGCAGTATCTGGGTTAATTCAATTCCGAATGGGGATATTACAAAATACTGCGATAATACGATGAAAAGTATGGAAAATGCATTGTCTTGTGCAATATATGCAATGTCAAATACCCATCCTCAAGATAAACACAAAGATTACTGGCACGATTTTATAAACGGAAGATAAATAATTTGAATTAAAAAGTAACCCGTAAATTAGCGGTCAAGTACAATAAAAAAATCCGGAGTTTTAGCCTCCGGATTTTTTAGAATTAATGATTGTTTTAGATTTATGCCTCGCTGCCAGATTCGGAATTATCTTCAGCAATACATCTTTCGAGCTTTTTGTTATGCATAATTGAAGAGATGAATGCTGCAACAATAAACAGTAAACCGATTAAGCCTGTCAGAACTTCTGGAACTTCTCTGATTGCAGAAATCAGCATCAAAATTGATAGTGCTCCGATTGCCCAGTGAGCACCGGATTCAAGATAAATGAATTTTGCAAGTGTTTTCTTTTCGACAAGCATAATGGTCAAAGATCTTACAAACATTGCACCGATGGCAAGACCAATTGATATAATAATAATATCTTTACTTAAAGCAAAAGCCCCGAGAACCCCATCAAGAGAGAAAGAAGCGTCAATAAGTTCAAGATAAATAAAAGCAATTAGTCCGCCGCATTTTACGTTGTCGGCAGCGCATTTTGCAAGCCGCATTTCTTCATGTTTTTCAAGATAATGAGTAACCCCGTCAATAACAAGGTAAACTACAACCCCTGCAATGCCTGCCAGAAGCGAATAATGGTTCTGGCTTCCATGAATAAAATGCTGGGCAATCATAAGACAAATAAGTGTGATAACGATTTCGATTCCCTTAAAATGGTCAAGATGAGCAAGGGCTGCTTCAATTTTTTTAAGCCAATGCACCTCTTTTTCGTGATTGAAGAAGTAATTCAAAAATAGCATCATAAGGAATGTTCCGCCGAAAGTAACGATAGGCGCGTGAGTTTCATGCAAGTAATGCGCATACTGATTGGAGTCAGTAAGAGCGATTTTTGCAACTTCATACATTCCTATTTTGGCGAAAATTGAAACCACAAGAATCGGGAATAAAAATCTCATACCGAAAACGGCGATAATAATACCCCAAGTTAAGAATCTGTGGCGCCAGACGTGTGACATTTTTTCCAGTTTCATTGCATTGACAACGGCATTGTCAAATGAAAGACTTACTTCCAGCACGCTCAAAACAATTGCAATAAAAACACAAGCCCAGCCGGTTCCTGGAGCCACGTGGTTTCCCCAGAAAAAAGCCCCTAAAAGCCCGGCTATTGTTACTATATAAGAGCCTAAAAAGTATTGTATCATTGGTATTCTCCTTCTTTTACCTCTTCAATTATACAAAAATATTTGAATTTGCCAAATCATGTACTTGTATGATATAATCTGATTTGTTTAATAGATAGTGCAAGTAATAAATAATAAGGGAGAGAAAATGCTAAAATATAGAAATAGTGTTGATTTGCGGGGGGGGGGGGCACCCGAATTTAAGCTCTCCTAGAGGCTTTTCGCCAAATTTTGATATAAAACCTGCATTTACAATGGCGGAAGTGCTGATAACTATCGGCATAATCGGAATAGTAATAGCTATGACTTTGCCGACATTGATTCAAAATTACAGAAATAAAGTTGTTGAAACCCGTCTTGTTTATTTTTATTCGGTAATTAATCAGGCAATCAGAATTTCCGAGTCTGTCAACGGAGATAAAAAATACTGGTTTCAAAATGCTGACAACTGGAATGAAGATCATACAGAAAATGGCAAGCTCGTCTGGCTTGAAACATATCTGTTACCGTATTTGGACGGAGTTACCTGCCGGTTTACAAAGGAAATAAGCGCTACTAATCCGGTTTGCTATTTCAAAGCCGGCGGAGCTTTTATGAGCGTAAATGGCGGAACCGGAGATGTGGCAAACAATCAGGATTGGCTGTTCTGGCCCGGAGATCCCCTGAAATGCTGGCCTGTTCGTGAAGGTACTTCCGGAGTTTGTGTTTTTGCCTTTTATTATTCTCCTAATGACAAAAATGACAATAATACAACCCAGTTTTTTGAACCGTGGAAAGTTAATTGGGATGGAAAAGTTGAAACTCTGTATAGAGAATGCCGGAATTCTTCTTTAACCTACAACAGACCCTGCGCTTCAATAATTGAATATTACGGCTGGAAAATTCCAAAGGATTATCCGTATAAAGTCAGATATTAATATGATTTATTTGAAAAATAATTTGTTCCTGATATAATCAGGTTATGAAAGATATGTTAGACAAAATTCTTCAAATAGAAAAGAAGTACAACGAACTTGGCGTGACGCTTTCTGATCCTGCCGTAATTCAGGATTATAACAGGTTTAGAGATCTTTCCAAACAAAGAAAATCAATGGAAGAAACTGTACATCTCTATTACGACTGGAAAAAAGCCGTAGATTCAATAGCCGAAGCCAAAGAAATGATAAAATCCGAACATGATGACGAGATGAAAGCATTTCTTAAGGCCGAAATGGAAGCAAATGAAGCAAAACTGCCGGAATATGAAGAAAAAATGAAAATTCTTCTTCTGCCCCGTGATCCGATGGATGATAAAGACATTATCCTTGAAATCAGAGGCGGTGCAGGCGGAGATGAAGCAAACATTTTTGCAGGCGATTTAGCAAGAATGTATATGCGCTATGCCGACAAAAAAGGCTGGCAGACACAAATTTTGTCCAAAACCGAATGCGAAGCCGGCGGTTATTCGGAAATTATTATTTCAATCAAAGGCGATGCTGTTTATTCTCAATTGAAGTATGAATCCGGTGTTCACCGTGTCCAGAGGGTTCCGGCAACAGAATCTCAGGGAAGGGTTCACACCTCAACAGCAACAGTTGCTGTTATGCCCGAAGTCGATGATGTTGAAGTTGAACTTAATATGAATGATATTGAAATCACAACAGCACGTTCAGGCGGCGCAGGCGGTCAGAATGTAAACAAAGTAGAAACAGCCGCAAGGGTTTTCCATAAACCTACAGGAATTATGATTTTCTGTACAGAAGAACGTTCGCAGCTTCAAAACAAAGAACGTGCGCTTCAAATTTTGAAAGCAAAGCTTTACGATATGGAAGTTCAAAAGCAGATGAAAGAGATTACGGATCTTCGCCGTTCACAGGTCGGAACAGGCGACAGAAGCGAAAGAATCCGAACTTATAACTTCCCTCAAGGGCGCTTAACAGACCATAGGCTTAACCACAACCTCAATGTCTGGACTGTTATAGACGGTGACCTTGATGAATTGATAAAGCTTTTGATGGAATACGACCAAAAATTAAAACTGGAAAAATTAGCAGAGGTGAATTAGTGTCAGATAGAAAGTGCGCCGGTTGCGGAGAACTTAAAAACAGAAATGACTTAATAAAAATTACCCGTCAAAATCCGCATGGTGCCTTAGTTATCAACCCTGACTCCAAAGTATTTGGCAGATCGGTATATCTTTGCTATAATAAAACGTGTATAGAGAATGCTTTTAAAAAAAATAGAATATCAAAAGCATTGAAAACCTCCGTACCTTTAGAACTGAAAGGGAAATTAATAAATGAGTTTTGAAACAAAAAGAATAAATGAAATAGCTAAAGAATTAAATATGACAAGCAAAGAAATTATTGAAAAGCTTGCTGCAATGAATATTACAGGCAAAACTCATTCAAGCACGCTGACTCCCGATCAGGAAAGAAGATTGAAAGACCTTATAAAAAACGGACCGAACCAGCCGGCCAAAAAACCAAAAGCTTTTGTTGTAAAAAAAGCTAAAAATCCGGAACCGGTGTCTGAAACTCCGGTAGCGGAAGAAAAAAAATCTGAACCTGAAGAAAAGAAAGAAGAAGCCCCCAAACGTCCGCAGATAGAGATTATCAAACCCAAAAGCCGTTTGGAAATTGTCCGCAGAGCGCCTCAAAATCCGGCTAATGCAGCCGCAAACGTAAAGTCTTCAGAAGGTAAAAAATTTCCGCCCCGTTCTGATAGACCAGAAAGAGGTAAAAAGCCTTTCCAATCTCAAGGTTCAAAAGACGGGGAAAAAACAAAAGAATTTAAAAAGCCGGAAAGACCTGATTCAGGAGAAAGAAAGCCGATACAACGCCATATAATTTCTCAGGAAATCTATGAAAATAAGGGATCCGGCAGAAGAAGAAGCGATAATAAACATAAAGATAAAGATTTTAATTCTAAAAAAGAGGAGCAGGAAAGAATTTCTCTGGAAAAAGCTGCTGCACAAAAACATAAAAAACGTGTTCATAAAGAAGAAGAACATGAAGCCGTAACGCAAATTGTTGTTGATAGAGCTATGACGATTAGCGAACTGGCTGAAAAAATCCAAAAGACTCCTGCGGAAATTGTTAAATTTCTGATGTTTCAAGGAATTATGGCAACGGTAAACCAGCTTATAGACATTGATGTTATCAAGAAGATTTGTGCGGAATATAACCTTGAAGTTCTTGATGAAGACCTTGATGCATATATGGAAGAGGAGTTAGAGAAAGAAGAAAAACAAAAAGCACTTTCTGAAGTTGATAAAAAACTGCTCAAAAAACGTGCGCCTGTTGTTAGTATCATGGGGCATGTTGACCATGGTAAAACAACGCTTTTGGACAGTATCAGAGCATCAAAACACAAGATTGTGGCAACCGAAGTCGGCGGAATTACACAGTCAATTGGTGCCTACACAGTTTATCTTGACAACAACAAAGAAAAGAAAATTGTTTTTGTTGACACCCCCGGACACGAAGCTTTTACCGAGATGAGAGCAAGAGGAGCGCAGGCAACAGATATTGCGATACTTGTTGTTGCTGCGGATGATGGTATAATGCCTCAGACTATTGAAGCTATAAACCACGCAAAAGCAGCTAATGTGCCGATTATCGTTGCAGTGAACAAAGTTGATAAACCGGATGCAAATCCTGATAAAATTCTTCAGCAATTGACAGAACACGGGCTTGTACCCGAAGCCTGGGGCGGAGATACCATTACGGTCAAAGTTTCAGCACTTCAGGGAACAGGTATTGATGAACTTCTTGAATATATTCTGCTCGTTGCGGATCTTCAGGACCTTAAAGCCAATCCGAAAGCCGAAGCTTCCGGTGTTGTAATAGAAGCAAATCTTGATAAAGGTAAAGGCCCTGTTGCTACACTTCTCGTGCAGAACGGCACCTTAAGAGTCGGTAATTGTATAGTTGTTGGGACGGCCTGTGGTCGTGTAAGAGCCCTGCTATCTGATAGCGGTGAACGAATTAATAAGGCCGAGCCTTCTACGCCTGTTGAAATTTTAGGTTTAACCGAGGTTCCTCAGGCCGGAGATCATTTTGAAGTTGTTAAAAATGAAAAAGAAATGAAAGCAATTGTTGAAAAACGTAAGCAGAAAGAACGTGACAAGCGACTTGATGCAATGCTTCCGGCTCATATCAGACGTGAGGCCGTTGCAGGCGAAGATGATATTCCTCAGTTGAATTTGATTATCAAAGCCAACACTCACGGCGCTGCCGAAGCTGTTTCGCAGGCAATTGCCCAGCTTGAATCAAAAGAAATTAAGACAAAAATTATTCACGTTGGAGTCGGCGATATTTCAGAAGCAGATGTTATGCTGGCGTCAGCGTCAAATGCTTTAATACTAGGCTTTACGGTGAAAGAAGACAGCAATGCTCTTGCTGCAGCCGAAAGAGAAGGTGTAACAATTAAGAAATATGATATCATCTATCAGATTCTTGAAGATATCGAAAAAACAATGCTTTCCCTGTTAGAGCCAGAGGTAAAAGAAGTTGAACTCGGAAAAGCAGAAGTTCGTCAGGTATTTACAATTGGTAAGACGATAAAAATAGCCGGATGTTATGTCACAGAAGGTAAAATTGTAAGAAGCAAGGATGCAGTTCTCTACCGTAACGGTCAGGAGATATACAGAGGTGCAATTGACCAGCTTAAACGTTTCAAGGATGATGTAAAGGAAGTTGCTCAAGGCTTTGAATGCGGTATATCTTTTGCAAAATGGAATGACATTGAAGTCGGTGACATAATAGAAGTTTCTACAAAAGAAGAAGTACGCCGTCAGAGTTTGTAGCAATCTGAGCTTACTGTCACAATTATATTGAAGGAATACGGAAATGACATTAAGAAATGAAAGAGTCAGAAAAGAATTAATGAGGGATATTTCGGATATCTTAAGAAAAGAAATCCGGGGATTAGCCGGAGTAGTTTCTGTTTTGGATGTAGAAGTTTCTCATGACAATTCTTTTGCAAAAGTAATTTACAGTGTTCTGGGCAGTCCTGAACAGATTGAAAAGACAAAAGAAATTATAGAAAAAAGCACCCCGAAAGTAAGATACGAAGTCGGAAAAAGAATTCGTTTGCGCCTGACACCCGAGTTGAAATTTGTATATACAGATTCACTGGAAAAAGGTTCAAAGGTCAGCGAGATTATCGACAAAATTTCAAGAGGAGAAATCTAGGGTGGATACGGCGAGCCCTGAAGGTGCGCAGAATAAAGCGGCAGAGGTTTCTTCCGGTTCCTTGTTTGGTTTTTTGAATGTTCGAAAGCCTAAGAGCCTGACATCGCATGACGTTGTTTACAGGATTAGACGTGCGTCAAAAGTTAAACAGGTTGGCCACACCGGAACGCTCGATCCTTTTGCGGAAGGTGTTTTGCCTGTTTGTGTCGGAAAAGCAACACGATTGATTGAATACCTTGACGATGACAAAGAGTATATTGCAGTCGTAAAATTCGGGGTCGAAACTGATACTTACGACCTTGACGGGCAGGTTTTGACGGTTTCTGATAAAAAGGTGTCTAAAGAGGAACTTGAAGCTGTTTTGCCTGAGTTCAGGGGCGAAATTATGCAGATGCCTCCAATGTATTCTGCAATTAAGGTTAAGGGTAAGAAGCTGTATGAATATGCCAGAAAAGGTCAGGATGTTGAGATTGCGCCAAGAAAAGTTTTTATAGAAAAACTTGAGTTGAAAAGTTTTGACTTTGAAAATCAAACGGCTGAAATCGTTGTAAAATGTTCAAAAGGTACATATATCAGATCAATTGCGCATGATATGGGACAGAAACTATTGTGCGGGGCGCATCTTGTAGGGCTCACAAGAACACAGGCCGGAAAATTCGGAATTGAATATGCTGTTGAACTTGATGAATTTCAAAGTGTTGACGATATAAAGAAATATCTAATAAATCCGGTTGTCATGCTTGATTATGAAAAAATTAACGTAACGGAAGATGAACACAAAAAAATTACTAACGGTATGCCCATCCTCAATAAGAATGATATTTTGAGCGGTCAAGTTGTAATTTTAATTTATAATGATATAATAAATGCAGTCGGACTAACCGATGGTAAAAAAATTTTAATTAAGAAAGTATTCTGAAAATGAAAAAACAATTGGCGGTCTTTATATCTATACTATGCGGATTTTGCGGAAGCTTTAATACTGCTTATTCTAATACCGCATCCGGATTTTCGTGTGTTGCTCCATATGATTTGTCATCATCATTCAGCAGTACTTTAAGCCGTTATACAGGCATAAATTTTCTGGGTTCAAAAGTTGCTGAACAGGTTTTGAAGTCACAAATTACCAAAAATGCTGACGGAAAATTCAACGTGGCTGTAAAATCATACAGTGCAAATGATTTAAAATCAGGTCGGTTTAAATCTATGGAAATTCACGGCAAAAATGTTGTGGCTGACGGAGTTCATTTTAGTTCAATGGATATTCAGACGCTTTGTGATTTTAATTACATTGTTTATGATGAGAAAAAATCAACAGCATTTTTTAAAGAAGATTTTCCTTTGAGTTTTGCAGTTACACTTTCAGAAGAAGACCTTAACAACACAATGAAAGATGCCGGATATTTTGATCTTATAGAAAAAGTAAACGGTTTTGGCAAAGCTTTATCCTTGTTTGAGGTTGAATCAACGCAGGCAAAAATTAGAAATAACAGGTTTGTATATGTTTTTAATCTAAACGTTCCTGCCTTGAACTTTTTTGGAGTTTCCAAAAATTCAAAATTTTCGGTTGCACTCATGACAAATCTGCTTGTTGACGAAGGCGAGATAATTTTGGACAATCCGCAGTTTGTAAATTCTTCAATGAAGGTGGATTTAGGCAGTCTTACAAAAGTTTTCAATTATCTTAATCCGTTAGAATATTCGCTCAAGGTAATGGAAAATAAAGATGCGATATTGAATGTCAGAAATGTAAATATAGTAAATGACAAAATCAATATAACGGGCATAATAAATGTACCAAAGGATGTACTAACACAATTATAAGGAATAATCTATGGGAAGACGCAAGAAGAAAAATACGGGAAGTAATATAGCCATAATTATTATAGGTATTCTTTTGACGGCTCTTGTTGCCTGCGGTGTATATATCGGATTGCAATACTGGTCGCCGGGTGATGAAATTGTAGATATTCCACCAAAGCCTTCAGTTCAGCTTCCTCCTGAAGATGTTCCCCAGCCACAGACAAAACCGGAACAGCCTAAGCAGGAAGAATATGTAAATATATTTTTTATAGGCAAAAATGAAAATAATGAAGAAGTTTATAGAGCCGTAAAGCGTGTTTATAATGAAAATGTGGACGGATCCAAGGTCAAATATGCAATAACGAGTCTTGTTCTGGGGCCGAAACCTGCAGAAAAAGCAAGCGGTGTTTATACTGAAATCCCCGCAAATACGCAGATTTTAGGGATTACCGAAAAGCCTGATAAAGTTATAATCAATTTGTCATCAGCTTTTGCGACCGGCGGCGGAACTGAAAGCGTTTATAAGCGTTTGTTCCAGCTGATAAAAACCGCAAAACGCAACACCGAAAAAGCAGTTTTTTTATATATCGAAGGACAGCAGGCTGATGTTATAGGCGGCGACGGAATCATGATTACGCAGCCGTTAAGTGAAAATTCTCTGGACTAACCGATGGAAAAAGATCTTGATTATTATATGAACCTCAATTGGACCCTCATTGAGGGGGAAGATTTGGATTTTGAGGGCAAGCCATATCATTACGTGATGATAGAGGAAATTCCAAGTTTTTGTTTTTGTGCAAAGACAATTGAAAAAGCCCGTGAAAATTACAAAAAACAGCTTAAATTAACGTTGATGGTTATGCTGGAATCAAATGAGCATATTGTGGAACCGGGTGAAGAAAATGATGAGCCTGATTGGGAAAGTTTGTGCCCGTAAATATTTAGTTTTTGTAAGTTTCTGCGTACTTCGGGTTGACCGCAAGCCATTTGAATGCTTGAGTGTCTGTTTCAGGGATATCTATTACAAAAGTTCCGCCGTATCTGCCTCTTGAAAATGTCAGATAACCTTCTGATGCAAGGTTTTTGAAAGCCTTTCTTATTGTATTCGGGCTTAAATCCATCTCTTTTGACAGTGCCATAATTGATGGGAGCCTGTCCCCTATTGAATAATTTTCACTGATGATTCTTTTTATATGATTTTGAGTCCGTTCGTAATAATAAAAGGCTGTTTCCTGAGCTTTTGCAAAAATAGAGGTTTCAATCCCAGTGTTGACGGTGTTGTCATAAGGCATTCTGATGACGGATGTGCCGTATCGTCCGCGTCTGGGGAGCAGGATTCCATCCTGAATTAATGTTTGCAGAGCGTCATGAATCGTTTTTATGCTTACATTAAACTGTTTTGCAAGTTTAAAGTGTGGTGGCATTTTGTCACCTGTTTTCAGGTTGTTTGTTATGTAATTTTTTAAATCAGCTTCAACTTTTTTTACTAAAGTTTTTTGTTCCGTGTAGTCATCAGTGATTGAAAACTTGTTGTTTTTAACGATCCAGCCTGTATGATGCGAATTTTTGTATTGATGTTCCAGAATTCCTTCACTACATAAATTTTCTAGTGCCAGACGTGTTGTATTAAAAGAGGCTGATATTGCTTTTGATATATTTCTGGAAGAAGGCAGAATTACTCCTGTTTTGAATTTGTTTTCTATTATAAATTTCTTTAAATCATTAATTGCTTTTTCTCGTTTTGATGTAAGTTTACGGATTTCTGATGCCGAATTTTTCTCTTTTACAACAGTTCCGATACATTGTTTGGATTCAACATAGCCAAGGTCTTCAGTTAATCTGAGAGCGTTCTGGATAGTGCCCGTGCTGACTCCAAGGTGAAAAGCCAGCTCAGGTTTAGATGGTATAAGATAGCCTGCTGATATTTTACCGGATTGCAAATCATGTTCAATCCAATCTATAATCCATTTGGAAATGGTTGAAGCTTTCGAACTTTCTGTGTTTTTCAAATCAGGTAACTCAAGGTCTATATCACTGATTTGTATTTGTTTCAGACTTTTTTTCTGCATACACTACCTTTTTTAATTGTTTTAATGATACACTATTTATAAAAAAACATCAAGGAAAAATTTTGCTGTTTTGTAAAAAAATTGTAATTATCCATTAAAACGTATATACAAATAGAATAAATTTGTCATTGCGAGCCGAAGGCGAAGCAATCCAGCTGATTAACACGTCATCCTGAGGCTTTAGCCGAAGGATCTTCTAAAAATTTAAGTGGATTCTTCGCTCTGCTCAGAATGACGTAAAAAAAAAACTAAAAAGCCGGATTCTTTCGGGTAAAATCCAAAAAATAACTGTTAGAGGAATAATCAACTAAAAAGATGGTTTTATAACATATAAGACAGCTTATAATAATTATATGCAAAGAGGTTTATTTATAACTTTTGAAGGTGCTGACGGTTGCGGAAAGACAACCCAGATAAAGCTCTTAAAAGAATATCTTGAAAAATCTGGATACGAAGTTGTTTTGACACGGGAACCTGGTGCTAAAGGTTTGGGTGAAAAAATCAGAGAAATTCTTTTGAATTACGACGGAATTGTGTCTGACCGTTGCGAGTCATTTTTGTTTCTGGCAGACAGAGCACAAAATATTGATATTATTGTAAAACCTGCTGTTAGAGAAGGAAAAATTGTTTTATGTGACAGGCATATTGATTCTACTGTTGCATATCAAGGTTACGGCCGAGGGCTTGATCTGGAGAGAATTAATAAACTCAACAAGCTTGCAACTGACGGAAAAATGCCTGATTTGACTATTGTTTTTGATATTGATGTTGAAACTTCAATGAAAAGAGTTGGCAAAAAAAAAGATCGTATGGAACGGGCCGGTGTAGAATTTCATAACCGTGTGCGAAACGGCTATCTTGAAATTGCTAAAAATGAGCCGGAGCGTGTTAAAGTTGTGGACGGCACAATGTCTGTTGAAGAAGTTTTTGAAAAGGTTAAAAATACAATTAATAAAACTTTACAAAAATAGCAAAAATTAAAATTCATTGTTTTAAGATAACCAAAGCAGTAATTGTGAGGTTAGTTTTTATGAATTATGATGTATCAATGACCCCTATAGCAAAAAGACCTTCTGAAAAATCAAGACGTGTAGGTGCAACATTGATGGGCGGAATGCTCGGTATGACCTGTTATTATCTTCCCATAAGCAAGGATACTTTTGTAAACTCTGCATTTAGGGTCACGAGAAAGAATGCTGAAAAAGATATTAAAACTTTGACTTTGGCAGCAGAAGAAATTTCTAAAAACAAACTTTCTGAAGAAAACCGAATTATTTTAAAAGAAATGAGTGTGGCAGAGAATTTGTCTGCAATTAGTGAAAAATGCAAAGAATTAAAAGAAAGTATAACCGATCCTGATACTGTGAAAAATTTGAAAAAATCTTTTGCCGATAACTTTAAGAAGTATAAAAAAGATGCAAGCCTTATGGATTCGGTCACATCAAAAGCAATGAGTAACATAAAATGGAACGGTTTTAAATGGGGTATGGGAATCGGAGCTGTTTTAGGCGCAGCCTTAAGCCTTATTACTGCAAAAGAACAGTAATAATTTAGATGTTGAATTCTGCCTGTTGGCCGATTTCAAATAGATTTTTCGGGTTGTTTATTACATCTATTACTCTGAAATCTTTGAATGTAGAAATCTGTTTTATGTTTTCCGGATGTTTATAGTTTTCTCTGGCAAGAATGGCACCGACAATAGCTTCCAGTTGAGCCACCGGCATCATATTTGCCGGAATATCCTCAAATCCCCACTCATACTTCAGTGCCTGCTGAAGAAATTTGCAATCAGCAGGTGAACGTTCCTTGTAACAGGAATTCAGGTGCAGACTCTGGCGGGTAAGATAAAGTTCAAACCTGTTCACAATGGCACCTTTTTCAGTTAAAGATTTGAAATATTCTGAGCCTCTTGTTGTGTACCTTTGTGTCCAGTTATCACGGTTCGGCATATGAGTGTTTGAAGATACAAGCTGATAAGGTTTTGATAATATCCGCCACTTTCCGTTAAGCATTGTTTTATCCCAGGCTAATGACACGCAGATTTCGCTGTCTGCTGTAGATGAAAAATTATCAAAAAAATACATAATGTCGTTCATTTTAAAAAGTTTATCGACAAAAATTATGTTGTTAAAATCATCTATTATCGCAACTCCCGTGTCGACGCTTGAAGTTGCTGCAAGTGAAAGACCTATGTAATATTTCATCTGAGAAATTCTCCTTTACTTTTTAGAAGGGGAAGATTAGTTAATTTGTGCAAAGTTTTAATGAAATTACGCCTGTGATGATTATGATTACGGAAAGAATTTTCGGAACCGTGCAGGCTTCTCCAAAACAGTAGATCCCGATTATTGTAATCAAAACCATTCCAATTGCGCCCCAGATTGCATAAGCAACACTGACGTCAATTGTTTTTAGCGCGAATGTTAGAAAAGTGAAACTTCCGGCATAAGCAGCAAACATCACTATTGACGGAATTAAATTCGCAAATCCGTTTGACATTTTCATCATTGAAGTTCCGAAAACTTCAAATAAAATTGCTAGAACAAGGTATATCCAGCCCATTTTTTCACCTATGCCATAAGCTGTGTAATAATCAGCGGTTCATCTTCAGTTACAAGAACCGTATGCTCAAAGTGAGCTGACGGCTGTTTATCGGTTGTCGAAACAGTCCATTCATCATCTGCAACAACAACGTCATCACCTCCAAGGTTTAGCATCGGCTCAATTGCGATAGCGTAACCGTGTTTTAGTGGAGTATGGTTGCCTACGCTGTAGTTGAACAAAAACGGTTCTTCGTGCATTTCATGACCAACTCCGTGGCCGCCATACTGGCGGACAATTCCGAGTTTTTCACGGTTAGCAACTCTTTCTATAGCTTTTGAAACATCATCAAGGACATTGCCTTCCCGCATTTGTTTGATGCCTTCAAAAAGGGCTTCTTCTGTTGTATTTAAAAGTCTTTGGAGTTCCGGAGTTATTTTTCCGACAGGATAAGTCCAGGCGCCATCGCCTACCATTCCGCCGTAAGTTGCCCCGACATCTATTGAGATAATATCGCCTTCTTTTACTTTTACATTTTCATGCGGAATCCCGTGTACAACCTGTTCGTTAATGGAGGCACAGATTGATGCCGGAAAACCTGCATAACCTAAGAATGTCGGAATTGCTCTGTTTTCTTTAATTATCCTGTATGCAATGTCGTCCAGTTCTTTTGTGCTTATGCCGGGTTCAATAACTTCTCTCATCTTTTGATGAACAAGAGCCACAATGTGGCCGGCATGGCGCATACGTTTAATTTCATCTCTTGATTTTTTGTGTATCATAATATCGTTTACAAAATACTTTGCCGGGCGATTTTATACCGCTTTATCAAACAAATGCACATATGTTTTGTTTTACTTTTGATTTTTCTCCGGCATTTGTTTAACCCTGCTGTTTTTGTACCTTTCTTTATGTTTTTACTTAATTACATCCAGCAGACGTTCCCAGACTTCGTCTATAGTTCCGTTTGCATCTATAGTTCTTAAAACACCTTTGTTTTTGTAGTAGTCAATCAGGGGTGCTGTTTCGTGGTTGTAAGTGTCAAAGCGGGCCTGAGCAACTTCTCTTGTGTCGTCTTTGCGCTGAACAAGTTCTGCACCGTCTTTGTCACAGTGTCCTTCTGTTTTTGGAGGTTTGAATTCAAGGTTGTAAATTTCTCCGCAAACAGGGCAGGAACGTCTGTTTACAATTCTTTCCACAAGAATATTTGTATCAATGTCAAAATAAATTGCCCTGAAATCAACATCATTATTATCGGAGTTAATTTCCTGATTAATTATTTCAAGTTTTTCAGCCTGTTCAAGACTTCTCGGGTATCCGTCAAGGATGTAACCGTTTTTGCAGTCATCTTTTGAAAGTCTGTTTTTGATAATCTTTGCAACCAGATCTGCCGGTACAAGCTGGCCTTTATCAATGAATTTTTTTGCTTCAATGCCGGCATCTGTACCTTCCTGAATTTCGTGTCTTAAAAGAGATCCGGTATCAACGTGCGGAAATTTTAAATATTCGGCAAGTTTGTTAGTCTGAGTTCCTTTTCCGCAGGCCGGAGGTCCTAAAAATATAAGTTCTTTTTTTGTCATTATCAATCTCTCTTTCGTATTATTATACAATAATTTTACATCAAGAATGGTTTGATTTCAAGAAATAATCTTTATATTGAGCTTTTTTGCTATTTGCGCTAAATCATTAAAAATAAAAGAGCCTTTTTAAAGGCCCTTTTTATTATGTATCAATGTTTGTTGCATAAACGGCATTGGCTTCAATGAAGTTGCGTCTGGGGTCAACCTTGTCGCCCATAAGGATATCGAACAACTGGTCGCACATCATAGCATCTTCGATATTTACTTTAAGAAGCGTACGAGTTGCAGGATCCATTGTTGTTTCCCAGAGCTGCTGCGGCATCATCTCTCCTAACCCTTTGAACCGCTGGATTGTCAAGCCTTTTTGGCCCCTGTCGTCTATGATTTTTTGAAGTTTTTCAAATGATGTAATATCATATTGTTCGGTGTCTGTTTCAAGAATAAGTTTGCCTTCTTCTTCAATCAGGTAGTCACGTATGAGCGGATATGATGTTCTTAAACGTTTAAATTCGCTGCTCTTTACAATGTTTTGGGTGATAATTACATGTTCTTCTTCGTTCAGGTTGAGTTGAAGCGCATATTTTGCATTTTCAGGATTGTATTTAACCGAAACTTTGTAATTTTCAGCTTCCGCAATGTTGTAGTTTTTAGCGTGATCCTGAAGATAATGGTTCAGATATTCGCAAATTTCGTTCATCTTGTCCTGCGAGTCGAAATCTTCCGGCTGAATATTTGATCTTACAAGCCCTCTTAAGACAACCGCAGGGAACATGTTCAGAATCGGATTGTTGTATGAATTGTAGAAGGTTGACATGTTTTTGATAAGTTCCAGCAATTCGTCGCCTGTTTTGACTTTTGATTTTGTTTGGTCTGAAAGGCTGAGGTTCTTGATGCCTCTTTCCTTGAGCATTTTATCAAGTGCGTGTTCATTGAACAGATATTCAGACGTTTTACCGGTTGTAATCTTATAAAGCGGCGGCTGCGCTATGTAGACATAACCGTTTTCGATAAGCGGTTTTGCATAACGGAAGAAGAATGTCAATAGAAGCGTTCTGATGTGTGCACCGTCAACATCAGCATCTGTCATGATGATAATTTTGTGATAACGCAGTTTTTCAAGATCTACTTCTTCTTCGTTTTTGCTTATGTTAATCCCGAAAGCCTGAACCATTGATTGGATTTCGTTGTTGCCGTAAATTTTGTCTAAGCGGGCTTTTTCAACGTTCAGAATTTTACCTCTCAACGGTAAAATTGCCTGAAACATTCTGTTTCTGCCCTGTTTTGCGGATCCGCCTGCTGAATCACCCTCAACGATGTAGATTTCGCATTTTTCAGGTTCTCTGTTGGAGCAGTCTGCAAGTTTTCCGGGAAGTGTTGAATTTTCAAGAACAGTTTTTCTTCTTGTGAGTTCTCTTGCTTTTCTTGCGGCTTCACGGGCACGCTGAGCTTGAAGTGTTTTTTCCAAAATCATTTTTGCGATTTTCGGGTTAAATTCAAGCCATTCCTGAAGTTTATCTCTAACGGCATCCTGAACGGCACCCATTGCTTCCTGTGAGCCTAATTTTTCTTTAGTCTGTCCTTCAAATTCGGGATTCGGCAATTTTACTGAAACGATTGCTGTCAATCCTTCACGGACATCTTCGCCGGAGAGATTCTGATCGGAATCTTTCAGGATGTTATTTTTTCTTGCGTAATCATTCAAAACACGCGTAATTGAGTTTCTGAACCCTGTCAGGTGGGTTCCGCCGGAGTGCGTGTTGATGTTGTTTGCAAAAGATAAAACGCTTTCGTTGTAGGCATCTGTGTATTGCATAGCAACTTCAACCTGCATATTGTCAACAACTTTGTCTATATAAATCGGTTTGTCATGAAGAACGGTTTTGTTTTTGTTCAAAAATTCAACGTAACTTCCGATACCGCCGACGTAGTGGAAAGTTTCGGTTTCGTCGGTGTGTCCGTTTGTGAAAATAATTTTTAAACCTTTATTCAAGAAAGCCATTTCACGAAGTCTTGTTGCTATAATATCACAGTCGATTTCTGTTGTTTCCGTAAAAATTTCAGGATCAGGCCAGAAGGTTGTTTTTGTCCCTGTTTTGTCAGTTGGTTCACCTTTTTCAACAGGAGTAAGCGGTTCCCCTCTCATATATTCCTGCCGCCACACAAATCCCTGGCGTGAAACTTCAACTTTATATTTTTCTGAAAGGGCGTTTACAACAGATGCGCCAACACCGTGAAGACCGCCTGATACTTTGTAGCCGCCGTCACCGAATTTACCGCCTGCGTGAAGAACTGTGTGAACTATTTCAAGTGCGGATTTGCCTGTTTCGGGTTTAATGTCAACCGGAATGCCGCGGCCATTGTCTTCAACCGTTACACTGTTGTCTTTGTTTACTGTAACGTGTATATCGGTACAAAATCCTGCAAGAGATTCATCGATTGAGTTGTCTACAATTTCATATATGCAGTGGTGAAGACCTCTCTGGGATGTAGAACCGATATACATACCGGGTCGCATTCTGACAGCTTCCAATCCTTCCAAAACTCTGATGTTGCTTGCGTCGTAACTTGCACTTGTCTTGGTTTCAATAGATTCATCATTGTCCGGCAGATCAACAACTTCAACTTTTTCTGTCTGCGCAGCTGCGGAAGTCTGCTCTGTTACTTCTTGAATTCCATCTGACATATATAATTTCTCCCCTTAATTCGTCTAATATCCTTGATAATATTGTAACATAAACATATTGAAATGACAAAATTATTTATCTTTTGTAACGTCGGCTTTGGTTATTTTCACTGTATTGTTTTCGACTTTTACTTCAAGCATGTCAGTTTCTGGGTTGACGTCAATCAATTCAAGGAGTGTTTTGGGCATAAAAAGTGCCCATCCGCTGCCGGAGCGGGAAAGTTTTTTCTTCATAGTGCTGTCTCCATGATTTTATACCTACAATCACTTTACAAAATCATAGAACTTAGTTATACTTTAATTAAATACTTATATTATAATTATTTAATATATATAATATCAGAGAGGAACTGCTATGAAAAAAGGTTTTACAATGGCGGAAGTGTTGATAACCCTTGGGATTCTCGGAGTTGTTATTGCAATGACACTGCCTGCTTTAATCGGCAAATATCAAAAAATCGTTGCGACAACACAATTGAAGAAAATATATAATGTTATTTATAATGCATATCTTATGTCAGTAGAAACAAACGGTGAGTCAGAGGGATGGCTCTATCCTATGATAAAAGAAGGCGCTACGGTAAACAAAGAGCAGGTTGAATTTTTTTATAAGCTTTATTTTGCTCCTTTTATAAATTTTAAATCTTCAAGCTATAAGCGCTATAAAGTTTATAATTTTAATGGCGAAACTACAAATATCGAAAAACAACAAAGAATTGGTTACGGATATTTTGTCAGAAATCCTGACGGTATGTGTATGATTTTATGGGCAAATAATCAGTATATGGTTTTTACGGCGGATTTAAACTGTGAAAAAGCTCCCAATGTCGCAGGAAAAGATGTATTTGATATTTTGGAATTGTACTGGCAAGGTGATAAAACTCTGGTTGTACCTTGGCTGTCATACATTAATAACGGAACAAGAACAAGATCTGATCTTATAGAATCATGCAAATCCCAAAATTATGCAAATGGTGTGCCGGGCACATGTTTTACTTTATTTGTTTATGACGGAATGGAGTTTAAGAAGGATTATCCGTGGAGGTAGAGCTGAGTTTTCTTTTCAATCAGCAATTCGATGTCTGCATTTTTGTAAATTTGTGAAATAAAAAATAGGTATATAAGGTTAGGTTTACGGTCGGGTGTAAATTTGCTGTAAAATTGTTTAAATTGTACCTGTTTAGAAAGCCTCAGAGGCAAAATACAGGGAGAATTTTATGGCTAAAAATTTGTTGAAAACTTTGAAAAAAATTATTGAAGACAATGGCACTGATAAAATTACGATTTTCACCGGACACTTGAAGATAGACGGGAGAGTGTTTCTTCCGGAAGGGCGGTGCGAAGAGTGTCATGATGACTTTATTGCGTTAGAAAATGCGCTTATCTGCCGTTTGGAAGATTACTGCACATGTGACGAAAATAATTGTGAATGTAATGATTACGTGTGTTTCAGATATGACTGGCTGAGTGTTAATATTGACGATATTACGGCATTCAGCATTATTGAATAGTTTTGAGAGTGTCCCTGTCTTATTTTAAGGCGGGGACATTTTTTAGTGCATGTAATGTTTTAATATCCAAAACAGAACAATCAGAAAAATTATAACTTCATACCCTGTAGCGAATGGTTCGTTGTATTTTTCGGGATGAAGATTAAAATTCAGATGTTTTTCCAGCGCTTTGAGATATTTGTTCAGCATTTTTCTTCTTATTGTCGGAATTTGTAACTCTTTGCCGTTTTTGAATTTCAGAACAATCTTGTCGTAGTTAAGCCGTGAGCATGCGCCGCCTGCGTACAATCTCGTTTCTAAGCTTACTTTTGAAGTGTCTTTTTTAACCTCAACACCAGCAATGTCTGAATATTTAAACTCCTGTCCGCAGAATGTAAGTGAAGATTCTCCGAATACCATATCATCTTTAAGATATCCATGCATTTCTCCATATTTTTTAAATGTTCTGTGGATAAGAAAAGTCCCTATTGCGATTACGACAATTCCTGCAATAATCTGATAAGAAGAGAGCATTAATCTTTTCCTGCAATTTGAGAAAGAGCATTCACAACATCAACATCCCATTTTGAGCCGGCTTCTTCCTGCATAATAGAAAGGGCTTTTTCTGCAGGCATGGCTTTTCTGTAGGGCCTGTCAGAAGTCATTGCGGAATATGCGTCAGCTACGGCAATAATTCTTGAACCGAACGGGATTGATTGGCCTTTCAAACCTTCGGGCTTTCCGGAGCCGTCAACACGCTCTGTCTGGTATGTTATGTATGGAACAACTTCAGAGAGGAAGTTAATGTTCATCAAAAGATTTACGCCGACATTTGCGTGGTTTTGGATTTTTTGGAAGTCTTCATCCGAAAGCTTGCCGTTGGTTGCAAAAATGCTTTCAGGCAATGTGATTTTGCCGATATTCTGCAAAAGTCCTGCATAATAGATTAAGTCTGTAGTTTTTTCGTTTAAGCCGAGTTGTTTGCAGAGTTTTCTTGCAAGGTTTGCGGTGTTCTTTGAGTGAGAAACTTTGTAACCGCCTTTTGTGTCAACAGCATTTGCAAGGTGTTCTACAAATATTTGCTGGAAGTCGCAGAGATCCCCGATTAGTGAAGTTAATTCGGCTCTCATATGCTGAAGATCTGTTGTTGCAGTATTTTCATTTTCAATAAGCCGGTTGGTTTCGTCAATCTGGCTTTGAAGAGTGATTGAAGTTGCAAAAAGATTCGCAATGCTTTCAACAAGTTCAATAAATTCGTCCTGCAAAGAAGAGGTTTTTAATTCAATGACACCGATATTTTGCGATGTGCTGTGAATTGATATTCCGATAGAATTTTCCTCTTTTGTTGTATCTTTTGCCATATAAGTTTTTGCAACAGTATTTTCGCTATCAACGTTGTAGCCCGGAACTTGAAGTTCGGCAGAAGAACCGGCAAGTACAAGCTGCATGTCGCTTCCTTCCAGTCCCTTTGCAAATTCTTTTGCAAGATAAATGTTGCATATCTGAGTATCTACCATCAATGCAATTGATTTTGCGATTGAAGTTATTATTGTAAAATCCTTTTCTGTTTCAAAATTCAATACACAGAGAGTATTTTTTAGAGAATATATTGAAATCAATTCTGAAAGCTGGTTTTTTAAGCCGGCTTTTTTATCTTTTGAATGTTCGCTGATTTTTTGTGCCAACTCTTTTGATATCAGATGTTCTGACAAAAAGTCACCAAGATTCAGTGCAAAAATTTCTTCCATGGGATCATTGTCAATCAGGAATTCTGACTGACTGAAAAGTGAAACACCTTTTTTATTTTCGTCTTTTTTCATTAAGCTCATGCCTTCTACTAACTACCTTTTGTATAATAGACGGCACAAATTTGAAAAACTTTAATAAATTTTACAAAAGTTCATACTTTAGTATGGGAAAAATCCAACTTAAGCTTAAAAAAATATTAAAAATGAATATAAAGTTGCATGTGTAACGAAATGTAAAGTTGAATTTAAAACAGGCTGAAATCCGGTTATACTCTGCGATATGATGTGATATGATATGGGGAAGTGTAGTCAACAATTAAGTACAAAAAGTTTTAATAAAAATATAAGCAGCGTGTGCTTAGCCCTTAAGAGAAAAGGAGTATAAAAATGGGATTTGACTACACAGTGAGCGGAAAAGACAAAGGCCTGACGTATATATTTTTGGAACAGGCAAAAAAGCATGCAGGCTTTGACTCAAACCAGAAGATAGACTGGAATAAAGTCATGTCAGTATTTGATGAAATTCAGAAAGAAGAGCAGGCCGAAGGTCAGAAACTATTCAGCGGCGGAACGGATAAAACGCGCGCCGGCTGGGGCAAGAGTTATGTAATAAAAGCCGGCGATAAAATAAGTTTGTCAGACGAGCAGATGAACAAAATCTATGGCGCAATGGGTCTGGATTTGTCAAAAGCGCAGCAGCCCAATCCGACGAAGCAGGTGCAGCAAACACCGCCGGCACAGAACACACCGCCGGCACAGAACACACCGCCGGCACAGAACACACCACCGGCACAGAACACACCACCGGCACAGAACACGCCGCCTGCACAGAACACACCACCGGCACAGAACACACCACCGGCACAGAACACACCACCTGCGCAGAACACACCACCGGCACAGCAAACCCCGCCGGCTCAACAAACTCCACCGGCGAAAGATCCAAACCCGCCAAAGGCAATAACACCTGCCAAAGGAGAAGATTTGTCTAATAACAAGTCCCCGCTGGACATGCAAATGTATATAAAACGAGAAAAATATGCAAACCAGACAGTTCCAAATCCTGATGGCACAATGTACTCATACGATGAAAATGGTTATGTAGAAGAAGTATTAGACAAAGACGGCAACAAGACACAAGAGATTAACCGCAGATCAGACGGCAGTGTTGATGAATATTATGACTACACATACGATAAAGCCGGCAACAAGACACAAGTGATTACTCGCAATTCAGACGGCAGTGTTAGTTACTATTATGACTACACATACGACAAAGACGGCAACATAACACAAGCGATTTGGCGCAACCCAGACGGCAGTGTTAGTTACTATTATGACTACACATACGACAAAGACGGCAACATGACACAAGAGATTATACGCGAACCTGACGGCAGTGTTAGTTACTATTATGACTACACATACGATAAAGCCGGTAACAAGACACAAGAGATTTGGCGCAATTCAGACGGCAGTGTTTATTATTATTATGACTACACATACGATAAAGCCGGCAACAAGACACAACTGATTAATCGCAACTCAGATGGCAGTGTTGATTACTATGAAGTCTATGAATATGACCAAGATGGTAACCAGATTAGTCAAATCACATACGACAAAGACGGTAATGTAAAGGAATAACATCAATCAGTCCGGATGTACTAAATCCGGCCTTATATAAAATGCATGGAGATTCTTCGGTCGCTTCGCTCCCTCAGAATGACAAGAAAAGAAGTCACGTCATCCTGAGCGAAGCGAAGGATCTCCAAAAAACCTGATGAGATTCTTCGGTCGTTGCACTCCCTCAAAATGACGTAAAAAATAAAAAACATGTCATCCTGAGGCGCACGAGCAGAGGGTGAAAGGCGTCAGCCGTACCCGTTTACTGCGAGTGCGAAAAGCCGAAGGATCCACTGAAACCATAACAAGCCATTTTGTCATGCTGAACTCGTTTCAGTATCCCGACGAGATCCTGAAATAAATTCAGGATGACAGTGAAAGACAAAATGGCTAAAAATTTTCTATCTGGCACGTATCCCGATCTACTACTCGTTCAGAGGACAAAACAGAAAATAAAGAGATTCTTCGGTCGTTACACTCCCTCAGAATGACATGCAGTGCGCAAGGCGCTTCTTCGGGCTCCGCCATCTGAATGACGGGTAAATTAAAAGTACTCTCAGAATGACAGCTTAATATCCAATAGCCCAGCTGAATGCGGCTGTTGTGTCGTTTTTCTTATCAATTGTTGCAACAGGAGCCACCGCCGGAACTTCTATAACCTTTGCAGCTTTTTGTAAAAGATTGTTTTCCATCATTTTGTCGTCAACATTGTTGAAGGATTTCAGTCTGTCAAGCTGGTTTTGAAGTTCAGCGTTTTCCTCATTCAGAGTTGTAATCTGGCGGCTGAGTTTGTTCAGCGTAACCTCATTTGTCATGGCAAAATAATAGCTGACAAATGCGACAATTACGCATATTGCCAGAAGTCCGCCTAAAGTTTTGTTTATACGTCTTATTGCCATTTCTTTTACCAGATTTTCTTTGTCGTAATAGAAAGGCCCTTCTATTATAGATGCCTGAGATATCGGATTTTGCATATAATCCGAATCTGTATAAGAATAATATTCCTGTCTTACTCTTGCTGTATTCAACTTTTCCCTGTCCCCAACTGCCTTTTTTAAAATGCGAAAATCTTTTTCGTTAAAATTAATCAATCAATTAATTAATACATCTTGCGATTCTTAATTTTGCACTTCTTGAAGGCGGATTAACTTTAATCTCCTCATCACTTGCAACAATCGGTTTTTTATTAACCAGCTCCAGCTTTGGCGGAGGACACTTGCAAATCATTTGATTAGGTTCGCAGTGGCACTTTTGCGAGTGATATCTGAACAAGTTTTTCACCAATCTGTCTTCCAGTGAATGAAAACTTATTACACTTATTATAGCACCAATGTCCAATAAATCCAACACATCATTCAGAGTATTTTTTACATTTGTTAACTCTTGATTGACTTCAATTCTGATAGCCTGAAACACACGTGTAGCGGGGTGTATGGAGGATTTGATGTGCGGAGTGCACTTTACGATTAAATCAGCCAGTTCCGTTGTTGTTTCAAGCTTTTTGGACTTTCTTTGCTCCACTATTTTTTTTGCAATGCGTTTGGAAAATCTTTCTTCGCCGTATTCGGAAAAAATTCGCACCAGATCCGCTTCAGAATATGTGTTTACAACGTCATACGCCGAAAAATCTGACTCCTGATTGAATCTCATATCAAGTGGCGCTTCTTTGGAGAATGAAAATCCTCTTTCTGCTTTGTTGAATTGATGGTAGCTTGCGCCCAGGTCAAACAGAACACCGCCGGTAATTTTTGGGATGTTAAGAGAGGCCAGTGTCTGTTTGATATTGGTATAGGAAGTTTTGACGATTGTAAGGGTATTTTTATACGCCTTAAGCCTTTCGGAGGCCGCGTCAATCGCATCCTGATCAATATCAAATGCAACCAGTCTGCCATCAGGTTGAATTCGTTTCAATATCAGTTCGCTGTGTCCGCCTCCGCCAAGTGTGCAGTCAATATAAATTAGACCGTTTCTGCATTCCAATGCATCAACCGCTTCCTGCTTCATTACCGTATAATGTTTAAATTCCATACGGCAATTTTAGCATGCGCAAATTAATAAATAAACCCGTCAAGTCCGTATAGGTCGATAACTTCTAAAAATTTGTCGTTAGTATAGTATAAAACATTGCTGTCATCATCCGGGTCAATTACTTTGATAATGTCCTGTTTTGATCCTGCATAGTTTTTTAACATTGAATCTGCAAGCATGAGGAATGTAATATTGTTTTGAATTTCCTCTGCTGTGAAAAATTCTAGAACCATTGCTTCATTTTCTCTTTCTGATACTCTCTTTGCCAATGCCATTTTTTACTCCTATTTTGTACGGATTTTCTCTATTTTCATACTCTCAAATACTCTCAAAATCCGAAATATTAAGCCATTATATTTTTCTATATACGGAAACTTCGTAAAAAAGTTTAATTTTTTACGAAGTTTCGTTACAAATATTTACAATAGGTGTCTGCTTAGCCGATTATGATTGCAAGGGCTGCTTCATTGCAGCTCTAATTCTATGGAATGTTTTATTTTTACCGATAATAGCAAGAATTGCAGTCATATCAGCTCCACAGAGTCTTCCGGTTACTGCCGCTCTGATTGCCCACATTGTTACTTTAGGTTTAATACCTTTTTCTTTGTAATATGCTCTGAAGGCTTCTAGTTTTTCGTGAAGATTTTCTTCAGTCCAATCCCAGTCAGGCGCCTGTTCCATAAAGGTTTTGAGAACATCCTGCGCTGTTTCTGTATCTAGTGTTTCTTGAGCTCTGTCATCAATTTCAACATCTTGCCCGAAGAAATACGGAACAGCGTCGGTAATATCGGAAAGTAATGTCAAAGGTTCATATGTAATCTCAACCATTCTGGTGTACTGGGCATCCGTAAGTTCAGTGAGATCATATTTTGTCAGATACGGTTTTAATCTTTCTTTCAATTCCGGAATTGAAAGCATCTTGATATAATGGCTGTTCATCCAGTTAAGTTTGTCATATTCAAATATTGAATTTGAAGAAGAAACTTCATTGATTCTGAAGTCTTTAGCAATCTCATCAACTGATTTTATTTCCTGGCCGTCTGAAGGTGACCAGCCGAGAAGAGCTACAAAGTTAATAAGAGCATCTGTGAGGTAACCTTTTTCAACGAATTCAGAAACAGCGGTTGCGCCGTGTCTTTTTGAAAGCTTGCTTCTGTCCGGTGCAAGAATCATTCCGAGGTGTCCGAATTTCGGAACTTCAGCGCCGAGGGCTTCAAAGATAAGAATTTGTTTGAATGTATTTGAAATATGGTCTTCTCCTCTGATAACATGCGAAATTTTCATAAGCATATCGTCGATTACAACCGCAAAGTTGTAAGTCGGGGCGCCGTTGGATTTCATTATAACAAAATCTCCGAGAAGATCTGTATCAACGTGAAGTTTTCCTTTTACAAGGTCGTCAAATTCAAGAATTGAAGAATCGTGAAAAGCTTTCTGGGCTTTTGAAATGTTAAATCTGATTGCGGGTTTTCTGCCTTCTGCGCGTAGTTTGGCTTTCTCTTCCTCTGTCAGATTCAAGCATTTTTTTGTATAAACATAAGGTTTTTTATTTTCTGCAGCTTCTTTTTTCTCGGCTTCAAGTTCTTCCGGAGTACAGAAGCATTCGTATGCAAAGCCTTTGTCAATCAGTTCCTGTACGTATTTCGGGTAAATATCAAATCTTTCGGATTGTGTGTAAGGGCCGTAAGGACCGCCGACATCCGGGCCCTCATCCCAATTTAGCCCGAGAGCCTTAAGACTGTCAAAAATATTTTTAATATATTCCTGACTTGTGCGCTCTGCGTCAGTGTCTTCTATTCTTAAAACAAATTTACCGTTATTTTTCTTGGCAAAAAGATAATTAAACAGCGCTGTTCTGGCTGTTCCGATGTGCAAATTCCCGCTTGGGGAGGGTGCAATTCTCACTCTGACTTCTGACATTTTTAATCCTTCTTTCTTATGTTTTTAAATCAGCATAAAAAGGATATCACGAGCAAAAATTATTTTCAATATTACTGGAGAATGTACAATGGAGAGCACCCCCAGCCGGAGCCGTGTTTGCAGTCGTCTATGTAGTTTTCTTCCGTAATTTCTTTGCAATGATTCGGGCAGTCATAATCATTTACTGTTATTTTTCCGTTTTTTTCAAAGAATGACGGAACGGGAGAGTTTTCAGGAATTATTAAATAGAAGATATCTCTGCCGACAGTATTTGGATTTTTCTTCCCATTTACATCTATAAAGATTTGCTCCATACTATTGAAGTTTATCATAGCACCATCTGGCAGATAAAAAGTGTATCTCATAAAAGCTCCGTTGATAGACATAGGTTTGCCAGTTTTGTCAATCCATTCATTCTCTTTGTGCCATTGAAAATTTTCGTTGACCAATTCACTTGCTGCAAAATCAAGGTCAGAGAGATCAGATGTGGTAAGTATTTTATTGCAATTTAAACCTGAATATTGTGTTTTAAGCTGTATTCCTATCTGGCAAACATATCTGGAAAATTCTTTGTGATCTACTGTTTCATAGCCGAGGTTTTCATCAAATTTGAATGGCTTGTTGTAGAACGCTTCATCCTGGGCATAAATCATCTGCATTGCCTGCGAAATAATCGAAACCTGCTTTTTGAACATAGCTCTGAATTGTCTGTCCTGTGCGTTATTTATTACTGTTGGCAGCGTCATGGCTGCAACAATGCCGATTATGCCAAGTGTAATTAAAACTTCGGCCATTGTGAAAGCTTTCGGCTTATTTAATAATAATTCAATTATGGAGCTTTTGTTGCCCCCCCCCCCCTGTCTGGAATTTACTTATAGTGTGCTTTTTGAACATTTTAAGCTCCTTTTAAATCTCTCTTAATCCTAACACTGTTTATTATAGCATAAAATTTTAAAATAAGGATATATTACCTGTTACTCAAATATTATCTTGAAAATCGTTTGACTGATTTGACGTGTGCGGGTAAAATAAGAGTATGAAAAGGGTTGTTATATTTTTATGTTTGATACTTGTGTGTCAGGCGTCTGTGCTGGCAGAGTCTGAAAAAAACATCACAACTGTTCAGAAAGAAGTTGAGCTTCCGAATATTTTTATCTGGGCTATTCCTGATGATGAAGAACAGCCAGAAGAAAAAGATAAAAAATCAGAGAAAAAAACAGATGATAATGAACAAGCTGAAGAAGAATCTTCTCAAAAATCAGACAACGAGGAGGAGCCGGTTGTTTTGAATGCTGCAACTTTGAAGGGGTATGCGGAATATGTGGAAGATGCGGACGATATTTTGTATATGGATTCTACTGACCTTTTCACGCTTAATATAAAAACTCCGCAGAAGATTGCATCTGAGGATATTTCCGGAAGTAAATCTTCAATAGATACTAAAAGAAAATATTATATTTCAAAGTTCAAAAGCGAAGAATATGCAATAAGCCCGTGGAGTCAGAATTATACGGAAAATGACGGAAACTGGTCATTTGGAACTTCATTTGGAAGTGAGATTTCAACATCCCAGCTTGAAAAAACAACCGGACTTTTTACAAAGTATGAAAACAAATATTTTTCACTAAGTTCAAATTATAAGAAAAATAACCCGACAACAACGCAAATTCAGACTGATAATTTCAGCATAACACCGGAGTTGAAACTCAATAATTATTTTTCAGTGCGGGATGTATTCTCAAAAGATATCACCAGAAACAGAAGGTCAAGTGAACTTATATTTTCAGTGAATCCGCTGGGAGCAAAAGATGCAGACAGAATGCGCTTTGATGTCGGCGCAAAGCAGACTTATGACATTAATACCGGAAATACCTGGTCTCAGTTGAATTTTACAACAAATTTTAAATTGTAAATTTATTAAATAAGGGTTGTTATAAGGAATTATTTCGCTTATAATAAAATTAGTTTCCGGAGGATATCCGGAACAAAAGTGAGGTATGTGTGGCGGATTTTGAAAATGGCGGCAATAACGAAAGTTTTTCTCCTGAAATTCCGGTTGTGGAATCTTCCATGGCCGTAGCAGAGGAGGTTGTTGTAACATCACAAAAGGTCAAAAAAAAGTCAAAAGTTAAAAAAGGTATTTATTATTCATTTTTAACTCTTGTGCTTTTATTTTGCCTTGTGCAAGTTGGCTTTGGGGCAATTTTAAATATCTCTAAAACCATATCTTATAAAACAAAAATTAATACACTGGAAAAGGTTCGGGATGATGCAGAAGCACGCAACCGGGATTTGAAAGATGATATAAAGCAATTTTCAACAGCAACTTCTCTTGAAGGAATTGCAAGAAATAACCTCAAAATGGCCGGTGAAGATGAGGTGCTTGTAATTATCAACGAGCCGAAAGATACAGATAAAAACAAAATGAAAAAATGATAAAGATGTCCGGTTTAATAATGAAGCAGGGGATGGAGATTTATGCAGGAAAATGAAGTATTAGATTATATAAAGCAGGCGTTTGAGTTGAAAAATCAGGGCTGTTACAAGCAGGCTATAGAAATGCTTTATAAAACTCTGGAAGCAGAAATAGATAATAGTGAAATCCTTTACCAGCTGGGTGAACTTTATTTTCAACTTCACAACTATCCGAGAGCCGAAAAGTATATTGAAAAAGTCCTTCAAAAACTTCCTTCTCACATTGAGTCATACAAGCTTTTGAAAGAAATATACCTCAGGCAGAATGACCTCAAAAGTGCAAGAACAGTTGCAGAAAAAATCTATACTCTGGAAGGTTCCTCCAAAAATCTTGCTGAACTTATAAAAATTTTATCTTCCCTTGCTGAATATGACGAAATAGAAAAATATATGGCTTCTAATCCGAAAAATAGTGATGTTCTTTTTGAATATGCACAATCTTTATATGCCCGCAATAATTCAGACAGTGCTCTGGAAGTCTTAAATTCACTGGATTTAAATATAGACAGTGCTCAAATTTTAAAAGGGAAAATTCTTTTTGAAAAAGGAGACTATGAGTCTGCACGGGAGATTTTTAAAAGCCTTGAAAGAGTTACCGAAAATGATGAAGTGTTGAATTTTTTAGGGCTTTTTGTTCTAGATGATGGCGATTATACGGGTGCAATAAAATATTTTTCCAAAGCTTCGTCAATGAACAAAAATAAACCGGTATATTATTACAATCTCGGAAATGCATACTATCTTAACGGGTGGATGTCAGAAGCAGAAGATGCTTTCAAAAAAGCAATAGGGTTGAAACCGGATAACGCAGATTACAGATACTCAATGGGGTATCTGTATTACAAACGGAAAGATTTTGAAAAGGCAAAAAGCGAAGTTAAATATATTTTGGAGCTTAATCCTGAGCATTTGCAGGCAAAGGTTTTGCAGGCTCTGTTAAAGTTTGAAGATAAGGATTTTTTGGGGGCACAAAAAATCCTTGAAGAAAATCTTGCAAAGGCTCCTGATGATTTTTATACAAAATCTGCTCTTGCAAAGATTTATAAAGAACTTTTAATCTTTGATAAAGCCGAAAGCTTATATAAAGATTTGATATCAAAATTTCCAGAAGACCTCACAAATCAGTGTGAATTTGCGGATTTATATATAAAAGAGAAGAAATATAATGAGGCTATAGAGCTTGCAGAAAATTTAATTCAAGAAAACGAAAATTTTTTAGAAGCTTATATTATATGTGCAAAAGCAGCTTTGAGTAAAGGTGATTTTGAAAAAGCAAAAATAATGGCGCAAAGTGTTATAGCACTTGATATAAATTGTTCTGACGGATATTATTATCTTGCTCTTGTGCGTTCTGCCGAACACGATTTTGATGAAGCTGTAGAGTGTATGAAAAGAGCAATTTTATATGATGTTGACAATCCTGTCTATTACGCAGCGATGAGTAGTTTGTACAGCGAAAAAAGCGATTATGCATCAGCATTTGAATACATAAAAGAGGCTCAAGCTCTTAACCAGAATAACGAGGAATACAAAAGCATATACAAAGAACTTGCTGCTATTAATCGTAAATAAATATTACAAAATAAAAAAATTGTCTAATAAAAATTTGTCCTTAAATAAATATTATATATACTATTAAGTATGTAGTAGTTCGGAGGAGATAGTGGATATTAAGAAGATAAAAAAAACAGCCGGAGCAATATTATTGGCAACCCTGATGGTTTCGTCGCTGCCCGCATATTCTTTCGGAAAGAAAGACGATATAATAATTCCGGAGAATTACCCTGAAAAATATAACGTTGAATATGTAAAACAAATAAAAAATCTTTATAAAGATGTAAGCGACGATCATATTTTTTATGTGGCGCTTGATATGCTGAAAGACACAAACGGGGAATTTTCACGCCGTGCAATTATGGGCAACAATCTTTCCAAAAAGCCCGTCAGAATAATGTTTAAGGATTTAAGTACAATAAGACCTGATTACGCGGATTATGACGCATTAGGGTGGAAAAAAGGCGGGCGGCTTTATATATTTATAAACCCCAAGCACAAAGAAGCACCTCCCGGGGCAATTGCGGCATTGCTTTCGCATGAAGCGCTTCATCAGGATGAGTATAATTCAATAGCAGAGGAAACTTATGCCTGGACAATGGAAGCATCTGTGTGGAGTGAAATCGTGGAACTTTACCCCGAGAGTGACGAGAATTTGAGTCCTCTTGTTACAAGAGAAAACACCCTGAAAAAACTCTTTGAAAAAGGCAATTACTCAAGCAAATATATTAGAAAAACAGTTCAATCAAACGAAGGCTATAAGGGGCTTCCTGCAACATCCCCGGGTTTTGAGGATTTATAAGAGTGTTGTTGTATTAAAAATATCAGCCATTTGAAGCATCATTTTGTTGTTATACGAATTTTAAATCTTTGTATTCCTTGACTAATCATAAAGTATATTGATTAAAAAAAGGCCTTGATGTTAAATATTCGTATGAAGAAAATACAGGTCATATGTTTTATACTAACAATAGTGCTTCTGGCTGCCCTCAACAAGTTTGTTATGAACGTGAACACAAACATGTATTCAATGGACACAACAGAACTTGTAAACCACGAGCATGTTTCAAGCCAGAAACTTTTTGACAATGTCTGGCAGACAGTCAAAAATAACTACTATGACCCGACAATGAACCATCAGTCCTGGTCAAGATGGAAAGAACATTATCACGGAAAAATTAAAACAGATGAAGATGCAAAAGTCGCAATAGACACAATGCTTGCCAGTCTGGATGATCCGTATTCAAAATACATGGATAAAGAAGAATACAATGAACAAAACACTTCAATTGATTCAAAAATCACGGGTATCGGTGTGAATATTGCCTCAATTTCAGGAAAAGTTCACATAATAAACGTACTGGATGGGACTCCTGCTCAGGCTGCAAATCTTCAATCAGGCGATATAATTCTCGATATTGACGGCAAAACAGTCAACGGACTTCCTTTGTCGGACGTTGCGGCGCTTGTGAAAGGCCCTGAAAATACTTTTGTTCAGATGACAATTCTGCGTAACAAAGACAAGTTTGTCAAAAAAGTTATGCGAAAAGAAATAAAAATTAAAACAGTAAAGAGCTCAATGGATAAGAATATAGGCTATATTCAGATTTCGAGCTTCCTTGGCACCTCAACACCCAGTGAATTTATGGAAGCCGTAGAAAAGACAAAAGATGCAGACGGTTTAATTCTTGATTTGCGCGGAAACACAGGCGGACTTCTTCCGAATGCAATATTCATCGCAAATCTGTTTATTCCTGACGGTAATCTCGTAAGCATTGTAGGACGAAACAATTACAGATATGACATATATGCTCAGGATACGGAATTTGAAATCAACAAGCCTATGATAGTTCTTGTAGACGGCGCAAGCGCAAGTGCCAGTGAAATTCTTTCGGGCGCACTCAGAGATTATAAAAAAGCAAAGCTTCTAGGAACAAAAACTTTTGGCAAAGGTATGGTTCAAAAAATAATGCCTCTTCCGAATGAAACAGGTCTTAATCTTACAATTGCCAAGTATCTTACTCCTGGCGGTTCTGATATAAATAAGGTTGGTATCGCTCCAGATATTGAAGTTAAGTTGACAATGGATGATATTAATAACAAAAAAGACATCCAGCTCGAAACAGCCAAAACTGTTCTGGAACAGATGATAGAGTCAGAATCAAAAACGGCTTTAAAAAAATAAAATCTATTTATCTTTAAAGAAGTTTCGTTTTTCGTAAGCCTTTCTGCTTATAATAAGTCCGCACTTTGAACAGGCAAAAGTTTCTCCGGTGCTATCAACAGGCATAAAAACATGTTCACACGTGCTGCTGTCATCTTCATCTTCAAAAGATAGGTTTAACGGATCAACAGCCCTTTCGTCTTCAAGTTTGTCAATAATTTTTTCAACCCTGTCTTTTTTCAAATATTTAACAAAGAGTTCAATAAAATACATATTATAATCTGAATCTTTCAGGTAGAAGTTCATTGAAATTACGGACTATTGGGCCGTTTTCGCCTTCGGTGATAATATCAATGCCTTCTTTTGAAGAAAAATCTGAAATAACCTGCCGGCATGCTCCGCAGGGAAGGCAATCCTTGCTGTTTGGAGAATATATTGCAACAGCTGTAATTTCTTTTTCTCCTGCCGCAATAGCGCTTCCAATTGCGTTTCTTTCAGCGCAAATAGTAAGACCGTAGCTGGAGTTTTCAAAGTTACAGCCTTCATATATATTTCCGCTGGCTCCGACAACACATGCGCCAACTGCAAAACGTGAGTATGGTGAATATGAATTTTTAGAAACTTCTTTTGCTTTGTCCAGTAAAATTTGATAATCCATCTGCTATTCTCCTGTGTATTGTGTATTTTAAATTATATTTATTTAAAAATAATCGGTTAGTTGGATGAGAAATTCTGTGGTACAATAAGATTATGAAAATTTTGTTAAAGTTGTTAGTGTTAATAAGTTTGCTGATACCGCTGAGAGCAGATGCCGTAACTTTTGGAGTACTGGTTCTTCCTGCTGATATAACCAATGTATGTAACAATTATTATTGTTTTGAGGAAGTCTCCAACATTGTTGCAGCGGATGTAATAGCAAATTTTAGCCGTTCCAATAAGGTTGCAGCGCCGAATTTGGATGTTGTGAGAGCAAGAATTGCTTCCAATCCGGAACTTCAGAATCTTGTCGGCGAAGCTTTAAGAAAATATAATCGTGCAAATAACCTTGATATGCCTGCAATTCAGAAAATATCACAAGCATTCGGAGTTAAATCTGTACTTTTGATTTCAAGTTCAGGAATGACAAGAAAAAGTAATTTGCGTCGCAGTGTATGGGAAATCCTTGATTTATCAAGCCGTTTTGATATTGTTTATCCTTTTGAGATGGAAACAAATGCAGTTCTTGTAGATTCTGTCAACGGGCTTGTTATGTGGAGCGGAAGTTACAAAAGAAAGCTCGGAAATAACAATGACGAATTTAACGGGAAAAGCCAATCTCAGGCAGCCGCAAAATTTGAACAGATTGTAATGTACAGTGAAGCCATTGCAGGAAGAAGTATTGCACAGAATGTCATTTTAAGATTTTTCCCGAAAACGACAGATCCTGTTGTTTCAAAAAATGTTACAAATGATGTTTCTACGGGCACTCTTATGAAAATGAATAATACTTCGCTTCCGGATATATTTCGTAATAAAGATATCAAAAATGAAAATGAAAGGGATTTTGGCGAAATCCTTTATGGACTTTGATTTGGTTTAAGTTGAGGCAGAGGCTTAAATTCCGGATTTAATTTTTGAGGAATATTCTGGACTTTAGGGTTGTTATTTTGATTTTGCGGAGGATCAAAGGTTCTTGAATTTTCGGTTTTTTCTTTGATACCGCTTCCTGTGGATTTTGGTACTTCTCTTTTCATTTCAACTTGAGCCGGAGTAGTTGCTGCAACACTGTCAAGTTCTTCCATTCTTGTCTTTGCATCAAGAAATGCAAGTATGCCGACAACCATAATTGAAAATATAATAAAAAAATTCTTCATTAATTTTACCTTTCTTTTTGTAACATTATAATTTCATAAAGTGATTAAAAAATTACCTGACCGGCTGGCATTTTAAGGGAAGTAAAGATATATTTATAACTTGCATAAACACTTTTCTGATGATAAGATGTTAGAGTTGATTTGATGAAATAAAAGGGGAATTTTATGGCAAGATTAATCAGACCTACCTGGGCAATAAGATGTGTACAATCAGGATGCAAAACTCTGTTTGAAGTAGCCAAGCTGGAAGACGGCAAACAGCAAGAAGTTGTATGCCCTAATTGCGGGGAACATTATGTTTATCCGATAAACAGTGATGAAGACGAAAAATAGAACCGTTTGAACGTATTCTTATGCAATTTAACAATACAGACAAACGATATAATCAATTCAGTGCATATTTAAAGAACAAATTCGGCGCCAGGGTTTATAAAATAACGCTTGATGCCGGATTTTCTTGTCCGAACAGGGACGGAAAAATTTCCCGCGGTGGCTGTATATTCTGTGATGAGGGCGGGAGTTTTTCACAGGCGCACTCAAACCTTCTGTCTATAGAAGATCAGGTTCAGGAAGGAATAAAAAATCTGACTTCAAGATTTAAGGCGGAAAAGTTTATGTCGTATTTTCAGGCTTTTTCAAATACATATAAACCGGCAGGAGAGCTTAAAAAAATATATGATTCCGCCCTTTGTGACGACAGAATTGTCGGGCTTTCAATCGGAACCCGCCCTGACTGTGTTGATGATGAAAAATTAAAACTGATTTCAGAATACAAAGACGATTATTACACATGGATTGAGTACGGGCTTCAGTCGGTTCACGACAAAACTCTGAAGAGAATTAACAGAGGACACGATTACGACTGCTTTTTGAGGGCTTACGAAAAAACAAAAGCATACGGAATAAATGTTTGTGTGCATGTGATTTTCGGGCTGTGGGAAACTCATGACGAAATTATGCAAACCGCTAAGGAGCTTGCACGTTTGAATGTTGACGGGGTTAAAATACACCAGCTTTGCGCTCTTGAACATACAAAGCTTGCTGATATGTACAGAGCCGGTGAAATAGATTTTATGAGCGAGGATGAATACATACAAACAGTCTGTGATTTTTTGGAATATCTTTCGCCTCAAACCACAATCCACAGACTTGCAGGCAACGGATTTTCTAAAACACTTATTGCGCCGAAGTGGCTCGGCAAAAAAATGGATTGTCTGAATAAAATTGACCGAACATTTTTAGAACGAAATTCCTGGCAGGGCAGTAAATACTGCGGTTGATTTATGGAAGGGATTTAAAATTACGAAAATTAATAAAACAGTTTACAAACTTGGCTAAATGTGAGATAATTGGTTTAGTAAAAGGGTTTGTAAATTTTTATTAACGAAATTTGTCGGAAACAGCAAAAAAAATATTTTACGTTTATTAGAGTATTAGCAATAGTCTAATAAAGAAATGGAGAAAATATGTTATCAATTCATCCTGTAATTAATCAGAATTATCGTATGAAACCTTCATTTGGCGAACGTCCGGATGATACTATGATAGATGATGCGGATTACCGGCGCGGGCTGGAAGATCTTAAACGCCGGCGTGACGAGGAAGAACGTCAGTGGCTTGACCGCCGTTCCGAAATGCAGGGAATGATTGATGATAAAGAAGCTCCGGTTGCAAAACCGCTTAAGACTGCTTTGAAAATCGGAATAGCAGGCTCTGCGGCTGCTCTTGGTGCTTTGGGTACCGGATACAGTGCAAGATATTTGATGGAACAAGGTCAGAGTATCGCCAAATCCAAGCAGATTAAAAATTTAGGCAAATTCCTCAACAAACATATTACCGAACCTGTTTTGAAAGGTTTGAAGGCTGTTAAAACTTTTGTCGGAAAACAAATTGATAAAGTTAAAACTTCAAAAACATATACAGAAGGTAAAACAAAACTCCATAATAAAAATGAAGCTTTCAAAAAAACAAGCTTCGCACAATTCTTTTCTAAAACAACAAAGAAAATTTCTGGCAACAAGGTCGTTCAAAAAGTTACCGGTTTTGTCGACGGAATATTCAACGGATTTGCAGAAGGTGTAGTTAAACTATACAACAAAATAGCAGGCATAAATCGTAAAGACGCAGTCGCAAATACCCTTGGCGCAGCCGGCGGTGTTTCAATGGGTGCTGAAACTTTGATGAAACAAAATGAAGAAGAAGCAAAAGAAAAAGCCGAAAAAGAAATTGGCGAAGAATATGTCAGCTATGAGGAGGTATAAATAATGGCGGTCGAAAGATTGGCTACAAGTTTATATAACGCAAGAAACGGCAACATAACCTCTGAAGAAAACCGCAAAAAGGTTGGAGAAGCTGCTGTAGGAACAAGTGCGGCAGCAGCAGCCGGAAGAAAAGCCGGATTTAGTATGTTTAAATCTTCTCAAAAGGCATACAATCTTTCGGGAGAAGTTATAGATAATATCAAGCTTGCTAATAAACCAATAAAAGAAACAAAAGTTTTGTTCGGTAGTTTTGGACGAATGGCTAAAAAATATGCTGCTGCCCTGTCGGATTGGGTTCAGAAGGCTCCTGTAATCGGCAAATTAGTTAAGACCCCATTCTTTAAAGGAACTGCAAAATGTTTTGGCTCCGGACTTGCTCTTTTGACACTTGCTTCAGGACTTACTAATATCGCTTCAACAGCTACAACCGCTTATGACAAACACATTAAAACTTCAAAATTTTTGAATTCACTGGATGAAGAATAGTTGTTTGTTTAGTCCTCTGATTCTCTGTTGTCAATCATAATCTGCCGCCACGGGTAATCTTTTTTAATTTCCCATCCGTCATATTGAATTAATCTGGCACAGGCATGGCGTTTATCTTTAATGCTGACAAGCGGGTCATCAGCATTGCCTTTCGCGCAACTGTCAAGCAGCAATTCTCTCGTCTTTTGTTTGTAGCTTGGTGCCGAAGCAAAGAACTTTTCCGGATAGTCCGATGCAATAGAAAATAGAAAAGAATGTCTGCCGTCATATCTTTCGATTCCGCAATATTTGATATCAGTACAGTACATAAAATAAATTAACTTTGTCGAGCTTATATAACCGTTGAATCCGCTTCCGTCCAAAAATGTAACCTGAAAATCCCGACCATTAGATTTTATTACTTCTTTATGCAGCGAACTTATATGTTTGTCAAGATACATATTGTACCAGTCTTCCAAACCTTCGCCGGACATTACCTGATCCTGTGTTGGCATCCAGCTTTGCAGTTCCCCATTGACATTTTCTGCCAGCATAATCGCCTGCATCATGACTGTATAGAATTTTTTGAGTTTATTTGCAGTAACTTTTTTTTCGTACCCTTCCATTAGCCCCGGCAGTGTCATTGCGATAACAACCCCTAAAATTCCGAGTGTTATCAATACTTCAGCCATTGTAAAACCTTTTTTCATAAATAAACCCTCTTAAAATGTACATACATGGTATGGTTAAATGTTCTATTAGAAAATATATTACACATTTATTATGATATTGTCAAGTTAAATGTAAGGATATTGTATGGATAGAAAATTGATGCGCAACGGAAACGGCTGGGCACTGTGTCTGAATGCTACCATATTGGATTTGTTGAAAGTTAATCCAAAAACCGATATGGTTGAATATACTATAGAACGTGATAAACTTATTATCACCAGAAGTGATAGAAAAAGAGATGATATAAAAGAAGATTAAATCGTAATTTTTTGCTAAACTTATATTATGAAAAATTTTATTTTAAAAGAGATTGCCACTAATGATATGGAGACCGAGCTTGAGCGTATCGGTTTTGACAAAACATACACTTCACGCGGAACCTTAAAATTTGAGTATAAGAATATCAAGATCTATTCACTTACCCCGCCGCAGGCAAATATCCTAAAACAAACCGCACTTTCTGTCGGCGCAGACTGTGCAACCCATAGAGATGTTATAACTTCCAAAACTGAAAAAAGCGACTGTATCTTAGGCGGGAGTATTTCACAATTAAAAAAAATCGCACAAAAACTTGAAAACCAGCCGTTCGGACTGAAGAATTTAGGTGAAAATATCAGGGCATTTGCTGAATACAAAAAGCCTTCCGTAGCTACAAAAGTTGTCGGAATTTTGAACCTCACGCCGGACTCATTTTCTGACGGAGGGGAATTTTTGGACTATGACAAAGCAAAAGAGCATTTTCAATATATGGTTGAATCAGGTGCAGATATTATAGACATAGGCGCGGAATCTACAAGGCCTTATTCAACGCCGGTTTCAGCAGAAGCGCAAATAGGCAGAATTCTTCCGATATTAAAATATGCAAAGGAAAGCAAGATTACCGTGCCTGTAAGTATTGATACCAGAAGCGCGGAAGTTGCCCGAAAATGTATTGAATCAGGCGCTGTTATAATTAACGATGTGTCAGGCTTTGATTATGACGAAAAAATGGCTGATGTGATTGCAAAATATGGTGTTAAAATTATTATTCAGCATTCTAAAGGCGACCCGCAGACTATGCAGGACAACCCTGTTTATGAAAATTTAATGGATGAGATTTATCTGAAATTAAAGGAAAAAGTAGATTTTGCCCTTTCAAAAGGAATTAAAAAAGAAAACATAATCGTCGACCCCGGAATTGGATTTGGCAAAACAAGAGAGGATAATTTTGAAATTTTGAAACGGATAGAAGAATTTAACGGACTCGGGTGTGAGATTATGCTCGGGCTTTCACGCAAATCCTTATTAGGAATGAAAGATGAAACCAACGAGATGAAAGATATTTTTACGGTGGCATTGAACACTCTTGCAGTAGAAAATAAAGTAGATTATATCCGTGTCCACAACGTTTCTCTGCATAAAAAATTGCTTGAAGTTTTAAAGTGAGTAGTTGTATTTAGCAAATGCCCGTATCATGACTTTTCAAGAAAAATCATTAAGTCTTTTGTATGAAATCTTATATTTTACCTACATCAAACGGTTGATTTTAAGTAAAAGCACTTAACAAAATCGCTAAGTATAAGTTAATATAAGAAAAGAAAGGCAGGGAATCAGATGGAATACAATGCAGGCTGGATGCCAAAGTATGATTTAGAAGCCCGCATTCAGCATACAAAACTTGACAACGGACTTTATGGAATGCCGCCGGCAAGGCTTGAGAGAATGGAATCTCCATCAACAGGAGACTTTAAAGCTGTATTTTCTGGGCTTGTAGAAAATCTGAATGCTGAACTGAATGCACCTGACAACCTTTTGAAAGATGTAATGAGCGGGAATAACAACATTGATATTCATGATGTAATGACAGCAATGGCAAAATCCGAAATCAGTGTAAACGTAGCAACGCAAATTACAGGGAAAGTCATTCAGGCTTATGACAAAGTTATGCAAATTCAGGTATAAAAACGTATTTGCATTTCATTAGGGAATCCAGAACTTACAAAATTTAAAAACAGACCGGGGAAAATATGGACTTTCAAAAAATACTGGAAAACAAACCATTGTTATACGGGATTATAGGCGGAATTGTAATTTTGCTTGCCTTGTTTACGACAATCGGAATTGTTGTGAACAACGGCAAAAACAGTAAAGGTGCCGCAAGAGTGGTCAGTGAAAAGGTTATAAAAGAACCGCTTGACCTTTTGACAACAGATAATCTCGGGAAAGCTATTGAAATTCAGGCGCTGCTGTCAAGGGAAGGTATTGTTGCAAGCCGTAAAACCGAAGGTACAAAGTCCACAATATTTTTGAATTCCTACACAATGACCCAGCGGGATCAGGCGCTTCTTGCAATTGTAAAAAGCGGTTTGATGGATCAGAATGTCGGACTTGAAATTTTTGATAAAGGCGATTTTACATCAACAAAAGAAGATAAAAAAATCCGTCTTGCCCGTGCAATAAACGGTGAATTGTCACGATTAATCAGAAAAATTCCGCCTATAGAGAATGCATCGGTATTTATTTCTATTCCGGAGCAGTCAATGTTTACATCTATGCAAAAACCTGTAACGGCAACGGTTCAGGTTTCAATTCCAGCAGGAGATAAACTTGACCCGTTGAAAGTTAAAGCAATTACAAACCTTCTTCTCGGAAGTGTCAGCGGACTTGTATCAGATAATGTTTCTATAACTGACACGAATGGCAACGTTTATTCAAGTATGATAGACGCTGATGATGAGATGCTTGCAAAGCTTCAGGAAAATGATAAATACATGCAGCAAAAAGTTTCCAGACAGCTCGACCGATTGATAGGTGCCGGTAACTATACGGCAACTGTCAGCACATACTTAAGACAAGCCCCTATGGAAAGAACAAGGATTGAGTATGATCCGAATCAGAAAACAGCAGTAACAGAACAATCATTTACAGAAGGTCTCGGGGATCAAACACGTGACAGCAACCAGAGTCCGAATGCTGTCAGTGTATATATTCCAAATGGTATAGCTGCAGGTGGTCAGAATTCAACGCAGGATAGAAGTTACTCACGTTCTGCAACAGAAACTCAATACGGCGTTACAAAAACACAGACAAATGAATACATAAAACCCGGTGTTATTGAAGAAATTTCAATTGCAGTAACAATGGAAAAGACAGCAATTCCAGCAAATACAACTGTAGAAGAATTAAAAGAATTAATTGCCCGTACCGCAAGCCCGAAAGCTTTGCCAGAAAATGTAACAATTGCATTTTCAGATACTTCAGAACTTAACCTTGCAGGTGACAGGCAGGCAAATCTTCCAAAACCCGACGAAAGCGGCAACCCGTGGTGGATTACGATTGCTCTGTGTGTAATCGGATTGATAGCTGTATCAAGAGCGGTTCACAGCAAATTGAGAAAGGCTCAGGAAGAACACGAAAAAGAAGTTGCAATGCTAAGACAAAAAGAAGCTGAGCAAGACAAACTTATTCAGGATATGAACGCTCGTGCAGCCCAGTTGACAGAACGTCAGTCAGAACTTGCTCAAGGTCTTTTGGAAGCGCAGCAGAAAGAATATCTGGCACTTCACACCACCGACGATCTTGTAAATACTCTTGCAAATATGTCTGCAAATCTTTCTGAAGCCAACGAAGAAGACGCTGCTGACAAGATTAAGAGCTGGATAGAAGAAACTTAAAATATTCTCCGGCGCCGGTAAAAATTAAAGGAAAAAAGGAAAATTAATGGCAATACAAGGGTTTAATTACGAAGAATTTGCAAAAAATTTGACAGATCAGGCAAAAGAGATAGTTCCTGCGGATTTTAACGATAATCAGAAACAGTTTGTCGTAAACACTTTATACAACTTCTCCAATATGGCAGGAAAGGCTCTGGCTGAGGATAAGCAGAGCGGATTTACTGCAGATCAGGCAATGATGATAACCCAGATTATTGCCGAGTGGTCATTTCACAAATCTGTTGACCTTATAAGATCTGGAATTCCGCAGCAATTTTGGGATCCGATAATGCAGAAGATTGCTTACACGATTTTTGAAATCGCACAACAGACTTTCAAGCAAAATCTTCCTCAGGATCAAATATTACAGCTTATTGAACACCATGTAAAAAAAGCTTATGATGAATCAATAAAAGAATTAAAAGACAGAAATCTTATAGATGAAGGTTTGATGGAAAGAGCTGTGAAGCAGTCAAACATTGACACAATGATGCAGCAGATGCAGGAAGAACCGCCTGCCCCGCCTCCTGCTCCTGCTCAGCCGGCACCTAATAGGGCGCCTCAGACTCCTGCTGCACCAAAGGGATCTGCAAAACCTGTTCCTGCCGGAGCACAGGCAGCCCCTGTTGATATGTCTAAGCCTCTGGAAAAATATAAACCTCCAAAACTTCTCAAACTTGTTGCAGTTGCTCTTCTTTTAAAACGTGTTACGGATGACAGAGTTCAGTCAATTTTGAATCATTTTGAACAGGATGATGCCGGAACTGTTTTAAGATATATGTATGTGGATAATCTGGAAGAAAAAGTTGACCCGTCAGTTACAATGCGGGTGCTTGAAGATATCGGCAAAAATCTTCCGTCCGCAACAGAAGTTAATACAAATTTACTTGTCGAAAGAGTAAAAGCAACCGCTTCAATGATGGACCGACAAAAGCTGGAAGCAATGGTGCAGCTTGAAAGAGCCAATGTCCGCAGGTTTGTTTTTAATGCACTTGAAGGTGAATTTTATAAAATGCCACCCCGTGTTGCAGCGGTTATTGCCTCGCATCTGGAACATAGTGTATAATAAAATTAAATCATGATTATTAAAAAGAAAACTACCGGAAAACCTGAAATTTCCAAACCGGAAAACACAAAGGTTCAGCCAGAAGCGGAGGATTTGGGATATGCGTCGCTTCCTGAAGTTGAGCCGTCTTTTGCCGAACAGAATTTTGAAGAAGAAAATTTTGAAATGACGCAGGGTGAGTTTTTGGAAGATGCGGAACAACCTCAGGAGCAAGCCCCGCCGCAGCCGCAAGAGCCTGAGGAAATAGATCTTTTTAATCTGGATAACATAGACTTCAAACAGCGACACGAAAGAAGACGAGGCGACCGCAGGCGGGGTTTCAGGCGTGTTGATGACCGAAATTTAATCTCCAGAGCCAGAGAAGAAGCCGACAGCATAAGAGAAGCTGCAAACAAGGAAGGTTATCAGGAGGGACTTAACAGGGCTGCGGAAGATCTTGAACAAATAAAAAGAACATTTACGGCATTTATGAATGCCCCGCAGGAAGTTTTTGAATATATAGCTCCTGATATTTTGGAAATAAGCATTGATATAGCCCAAAAAATTATTAAGAATGAAATAAAACAAAATCCGGAAGTTGTTATCGCAAAAATTACGGAAATTCTAAAAACACTTTCAAAAGAAGAACCAAAGGTTACGATAAGGGTTAATCCGGCGCAGGTAGGTATAGCAAAGCAAGGAATTCCCGATATGTTGAATGATGCGGGATTAGATGCAAAAATAGTCGTATTGCCTGACGAAACAGTGACAGAAGGCGGGTGTATTGTGTCAACCAACAATGGTGTAATTGATGCAACGATTGAAAGCCAGCTTGCAATAATTAAGGAGGCTCTGAAAGAAGTTTAATGGCAGCACAGGGATCAGCAGGAAGCACAAATTTAAGCGAAGTCGCAATGGCGATATTCGTTTTGCTGCTCATTGTTCTTTTACTGGTAGAGCTGCCAAACTGGGTTGTAAACGTTTCTATTTGTTTGAATATTACGCTCGGTGTTGTCCTTTTGATGATATCGTTGTATGTAAAAAAGACACTTGAACTTGCGGCATTTCCGTCAATTATTCTTATCGGAACAATGTTCAGGCTTGTACTTTCAATTGCATCAACAAGGCTGATTCTTTCAAAAGGTGAAGCCGGAGAAGTTATCCACGCATTCGGGACCTTTGTAACCGGCGGTAACATGGTTGTCGGCGGTGTTATCTTCCTTATCATAACGGTTGTACAGTTTATGGTAATCACAAAAGGTGCGGAACGTATCGCTGAGGTTTCCGCAAGGTTTGCACTTGATGCTATGCCCGGTAAACAGATGACAATTGACGCTGACTTCAATGCAGGTTTGATATCGCCTGAAGAAGCGACCCAGAGACGTGAAGATTTGCAGAGAGAATCAAACCTCTTCGGTTCAATGGATGGTGCGATGAAGTTCGTAAAAGGAGATACCATTGCAGGTATCATTATCGTACTTATTAACATTATCGGCGGGTTGTGCGTCGGATGTTTAATGAACCAGATGCCGATTGAAGAAGCTGTTTCAAGATATACAATCCTGACAATCGGTGACGGTTTGGCATCTCAGGTTCCGTCGCTTTTGATGTCAATTGCGGCAGGTATCTTTATGACACGTGCTTCTGCCGCAAATTCATTGGGTTCTGATGTTACGGCTGAAATCAAAAGCAAACCGAATGCATTGTTTTTGTCAGCGGGGTTCTTGTTATTGCTGGCATTTACGGGGCATACGTGGTTCTGGCAGGGGACAGGACTTCCGTTTTTACCGTTCTTCCTTTTTGCTATAGGACTTGCGATTACCGGATTTTCAACTCTTATTAATGCGGATGTTCAATCTCAGTTAGGGCAGTTGGAAAGCGTCAGACAGAACATGCAGGATCTTGTTAACCCGAACAGAATGTATGAGCGTTTAGGGGTTGATATTTTGAGCCTTCAGGTCGGGTCAAATCTGCTTGTAATTGCGGATCCTGATCAGGAAGGCCAACTGCTTGCCAAAATAGCCGCTCTTCGTCAAAGGGTTACGGATGAGCTGGGGTATATTCTTCCTAACATAAGAATTATGGATTCTTCGGCTCTGGATGCAAATGAATATATGATTCAAATCCGTGGCAACACTGTTGATACAGGGTATGTTTATCCCGGAAGGTTGATGGTTATTGCAGATCAGTGGGATGCTGTTAAAAAAGAGGTTCCGCAGGATGCGATTATCGGTATAGACCCGACTTATCAGACGCAGGCGTACTGGATTACTCCTGATGATGCCAAGTCTGTCCGTTCGGTTGCAGCTTTTGATTCAACAGATGTTATTGTTACACACCTTCAGGAATGTGTAAGAAAACATGTTGATGAAGTTATGACAAAAACGGATGTACTTAAACTTATGGAACTTGTACGTTCTCAAGACCCGACACTGGTTAATGACCTTGTGCCTACTATTATATCAACAAGCGATTTAAGAAAAATCTTTGTTAACCTTATTAGAGAAAAAGTTTCAATTAAGGATATTATTTTTGTGTTTGAAAGACTGTGCGATTATGCAAGATTTTCAAAGGAGCCTGATATTTTGTCAGAGCGATTAAGGGCAGCTCTGGGGCGGCAAATCTGTCTTGCTAATGTTGAAGATGACAAAGTTTTGTATGCACTGACTCTTTCGCCAGAATGGGAAAAAACTCTTGATGACAGTTGCCAAAGAACAGAGCTTGGAACGATGTTCCTTCTGAATCCGATGCAGGTACAGGAATTGATAGAAACAACGGCCTCTACAATGGTGCGTGCGCATCAAGCATGCGGAAGAAACCCTGTTATCCTGTGTTCGCCAAGAATTCGTCTGCCTTTGTATCAGCTTCTTGAAAGGCATATTCCGACGATTGTCGTTATTTCTTATTCCGAATTGATTACGGATATTAAGGTTGAGGCGGTGGATACAATCGGCGAAAGTTATGCTATGTAAGGATTTTTTTATGAAATCTTTTGTTTTGTTTTTAATAGGAATTTATCAAAAAATTTCAAAGTACACGCCATCAGTTTGCAGATTTTATCCGACGTGTTCAGAATATACACGTCAGGCTATTTTAAAGTACGGGCTTAGAAAAGGCGTATGGCTCGGAATAAAACGAATTTGCCGCTGTCATCCCTGGAATGAAGGCGGATATGATCCTGTACCATGATGTGGTGTGGATTAATGTTTGCAAGCAAGTGTTTATATCTACAGGTTTGAATGTTTTGCGTTATTTAACCCATTTGAAACTTCGGACATAGTTTGTTCCGTCTATGTTTCCGAAGATTTCGGCCTGAAATACTCTGTAAATGTTTTGGTTATTTATGTTAGGAATTTTGTTTATTTCAGCCATAATCGCAGGATCCAGTTCGTTTCTGTTGATACCGGGGATTGTATTGAGAAGCGTGTTCAAAGATGCATTCTTAAGTTTGCCGAAGACGCTTGTGATATTGTTTGAAAGCGTTCCGTAAACATTCATATCAGCATTTGAATTTGAGAAATTGTATGTGCCGTGAAGATACATGTTTAAGTCTTTCCCGCTTGAATAAATATTTATACTCTGAGCAATACCGTTTTTGATATTTATATTTCCGTTTATACTCTGAAATTCGCCGGTTTTAAGAGGAGTTATCAAATCAATAATGCTGTTGATTGAAAGCCCCGTAATACCGCCTTTCAGAAGGTTTCCGGCTTTTAGAAGATATTCCAGAGAACCGAGCTTTGGCATTTTGCCGTTTGCAACATTAAATGAACCTTCTCCTTCAAGAGTGCGTGTGCAGGATTCGTGGCTTTTGGCGTCACAACTTAAGGCAACATCGCCCGTGATTGAGCCAAATAGCTGGTTGTGCAGGTCAAACAGAGTTTCTGACATAATTTGAGCATTGGAATCTTTCATATGCATTAAAAGCTCAACCCTGTTTGTAAGAAAATCGTATTTGACTGAGCCATTGACCAGGCCTTCTGCAAGTTTAAATTGGAAGTTTTTGATATCAAGAAGCATTTTTTCATTCAGGCTGAGATTTGTTGAAAAGTCTTCAGCATTGATGTTTTTAATTTTAACAGTGTCTGCATTTATTTGTGCCTCTTTTATTACCAGTTGTGAAAGATTTAAGTTTTCAGTCTGTGCTGTTGCTGATTTTGAATGATAAAGATCGCTTTCATAATCTCTTATAGCATCAGTTATTTTGTTGATGTTTAAGTCATTCAGTTTAACTTTTATGTTATCAAGTTTGTACGGCGGTTTAAGGTTATTTATCATTTCGGCTGAAAGATTGACTCTGTTAGTCAGCACAACGCCTTTGGAATTAATCATGATTTTATCAGGTTTAAAATTGAGGCTGATATCATTGATTGTTGAGTCAAAGAACGGAATATCAATACTGTTTATTTCAAATCGGCCGAGAATTTTTGGAATCTGTGAGGTGCCGTTTATAATCAGGTCGGAGGTGAAAATTCCCTGTTTCATAAATGGTTTTCTAAATATAATATTGAAAATCTTTGCGTCTGTCGGATTTTCTGTTTTTACACGGAAGTTTTTGAATTTTATGTTGTTATCTGGCAAAAATTCCAGTGTGCCATTTGAGATAAGCTGTGTATTTGAATATTTTTTATTGTTTTGTGATGTTATGATTTTGTCATATTTGAAATCATTCACTTTGATTCCAGAGGGGGTGTAAACCCCGTCAAGATAAAGTTTGACAGCATTTGCTACATCTCCGATTGTAGCGCCCATATAGTAGATATTAGAATTTTCTTCTATTTTTACGTCTGTTTTTGTTGAGATTTTATCTTGAGTTCCTTTAATTTTTGAAGTTACGTTCAGATCGCCTTTAATTTTTATCGGATAAACCGCTTTGTTATTGAAAAATTGATCAAAAAATTCTTGAGTTGGCTTTGCATTCACATACAAATCAAAATCAGGTTTTTTATAGAAATTGAATACTTTCCCGTCAACAAAAACAGGCATTTCTCCTGCATAGGCATTGATTTTGTTGAGAGAAATCACATTGTTGCGGATAAGAATATTTCCACTGTTGAATTTTACTTTTAAGTGCTTTGGTACATATATAAATTCCGTATCATCAAGTTTCGTAAAGAATGAAAGTTCGTTATGTCGAATTCTTGCTGTTATATCCAGAACTCCTTTTAGTCCTTGAAGGTCATCAGGGTTGAAGTTTGCTGGAAAAATGTCAAGTGATTTGAGATTGTCCAGATTTTCCAGATTGAAATTTGACATTGAAAAATATCCGTTGACATCCTGATTTTTGTTCATAATGTTAGAAATATCTGCTGTCAGAATATAAGGATTATTTTTGAAGCTGCCTTGGAGCGGAGAAAGTTTGAAGTGTGAATTTTTAAGTGTAAATGAACTTCCGTCAGTAATAATGGTACTTTTGCTGCCCTTGTTAGGATAAATTTTCCCTTTAACATTAAGACAGTTGTAGTTTATATTGTCAACAGGACCTTTGTAATCTGCTATAAAACTTGTGCTGATTGTTGTTAGATCTTTTGAAAAAGGAAGTTTTTTGCCTTCCTGAAGTGCCAAACTTGCCGCATCTGCAAGGGTGAATTTATCTGAAATAATTTTTGTGTCTATAATGTTATCTTTAAATTTGCCGTCAATATTGATTCTGGATGTGTTAATTCCTGATGACAGTTTGAAATCGGCATTCAGATTTTCAAAATCGACATATCCTGTCAGATTTTTGATTTCTGAGGGTATTTTATCTATTTTTACAATGTTTTCTTTCAATTCAAGTCTGCCGTTTGCAAAAATATTTTTGTTAAATACAACATCATAGACATCTTTAACCTGACCTGTCAGATTTAACTGAACATTCATTAACCCGCGTGCTGATTTAATTGGTTGCATAAGATTTTGAATATCTTTCAGCATCGGGGATGTTTTTATAATTTTTAAGAGATTTGCAGAATTCTGGTTGAGACTTGATACTTTAAAATCAAGAACTCCTAGCAATGTACAGGTTCCATCCACAGAAACAGGTTGTCCGTATAAAGTTGCTGTTTGTGTCTTAAAATGAGTATTCTGGTCGTCAAAAGTGAGGGAGCCTTTTCCGTTTGTAAGCGTCATATTGTGAATATCAAGAAATGATGCCGTTGTATTGTTAAAATTAAACCACCCCCAGGCATGAGGGTCTTTTATTGTTCCGACAACATGAAGGTCAATATTACCTTTTCCTCTTATATCCATAATTGGAACAGGGCCGAGGTCAAATCTTAATATTCCATGTAGAGGAATCAGAACATCCTGTGCAGTTTTTAAGTCAACGTTATTTGTACTTGTGATTTTTAAATCCGCTGATCTGTCTTTGTACAAATTTATTTCGCCCTTTACAAATACTGTCTGTGTTGTGCTTGCAGGAACTGTTGCATCAAGTTCTGTGGTGTCACCTTTAAATTTTAATTTAACAGTAGCTTTTGGCGTTCCGTTCGGTAGTGGTTTTACAAGGTACCCTTCAGTTGATAAAATATTCCCATTAACTGAAGGTTCCGGCAGGTTTCCTGTAATTTCCAGGCTACCCATGATATTTCCGTAATAAGGATATTTCTTTAATAAATAAAGATTTGCTTCCCTGATAAGATTTTCTTCTCCGGGAAGGATCGGAATAATATTTTCTATTTTTGACGGGTTAATTGCAGCTTTTATATCGATAAAAGGTTTTTGGGAGTTGAGTTTCTCAATATTCCCTGAAAAAAGCATATCTATGCCATTGGATTTTATGCTGAATTCATTTACTACGATGCCGTTTTTTATAACGTTGATTGAGGAATTAATATTTATTGTGTTTGGAGAATAAATTGATGCGGCTTTATCTTTTTGGAGAAGCCCGAAGTTATCAATGGATGCTTTTCCTTTTATTTTTTTATGTCCTTCACTGTCTGTTATTGTTGCAACATCAAGATTTACAATTCCTGTCAGACTTTCAAATTTGTTGCGGGAAAGATATTTAGCATAAGTCGAAAAGTCAGCAAGGTTGAGGTCTTTAATTTTTCCGTTTATGAATATTTTATCCTCAGAAATTTTGTCAATCGGAAGTTTTACGTCAACATCCGCAGCTATAGAAGCTGTTTTGTTTCCGACAAGAAGATCGCTGTGGGTTGTAAATTTTACCCGTTTGTTATTAGTAAAGTCATACAGAACAAAATCTTGTCCGTTCAGGATAATATTTTTATTTACGGTTTCATCTTTAAGGTTTATGTTGTAATTCTTTAGCCTTAAGGCGGCCTTGTTTAGTGTAATTTTGGGCTGCGAAATTCCAATAATCGGATATTGGCCTAGCTTCAGGCAGGAGTTTCTGTCAAAAATCAGATTAACTTTTAAATTTTGTCCGCTGAAACTGCTGATTTCTGCTTTGCTGAAAATTAGCGGTAAAAGTTTTATTCTTGTACTTATACCATCAAATTCAAGAGCTGTAGAACCATCCTTGTTTAAAATTGCAAAAGTGTCGGCATTAATCCAGATTGACGGAAGATATCCCATTTTGATTTTTGGATTTAGAATCTTTGTATTAAAGCCAAATTCCTTTTTTATATAGTTGTTTAAAAAAGTGACGGTTGCAGGGGTATTTAACATTGCAGGTATCCCGAAATAATATCCCCCGTATAATACTGATACTGTCAAAAGACTTATGATGATTTTTTTACTTATACCCATTTTCTTTTTGTATTATACGACAAATATTCCTGTTTGGAAATAAGTTTTTTGTAGGGGCAATTAAGTACAAAAGTGAAGCGTGAGGGGCATCTTTTTACTTATTTCTGGATAACCGTAAAATCTGGATTCTTTAAGGTTTTGCCCTCTAAATGACGCATCATTACCGCTATCATTGCAAGAGGGGCTGCTTTTTAATTCTAACCTCTTAACTTTTCAACCAACCTCACACTTCACACATTAGATTAATACTTTTCACAAAGAACTTCAAAATAGGCTCTCGGATGGTGGCAGTTCGGGCATTTGGCAGGTGCAGAGGTTCCGCGATGAATGTATGCGCATTCCCTGCACATCCAGTCTGTTTCGTAGTCTTTTTGGAATACAGTATTATTTTCTATATTCTCAAGCAATTTTCTAAATCTTTCTTCATGATGTTCTTCAGCACGTCTTACGTGTTTAAAGGTGTCGGATATTTCATCAAATCCTTCTTCTTTGGCTGTATCTTCGCCCGTTTTATACAAAAGAGACCATTCTTCATGTTCGCCGTTGATTGCACTTTTGAGGTTTTCTTCTGTTGTGCCAAGAAAAAAAGGGTAGGAGCCTGTGACTGTTCCTGTTGTATTACCGATGTATTCATAGAATAGTTTTGCATGTTCTTTTTCGTTTTCTGCGGTTTGCAGGAAAATATCCGCTATTTGTTCGTAACCTTCTTGCTTTGCAACTTTTGCAAAATATGTATATCTGTTTCGGGCCTGTGATTCTCCGGCAAAGGAGTTTATCAAAATTTGTTCTGTTTTGGTTCCTCTTAATTTTTCGCTGATCATAAAATCCTCCGTTTTTCTTTTTTAATGATAATTTTGTTATCAAATTCCGGCAATTAGTATGTACGGTTAGACACAAGGGCTATATTCAGGCTGAAAGATTACCCTTTTTCGGGATTATATCGGCAATCAGAAAAATAATAATACATGTATGTAATGTTAAGGATGGTTATATGAATTTATTTAATTACACAAAGAAACTTTCCGAAAAAATTTCATATTACGATCGCCTGACACGTGAGGCGAAGAAAAACTTCTCGATGTCAAATCCTTTTGTCGTGCCTGTAAATAAGACCATTGTCTGGGTTGAAAATAGCTCTCAAAAAGATACTCAAGATAGAAATTAATCAAAATTTATAAGTTTGGAAAGTGAAACTTCAAGAATATCTGCAATGAGAAAGAGTTTTCTAAGACTTATATATTCTTTGCCTGTTTCAATGCATGCAAGATGCTCTCTTGACAGGTCAACAAGTTCTGCAAGAGCGTTCTGGGAAAGTTTCTTTGCTTTCCTGTATTGTTTGATATTTTTTCCTAACGCTTCAAGTCTTGACATAATCCAATTTTGCAACAATAATATAAGTAAATATGTAAGATGAAATCTTACAAAATACTGTAAATATATGGAGGATTTATGAGATTAAAAAGCGGATTTACGATGGCGGAAGTGTTGATTACTCTTGGCATAATCGGGGTTGTTGCAGCAATGACTCTGCCCGCTTTGATTAATAACCGCCGCAGCAAGGCATTGGAAACTGCTTTGAAGAAGAATTATTCCGTGATAGAGCAGGCACTTAATATGTTTTATGCGCAAAATGGCGAAAGACTTATTCCGGAAACTATTACAACACAGCAATTGAAAAAGATATTGCTTCCTTATTTTCAAGTTATAAGAGATTGCGGGATGGGTTCGGAGTATCAGGAAGAGTCTCTGGAAAAAACTTGTATTCCGAATTATGAAAATACAGGCAGTACTGATAAAAATTCAACAACGTATAAGACTTTTAATGGCAGTACAAATATTAATTTATCCTACTTTGATGACGGGCAGTTTGTTTTAAATGATGGAAGTCTGATATTGATAAACAATTTGAATGGAAATAATATATTTATTTCTGTCGATGTAAACGGGTTTAACAAAAATCCTAACAGGCTTGGACAGGACTTATTTATGTTCCAGCTGGATAATAAAGGCATGCTTCTCCCTTCAGGAGTCGAAGGTACTCAATTTTATAGTAAAACTGATGAATATTGCTCTCCTACATCAACAAGTAATATGAATGGAGCCGGGTGTACGTATAAAGCACTTTCTGAAAAAGATTACTTTACCAAACTCAGTTATTAATGCGCTTACCGGTATTTGCGTCAAAAATGTAAATATCTTCTTCTCTTATGCTTAAGTTGATTGTTTCTCCGATTTCATAGTCAGGCGGAAGTTTTGCGCTGCATTTTGAAGTTCCGATATTAAAATAAACAATCTTTTCGCTTCCGAGAAGTTCGTACATATCGACTTTAGCATTGAATTTTATATCGCCTCCGCAAACCATTTTTTCCGGTCTTATGCCAAGTATAATGGTGCCGGCATCCGGAAGTCCTGTGATTTTAACTTTTACTCCAGCAAATTCCGCATGACCCTCACGAATTTCCGCTCTTATAAAATTCATCTGCGGAGAGCCGACAAATCCTGCGACAAATGTGTTTGCGGGGTTGTTATAAATTTCCTCGGGCGGCGCCACCTGCTGGATTACACCTTTATCCAGAACAACAATTCTGTCGCCCATTGTCAACGCCTCTGTCTGGTCGTGGGTTACGTAAATAAATGTCGTCTGGAGTTTTTCGTGAAGCTTTTTAATTTCAGATCTCATCTGGACTCTGAGTTTTGCATCAAGGTTTGAAAGCGGTTCATCCATCAAAAATACCTTCGGATTTCTGACTATTGCCCGTCCGAGCGCAACCCTCTGTCTTTGTCCGCCGGAGAGCTGTTTGGGTTTTCTGTCTAGATATTCCGTTAGATTCAGAATTTCTGCCGCTTCTTTGACCTTTTTTTCAATTTCGTCTTTAGGTACTTTTCGCATTTTTAAACCGAAAGCAATGTTTTCTCTGACAGTCATATGCGGATAAAGTGCATAACTCTGGAATACAAATGCAATATCTCTGTCTTTTGGCGGAATATCATTGACTTTTTGGTCGCCGATAAGGATATCACCGCCGGTAATTTCTTCCAATCCGGCTATCATTCTCAATATTGTTGATTTTCCGCATCCTGAAGCCCCAACCAGTACTATAAATTCTTTGTCTTTAATTTCAAGATTAATATTGTCTATTACGACCTTGCTGTCGTATTTTTTACAGACATTTTTTAATGTTACGCTACTCATCTTCTAAAATAATTCCTTTTTCAACAGGCAAAATTATATTGAATGTTGTTCCTTTCATGATTTCAGTTTCAACCCAAACGGTTCCGTTAAGCCTTCCAAGAAGTGTCCTTACTGTTCCAAGCATTACAGATCTTAAGAAATTCTTTTTGTTAATCTTATCAAGTTGTGAATATGGTTCAAAAAGACCATCAAGTTCAACTTCTTTAAGCCCCATCCCTGTATCTTTCACGGAAATTTGCAGGTAAGCTCTGCTGTCAGCCTGATTAATTACTTTTACCCCGCGTTTAATGACATTTTCCATTTCAGGATTGGTAAGAGTAATTGTTATTGAGCCGATTTCTGTAAGTTTCAACGATACTTCAAGAATATTCTGCAGTACTGTTTTTAAAATATTTTCATCTGTTGTAATCGTTTTTGAAGCCAGTTCCTCAAACTCAAGATTTATTGTTAATTTTTTAGAATTTATTGAATTTTCATTTGCTCTGATTATTTCCTGAATTTTGTTTATTACATCAAAGGTTTTTATGTCCAATTTGACAAGGTTGGATTCGGCTTTTGAAAATTCAAAAAATTTATCCATAAAATATAGAAGATCAGTAGCATTTTTATTGATAATTTTTACATATTTGCTCTGTTTTTCTTCCATTTCTCCGCCAAGCCCGTCAGTGAGCGCATTTGAAAAACCAATAATTGATTGAAGTGGTGATTTAAAATCGTTTGTCAGTTTGTTCAGCATAAGATTTTTATCTTTGTTAAGACGGCCTGTTTTTTCTGCGTTGGCAAGGACTTTTGTCATCGCTGTTACATCGCGGATTGTGACAATAAACTGATCCTCCATAAGGGATGCATTAAGCTCAATAAAAAATTCTGAATTTTCGCCTGTTGCGGCACCTGCAATTACAGGAACGTGCTTGTCTGAAGATCTGTTTACAAGTTCTAATCCTTTATTTACGAAATCATCGAAATAAAGATCTACTTCTTCTGATGTATCTATGTTAAATAGATATTCAGCTTCACGGTTGGTCCAGAGAATCCGTCCGCTGTTATCAAGCAATATGACGGCATCCGGCAGGTTTCTTATAATTTCTTTTAAATTTATTCCGCTAAACAAATTAGTAAAATTCATATTGCCTTAGATCCCATTTTATTATATAATAAATGATAACATAAAAATTTTTGCTCTAATTTCATGAAATATTAATTTTTGTAATTTTTTTTATAAAAACTAGCAAAAAATTTATTTTTCATGTTTTAAAGCAAAAAAGCGCGAGTGAGATTTACAGATTAAGTAATGAAGATATTAAAAAGATAGAAATGCTGTAATATCATCCCGGTGTTTTAAAGGTAGTACAAAAGTGCGTAAGGAAACTTCGCAAAGCAAAGGATGTGAACCATGAGAGAAATCAATAACAATACAAACAATTTAGGTTTTTCAGGCGTTCAGAAATTTGACCAGCAAAAAGAGAACCAGGCACCTTTGGCTGATATCCAACCGGAACAGACTCCGCAGAAAGAGTTGCAGGACCTTTCTCAGATGCCGTCTGCAGTTACAGGCCGTTCACTTGTATTTACAGGCAATTCTATTGATAAAGACCTCCAATTTTTGATGAAAAATCCGGAATTCTGCGAAAAAGCTAATGCTTTTTTTGATGCTGCAGAATCTCAACATGGCTATGAAGAAGCTTCCAGATTGATGGACGGATTTGTAAACGAGTTTAAAAATTAGTATTAGGACTGCTTTTTAAGCATTGTGCAAAGAGCCTGCATTGCAAGCTTGTAACTGTCAATGCCAAATCCGGATATCTGGCCTTTGCAAACTCCGGCGATTAGGGATTTTTGCCTGAAGTCTTCTCTGGAATGGATGTTTGTCATGTGCACTTCTATTGTTGGAATGTTTACTGATGCTATTGCATCTCTAATGGCAACGCTTGTGTGAGTGTAGGCTGCGGCATTAAGAACAATCCCGGAGGCATTCCGGTATGCCTGTTGGATTTTTTCAACAATTTCGCCTTCGTGGTTGCTCTGGAAGGTTTCTATGTCAATACCAAGTTCAAAAGAATAGGCGTATAATTCTTTTTCAAGATCCTTTAAAGTCATGTTTCCATACTTTTCAGGTTCTCTAATTCCAAGCATATTCATATTTACGCCGTTAATAACCAAAATTTTCATGACAATTTCTCCTGCTATAATTTTATAATAAAATCAACTAATTGTAAATTTTTATTAAAATTTGTATGACTCATGTAACAAAAAAAACATGCTTATTTTATCATGCATGTACAACTATCCCCAAATCTCCTCCCAAGATTATTGTTCAAAGTCGCACTAAAAAGTGTGGCTTTTTTTTATATCGCAATTATCATATTAACGTACACAAAAATAGACAATTTTCATTCCGGGCCTATAAAATAAGATTCTTCTGGTAATGCCCTTAGAATGACAGCTAGGCGAAGAATCTCATAACGGTGCTGCTCGTCAAGAGATAATTGCATTTAATAAAATTTTAGGTTTTGTAATGAAATGTAAATGTGAATTTTAAAAAGACTGAAACCCTGTTATACTCTGCGATATGGTGTAATATAATCTGATATGATATGATATGAATTAGTCTTGTCAATTTTTTGGAATAGAAAAACTTAATAGAAATATAAGAGATTTCAAAAACACGAGGTGAAGTATATTAAGTTGAGAAAGGAGTATAATATGCCAAGACCTATTGATTTTAGTTCAGTGAATAAAGCAGCAGTTCAAGGCGGCCTTGAAGGAGGTGCAAAAGGAGTACAGAATCAAAAAGCACAGCACAATCCGGGCGGAATTTTTCAGGAAGCCAAAACACTGAGCTATAGTGCTGATATACCATATTCAACTGATGTCCCATGGTCAGCAGAGGTTTCAGAGTTCGAAGATGGTAAAGTCAGCGGCGTTAAACAATTAAGTGGCGATGAACAGGTAAGCGGAACAGAACAGGTAAGCGGAACAGAGCAGATAAGCGGCTATGCTGAGGAGCAGGATGACAAAGAGATAAATGCAAGTGAAGATCCTGTAACCCAATTTAAAAAACTTGATAAAGATGAAGATTTAAAAGTATCAGCACAGGAATATACCGACAATATTGTTGAAGAATATGTCAGCAACGGTCACCAGCTTCCTGGGAAATATGATAATATAGCAGAATTTATAAATGATAAATATAAAGAATTCCAAAAATTTGCAGGCAAAGATAATTCAATGAATATTGATGAATTTACAAATATGCTGATGTCACGATTGAAAGCAGAATAAAAAATACTGATTTAATCAAATCTACAACTACGCTTTTCGTTTAGAGACGCGTAGTTGTTTAATAATTTTGCAGAGATTATTTTAAGAAAAGCAATTCTTTTGCCACTTGACTTTATTAAAAAAAACGCTAAAATATAAATATAGACCATACTTTCAGGGGAAGGCTCCGATTATATTTTAAGGATTTATTTTATGCGTTTGATTGAGAAGTTAAAAGAATTTGAACAGCAATATATGTTTATCCGTTGGGCGACAGGCGGCGAATACGGCAAGCTTGTTTATGCCGGAGATGACTTTATCGAGTTTGATGTAATCAATGTTGATTCGATGGATTACTCTGAAACAGTATTCATCCAGAGTCCTTTGATTCTGGAGGTTGCAATCGGCGGATCCGATATTGCAAGAATTGTTGCAGAAATGTCTTCTAAAATTACGCTTGAATAGAATTTGCTGATGAAATGTCTGTTGGTGTCTGCATGATGCAGGTTAAATAGATGGAGTGTTATCAAATTGGTTTAATCAGGAGTAATCACTGTTTTGTTGACTTTGGTCTGGTAAGTTTTGCAAAAATCTAAATCAATAAAATTCACTGATTTGTTCTATTAACAAAACAGAATAAAAATGTTTTATACAATAGCATTTATTCCGTTTCTTGTATATAATCTGAATTTCTCGTCTTTGTTATTAAGAGCATATTTTTTGTTTTTTTCTTCATCTAGTATGCAATTTAAAATAATACCGTTTGCAAAAAGCAGCATAAACAAAGAATTATTTAAAGGTTTTTTATTTTTAGATTTAATCCAAAAAACGGCATATAACAGATCCATTGCGGCAAGAAGACCAAATGTTTTAGCATTGTTAAAGTTATGAGTCTTGTCATAAACATAGCTGTCTAACTTTTTAGAAGTTTTATTTATATCGACTTCTTCTTTTCTGCTTCTTAAGTAATTATATTCTTTTTTTATTTCTCTGGATGGAAAACTTATAATCATTGGATATCCTGTTAAATATTAAAACTTTTTCTTGTTCCTTCTTCGTGGTAGAAGCCGCCGCCGCATATGGTTTCGATTACCTTCAGCACAAATTCTCTCGGAGCATCCTGTTGATTAAGGTAAAATTCACGATTTGTCAGGTGTTTAATCTTCATAATACAATTCTGGTTGCTTTCAGCCGGAACAAACAGTGAGGCAACTTCGTTATCAAGAAGTCTGCCCATTTCTTCGTCATGTTCATTCAGACCTTTCATAATTTCGTAGTAGTTCCCTCTGATTGCCATAATCCTACCTGAAAATAAGTGTTGTCCGTTTTCTCTGTATAGAGCCTGCGGTTGGAAGTTGCAGCGGGTTGTGAAACTTATTTTATGCCAGAGAATGTTTACGATAATAACTGATTTTTGCGGATCAATATCAAGGTAAATATTTTGAGTGGTGACATTTCTTGAGGCAAAGGCTTCTTTTAGCGTATCAACGACATCCTGAAGGTCGCCGGCCATGCGGGCAAAAATTTCTGCGGTATTCATCGTTGCGTGCTGGTAATCCAAAAACTGCTTGTACATATGAGTTGAAACAAGACCAATTCGTTCCTGTATAAGAGCGGACTTTCTTGATGAAGTTTCTGAATTATCAAAGCTTTCGTAGTTGTTAAGCAATTTTAAGCCCCTTTATTAATTTATAACATATTTTAATAATAAACATGTACCTATGTAAAGATTATATGTTTTTTCGTTACAAATTTGAATACATACAAATATCTATTTTTATAAATTGCAATCAGAAAAGTTAGTCTAATTTTTGTGCGATAACAAGAATTGGTGTGTAGGTAAGTGTTGTTTTGCTGAATTTTTCTTGATATTTCCGGCAGAAGTTTTTGACATCGGAAAAATCCCATTTTTTGTCACCGAGAGAATTTACGCCTGTATTTTTGAGGTGGTACAGAAGTTGAAGCGGTGTCGAAAATTCAAGAACTTGTTTGAATGTTTCAATTTTCAGGATTTTGTAGCTTTTTTGCAGAATTTTTTTTAATTCGTCATTGGACTTGTAATCAAGCGAAAGTCCTGTGATTGCATTAAGTTCCGGAAAATTTTCTGGCGAGAATGTTGTGAAGGCAAGTATCCCGTCAGAATTCAGAATTTTGGCATAATTTTCAAAGATTGGCTCTGGATTTGAGAACCACTGAAACATTGCATTTGAAATTATCAAATTATATGTGCGACCTGCCTGAATTTTCGACGCATTTCCTTTTATAAAAGTATAATTTTTTAGAATTTTATCCAGATATTTTTTTGATTTTTCGCTGAGGTCGTTGGCTGTGTAACTTTCAAAATGAATTTTTTTAACAATCTCTTTTGTCAAAAGTCCTGTGCCGCAACCAAGTTCAAGGATTTTTCCGTAGGAATTACTTAGTTTTGTGGTTTCTGCGGCAAGAATTTCGGCAAGAAATTTTTGGACAGTTGCATTTTCATCATATTTGTCCATACTTTTTTCAAAGTGAGATTTAACGGATTTAGGGTTTACCTGCATAATTTAATTCTGTCTTTTTAGTCATCCTGAATTCTTTCAGGAACTGTATAAATTACGATTCAACCTGACAAAACAGCTTTATTGCATTTTTGCTATTTCATCCCAGCCAGTGAAATTATAGAACGGAAAGTGTCCGCTTTCAAGTAATTTGTAGGGAACATTATTTTGCCAGAAATTTATCTGGTTTTTAGTAGGGATTATTTTGTCGCTGCTGCTTATAAGAGCATAATCGTAGAATTTTTCATATTTGAAATTTTCTTTTCTGATTCTGTCATATAGGTATCTCAGTTCATTTTCTCTATTTTCAATTGTGCGGTGGATTGGGGTTAGAGAATATTTTTCAAATTCTTCCTGTGTGTTAAAAATATTCTGATAGAATTTGCCTTCAAGTCCTGTTTTTGCGTGGCGGAGAGTCAAAAGAAACGGTTTTTGAGGTATTCCGAGTGTGTCATGGACAGGGAAAGGTGTTCCGTTTACTGCAATTTTTCTGTCATAATCTTTGAATAAATTTTTCAGAATATACCCTGCAAAAACACCCATAGACCAGCTTATAAGTATTTTTTCGCTGTAAATGCAGTTGTTGAGAAGTTCTAATTCATCTTCGTTTATTGTATTGTAGTCATATACGAATAAAACATCTGAATTTTTGCAGTTCAGAAATTCAAATGGGTAAAAGTCAAAGCTCCAGCCTGCCAGAAATACTATAAGCCTTGATTTATTTTGTTTGTTAAGCCAGTGATAGTGCATAATTTAGCTAAGTCCTTTTCTTCAATATCGGTAGTGAGTGAAATTCGTATGCGGGAGGTTCCATCTGGCACCGTCGGCGGGCGGATTGGAAGCGTAAAATATCCGGCATCAAAAAGTTTTTTGCACATTTGTTCGGTTTCAGAGTTTCCGCCGATTATAACCGGAATTATGTGGCTTTGGCTTCCGAGGTTATTGCCGAGCGTAAGCATTTTTTTACGTTTTTCAAGAGTTGAGGGAAGTTTATTTTCAATAATCCACTTTGAAAAAGCTATGCTGATGGGCGGAAGCGCAGTTGAAAAAATAAAAGAGCGGGCTTTGTTTGTCAGATAGTCGATAAGAACCTTGTTCCCGACGGCAAAAGCACCCATAGAGCCGATAGATTTGCCGAAAGTTCCGACAAGAATATCAATTTCCGGCAAAAGTCCGAGTGTTTCGCAAATTCCGAGTCCTTTGCTGCCGAAAACTCCGAATGCGTGCGCCTCGTCAACTATCAGAATACAGTTGTATTTTTTCTTGAACTCGGCAATTTTTTTTAAATCAGCGATGTCGCCGTCCATTGAGAATACGCTCTCCGTCACGATAATCGCATTATCAAAGTTTTTGCGTTCTCTGATTAAAAGTTTTTCAAGGCTTTCTATATTGTTGTGCTGATAGCGGAAGAATTTTGCCTGAGAAAGCCTCATTCCGTCGATAATGCTTGCATGATTAAGCTTGTCTGAAAAAATAACATCATTTTTGCCGGCGATTGAGGATGTAATCCCGACGTTAGCATGGTATCCGCTGTTAAAAATAAGTGTGCTTTCTTTGTTGAATAATTCGCACAACAACACTTCCAATTCTTTGTACACAGGCAAAGTTCCGGTTAGAAGTCTTGCTGAAGCGCTTCCGAGAGGGTGTTTTGCGCCTGCAAAGTCCAAAAATTCTTGTGTGATTTCTTCATTATCGGCAAACCCGAGATAGTTGTTAGAAGAAAGATTCAGGAGCTCTTTGTTCTCGAAAGTGATATATTTACCTGATTTCTGGGAAAAATCTTTAATAGAACGCAGGTGTGAGTTGAGTTTTAAAGCATCAAGTTCTTGTTTGTATTGTTCAAACATAGATAAATTTTACCCCAAATTTATATGAAGTTTTGTAACAAAAATTGTAAACTCTGAAATTGTATATAAAATATATACTTTTTATATATAAGAAACAAAAGTAAAGGAGCGAGCAATGGGCGGCGTATCTAACAACTACAATTTAGATTTGCAAAAACTGCAGGGTCAGCAGGGTACTACCAAGACAGTTAATCGTACTGCGCTCCAAAAAGATTCCCGGCTAAGTATGAATGGCAGTATCTTTTCGGGAAAAATGAATAATTCTTCAGGCACAAGCAGTGCAGGAACAACTCAGTCTGTAAACAAGGATTACAGTGATGTAAGCACATCAGAGGCTAAAAGCATGAAGAGCAGTTCGCAAGCTCAGGCTTCAAGCTATAGCAGTGATATGGACGCTTTCGCCTTGGAAACTGCAAGCTATAGAGCAGCCGCACAGGGCGATATGTCCGATTCGGTTTCTATTCAAAAAGATTTGAATAAAGAGACAAAAGCTTTGAATAAAGCCCAGAAAAATTATACAAAATTTGCAAAGCAGGAGTTGCAGAACCAGAAGCAGAATGCCCAGATGATAGAAGATAACAATATGCAGATGACTCAATTGCAGAGCAGATTGAACAATGCAATGAGTATGCAAGCAGCATCAGGTGCAACAGGATTTATGGGTGACGGTACAAGCGACATTACCGCAATGACTGCGGAATTGGAATCGCTTGGAGCAACTACAACTTCATTGCAACAGAACAATACTGTTTCAACAACAAATTCAACCAAACAGTATAAAACAATGACAAAAACATCAAAAAATGCAAACAAACTTGCGACAAAATACAATAAAGTTACTACCAGTGCTTTAGCCCGTACAAATCAAAGTTTAGCGGCAACAGATGCAGGCACCACAAAAGCTGAAAAAATAACCAAAGCAGGCGGTATATTACAAAACACCGGATCCGGATTGATCGCTGTTGGATCAGCAATGATGGCTACAGGATATGGTGCTGCCGCAGGTAAAGTCATATTGATGGCAGGAACAGGAGTTTCGGTTGCCGGCGGAACAATGACTACAGTCGGTACCAAAGGTCAGGATAATGGTGCTGCGGCTACAGCATCCTTGACTCAGGCTGCATCCGCGTTATCAGGTGCATTTGGTACAACTAAATCAGCACAAAAAGAGATCAAGACTGTAGATAAAACAACAACACAAAGTAACAAACAGGTTCAAGCACAGACAAAACAAAATACTAATGCTTTGAATACAAATGCGCAGACCCTTGAAGCAACAAGATCAACAGCAAGCAGCATTCAGTCAAATCAATCAGGCAGCGGTGATCAGCAAGGTATTGGTTTAAATACCGGGGTAACTAATAACGCAAGCCTTGCTTCCAACGGTCAGGGTATTGGTTTGAATACCGGTATCAGCGGTAACGCAAGTATGTCCAGAGGTATCGGCGGAAATACAGGTATGTCCAACCCGATTGGCGGTGGTAATACCGGTGCCGCAGGCGGAATCGCAAACAATAATTCAGAATCTTCCGGTTCTGTAAATACGATGGGAAGTTTTGGCAAATCTTCAGCTGGAGCCAGAAATGTTCAAAACCCATCTGAAGGCTCAACTTTTGCATCCAATAACATCAAGAAAAAAGAAGAAGAAATGCCCGCTTAATATCTCTTTTGGGTAAATCAATGTTTGAAACCTGATATTTGCGGGCATGATATATAAAGTATATGATATTAGAGAAGCTAAAGAGGATTTTTTTGCATTTTATCTGCAAAAACAACTGTGGATTTGTTTTTTGCGCAATTACTCTGCCTGAATTTTTGCTCACTATGGCAATAATTGGAATTGTTGCCTCTCTTTCATATACAGGGCTTCAAAGGCATATTGAAGAAAAGAAAAGCGCGGTTGCTATCCAAAAAATTTATACAGTGCTCTCTCAGGTTACCCTGTATGTAATCAGTGACAGGGATTCATCTATCAACTGGCCTCTTGAAAGTTATTCTCATAATGCGTCTGAACTTGCGTTTCAGTATTATAAACCTTATTTTAAAACCCTTAGAGTCTGCTCAAACGATCCGGGCTGCTGGAGATATCCGAGCTGGTTCCTGAGTGGATATCCTTACTTGAAAGAAACCGAATTTTATAACTATATGTTTACTCTGGCAGACGGCATGAATGTTATTATCAACGTCTACCCGCCGGAAGTTGTTGTAAGAGATTTTGGGGTAAATGTAGATCGCCCGACAGTTGTATTTCTAGCTGATATAAATGGTGATAACCTCCCGAATACCATTGGTAAAGATATTTTCGCATTTGTTTTAAGAGGGGATGCCATTGTCCCAAGCGGAGTTGATGATTCTTACAGCTGCAATGTGAAAAGTACGGGGCTTACGTGTACTTCAAGAATTATTAATGACAATTACAAGTTTACTTACTACTAATCCCAATAAATAAAAAAGTCCGTTTTAAAAACGGACTTTCTTATATGTTTTTATGTTATTCCTATTGTTTTTTCTTTAATGTCGGAAATGCAATTACATCCCTTATAGACGGTGAATTTGTCAAAAGCATTACAATTCTGTCTATACCTATGCCAAGTCCGCCTGCCGGAGGCATTCCGTGCTCAAGTGCGCATATAAAGTCTTCGTCAATTTCCATTGCTTCTTCATCTCCGTTGGCTTTTGCGCGAGCCTGAGCTTCAAATCTCATTCTCTGGTCAATAGGATCTGTAAGTTCAGAGAATGCGTTTGCTATTTCCCAGCCGTTTACACGTGTTTCAAACCTTTCCGTCAGTCTTTCATTATCTCTGTGAACTTTCGCAAGAGGTGAAATGTCGCGTGGATAATCTATTATATGAACCGGCTGGATTAAGTGAGGTTCAACTTTTTCTTCAAAAATTAAATCAAGCACCTGTCCCCAGTTTTCGCATTCTGATGCGTCTATGCCAATTGATTTTGCCTTAGCCTTGGCATCTTCTGTTGTGAAGCAGTTGTTAAAATCAATGTCTGTATATTCTTTAATTGCGCCGAGCATTGTTTTTCTGTCCCATGGCGGTGTAAGATCAATTATATTTTCGCCGTAAGGGATTTTCATTGTTCCGAGAAGCTCCTGTGCTATTGACGAAATAAGGTTTTCAGTCAAAACCATCATTTCATTGTAATCAACGTAAGCCTGATAAAGTTCCATCATTGTGAACTCAGGGTTGTGGCGGATGTCAATACCTTCGTTTCTAAAGCTTCTGTTGATTTCAAAAATCTTTTCTGAAAGTCCGCCGACCATAAGCCTTTTCAGGTAAAGTTCGGGCGCAATTCTTAAGTACATGTCCATATCAAGTGTGTTGTGGTGCGTGATAAAAGGTCTTGCATTTGCGCCTCCTGCCTGAGGGTGAAGCATCGGGGTTTCAACTTCAATAAATCCCTGTTTTGTGAGATACTCACGAATTTTTTGTATGATTTTGCTTCTTAATACAAAAGTTTTTCTAACGTCTTCATTCACAATCATATCAACGTAACGCTGGCGGTATCTTGTTTCAACATCTGTCAGCCCGTGAAATTTTTCAGGAAGCGGAAGAAGTGATTTTGAAAGAATTTTTAATGAAGTTGCTTTAATTGAAAGCTCGCCTCTAGGGGTTCTTCTGATTGTCCCTTTAAATCCCACGATATCGCCGATATCAATAAGCTTTAAAATTTTTAATTGGTCTTCTGTAAGATTTTCTTTATGTGAAAAAATTTGGATTTTTCCGCTGGCATCAGTAAGGTCAATGAACATACCGGAATTTCTGATAGCCATTACACGACCCGCAACAGAGTATGTGTCTTCTGTTTCAACGCCGGCTTCAAGGTCTTTGTATTTCTCCTGCAAGTCTGCAGCGTTAATATCTTTATCAAATGAATAAGGATAAGGATTTACACCTTTATCTGCAAGATCTGCAAGTTTTTGAATTCTTGTTTGTCTGATCTGGTCTATTGCCGAATTTGATTCGTTTGCAACTTGTTGTGTCATAATTTTCATTCCTTTATTTTATTTATATCTTGTATTCAAATTTTATCACAAACAAAAACGCATTCAAATTTTTATCAACAGCATATTATGGATAAATTAAGCAGAAATAAAAATTACAAAAAGTTCACAGCGGGTGTGAACTTTTTGTTGTATGAAGAATTTCTCTTAATTTATTCAGCAGGAGTCGGGTTGTAATCAATCATACGCTTTAATTCATCAGGTCTTGAAGTTTTTGAAAGCGCATCTTCAAGAGTAATATTTCCTGCTTTGTAGTGTTTTGCAAGTGCCATTTCAAGAGTTTGCATACCCAAACCGACATTCATCTGGATTGTTGAGTAGATTTGAGCGGCCTTGCTTTCTCTGATAAGGTTTGCAATTGCAGGTGTTACAAGCATGATTTCCTGAGCCATTACACGGCCTTTTTTCTGTCCGTTCGGAAGGGTTTTCGGTACAAGAGTTTGCGCAAATACTGCAACCAGTGAGTTTGCGAGCTGTACACGAATTTGCTGCTGTTGTCCTTCCGGAAATACGTCAATGATACGGTCGATGGTTTGTGAAGCAGATGAGGTGTGAAGTGTTCCGAATACAAGGTGGCCTGTTTCTGCGGCTGTCAGAGCCAGTGAAATTGTTTCGTGGTCACGCATCTCACCTACCAGAATGATATCAGGGTCTTCACGAAGTGCTGATTTAAGAGCGTTTGCAAAACTTCTTGTATCCATACCGAGTTCACGCTGGTGAACAATACTTTTTTTAGACGTGTGAACAAATTCTATCGGGTCTTCAATTGTCAAAATGTGTTCGGCTTTTGTGTCGTTAATGTAGTCAATCATTGCCGCAAGGGTTGTTGATTTACCTGAACCTGTAGGGCCTGTTACAAGAACCAATCCTCTCGGTTTTTCTGCCGTAATTCTTACAATATCCGGAAGCCCCAGCTGGTCGAATGATGGAACTTTGTCCGTAATTGTACGGAAAGCTGCTGCGTAATTACCTTTGTCTTTGTAGAAGTTGACCCTGAAACGGCTCAATCCCTCTATACCGTAAGAAAAGTCCAATTCCCAGTTCTGTTCAAGTGTACGTCTTTGTTCGTTTGAAAGCATAGGGAAGAGAAGACTTTCAACTTCATCCGGAGTAAGAGGTTCCATATCTACACGGGTAAGTTTACCATCTACTCTTATTGCCGGCGGCAGATTGCTTGATATGTGCAAGTCACTCCCGCCGTCTTTTACCAGTTTTTCTAATAATTCTTCAATTACCATGTTTTACCTGCCTTTTATGATTATTATAATTATTATTCGTTAAAAGATATTAATGCGTCATCTTCTTTCATTGCAAGTTCAAGAAGTAAGTATGTCATGTATGCCCCGAGAGCAACGGCTTTCGGGTCTAAATCGGTATTATTTGCAGCTTCGATTATTGCTGTGTTGATTTCCGGATTTTCATCTTTTATGTAATGTATCATTTTTTTACGCCAAGAAGGCATATCTTTGAAAATTTCCGAAAACACTTTTGCTACTGTTTCTTCTGATATGATTGGAAGCATACTCTACCTCTTATTCTATCACATGACAATCTTACACTACTTATTTGCATTTAACAATAGATATTATTAAATAATCCTTTGTTTAATGTATAATTCAGGTATGAAACTGAAAAATATAAGACTTTTAAATTACCGCAACTGTAAAGATTTGGAGTTGGATTTTAATGCAGATAAGATTTTAATAATAGGGAAAAATGCCCAAGGTAAAACAAATATTTTGGAAAGTATTTATTTTCTCTCAGCTTTAAAAAGCCAGAGAACGGCCAACAATATTGAAATAATAAATTTTGACTCACAAGCAGCTTCAATAGATGCAGAGCTTGTAAAGGCGGATACTTCAGTTTCTTTGAGTTATTTTTATAACAGGGACAAAAGTCGTATTTTAAAGGTTAACGGTCTTAGGACAACTCCGAAAAATTTTAAGCAGGTATTAAAAACTGTATTATTTTCGACGAATGATCTGCTTTTATTGCGTGGAAACCCTGCTGACCGGCGGGACTGGCTTGATAGAGCTATTTCTCAAATTTATCCAGCTTATGATGAACGATTGTCAAAATATGAAAAAATCCGCATTCAGAAAAATAATTTTTTGAAAGAACTTATAAAGGGTACCAATTTAGACGAAACACTTCTGGAAGTATTGAATGAGCAGCTTGTAATTACAGGAAGCAACATAATTTACCTAAGAATAAAATTTTTGGCGGAAATTGAGCGTATTGCAAAGGAAAAGCATAAAACAATAAGTGAAACAGAACAATTAAAACTTGTTTATGAATGCTCTTTTCTTGAGGGAGAAACTGAATTGGACGAAATCGTGCAAAATTTCAGGCATGCTCTGGAGGATCGCAAAGTTGAAGAATTTCGAAGAGCACAGTCCTGTGTCGGTCCACACAGGGACGATATAATATTCTATATAAATGAAAATGAAGCAACGAAATTTGCCTCTCAGGGCCAGCAAAGGACTGTTGTGTTGGCCTTGAAGCTTTCTGAACTGGATATAATCACTGCAAAAACAGGGGATGAGCCGATTTTGTTGTTGGATGATGTTCTTGCTGAACTTGATGATATAAGACAGAATTACCTGCTAAAATCAATTACCTCTGCGACGCAGGTTGTGATAACTTCTGTTGATACAGTGCTTTTTGAAGATGAATTTTTGAAGGATGTCAAAATTTACAAAATTGAAAACGGTGCTGTTATTTAACATAAAGTATGTTATTTTAATAAAATTTTAGAAAGTTTTATTGTGTACATTTCTTTCTCTTTGTTGCGATGCAAAGCGGATTGTCGGCAGAGGGCGGAGCGGTCAAGGCGATGAGCCTTACCGCATAGTCCCGTTTAATGCCGGCAATCCAAGCAGAGAAAGAAACGTACCAAAGAAAGAGAAACACGCTGACCGTTTAATCACTGCTAAACTCAACCCGAGCGGATTAACTCGCTTTGCTCAGACAAAATCCGCTTTGCTGTTGTTTCGTTAAGCAGTGATTGATGATTTTTTAATTATTTCCAAACATTGATTGCTCACTCCACTGTGGTCGGATATTTTTGCACAATGCCGCAATAGCGGAGTGAACAATAATTGCAGGCGAGACAAACTTCAAAGGCGGGTATTGTCTGAGCGCAGCGAGTTTACCCGCCTCAGTGTCGAGCCGTGCAGATTATTAGTGAACGGAAGCGTGCGGACGGTTTTGTGAAACTTTTTCCGCAAAAAGTTTCCCCGTCCGGAGGACAATATAAAAAATAAATTTTATTATTTATGACCATAACATATTTTATGAAATGTGTATATTTTTAAGATGTTCGATTTTAATCTGCGGACGCAAAGTTATCCCGATTACATCTATCCTGTAATCCTTAACTTTGTTCTCGGATAAGTAAAACTGAACACCCTTTAAAATATTCATAAATTTGCTTCTGGTAATTGCCTCAAGCGGACTGCCGAATCCGTCTGTCTTTCGTGTTTTGACTTCCACAAAAACAGTGGTATTTTTGTACTGCGCAATAATATCAAGCTCGCAAAAACGTGAATAATGCTTGTTTCTTTCAAGAATTTTGTAACCCTGTTTTTCCAAGAATTTGCAGGCAATGTCTTCGCCGTTGTCGCCAAGAGTGCGATTGTTCATGTGTTTAATCTCCTCTATTGCTTGATGCCGTGTCTTGCAAGCTTTGTCAAATCAAGAAGTTTGTAGACATCATCAACATTGCAGTTTTTCGACCACCTTGCGGGGCAAATGTCTATTCCGCCTCTTCTGGTGTACAGCGCACAGACAAAAAGTGCGTCGCCTTCATCCAAAATATCGAAAAGCCGTTTGAAAATCATTTCGCAGCATTCTTCGTGAAAATGGTATTCCGAACGAAATGAACATAAATATTTAACCAGACTTTCTTCCAAAATATGTTTTTGTGATTTGTAGTGAATAAAAACATCTCCAAAATCCGGCTGGTGTGTAACACGGCAGTTCGAGCGGAGAGAATCGAACGTCAGATAATACTCCTGTTCGGGGGCTGAGGTTTCAGTTTCCAAAACTTCGGGTGTTTCTTTGAAGTTTTCTATTCTAATTTTGCTTTCGTCAATAAAATCTGTCAGGTCTTGAAAGTTTTTGAAAATTTCAACCCGTTCGGTGTTATTTTCAAGAAAATTTGCTTCGACTTTTGTTTTTAGTTTTTCGCTTAAGTCTTGTTCGATTTTAGCTTTGCAAGTGGCAAGGCAATCTTTTGTAGTTTTGCCGAACCCTGTCATGTTGAAGGAATTCAGATAAAGTTTCAGCGATTTTGATTCAACCAAAAATTCGCTGCGGCAATTGTATTTTAGTTTAAGCACTCTTGTAACAGGCAAGTTGTTTTCGGTGAGAGCAGAAAATTCGTAAGCGTGCCATACATCCCGGCCTTCAAACGGGATGTTATTGCTGTCAATGTTGTATTGAGAGCGGTTTTCGCACCTTGGAATGGGCACGATAAGCGACGGATCATAAATTGAACTTCCGTCCGTTTTCTTGCCCAAATATTTTGATGCGATTTGGTCTGTTTGGTTTTGCATAAGTTAATTGTAACATAAAATAAAAACTGTTTTTATAAGGCCAGTTACCAATAGGATCTTTTTGTTTTTATAGTTCCAATGTTTTGACCATAAGAATTGTATATTGTACTAGTAGTACCTCTATTACAATAAATAGGATTAGGCATCATCCCAAATCTAGGTTCACAGGATACTGGTGCTCCATATGTATATTGTTGATAATTATTGTAGGCTTGTGTTCCTGCATTAACATTTGCACCAGCAGCCGCTCCAGCTGCAAGTCCTGCCATAATTTGCATTGTTCGTTGTCTTCGTATTTCTTTCCTTCTTGCTTTTGCCTCTAATAACCCGTTATAATAAACATTATATTTTTCATTACAGAATTGCATGTTTACTTCACATAGCTTTTTCCAGTTTTTCTCCATTTTTCTTGGATTTGAATCCATATAGGCTTCATCTATTTTTTTTATATATTCATAGCCGGTTATTGCAGGTTCATAGGCAAAGCACATAGTTTGTAAAAGCATACTCATAATCAGGGCAAATGTAATCTTTTTCATAATAAACTCCTTTAGTGTAAATTGTTAAAATATTGATTTTTTATAATACTGCTGTTTTTCAATAATATCTAATCAGCAACTAAAAAAGTACATAATTTCTTTTATACCGTTGTAGTCTTGGGATTCAAAAGTAGTACCTCTGAGTGTAATTTTTGAATCAATCTTGCAAATGTAATCTGTAAGTTCTTGTTTTAAAGGCTCTAATGATTCTTTAGTTCCGTATACTCCAATAAGAATCGTTTCTCCTGCAGGAGAAACCAGAAAGTCAACATTTACATTTTTATCCTTGTTAAATTTTTGAATAGTAGTGCTAATTTTTTCAATAAATTCTGCATTCATAAAATACCTCCAAATAAATTGTATATTTTTATTATATAACTTTTAACTTCTTGTGTCAAGATGTTAAACATGGTTAGACTTGCTTAATAATCCCATTACAATTAAATTTAAGGTTGTTATTCATGAAAAGTTACATTCAGCAACAATTAGGTAAAAAAATAAGGGAATTTCGTAAAATTAAGGGTTTTAGCCAAGAAATATTTGCGGAAAAAATTGGTATTGCTACTAAAACTTTAAGCAGTATTGAAACAGGAAATGCTTTTATGACAGCGCCAACATTAGAGAAAATAGTTGAAGTGCTGAATGTTTCCCCTAAAGATTTATTTACATTTGATGATGATTTAGAAAATGAGGATATGTATTCTGAGATTCTTAAAAAATTGGAGTTTATTAAAAAAGATAAAGAACTCCTGAAATTGTTCTATAAATTTGCCAAAAGTATGATTTAATATAGTTAAATAAACTCTCTTTTATTGTTTTTTAAACGTAAATTTTTTTTTGTTCCTAGATCTGCCTGCAACTTCTTTGTTAGAGAGCACTACAATTCCGAGTGGTGCAATAACAATGCACAGTTTTGAAAAAGGTTCCGTTAACAGGATATTTTATATCTTAAGCAATTTCTTCATAAGCTGCAGGATTGTTCAGCAAGTCGTAATTGATTTCATTTTCGTTATCGGCAATTGCTGCTGCCACAACAACGTCAGAAGTTACATTGACAAGAGTTCTCATCATATCCGTAATTCTTTCGATTGTGAACAGGAAGGCAAAGCCTGTAACTAACTGTTCAGGGCTTAATCCCATACCGTTAAGAATAAGAGCAATTGTAATCAGTCCTGCTCCTGGAATACCGGCGCATGTTGAAGACGCAATGATTGCTAAGATTGCAATTTGAATAATCAAAAACGGATCAAGTGCCACACCGTAAGCCTGTGCAAGGAAAATTACCGCAACAACCTGAAGAAGTGCTGTTCCGTCCATATTTAGAGTTGCACCTAAAGGAAGCACAAAGCTTGAAATTTTGTGTGAAATTCCTCTTTTTTCACAGCATGCAATTGTTAAAGGCAGTGTAGCAGACGAACTTGCTGTTCCGAATGCTACCATCATGGCTTCAGTTACCGCAGAATAAAGCATTACAACCGATACTTTTGAAACTTTTTTCAAGAACAGAGGATAAACAACGCATAACTGAATCAAAAATCCTATCAAAAGCACAAGCAGGTATTTTGAAATACTTGAGAAAATTTCAATGCCAAAGCTTGAAACAGCGCTTGCCGTAAGTGCAAATACACCCGGAGCTGCCAAAAACATAATCCAGTCAGTAATTTTCATTGTAGCTGCAAAAACTGATTCAAAAAAGGAAACTATGGGTCTGTTTACGTCGCCGACTTTAGAGAGTGCAATTGCAAAAATCAGGCAGAATACAATAATCGGAACCATATCGCCGGCCGCAACTGAGTGGAAAGGATTGCTAGGGATAAATCCTAAGAACAGGTTTAGGATATTCCCCTGTTGCTGCTGCATTGTAGCGGCAACAGTTGCCTGAACTTCACTTGCTGCATTTTGTGCGATGTAACTTGCGGCCCCGACTCCCGGTTTAATCAACAATGCAAGTACGGCACCGATAATTACGGCAAGTGTTGTTATTATCCCGTAATATAAAACCATTTTTGAGCCGAATTTGCCAAGCTGTTTGTTGTCGCCGACACTTGTAATCCCGATTATTATCGCAGATACAACCAGCGGAATTACAACCATCTGGATTAATCTTATAAATACCTGCCCGATAAATGTTAAAATATTTGATGCAAGAATGTTCGGATGACTGTGTAAAAGTATTCCGACGATTATACCTCCGATAATCCCTAAAAATATATGTCCGTTTCGTTTTATACCAAGACCGAGTGCAATCAGGATTTGCATATGTAATTTCATTGTTGTTTCCCTCTTTTTTGCTTTACCTGTCAATTATACAATCATTTGTTATAATTTTCAAATGTTAAGAAAAAAATCGTAAACTTGAGGGAGAAAATTACGTTTTTTTAAGCGTTTATGCTGAAAAAACGGGTGCAGAATAATTTTCCGCAGCCCTGCTATGAATACCAGCAGATTCTGTATGCGTTGTGTGTGTAGCGAAAATTACCTGCCTATAGATTTTAGGCTATATGAAAATGAAAAAGCCGTTTGAATAATTTTCAAACGGCTTTTTTCTGTTTTAAATGGTCGGAACGACAGGATTTGAACCTGCGACCTCTACCACCCCAAGGTAGCACGCTACCAAGCTGCGCCACGTCCCGATTATTTCAACGGGAAATGTTCTCTGCTTGGCAGCTACGCTACCAGACCTCTCGCAAAACAATACTCAATTGTTTTGCTCGGCAGAGTGCCACGTCCCGATTTAAAAAAGATATTAAATTGTCAACAACGCAGCTTGGTAGCTTACGCTCCCAAGTCCCTCCATTTCTGATACTCAATCAAAAACGGAGTCCTTGCCACGTCCCGATTATTTCAACGGGAAATGTTCTCTGCTTGGCAGCTACGCTACCAGACCTCTCGCAAAACAATACT
>CALUVL010000005.1 GCA_944324225.1 Candidatus Gastranaerophilales bacterium
CATTCATTTCTTTTGTTTCAACATGGTACTTTCTTGTACCGACAAGAAAGTACCGCAAAGAAATGCTCCTTCAGCTGCCGCCTCAGGATGAGGCAGGAACATTTATGTCATTCTGAGCTTATCATAGTAGATCCTTCGGCTGGCGCCTCAGGATGACGTAGTGACTTTCATGTCATTCTGAGCGAAGCGAAGAATCTAAAAAAATAATTAATTATGTTCATTCATTTCTTTTGTTTCAACATGGTACTTTCTTGTACCGACAAGAAAGTACCGCAAAGAAATGCTCCTTCAGCTGGCGCCTCAGGATGACGTAGGAACTTTCATGTCATTCTAAGCGGAGCGAAGAATCTTGTTGGTCTTTGTTAGTTAAGCAGGTCGGATTTACTAATCCGACTTTTTTCTTAAAAACAACAAACCAAAAGAAAATCGCCCGAGGTGAGCTCAGGCGAGAATTATAACAAATAGTTTATTAAAAAAGATTTATGTGTTTTTATTTTTTAGATCCTTCGGCTTGCGCCTCAGGATGACATATGTGTTTTTGATGTAATCCTTCGGCTTGCCACCTCTGGACGACTTTTTCTCATGTCATTCTGAGGGAGTTTACGACCGAAGAATCTGGTTCTATTTTTTTTGAATTCTTCACTTCGCTCAGGATGACGTGTGTGTGTTGTCATTCTGAGCGGAGCGAAGAATCTTCTTTAGAAATTCAACCCTCGGCCTTATGTGGAAGGGGGAGGGTTGAATCTTTTTGGTTTAAACTATTACTTGTTATACAGTACAGCTCTTGCTGCTGGAGTTGCAGGGATAACTGACTGATCATACATAGCGATCGGGTAGATATCTGTCGGGCTTGATACTGTACATGTTGTTTCGTCATCTACAGTTGTGTCGCTTTTAGTACCTGGATCACACTGAACAACACGGTTCGGAGCTTTTTGTCCGTTTACATCAATGAATCCATAGCAGTAATTGTCATCTGCGACACCAATATTTGTATTTGCTTTTTGACAATTTGCTTGTGTATTATCAAAGATAAATGCAATACCATCATTCATCATTAATATAGTAGTTGCCTCAGGAAATTTTTTAGCAGTTTCTAAATTCGTTTTAAATATAGTTGCCTCTCCTTTATGTGTTGTTGAAAATGTAGAACGATCGCCTGCATCAGTATCACTAACAATAAGCCACTGATCTGCACTGCCTGCCGTAGTATCAAAATCACCACCACTAGCTTCTCTGACAATATTCAAACGATTGTGAAATATATCATATAACGATTGGGCTCCAAGCCCCCCTGCTGGTAATGCACCTCCATTTTTCGGAATATTAGTACCAGCAACAATCTGTGATAAATCATAGTCGTTCAAAGCAATGTTCATTACAACAGCCTGCGAAAGAACCGTCAAAGATTTTTTAAATGCTGTTTTGTACTGTGCGCCTTGAGTTGAGTTAATCAATGTCGGCATTGTCATTGCGGCAACTACACCGATAATACCGAGCGTAATCAACACTTCGGCGAGGGTGAAACCACCCATACCAATAGTTTTCTTTAACATTTGTAAATACCTCCATAATATAAGTTACATTTTTATATTAACATATCTATATCAATTTGTCAAGATTATTGATATTTATTTCATTATTCAGACAGGTTATATTGCATAAACTTTCTTATTAAGAAAGGGGCATAAATTGTTGGATAAAGTTTTATTAGGGAAACAAATAAGACAAATTCGCCTCGAAAAAGGTATTTCGCAGGAAAAACTCTCTGAATTGATTTATATTTCACCACGCCAGATGTGCCTCATTGAAAATGGCAACTCTTACCCTTCTCTTGATACTTTTATCAGGATTGCCGAAGTTCTTGAAATTGATATTAATGAATTCTTCAGTATTAGCGCTATCAGATATGATTCGCTCAGAAATTCGATTATTGATATGATTAAGGCGCTCGATAGGCGAAAACTACCTTTAGTCAAGGATATTCTTGTTGCTATTGATAACAATTAGGCGGACACTTTATAGAAGAGCTTATTTTTTGCCTTTTTTCAGCATAAAATGCTTTTTTGTGTTTATTATCATTATGTACATTTCTTTCTCTTTGCTGCATATATGAATGTCCTCCGGAGCGGGCACTTAAAACCACCGGCACGCTCCGTTCCAACTAATAATCTGCAAGGCTCTGCATAAAGGCGGGTAAACTCGCTAGATGAAAAAAAAAAAACGGTGCGCCAATCACCGTTACATTTAACGCTTTCAGCTTTTCTTTCCTTCTGCATTTCAATCGTTCGACAAAAATAAAACCGCCCTTACAGCGGTCAAAATTGTCACTAAACACGAGATATATATAAACACACGAGCATTATTTTTTATTTTTATCCTATATAACTTGATAAAAGTTCCTGTGAAAGCGATGACAATCGCATCTTTTGCAGGGCTCTCATCTCCGTCTGGCGAATACATTCTTTTGTTACACCATATATGTTGCCTATTTCTTCCAGCGTTAATCTGGCTGCATTGCCCAATCCGTAACGCATTTTCACTACGTCCTGCTCACGCTCTTTTAGAGTAGAAATTACTATCGCTATATCATTTTTCAGGTTTTCGTATTCCGCGTTCGCTGTTACTGAGGCTCTTTTATCTTCCAGAATATCAGCAACATTTAGTTCATTACCGTCCGCTCTTTCCAGCCCGCTCTCTATTGATATTGTCTTTGTGTACGCCGACAAAAAGCTTTCTATCTTATCAGGCTCTATATTCATTTTTTTCGCTACTTCTTTATTATTTACCTGACAGTTGTATTGCCTTTCCATCTCGGCTTTTACTTTGGAAAATTTTGACAGGGTTTCTTGTATGTATACAGGTATCTTCATACAATGCGACTGCTCTGATATCGCCTTGAACATAGATTGCTTTATCCACCAGCTTGCGTAAGTCGAAAATTTGTAACCGAGTTTGTAATTAAACTTTTCAGCCGCTATCATCAAGCCTAAATTGCCTTCCTGTATCAAATCCACCAGTGGCAGATGTGAATTATGAATAACTTTTTTGGCTATCGTTACTACTACTCGCAAATTGGATTGTACTAACTGCTTTTTGGCTTCTGAATCGCCTTCTTTTGCTCTTTTAGCTAAATCCTTCTCTTCTGCTATTGTCAAAACGGGGTAATTGGATATCTCTCTTAAATAATCGGTAAATTCACCGCCTCCGCACGCCAAAACCTCATTTCTGGCAGGATTGGATTTTGCCTTTTTCATTTTTACAGGTGTACTCATACTCTGCTTAAACTCCTTATTTAATTTTTATTACACGAGAACAACATACACTTTTGTACGGAATATATACTTAGTATATACCAAAGTATATACTTTTTCAAGTCTTTTGTAAAGTTATGTGAATTTGGCAAGAATCACGTGTTTGTTGTATAATATTTAGACAAGAGGAGGATTTCATGAAAAAGAAAATTATAATTACTTTAGCAATTTTGTTTGTTGTTATCTTGACTTCTGCTGCCGGATTTGCAGTTGCTAACGGAGCTTTCGATAAAAAGGAAAAACCATCGGATTATAAAGTCGGAATTCCTTACGAACAAGCACTCGAAAGCAATAAACCTATGGTTGCGCTTTTCTATGTTGACTGGTGCGGGTATTGCTTGAAATTTATGCCTAAGTTTAAAGTTTTAAGCATGCTCTATGTTACAAAATACAACTTCGTTATGCTTAATGTTGAAGATCCGGCAAACAAAGAACTTGTTGAAGATGTTGCGTTAACAGGTTTCCCGACCGTTTACGTTATTGACCCGAAGTATGACAACCGTTTCTTGCTTAATAACGCTATCTATCAAAACCTTCCAAAGTTCAGAACAGAACTTGATAGGTACTTGAGAATCAGAGGGTTGTTAGACAAAGCTTCTAAAAAATAAAATAAAGCGGGCTTTTATATAAGTCCGCTTATTTTTTGACAAAAAAAAGACCTTGATTTTTCAAGGCCTATCCGTTTAAATAAGAAGAGAGAGCTTTATATATTTATAATAAGTATATTATTCCCAAAAAATTGCTATTTTTTGTGGCGTAAATTAACAAAAATTAACATTTGAAAGCGAAGTTATGAAAGATATTCAAAATCTTAAAGACGAAAGAAACGTTGATATACAAAAAGTAGGCATTAAGCACCTTGAATTGCCTCTTATTATCCAGAGAAAAAACAATTCTAATCAGGTTGTCTGTGCAAAAGCCAAGGTTAATGTTTCACTCCCGAGGGATTACAAAGGAACTCATATGTCCAGATTTGTTGAGGTCTTGACGGAATGGAGAAATAAAAATCTTCTCGGTGTTGATATTAAAGGATGTCTTGAAGAAATTATCAACCGTCTTGAGGCAAAAAGCGGAGAGTTGGAATTCAAGTTTACTTATTTTATTGACAAGCTTTCGCCGGTGACAAAACTTGCATCGCCAATGAGTTATGAATGTATTTTTAAAGGGCAATTTGAGAATAACAGGTATAAATTTATCCTCGGGGTTGAAGTGCCTGTTACAACCCTCTGCCCGTGCTCAAAAGAAATTTCCGACAACGGTGCGCACAATCAGAGAGCGTTTATAAGGGTAAGAGTTTCTTACGATGAGGACAAACACATCTGGCTTGAGGATTTGATTGATATTGTTGAATCTTGCGCAAGCTGTCCGGTTTACCCGCTTTTAAAACGAGAAGATGAAAAATTTGTGACTGAAAAAGCTTACTCTAATCCTAAGTTTGTAGAAGATGTTTTGAGGGATGTTGTCGTAAAACTCAGAGAAAACACCATCGTAAACGAATTTGAGGTTGAGTGCGAAGCTTTTGAAAGCATTCACAACCATTCTGCCTGGGCTTATCAAAGAGAAAGCAAAGTTTAACGGCAGAGCTTTTCAAAATAGTTTCCGGTTTCATCAGAATTGTAAAATATCTTGATATTATTTTCTTTTGCATACTTTACCAATTCAATGGCTGATGCCCAAACCATAGTACTAAATTCGCATGCTGAAAGTTGAGAAGTTTCAAAACCCAATGCCTTTATGCCGATTGAAACATCTGACCATCTTGGAGGTCCCCAAGATAAAGGAAACAAACGGCCTTCATAGCTGATTGAAATTGAACTTATATTTTCTACAGGATAAATTTTTACAGATTTATCCCGAAAAATAATTTCAAGATTTTTCTTTTTCAACTTGATGAATCTCACAATTGACTTTTTATCAGCCGCCGTTGACCAGTATAATATTAAATAAACGAATAAAAACGGAAAAACGCCGGCAGATAGAGCTACAAACAACCGAGCCGGCAACTTAAAACTCTGATCTGGAGAAAACAATATAATTGATGAAAATAGCAAAGCAAAAATTACCCATACTATTTTCACTGAGGGTTTTTCGTAAGGATAGAAATATAATTTCTTAGACATATCAACACCTTAACTTTTCAAGAGCATTGCCGCAAGCGGAGATTCAGTACGTCCGTTCAGAGTTTTGTCGACTTCTCTGAGTTTTTCTGAAATTGCTTCCATCTCATCTGTCCAGACAAAATTGTCAAGAACATATTTTTCACCTTTTTGGAAATCTCCGTCTATCTGAATTCTTACAATTTCAGCAAGCATTTTCTTTGCTGTCGGTATCATTTTATCTATATTGACATAAATTTTACCTTCAGCATTCAATTCTATTGCACCGTTTTCAATGAAATATTTTGTCTGCATTACCGTTCTGACTCTGTGGGCTTGAGAAAGCGTCGGTTTTGATTTGAGAAAATTGTCTGCCGCAAAGGTTACAAGCATCTGCAGGACTTGCTCATGAGTATACATACCCTTTTCTTCCAGCAAATCCAGAAACGCAAGTCCGCCCATATCGGCTTTATTTTCTTCAATTATGCTTTTGTACTTGCCAAGAGCCTCTGTTCCTTTGTTAGGGCCGAGAGAATGCGTGTTCTCATGCCCGATTGTAAACCAGTGGTCAGCTTCATCACAGTAATATTTGTGCTGTTCTTTATTCAATATCGCATCAAGTCTTTTTTGAAGTTTTTCTCTGTCTGAAATAAACCTGATTTGTCTATGATAAACGTTACGTCTACCTCCGCCGATGGTTAAAGACAATTTGTCGTCATTTGGAAGATTTTCAGCAAGCGTAATTCCTGCACGATATGCCCCTACATCTCCTGCCAACGCAACTATATCAACATCGACCATAGTCTGCTTTGCATCTTCCGACTTTGAAATATTCTGTTCGTATTCTTCATGGTAAGGCATATTCGCGGCTAGCAGAGGCAGGTATTCTTTAATCTTTAATAAAGCTTCCGTTCCTTTTTTGTTTACGATTCCAACCCTTCCGCCGAGCATATCTTTTGATACCGGAACTATCTTATGCTCATCCAGAAGCGACTTTAACTCTTCGTCTTCTATAACACTTTCTGTCATTTCATCAGCATAGTTTTCTCTTGTTATAGTAAATTCAAGCGGTGTATCCTGCAATTCTGCCCATTTTTTGTCTGCGTAAGCATCAAGCATCGGATCTGCAGTTCTTAATGCTGCCGCTTGAAGTCTTAAATATTCATTAAAATCTTCATTTGTAGATGTTTCTGCAGCGGCCTCCAATTTTTCCGCAACGACTCTGAATTCTTCGCTGAAAAAGTTTACATAATCAACTGCAACAAGTTCATTATCCTTTCTTTCAACAATAGAACGCTGATTTAAAATTTTGCGGACTTCTTCAACCTTGCCTTTCTTAAGCATTTTTATCAAAATTTTATGAAAGACTTCCTTTGTCAAATCTTCCGGATATAACCCTTTTCCCGGAAGTTCAGTAATACCTTTTGCCAGATTTATTTTTGTTGTTTCTCTGTCGATTGCACAAATTCCTTTTTGTGCCTTAAACAATATTTCAGTTAATTCGGCCTGTTCATTGCCTTTTAAAATTTCTTTTTCCAGAAATGCAAAAAATGCAGTGTTATGAATATTATCTAAATTCATAAAAATCTTTTCTATAAAAAATGCAGCCTTTACAAGATTTTTTAAAGCTTTTTTGTCACCCTCCGCAAGGTTCAAATACTCGGGAGCATCAACATCCAGCATTTTCTTTGTGCTCAAGTATTCTTTATCAGTTCTCTTTTTTAATTCTTCAAGTGAATAATTAAGTTCAAAAGTTTCCATCATTCTCTCCCTTGTACTGCCTGTTCACAAAGAAAGTATAACATTTTTACAAAAAAAAGTAAAACTATTTGTGATAAGTTTCACCCTTAATTATCTTAAATGCACGATAAATCTGCTCTACAAGTATTAATCTTGCAAACTGGTGCAAAAATGTCATTTTTGACAAACTCATTTTTAAATCCGCCCGGTTAGAAATAACCGGAGAAAGACCGTATGAGGAGCCTATTACAAAAATAATCTCACTTATACCTTCTTTTGAAAGACTTTCTAATTTTGATGCAAATTCTTCTGATGAAAGAGACTTTCCTTTAATTTCAAGCGTAATAACATAAGACAAAGGCTTTATATATGCAAGGATTTTTTCAGCTTCCTCATCTAAGGCTTTCGAAATCAAATGTTCATCTTTAATTTCAACAGGCAAAAGCTCTATAATTTCAAAACTTGCATAAGGCCTCAGTCGTTTTTGAAATTCTTCAATTCCGTCTTTTAAAAATTTTTCTTTGAGTTTTCCAAGAGCAATTATTTTTATATTCATAAACCACTTTCTGTTTTTTCAATATAGACAGAAGTTGACGGAAATGCAAAATTAAGTCCTTCTGCTCTAAAACGCTTTACAGCCTCGAGCAAAAATACAGACTGAATTTTCTTCCACTCATTGTAAGACCCCGTTTTTACATAAGCAATGCATCTTATATTAATGGAACTATCGGCAAGAGTGTCTGCAACTACAAGGTAATCTTTATGAATATCTTTATTTTCCTCTAAAATTTCTTCAAGAATATTAATAGCACGTTCAAGTTTGGCGTCAGTAGTGTCATAAGTAAGAGTAAACACTTCGTTAATTCTTCTTTTTTTTGCTGCGCTGATATTGCATATATTTCCGTTGGAGGCAGAACTATTTGGGACAATATACAAAAAATTATCTAACGTTCTAATTTTTGTAGACATTAAATTTACATCTTCAACATAACCTTCAACGCCATTTACAATAACATAATCGCCTATTCTGTATGCTTTGTCACTGAATATTGAAAGTGTACCGAAAATATTTGCTATTGTTGCGTTTGCAGCAAAGCCGACCGCCAAACCTGTAATTCCGAAACCTGTAATCAGTGATGTAACGGAATAGCCGAAACTTTGTAAAAATGAGGCCACAATAAAGAATACTATTAAGAATTTAAAGATTTTTTCAAGAATCGGTAAAAACTGAATTAATTGAGTTTTAGAATCTTTTGCAAGGATATGCTGCTTAAGCTTGCTGCTGAACATATCAACGATTTTAAACAAAAGCACAATTATAAAGACATTAATAACAATGCCGACAAAAAAATCCATATGAGTAGATTTAAGAAGTTTGTCGAGTTTTTCAAAATGTTCAATAATGCTGTCAATAAATTCCATCATATACCTAACCTTAATTACATAATCCCTTGCATAAGAGAATAGCACAAAAAAGAAAAATATTGCAAAAAAAAAATGTTTGGTATAGAATCGACATGCAAACAAATTTGCGGAAGTAACTCAATGGCTAGAGTCCCTGCCTTCCAAGCAGGTTGTTGCGAGTTCGAGTCTCGTCTTCCGCTAATAAAGAAGCTTCACCTTCTGGTGGAGCTTTTTTATTGGGAATGACAGCGGCGAGAACGAGCCTAATGCGAGTTCGACGGATTTGCGGACGGATGAAGCGAGCCAAGCGAGCAAATCCGGATAGCGAACAGATTTTGTCGGCTTGAGCGAAGCTCTTAAGACAAAACTCTGTGAGCGTGGAGCAAATCCAAGAAAAGTCTCGTCTTCCGCTAATAAAGAACACTCATCGTCAGATGGGTGTTTTTTATTAGCCTGAATGACTATGGACGAGAAATCATTTTGAGTTCGAGCGGCCTGCGAGCAAAGTGCGGAGGCTTGAGTGTGAAAGAACTATATTCTTGAACACTCAACCGGGGACACGTTTAATGCGAGCAGGCCAAGACAGTCTCGTCTTATTATAAATCAATATCCGTAGTAGTAATTATTTGTTCTTATAGTTCCGTTTATATTATGATTCATTTGCCCATATATAGTATGATTTACCTGTATAGGTTGTCTAAGGGCATCCGCCGCATTGTTAATTGCCTGTATTTTTTTCAATTCCTTTATATTTTCTAAGTACTGTTCGTAAGTGCCATCACAGTTTTGATCATAACTTGGAGTATAAGTATTTGGAATATAAGGATCGGTGTAATTTAAAAATTTTTGATCATATATACGTTTAGCTTCACAATATTTTATTATATATTGTTCTACACTACCATCACAAGCAGGATCATATTCCGGAACCCCTGTTTTGGATCCCCACGTATGATAATAAACTTTTTTCCTTTTTTCACAACGGCATTGAGTTTGAATATAATCAGGCTGGCTTGCAATGCATTTTTTGTGACATGGTTTCTTTTCACAATTCACTGCATTGGCAGGAAGCGCAATCATAAGTACTAATAAAAACGACAAAACCTTAAATTTCATTTTTTATTCTCCTTTTAATTTCTTCTTCTGAAATTGGCGAAACTTTTATTCCAGTTTCTGATGCTCTATTTTTAATAATGTAAGAATTTGTATTACTTTGTTTCAAAGAAAAATGAAAATGTCCACTTTTAGGTACAGCATTATCCATCATTGGTTTTATATCCTTATAATCAGCCAATAGAAATAGTTCTTTATCAATTAACCGCAACAATAAAAAACATCTTGAACCAGCATTTAACTCTTCATCTATCAAAACTTTTTGTTCTGATCTTATGCCAAACCAATTAGCGGTCAATGCGGGTGAGATAATTAATACAGAATTTTTAAATAGTTTTGTTCTTCCGATTCTTTTTAGATTTAATTCATTTTCTAAAAATTCTTCCTTCCATTCTTGATTATTCATAGCTCATCAGTCCTTACTTTAAACATTCCTAACACATTATAAAACATCATTAAAATTAATATATCTTATTAATAATTTTTACACATCATATGATTATAGGAATATTTACACACAAAAATTGTCATAACTTATTATGTATTTTATTTGAATAGACAATTATTCTTTTATATGGAGGCTGTTATGACAAACATTAAACAAAAATTCGGTAAAAGAGTAAAAGAACTTAGAAAAAATAAAGGATTTACGCAAGAACAGATTGCCGAACGTATTGGAATAGAACCTCCCAATATTTCAAAATTAGAAAAAGGAACCCACTTTCCACTTCCTGAAAATATTGAAAAAATTGCAAAGGCCTTAGATGTAAAAGTTGTAGATTTATTTGATTTTGAACACTTTAGCAATAAGAATATATTATTAAAAGAGATTCATACTTATCTTGAACATGCAGACGAAAAAGAAATTGAATTCTTATACAAAATGATCTATAATTTGAGTCTATTTAAAAACAATTAAAATCTAATCCTTAAGGATTAGTCCTATCTTGCTAATTTATAAAAATAAAAGTTATCCTTTTGAGTGGTGAAAAAATCCGAAAAAAAGGTTATACTTACAAAGTAAGCTTGTTATATCCAGGCACTTTTTCGGGGTTGCGACAAGATTTTTTCTTTTGCGGTTTGGTTTAAAATATAGCAAGCTTATCCCCTATAAAAATCAACTCTATAACTAATAAATATAAGTTACATCTTTAATACTATGTACAATTTATAAATATCAATGGTTTTCACGTTTGATATACTAAGGCTTGGCAGAAATGACAGGTCTTTTTTTTATGCCTAAATCTCTAAAACCGGTATATCTTTTTCCATTTTTATTTCAAACTCAGTGCCTTCCGGAATAAAGACTTCATTTCCGGGCATAAAAAAAGCCACAATCGGTGCAATCAAAAGGTCAGCAGTCTGTAAAATTGCTCCGGTTAAAAAATAAAACGGCTTTGCGACAGTATCAACACACTCGTCTGCAGTTGTTTTGCAAGGATCTTTATAAATAGTATGAATTGTCCCGTCATTTGCCGTATCGGCAAGATTGTCTTTGTAATTGGAAGGAACAGCGACAGCTCCAAACAAAACACCTTTTTTATTCATTTTTGTAATGTAGGCTTCAGCTGGATATATAACATTTTCTAATTTGACGTTCTTAATCAAAACTTTCAACGTACCGCTTCCGCCGCCTTTTCTCGGAGGTTTGTTTTTGACAATTTCACCTGTAAATACAAGCTTCATCGGATCTTTTTGCATAAAAATTCTTTCAGGATACAATGTTTCAAACTTAACCTCAGAGCCGCCGGTAGACTCGTAAGACATTGGCTGCAAAGATTTAACTTCAAACGTTCTGCCTTTTTCAATAAACATTGCAGTAAGTTCTCTTCCGGCAAGGCACTTGTAAGTGGTTTTAAAAGCCTCAATGGTCCCGCTTCGCTGAACTAAAATCGGATTATCAGGACACGAAGATGACGTTGTTTCCTGTTCATCCACAAGATTAACAACACTATTGTCATCAGTTTTCGTGTCCTTAACATCCTCCGCTGCCGTAGTTTCTGATGAAGGAATTGCCTCATCAAGAGGTGCGGCCTTTTTTTCAAAGGAGTCCTCTTTAGAGTATTCAACCGGTGCAGCTAACGGTAATCGTGCGATTTCGGCAGCCGGAGTGCTCTCTTCAGAAAAACATGGGGTAAATATATTTGAGAGTATCGCACTTAGCAATAAAACTTTTAAAACATTTTTCATTTGTTTTATTCCTTCAACATAATATGGGGTAAATAATAATCTATCTTCAAGATATCAATTTCATAGCTTGAGTATATCCATAATGTCCCAAACATATTTTTTAGCAATCATTTAAAAAAACGATTACAAGAAAAATATTTGTGTAAATAACAAATAAAAATATTCAATTTACCCGAAACACAGTATCTTAAGCCTAAAACACCCGAATATTAGCCGCATGGACAGGTTAATTTTTGTTTTTAAATTACGATATTGAAATCACCACATACGATATATGCAAAAAAATGATTTATGTGGTAGAATAATGTTGTTGAGAAATAAAGAAGGGAAACAGCAATGACAAAATTTAGATATCTTGTACCTGTATTAATTTTATCATCAGTTTTGGGAATAACAGCAGCAACAGGGGCAGGCGTAACAAACGGCGCAGGAATAAACCTTGAAAATCCGCTTATTTCAGTAGCAGCACCGGCCGCAACAAGGACATATTTGAATGTTAATCCGCTTGATATGGTCAATAATCCGTCTTTTTACCTCAACAAATATGTAAGAATAAAAGCAAAATTTGACAAATATTCAACACTCGGACTTGATTACAAACCTGCTATGAAAAGTTCTGAAGATTACATATCATTTTTAATCCAGCGTCCTGATGTGATTGACCATAATGTTCCTTTGTCAGAACTAAAAATATTCATCAAGCGTACAGAAGCAGAAAAACACATAGACCTTGACGCAGGAGATGAAATTGAATTCGCAGGCAAAGTATTTTCAAATGCACTCGGAGATGTATGGATGGATGCAGAACAGTTCAAGGTTCTGAGTACAAAAGCCAAAACCGACAAAAAATAATTAGTGTTTACTATAACAACCAAAAACACATTTTGAGGAGTTAGAGAATGACTGAAGCAGAACAAAACAAAAAATATTTAACAATCCACGGGCATTTTTACCAGCCTCCAAGGGAAAATCCATGGCTTGAAGCTATTGAGCTTCAGGACAGTGCGCTTCCTTTCCATGACTGGAACGAAAGAATAAACAAAGAATGCTACAATCCTAACTCCGTTTCAAAAATCGTAGACAGCAGAAACAGAATTCTTGATATTGTAAATAACTATGAACATATAAGTTTCAACTTCGGCCCGACGCTTCTTTCGTGGATGGAGCAGTTTGCGCCATTGACGTATGAAAGAATCATCAAAGCAGACATAGAAAGCATTGCAGAACATGAAGGACATGGCAATGCAATGGCGCAGGTTTACAACCACATAATCATGCCTCTTGCAAACGAAAACGACAAAATTACTCAGGTAAAATGGGGAATAAAAGATTTTGAATACAGATTCGGCAGAAAACCCGAAGGCATGTGGCTTGCAGAAACCGCAGTTGATGACGATACTCTGAGAGTTCTGGAAGAAAACGGAATTAAATTTACTGTATTGTCGCCTTATCAGGCTTTAAAAATCAGAAAAGAAGGCGATAAGGAATGGACTGACGTAAGCTGGGGCAATATAGACCCTGCACGTTCTTACAGATATTACATAAAATCAGCTCCGGGCAAATTTATTGATTTATTCTTTTATGATGGTGCAATATCCAAATCTGTTGCGTTTGACGAGCTTTTGAAAGACGGAAACAAGTTTGCAAAAAGATTAAGGGACGGTGTATCCGACTGCCGTGACTATCCTCAGCTGGTGAACATTGCAACAGACGGTGAAAGCTACGGTCATCATACTAAATTTGGCGATATGGCTCTTGCTTATGTTTTACAGATTAAAGCCAAAGAAGAAGGCTTTACAATCACAAACTACGGCGAATACCTTGACAAATGTCGAAGCGATTATGAAGTAGATATAAAACAGGCTTCTAGTTGGAGCTGTTTCCATGGTGTCGGACGCTGGAAAGAAGACTGCGGATGTTCTACAGGCGGCCACCCCGGCTGGAATCAAAAATGGAGAAAACCATTAAGAGATGCTCTTGATTATTTGAGAGATGAACTGGCAAAACTCTTCGAGGCTGAAGGTCCTAAATATTTCAACAAAAACTGCTGGGAAGTCAGAAACAACTATATTGATGTTATTCTTGACAGAAGTTCGTTGAGTGTCAATAAATTTCACAAAGAAAACTTTCTCCCGAATCTTTCAGATGAAGACAAAGTCAAAGCTATGGAATTGCTGGAAATTCAGCGGCAGGCACAATTGATGTACACAAGCTGCGGATGGTTCTTCTCTGAAATTTCAGGTATTGAAACTGTACAAATTATGAAGTATGCGGCACGCGCAATGCAGCTTGCGGCTGTATTTACAAAGCATGATTTTGAAACTCGTTTCAAGGAAATCTTAGCCGATGCCAAAAGTAATATTTCCGAATACGGAACTGGTAAAGATATTTTCAACAATTTTGTCAAGCCGTCAATAGTTACAACAAAACAGGTTGCAAGCTTGTGGGCAATATCATCACTTTATCAGGATTTTGAAGATGAAGAAGACGTCTACTGCTATTCTATTACAAGAGACGATTATCAGAAAGTACAGAAAGGAAATTCTAATTTTGTTGTAGGTCATATAGAACTTCGCTCTAGAATCACACTTCAAAAATCAAACCTGATGTTTGCTCTTATGCAATATTCTGGCGGGGATTTCCACTGCGCAATTAAGGAATACTCTGATGATTTTGAGTATAACAAGATGAAAAATGATCTTATCAAGACATTTATGCTCAATCCTTTAACCGAAATTATCCGTGCACTGGACGAAAACTTCGGCAAGGATTACTTCACACTCAAAGATATCTTTATTGAAGAAAGACGCAAAATTCTTCAAAGACTTCTTAAAGATAAAATGGAAAAATTTGCGCAAATCTATCAGGATATGTATGACGAAGGCAAAGGTTCCATTTACCATATGCAGACACTGGGCCTTGCAATCCCCGATGAATTCAAGATTGCGGCAGAATACGCTCTCAGCCGCAAATTTAATGAACTTATAGCGGATTCAAACGGATTTGTTGAACCTGCGGTGCTTCAACAGGCTATGGATATTAATCTTGAAGCAAAATCAATGGGAATTAAGCTTGATAAGCAGCCTTCAAACAACATCTTCAGCAAAAAAATACGACAGAATATAAACAGGCTTGCTTACAGCTTTGAAATCCAGCAGGCGGATGTTGTACTTGAACTTTTTGAATATATTGAAAAACTTGAACTTGAAGTTGATATATCAGAGGCGCAAAATATATTCTTCTCAAAAATCTACCTGAATATCGGAGAGATTATAGAATCAAGCAAAAACTCTAACAGAAAAAGCGACAAACGCTTTGTTGAAATGCTTCTGGATATTGGAACAAAATTAAACATAAATACGGAATTCTATAGGACTAAACTTGTTAAGGCGTAAACTTTACCAGTCATAAGAACCGTATTTTTTATACAAATCTATTGTATGCTCAATTTTATGTTCAACGGATGCTATTTTCTTATGTACATCCGGATCATTCGTTTTTTGCTTTAGAAGTTTCAATTCTAAAAGATCTTCCTTTGCTTTGCGAACACGCTGTTTAGCATTTTCTCTTTCCATAAAAAGCCAGCCTTCAAATCCGCATCCAGGAGGCACAATAGACCATGGTGTTGAAGGACAATGACGGCATAAAACAGGTCGCTCCTCATAAATTGAACACTTATTATTATCCAGAAGATATTTACAACCATAAAAAGTTAATTTACCTTCTTTATAATTACCGTCTTCCTTCAAAAGCGCAATAACGTTGTCTACAACACCGGCATCAACTTTTCTGGCTTCTTCAATAGATGGGTATGGCACGAAAATTCTTAAAAATTCGCATGCTCCTTCATCATTTTCAGCCTGAAGTTTTAACAATTCTTCGTAAGGTTTGGATGTTGTAACAACTCTGCAACACCGTCCACACATATTACAAAGTTCCTGCGGTCTACGAGCAAGATATGTATCTTCATAATTTCCCATATAATAATTATAGACAAAATAAATTTCAGAAAAAAGTTACTTAATATTTCTTAATTTTCAAGAAATTAAAGCAATTAATTATCAATAAACACCTTTATATATATAAGTAGTTTTTAAATAAGGTAGTGTTATGACATCAGTACAAAATCATGGAAACCAGCAAATACAAACAATTCCGACGCAGGTGAAGACAACCCAGGCACAACAAGCACAACAGGCTCCTGCACAAGTTATTCAACCACCACCGCTGGTTGCTCCGAACAATTATACAACAACTCCCGCAGCGCAAACTGCGCCTCCGCCGAGTTATGCCGGAGTAAATATTCAAATATACAATCCCTCTGTTGGTATTCCTAATATCAACCCGACTGGCAATATGCCTCAATCTCAGTCTCTCCCGGGAATTGCCTACCCCTCAAACTATTACACTCAAAATTACGGACTTCCACAGGGAGGAATTGTCGCACAGGGCGGTCAGGGCGGAAATGCAACAATTAATAATTATGCCGGAGTGCCCTCCGATGGTTCCGCAAATGGAAACAACAAGGCTTTAACAGACAATAATTCGACAGCAAATAATACCAATAACAGTGAAAATTCATCAACTATAACAACAATGGCAACAACGACCAAAGAAACAAACGAAACAACAAAAAACGAAACAAAGAAAAAAACAGAAAAAAGAAAAGTCGTTGAACTAACTGATGAATATATCAAGAATCTTGAAAACTACCTGAACAGTCAAGACAAAGAAGTCAGAATGATGGGTGCAAAAGAAGTAATTGCACGGCTGCAGGAAGATGACAGCCGAAAAGACGACCCTGCACTCACAGCATTAATCAATAAAATGCTTCAGGATCCCTCGCAGGAAATAAGAATTCTTGCCTTGAGCATGCTGGATTCCCGAACCTGCACAGGAAACGATTACACTGTGAACGTTTTGAAAAAGATGCAGAATTCACAGACCGGCTACGGACAGGACGCAATGCAGGCAACCAATATTCTTCTCAAAATGTCAGGCAACGTAGTGGAAAAAGAATTTGAAGTTCCTGAAAACTCCGCGAAAAAATAAGGTTTTAGATTATGAGTATAGTAAGCGCAGTAAAAAACAATTATGGTAAATATATAGCAAAAGGTGTCGGCGCACTCGGGCTGGGGCTTGTGCTGCGTGATGCGCACAATATCGGAAAACTTCAGGCTGACGTTACATCTCAAACAATAGACGGAGATGTAAGCATGGATTTGTTTGAAAACTCTCAGCGTCTGGATTCTCCAAGCCTTTTAAAAAGTGAAGTTAAAGATAAAATTTTCAAATGGCAGCTCGGAAGCAACTTCTTAAGTTTCTTTAATTCTGCCGCCGGATATTTTTCGGGATTATTCTCAATGATGGCTGAAAGTGTAGTTCCTCTTGGCCTGTCAGCGGTTGCTCTGCTTGCTAAAGGCAAAAAACTTGCCTGCGGAAGCGCAATCGGTCTTGCAGCTTATGCCGGCCTCAGTCTGATTAAAGACGGCTTTGGAATCGGCTCGCCCAAGTACCTGAGGAAATAGCCGCAGTTTAATTTTACTTTAACAAATCAGGACGCTTAAGTCGTGTTCTTATGAGTCTTTGCTGATTGCGGAACTCGGTAATTTCCTTATGATTCCCGTTCAAAAGCACTTCTGGAACCCTCAACCCCCTGAATTCTCTCGGTTTTGTATATTGCGGATACTCAAGAAGACCGTCTGAAAAACTGTCATCTTCCGCACTTTCTATCTTGCCGAGAGTCCCCTCTAATTTACGACTGACTGCATCAATCAGACAAAGTGCCGGTAACTCTCCTCCTGTCAAAACGAAATCTCCAAGCGAAATTTCTCTGGGCTTTATAATATCCCTTATTCTTTCATCAAACCCCTCATAATGTCCGCAAAGACAAATAATCTGGTCATATTGCGCAAGCTCTTTTACAATCTTTTCGCACATAGGCTCGCCCTGCGGTGAAAGCATTATCGTAACAGAATTTCCGACATGCTCTACGCTTTCGTAAGCCTCGACATAAGGCTGCGGCATCAAAACCATTCCGGCTCCGCCGCCGTAAGGGGTATCATCAACTTTTCTGTGCCTGTCATGGGTAAAATGACGGGGGTTTATTGTATTAACCTCAATCACACCGGCCGCAATTGCACGTTTTAGAATACTATATGAACAGTGGGTTTCTATCATTTCCGGAAACAAAGTCAAAACATCAAATCTCATTCCAGAAGCCCCGCAATATTGTTTATTGTAATCTTTTTTTCCTTAAGACTTACATCTGTCACTATGGCCTTTACAAATGGCACAAGCGACACATTCTTAGACTTAGTTTTGACTGAAAGTAAATCCGTTGCTCCGTTATTTGAAACACCGATTACAAACCCTACTTTTTCTCCTTTTTCGTCCACAACATCAAGCCCGACAAGCTCATCTATCAAAAATTCGTCTTCTTCAAGAGCTTCTCTTATCGTATTTTCTTCGACAAAAAGCAGACTCCCTTTATAATCGAGAAGTTCATCAATAGAATTTATACCATCAAACTTTACTATGGCAAAATTCTTGTGAAGACGCACGCTTTTTATCTTAAGCGGAGCATATTCATCATGATTTTTAACAAAAACTTCTTTCAACCCGCAAAAGAACTCTTCCTGATTTCGAGAAAAGCCCACTTTAGCTTCCCCTTGAATACCATGAAAATTCAAAATCTTTCCGACAGAAATAAATTTTGTCATGACTCAGCCGGTTCTTCAACCTTTTTAGGCTTTCTGCCACGCTTTGGCTTTTCCTCCGCAGCAGTTTCAGTTTCCGGCTCAACCGGGGCTGCATCTTGAACAGGTTCCTGTGCATCATCAGAAGCATCTGAATTAGCAACTTCCTCAGCCGCTTTTTTAGCAGCCTTTTCTGCCGCTTTCGCTGCGGCTTTGGCTTCTGCTGCAGCCTGATGCTCTTCCATTTTCTTTTTAAATTCTTCCGGAATATCGGTACGATCCTGATTCCATCTCTGCAATCCCATTTGCGAACGGATTAAGCCGATACCTACGTGAACTCTCCACTCATCCATTTTCAACTGTGCTGCTATTATCTTGTGACACCCAATAGGCGGAAGTGGCAACAGAGGCTCATACAGGTTTTTGATTGCAAAAAGCTGATCCGGTGAAATCGCAAGTTTACGTTTCGGGAACGGAAGTTTTGGAAGCATCAACTTTTGTCTTACGAGATTGATCCCAAAAAATACTTTTCTTGGTTCAATTCCGATTTTTTCAGCAATAACTTCATGTGCATCCGGATTTGGAAGCGGAAGCATAGCTTTATAAAGCAATTCAATTTGTTCAAGCTGTTCTTTACTTACTAAAAGCTGTTTTGGAGCTTTCGGCTTGCCTCCCGGTCTTCTGTTGTTAAATCTGTTATTTCCCTGCGGACGACGGTTGTTAAATCTGTTGTTATAACCGCCCTGCTGTGGTCTTTGATTGTTGCGGCGCTGATTATAGCCGCCCTGATTTCTGTTATAACCGCCCTGACGGTTGTTATCACGTCTGTAGCCGCCCTGATTGTTATAATTGCGCTGCTGCGGTCTGCGATATCCCTGATTATCATTTCCGCCGCTTGAATAACTGCTGTAGAATTGCGGTTTATCTTCGGTGCTGTAGCTTCTTAAAGCCTGTTCATTATCTGATGAAGACTGAGATGAGGCAACGATATCGCCTCCGTCTGCTGATGGATTAATCATCATTTTTTTATCAGGATACAAACAATCCGGACATATTACTCTTTTGGGGTTTTTCGTCTCAAATTCACGCCCGCATTTAACGCACTTGTTTACATACATATTGAAAGCCTCTTAATTTGAAAAAATAATTGCATAATAAAAAATCGATTTAAAAAATTACTCCTCGGTAATAATATAAATATCAATATACTTAATATTCATATATTAACACATGTACAAAATATTTGCAAGTATGAATATTTTTTATTTTTCAACCAGAAACGTAACCGGCCCGTCATTAACAAGTGAAACATCCATCATAGCGCGGAATTTGCCTGTTTCTATCTTCAATCCTGATGCTTTAAGATTTTTGACAAAATCTTCATATAATTTGTTTGCAAATTCTGGTGCCGCAGCACTATCAAAACTCGGACGGGTCCCCTTACGGCAATCTGCACAAAGCGTAAACTGCGATACCACAAGGATTTCCCCGGAAACATCCTGTATTGAAAAATTCATTTTTTCGTTTTCGTCTTCAAATATTCTTAAATTTAGCAGTTTTTGTGCTAATTTTTCGGCATTTTCAACTGTATCAGACTTTTCTACACCTAACAACACAAGCATGCCCGTATCAATAGACGAATACAATTTACCTTCTATTGCAACCGAAGCATTTTTAACTCTTTGAATCAGTGCTTTCATTTTGTTTTTCAACCTTTCCTCTTAACTGCCCGCAAGCCGCGTCTATATCTGCACCGCGTTCCAGCCGAACAGTTACCTTCTTGCCTGAGTGTTCAAGTAAATATTTGAATTTTTGGATTGAATTGTTTGACGGACGCTGATAATCGTTCTTTGCAACAGGATTATAAGGGATTAAATTTATATTGCATTTGATATCGTGTAAATATCCTGCAAGCTCTTTAGCACATTCAACGGTATCGTTTAGATCCTTTATTAACAGGTATTCTATCGTAATTCGTCTGCCGGTTTTGTCAACGTAGCTTTTCAGGGCCTTTTTCAATTGCGCCATGTCATACTTGTTCTCTATCGGCATAATCCGTTTTCTGATTTCATGGTTCGGCGCATGCAGGGAAAGCGCAAGCGTTGACTGCATATCATTCTCCGCAAGTTTATAAATCTGCGGGACAATTCCACTTGTGGAAACAGTAATTCTTCTTGCTCCTATCTGGAAACTGTCATTGAAGATTTCCATAGCCTTTAGAACGTTATCAAGGTTCAAAAGCGGTTCACCCTGCCCCATAAAGACTATATTTGTAACTTTCAGCCCCGTATCCCTTTGTATTGTCAATACTTGTTCTATAATCTCTTTATACGTAAGATTTCGGATAAAGCCACGCTTTCCTGTTGCGCAAAAAGAACAATTAACAGCACATCCGATTTGTGAACTTACGCAGGCCGTGAGGTTTGCCCGATTGTCGAACCTCATCAGCACAGTTTCCACGCACTCGCCGTCTGGATATTCTATTAAATATTTAATTGTTCCGTCTTTGCTTACCTGTTTAACTTTGACCTTGACATCACTCACGCAGGCAATTTGCTTTAATTCCATCCTGAATTTTGCGGACAAATCTGTCATATCATCAATCGACTTGACTGATTTCAAATAAATCCAGTTATGAATCTGGCGGGCTCTGAATTTTGATGCTTTTAAACCATCGGTTATTTCTTCTATTTCTTTTAAACTTAGCCCTGATAATACTTTCATAAATTCACCGAAATTTTATCTTTGTAATATTCCACAACCTCAATCATAGCATGAAGAAGCAAAACTGTATCTTCCGTTTTTTCTCTCCACCTGCAGAACCCGCAGGAAGAAGGCAATATACACAAAGGATTGTCCGGAAAATCACGGCAAATTTGCGGACGATTTTCATAATCCGAACATCTTTTATCTTCTGTAAGCTTTGGACAATGATAAAAATAAACTTCATCTTCCTTATTTGCTTCCAAAAGTGCAATATATTCCGGATAAACCTTCCTTGCATCTTCTTTAGATCCATAAGGAATAAAAACGCTCAAAAACTGACGGGCAAAATTATCTCCGCTATCAGCCCGCTTTTGAAGTTCTGCCGGCGAAAATTCACTGCAGGCAAGATTACAGCAGGTTGCACAGCCTGTACAGCTATACCCTTTTCGCTCTGCTAACACATCCTGAAACTTTAAATATATGTCTTTTGAAACTTTATTTTCCAGAATATTCAAAAATTCAACCTGCCATTTTCTGCCATCGCTGCCTTCTTCAAACCTTGAAAAAATATCATTAGAAACATTTTCCGGCTTTATTCTGTCTGCAAGCTTTTGAATTTCTGCGGCAGAAAACTTAAACTTTTCTCTGAATTTGGTACGCTGTTTTTCAACAAGGGTATTCAAGTCACTCATGCCAAAATCATAGCATAAAAGCTTAAGCCTTCAAATTTACTATTTTGGGGATTAGAAGTTTACCTAAATTAATATGTAATGTATCATGTCAGCTTATCAAAATGGCACGCCCAGAAACAAGTCCAGGTGACTCTGAAGATACCGTTAAAGACCCTTCTCTACTCTTCATTACCATACATTGTTTTATATGCGTAATCTATTTTTTTATCCATTATATTTTCGCCTGATTGGTCAAGGATGTACATATTTGCATAGTATGAAGTTGAATCAATTGCACCGTTTGCAACATTGTTTTCATTAAAATCCATTGCGTAATAGAATGCAGACATTTCTTTTTCTGATATTACACCGTCACCGTCATGGTCTAAACGATTGAAAATATTGTTATTTGAATCTTCCATCGATTTTATCTGCGCATCAGAAAGTCCCTCGTTCTGGAATTTCATAAAGGCTTCTTTGCTGATGGTTTCACTGCCGTCGCCGTATTTTGCTGAAATAAATTTTGTCATTGACCCGCCAAGCTTTTGAAAACCTGCACTTAGCGCAGACATCATTTGCTGAGTTTCCTCAGGAGTCCTATTCGTCTTTGTCATCAATGCGGATATGTCATCTGAAATTACCGAAATTTTTACATCCTGAGCATTCATCATTCTATTAAATAAATTATTAGCAATTTCACCTGTTCTAAGATTGCCTTCTGCAGGAGTATTGGCAACAATATTTGCAGAACTAGCACTTGAGGCTGATGTTGGAACTTCCTGCACCGTACTTGATTTAGAAACTGACTTTCCAGCAATAGCATTTGCAAGCTTTCCAATTCCATCAGTAAACGTCTTCATTCCACTAGCAAGCGGATCTGTTTGTGTCTGCTGCGGACCTCTAACGTATGGATTATTATTCATCCAGGATATACCAAATGCCATGATAAAACCTCAATTTTTATACTCTAAATATATAAAGTATATATACCCAGTTAAATTTCACATGCATTCTATTTTGTTTACAAAAGTTTACATTAAACTAATTTGTAATATCCCATCTTCCGCAGGTACCTCCCCAGCGAGCAATAATATTACCTTTTATATCTTTTATCTTTTCAACATGCTGAACTTCGTCACTGCCTTCAATTATTGTTATAACTTCACAGTTATTTGAACAGCCGTTACATTCACATGTTATTGAGTGAAAATGCATATCGCCAACCTGCCATCCTTTAAATTTCGTGGCGGCTTCTGTATACTGATGATTTTCCATAGCCAGAAGCGCTGCGCCTATTGCCCCCATTGTCTGGTGATTGTCAGGAACAATAACTTTATGACCTAAGGCTTCTTCAAAAGCTTTTACCATTCCCTGATTGGTTGCAACACCACCCTGGAAAGAAAATACAGGAAGAAGTTCTTTGCCTAAAGCAAGATTTGAAAGATAATTACGCACAAGCGCCTGACAGAGTCCATACAACAAATCCTCTACCGGATACCCGAGCTGTTGTTTATGAATGAGGTCACTTTCCGCAAAAACGCCGCAGCGACCGGCTATTCTTGCCGGATTTGTCGATTTCAATGCGGTTTCACCAAACTTTTCTATCGGAACATTTAGTCTGTTTGCCTGCTGATCCAAAAAGCTTCCGGTACCCGCTGCACAAACCGTATTCATTGCAAAATCCGTAACTATTCCGTCACGAAGTATAATAATTTTACTGTCCTGACCGCCAATTTCAAGAATTGTTTGAACTCCAGGAACATTTATGCTTGCGGCAACAGCATGGGCTGTAATTTCATTTTTTATTATATCAGCACCGACCAAAGCACCCGCAAGATTACGTCCGGAACCAGTCGTACCGACACCCATTACATTATAGTCGGTTATTTTCTTTGCATAAAGCTCATTTAATCCCTTTTGTACAGCCAATACCGGTTTGCCGGCAGTTCTTAGCATATAGCTGTCTACATATTTGCCTTTTTCATCAACTAATGCTAATTTCGTCGTTACCGACCCTACATCTATCCCTAAATATACTGTTAAACTCATTTTTCACTTCCTTTTGTCAGTGCCGCATGCATATAAATTTTACGGCTATTGCTAAATCTGTAAACTAATTTTAGCATAAACAAAGTCAACATCAAAATTTATGCAAAAAATTGATATTTCAAAGTATGCTGTATAATTCTGGTTCGATTAAGCTACTCATTCAACATTAGTAAATATTGTCTTTTTGTTTCTTCCAAGCGTTTTTCAAGAATTTTTAAATGTTCTACTGCGACTTTGCTGTGCTCATCTACTTCCTGCTTCCAGACTTCAAGATTTTGTTTCTCAGATTCATCAGCTTCATCTAACACATTATGTTTCATCAGTTTTTCTACTATTTTAGTCAAACTTTCACGTTCTTTTTTGATCTCTTCAAGCTGTTCCTGAAGATGCTTCAGCATTAATTCAGTATTTTTCTTTGAATTGTTTTTATCCATACAGTACCACACCTCCTTCTTCAGATAAATTGTCTTACAAACATAAGGATAATAAAAGCGCCGGAAGTAATCTTCCGGCGCCTATATATAACATATCATTCAAACCCATTTAAATTAAAAATATCTTCTATTTCCTGCTGTTCCTTTTCGGCTTCCAGTCGTTGCTGCATGGCTTTTAAAGTATCAAGCTGTGACTTTGCCTGCTCAAGCTCAATTTCTTTTTTAGCAATTTCTTCAGTATTGCCTGATACTCGCACTTTGTATAGTTCCAGCTGAAGGCTTGAAATATCATTTTTAAGTTTTAATACCGCCGGATTAATGTTTTTTAATTGAGTATCCATATTAATCATCAATTCTTTATCTGTGGTATCTTTTTTAGCCAGCCCCTCTGTTTTCTGCTGTTCCGGCTTTTCAGTATCTTCTGTTTTTTGCTGGTTGTTAATATTTTCAATTTCGTCTAAAGCTTCCAGTTCAGCTTTTTTAATCTCTATTTGTTGTTCATAGATTGCGGCAGCTGACATATCGCCTTGTCTTACCGCTTGCTCCAGTTTGGACTTTAACTCTGTTATTTCTCGATTAATTTTCTTAGATTGCTCAATATTAGCCTTTTTAGCCTCAAGTTTCTTTTCTAAAGCATCAAGCCTTTCTTTCTCAATTTTTTCTGATGACTGCTCTTGATTTCCGGTATTTTTAACGGCTTGTTTCATCATTTCATCTTCTTGCTTTGATAGCTGCTCCATTTGCCATTCAAAAATATCTTCTACGGAAGGAGATTTCGGCCCTGTTTGCTGGTTCTTATTGCGTTCTTCCAAATCCGGTGCCATTTGCTGCCTTTTGACATCCAGCTCAGCCTCAAGTTGTTTTATGTCTTCAAGAGCTTTTGCCTCAAAAGTTTTCATCAAATCGCTGAAATCATGACCTTTTGCCTGCTCTGCAGAGTAATGTTTTTGAATATCCTGTGCTTTTTTTGCAAGCCGCTTTTGTTCATCATCAAGTTTCATCATATCAAGAGTTTCCTGATGTTCATCGTGTTTTTTGTAATATTCTTGTATCTTTTCAGAAGTGGATTTTTTTTCATTTTTTGCTTTTTCTTCTTCGCTCAATCTGTTTTCATTTTTAATGTTGTCAACATTCTTCTGTGAACCTGCACTATTAATTTTGTCTGCACCCATTATAAATTTTCTCCTTTAAATTATCTACACATTGTCTTTTTACGGAATTGGTAGGATTAATCTTTACAGTTTTTAGAGATAATTTTACATTAATTTACAATTGTTTTATTAGAAAAGCGCCGGAACTTTCGCTCCGGCGCTTTTTATATGAGATAATACTCATCTCCCTATTTTGCTCTTTAAGATTCAGGATTTTGTGTGTCTTCAAGTTCAACACCCAGTTCAGCTGCCAGTTGGGCTTCCAGTTCCGGATCAAGTTTTGGTTTTGACGGAATTCTCATTGCATAGAATGAGCGGATTACGAAAATCAAAGCGATTACTAAGAATATCCATCCGGCAACCGGTGCAATATTTCTGAAGCTTTCAGAAATTGCGATTTCCATTGCAAGAAGTCCGAACAGGGTTGTGAACTTGATAATCGGGTTCATTGCAACAGAAGATGTATCTTTGAACGGGTCGCCGACAGTGTCGCCGACAACGGTTGCTTCGTGAAGCGGAGTGCCTTTTTCGGCTAAGTCAACTTCAACGATTTTCTTAGCGTTATCCCAGCAGCCGCCGGCGTTTGCCATAAATACTGCCTGGAAAAGACCAAATACTGCAATTGCAATCAGGTAGCTTACAAAGAACGCTACAGGTGCTGATGTAAACCCTGCCGGTGCTGATAAACAAGCAAAGGCAAGTGCAAACGTAAACAGTGCAATAAAGATATTAATCATACCTTTTTGAGCATACTGTGTGCAGATTTTAACAACTTCTTTAGAGTTTGCAACGTTGGCACTCTTTGAATCAGCTTCGCCAAGTTTGATGTTTTCTTTGATGTATTCGGTTGCGGAATATGCACCTGTTGTAACAGCCTGCATAGATGCGCCGCTAAACCAGTAGATTACTGCACCGCCTGCGAGGAACCCGAGAAGTGTGTACGGGTTAAGTACGTTCAAAATCATTTCCGGTTCAATACCGAGAGTTGATTTGATAACAAGAATCAATGAGAAAATCATTGTTGTCGCACCAACTACCGCAGTACCGATTAACACCGGTTTTGAAGTAGCTTTGAACGTATTTCCTGCACCGTCATTTTCTTCTAAGTATTTTTTAGCGTTGTCAAAGTCGGGTTTGAAACCGAAGTCTTTTTCGATTTCTTCAGAAATATTCGGAATTTCTTCAATCAAAGATAATTCATAAACTGATTGAGCGTTGTCGGTTACGGGGCCGTAAGAGTCAACAGCGATTGTAACAGGGCCCATTCCGAGGAAACCGAACGCTACAAGCCCGAAAGCAAATACTGACGGATAAATCATAAGAGCTTCCGGAATGAATGTTGATGCGACATAAGCAAGTCCCATCAGAAGAACGATTACCATACCAATCCAGAATGCAGAGAAGTTACCTGCAACAATACCGGAAAGGATAGTAAGTGATGCACCGCCTTCACGTGAAGCTGTAACAACTTCTTCGGTATGTTTAGCTTTAGGTGAAGTGAAGATTTTGGTGAATTCAGGAATCAAAGCAGCTCCAAGAGTTCCGCAAGAAATTATGCAGGAAAGAACGAGCCACAAGTTTCCTTCCAAACCGCCGAGCAGCCAGTGGCTTACGCCAAAAGTCATTGCGATTGAAAGTATAGATGTCAACCAAACAAGGTTGGTCAAAGGTTTTTCAAAATCAAATTTTTCTGTTTTTGCTGCGTAAATTCTGTCTGCAACCCCGTTAATCCAGTATGCAACAACAGAAGTTACAATCATTAAGAATCTCATAACGAAAATCCAGGTCAATAGCTGAACCTGATTTTCAGGCCCTGCAACAGCAAGAAGAATAAATGAAACAAGCGCAACACCTGTTACACCGTAAGTTTCAAATCCGTCTGCAGTCGGACCTACAGAGTCACCTGCGTTGTCACCGGTACAGTCAGCAATAACACCGGGGTTTCTCGGGTCGTCTTCTTTGATACCGAATTGGATTTTCATCAAATCTGATCCGATATCAGCAATTTTTGTAAAGATACCGCCTGCAACACGAAGTGCAGAAGCACCCAATGATTCACCGATTGCAAAACCGATAAAGCATGCACCTGCAATTTCGCCCGGCACAAACAAAAGAATTGTAAGCATCAAAATCAATTCAACTGATACAAGGCAGACACCGATTGACATGCCTGCTTTCAACGGAATGTTCAATACGTTAAGCGGGTTGCCTTTCAATGATGCAAAAGAAGTTCTTGCGTTTGCAAGGGTATTCATTCTGATACCGAACCATGCAACGGCATAAGAACCTAAAATACCGATTACAGACCATGCAAGAATAATCAATACGTTCTTCAACGGCATTCCCTGCAGATAGCCGAAATAGAAAGCTATACACAGGCCAATCAGAACTTCAAGAACCAGCAGGAATTTACCTTGCTGAATCAGGTAAGTTTTGCATGTTTCAAAAATTGTATTTCCGACATCTGCCATTGCAGCGTGGACTTCCAATTTCTTAATCCGCATAAATTCAATAAATCCGAATATCAAACCGATAACGGAAATTGCAATACCGATCAAAAGCAAATTGTAGCTTGAGAGGCTTGCGTCTTTAATACTCGGAACAACTAAATCGGCTTCACTTGCAAGAGCAGGAGAAACCGCACAAAACAAAGCAGCACAAAGAGCAGCCATTGTTTTGGATGAAAGTAATTTCTTAAACATAAACTCTCCCTCTTTAAATTAAGTCATTACACGCAGATATTATAATTCAAACTAAAATTTATTACAACATTGTAACAAAACTATTCTTATTCTTTCGCAACAAGAATGAGGTTAAAACGAACAGAAAAAATTAACCGAATTATTAAACAATATTGATAAAAAACTTTTTTAAACCTTATACAAATAAGTTACGACCTGACAGCACCAAAACGCAAAAAGAATAATGTTTAATATCATTCCGGATAAAAATACGAAATATCATTTTTTATAATCAGAAAACTTCTTAAAACTATAAGAAACATTATAACCGAAATAATACCGCCTACCAAACTTACTCTATCAAAAAAATAAATTATTAACATCAATACTGCAGGCAATGCCCCAAAATGCAAAACAGCAACATAAGGGTGTCCTTTTATAACATCCCATATAGAAACAGGTATAGTACTGTCAAAATTTCTTAAACTTACATCGGTTTCGTATGTCAAAAATCGCCAGAGAAGAACGCAGAAAAGTGCCAGAGCAAAAAAGCCAAATACTATATTCCCTGATAAAAAAGACGCAACCGTCATTAAATAAAAAACGACAAGCGAGAGCGGAAATACTATGCTAAAATAAATATTGCCTTTTAACACATCAAACACCGAAATCTGTATTTTAGCAGCATCTTGCAGCGACTGCAAATACATTTCATCCATGTTTGAATGTTTTATTGCTTTATTATAAATCTTTTTGTCAATTAAATTTTTATCCGACAATTCTTTGAGAGATTTTTTAAAACTTTCGTTAACGTTTTTTTCTATTTTTATCAGAAAAGCCTCTCTTTGTGGACCATATGCATCCAGTACCTCCATTTGTTTCAATTTTTTTATTTCAAAGTCATACAAATCCGAATACAGATTATTCAAAACGGTTTCATGTAGTTCTTCCGGCACTCCTGAGGCAATAAGGTCAATGGTTTTGTGAAAAACCCACTCCGCAATAACCTGTACAACTATACTTCGCAAGTAATTATCTTTACAGTTTTCTGAAATTACACGCTCTCCGGCCCGAACAGAATATTTGTAAACCAAGTCACGAACGTAAATTTCGCTCTCACTGTATTTTTTAGATATTAGACCTCTAATCTGAAACCTCAGCTGATTTGCAAATTCTTTGTAATCAAATTCGTCACTCACTAAACTTTCCTTTTCTTATAAACTCAAATAAACATCTTCCTGCAGTTTAATTTCAAACTCGCTTCCGGCAGGGATTGAAACCCTTCCGCCTTTATAGCCTATTGAAAATACCGGAGAACCTGCAAGATTAACGACATAAGCAACAACACCAACAACTGTCGGTATAGGAGAAATTATTACACCAACGGGATTTTCCGCAAGCTTTTGTGAGGTCACACGGGTTTTCTTGTAGAACTTGTGCCCTTTTTCAACCTGATTTGCAACACCTTTCCAGTACTGGCGCTTGCCTTTTATGTTGTTTATGAAAATCTTTTTGTGATTGGCTTTTGTGACTTTCCCATGAGCAGAATAAGTACGGCCTTTAAACTGAACCGTTTCTATTTTCAATTCTACAAGTCCGCCGTTACCCGTAATCTGCGGAAGGTGCGAATCAACAACAGATGCAGTGAATACGGTTCCTGCGGGAATTGTCACATACCTCTGGTAAACCGGTGTAAGAGAAGTAAAACTGACTTTTGAGCCGGGTTTCAGATAATCAGAAACAAGATTGTTTGATTTAAGACGGAATTTTGTACCTTTTTTAATTTTTATGGCAGTAAAATCATCCTGCGTCAGGGTTGTTCCGGGAAGATTTTTATTAACTTTTTTTCTTGAAGGTTCTGAAATAACAGGAGTAGTTTTTGGCGGAGCAGTGTTTGTTGAAGTTGTTGATTTTGGTTTTGTGGTTACGGTTTTTGAGGGTGTTGCTGTCTTTGGCAAAGGCGGAAGACTTTCCTGCTCCAGTTTCGAGGGGTTGTAATTTTTCCTGATTTCTTCATCCACGGACAGGTCAAGCTGCAATGCCTGCACCGGCATAATTGACAGCATCAGCAATATATAAAGTAACAAAAATCTCTTTTTCACAAGCTCCCCTGAAAATTAATAACGTCAGGCTCGATTCCTGTACGAAATTCCTGCACCTGACGTTATTATAACAAATTTATTTGCTTAACAATTCATTGATTGCTTTAGCAGCTTTTTTGCCGGCACCCATTGCATTAATTGCGTTGGATTCCCCGACAGGCGCAACGTCACCGCCTGCGTAAACAGTCGGAATGTTTGTAGCACGGGTTTCACCGTCAACCGTAATATAGCCTTTTTTATCCGTAATTATTTCGATACCGTCGGCTTCGGCTGAACGCTGAATAATCGGGTTCGGGCCAGTACCGAGCGCAACGATTACGGTATCAAGGTCAACGGTTTCTATTTTACCGGTCGGAACAGGTTTGCGTCTTCCGCTTTCGTCAGGTTCGCCAAGTTCCATAACTTCCAGTTCAACGGCTTTTACGTAACCTTCTTCTCCGATAATTTCTTTCGGCGCATAAAGGAACTTGAAGATAACACCTTCTTCTTTTGCGTGGCGGATTTCTTCCAAACGAGCCGGAAGTTCTTTTTCCGTACGGCGGTAGATGATGTAAACTTCTTCAAAACCGACTCTGACAGCAGTTCTTGCGGCATCCATCGCAACGTTTCCGCCGCCGAACACGGCAACTTTTTTGCCGACTCTTAAAGGTGTCGGGCTGTCGGGCTGGCCTGCATGCATAAGGTTTACACGTGTCAAAAATTCGTTTGCGGAGAAAACACCGTTAAGGTTTTCACCAGGAACGTGGAGCATTTTCGGCAACCCTGCACCAGAACAGATAAATATTGCATCAAATCCGTCATCTTTTAGCTGCTTAAGTGTAATAGATTTTCCGACAACAACGTTTGTATGAAATTCAACGCCCATAGCCTTAAGGTTTGTAATTTCTCTGTCCAAAACAGTACGGGGAAGTCTGAATGGAGGAATACCGTATCTTAAAACTCCGCCGAGTTCATGGAGTGCTTCAAATACGACAACTTCATGACCTGCTTTTCTTAAATCCGCAGCAGCAGTAATTCCGGCGCAGCCTGACCCGACAATTGCAACTTTTTTTCCTGACGGCTTAATTTCAGGCATATCAGCTTTAGTATTATCGCCGACATATCTTTCCAGAGCCCCTATAGCAACAGGCAAGCCTTTTATTCCAAGAATACATTTACCTTCACACTGTCTTTCCTGCGGGCAGACTCTGCCGCATACAGAAGGAAGCATACTTGTTTCTCTGATAATTTCACCTGCTTTGTCAAGGTTGCCTTCTTTAATCTCATGAATAAACTGAGGTATTTGAATATTAACCGGACACCCCTTTACACACTGCGGATTTTTACAGTTCAAACATCTTGAAGCTTCAAGCTTGACCTGATCCTGTGTGAGGTTGCTCTCAACAGGATCAAAATTATGACGTCTTTCCATTTTGTCCTGTTCTATAACTCTTTGTCTTTCTACAGCCATTTTATATCCCCTTCTTATATGTTATGATTTACTATCAACATATAATATTGTAATTAAAAAACAGCACCAATGCAAGAAGTAAATTTCTCCGAACCTGACAGACCAATCCTCTTGCAAAACCTGCTTTTAATAGTAAAATTGCCTTATGAGTATCGAAGAAAAGACACTGAAGACATTAGAATTTGACAAAATACAGGAAAAAGTTTCGCTTTTTGCAAAAACCTCCCAGAGTAAAAAGCTTGCTTTGAATGCTATGATTTATGAAAAATATGAAGACATAGAAAAGGCTCTTGAATATACAAAAGAAGCCAAAAGCCTTTTAGATTATGCACTTGATATTCCGGTAGGGTTTGTTGCAGATATTGATACAATCCGAAAAAATTCACTCATCAGCTACCTCACACCTGAAGAATTGACTGATGCAGCTAAAACTCTGCGGTCATCCCGCCTTGTCAAAAAATTTCTTTCGGACAACTCGGAACAGACAAAAATTCCGCTTCTGATAGAACTTTCAGGCAGACTTATTTCCGCAAAAGATATTGAAGATAAGATTTTTGATACTTTTGATGAAAGTCTTGAAATAAAAAAAGATGCAACTCCTGAACTTAAAGGTCTATGGGCGTCACTTAGCGACAATGAAAAAAATCTTAAAAATAAAGTTAATGACCTGTTAAATTCAACGGAATTTTCAAAACATCTTCAGGAAAACATCTACACAACCCGTGATGACAGAATCGTTTTTCAGGTTAAAGCACCTTCGAAAAACAAAGTAAAAGGTATTGTCCACGATGTTTCGGCGACAAACAAAACCTTCTATATTGAACCGGAAGAGCTTATTTCGATTAACAACAAAATCAGAGAAATCAAATCACAAATTCACTCAGAAGAAGTTAAAATTCTGGTTTCACTTTCTTTGCTGTTAAAAGAAAGAATGACCGATCTTAAAATCGCAGAAAGAACTCTGGGTGAAATTGATTTTCATTTTGCAAAAGCAAGATATGCGGCAAGAATTGAGGCGATCGAACCGGAACTGACAAAAGAAAACAAAGTTGTTCAATTTGAAAATATGCGACATCCGCTTCTTATTGGAACGGTAGAACATATTGTCGCAAACGATTTTGAAATAGGAAAAGATTATAAATCAATAATAATTACGGGCTCCAACACCGGCGGAAAAACCGTCACAATCAAAACAATCGGACTGTTTATTCTTATGGCTAAGGCAGGATTTTTTCTTCCCTGCACAATGGCAAAACTCTATCCGTTCAAAAAAGTTTTTGCGGATATCGGAGATGACCAGAGCATTCTGCAGAGTCTTTCAACATTTTCTTCCCATATGAAAAATATTATTGAAATTACGGAAAAATCAGACGAAGATACTTACGTTCTTCTGGATGAAATCTGCGCCGGTACAGATCCGCAAGAAGGATCGGTACTAGCAAAAGTTATACTTGAAAATCTTGCCGAAAAAGGAGTTTACTCAACTATTACAACCCATTACGGCGAATTAAAAGCTCTTGAATATTCAAATTCGTATTTTAAAAACGCATCTGTCGAGTTTGACACAAATTCGCTCAAGCCTACATATAAACTTCTTATCGGAATTCCCGGCCTTAGCAACGCTATTGCAATTTCTGCCAATCTCGGTCTGCCCCCAGAAATAACGGAAAAAGCAAAAGAAATTTTGATAGAACAAAAAGACCCGTCAATTCTTGTGGTTGAAAAATTGCAGCAAACACAGCAGGAACTGAGTGACAACCTTAAAAACACCGAAATTGCTAAAGAAGAAGCCGACGAACTCAAAAAAGAATATGAAGAAAATCTTGAGGCTATTAAAAAAGACAAGAAAAAAACTATCAAAAATATTAAAACAAAATTTGACTACGAAATGCTTGAAGTAAGAGCCGAATTAAAATCAATTATTGATGATATGCGCAAAGAAAAATCAGAAAAAATAGCACGCAGATCGTATTCAAGACTCGCAAAACTGGAGCAGGGATTCAGAGAAAAACTTGATGAATATGATGAAAAAAACACATACGCTCCCGTTGATTTTGAAAACATTCAAATCGGCGACAAACTTCTTGTAAAAGAACTTCACCAGACTGTAACCCTTCTTTCAAAACCTGACAAAAAAGGAAAAGTTCTGGTACAAATGGGAAATATTAAAACTCAGATGGATAAAAATAAACTAGCCCCTTATGACAAAAAATATGAAACAAAATCCACCGGCTATAAACCCGTAATGACAGAAAGATTTGAACTCAGAAAACGGGAAATCTCAAACAGATGCGACATCAGAGGCAAAACAGTAGAAGATGCGCTTGACGAATTGGAACTGTTTCTCGATCAGGCAAGCCTTGCCGGCTTCAGTGAAGTCACAGTTATCCACGGACACGGAACAGGTGCTCTTAAATCCGCTGTCAGAGAATTTTTAAAAACGTCGCCTTATCTGAAAGATTTCAGGCCCGGCGGCGAAGGCGAAGGCGGAGACGGTGTCAGCATTGCTTTTCTAAGATAAAACATTATAAACTTTCAAAGATTTTTTAAATATAGTATAAAATAATTATTTTCTGTGTTATAATACTGTGACGGACAGATTTTACCAAGGAGTTTGATATGCTTATTGAAGATTTGAGAGAACAAAATAAATTGATAGATTTATTCTGCACACTTGCAGAAATTCCGTCACCGTCATTGCAGGAAGAAAAAGTAATTGAGTGGCTCGGGAAATACTGCAAAGAAAATTCACTTGAATATAGGCTAGATAATTACCAGAATGTCCTGATTAAAATTCCGGCAACAGACACAACCAAACCGCCGCTTCTTTTGTCGGCGCATATGGATGTAATAGGAGATGACAGCCCTGTTGTAACTTATCTTGACGGAGATTTGATAAGAGCAAAAGGCAGAACTCTCGGTGCCGACGACAAAGCCGGACTTGCAAATGCGCTTTATTTTGCAACGGAATTGTCTAAATCAGATGCCCCGCACGGAGAATTGGAACTGGTATTCACCAGAGATGAAGAAAACGGAGCCTCCGGCATTAGGAACATTGAATTTGACAAACTAAATTCAAAATATGCCCTTGTACTTGACAGCGACAGCCTCGGACAGCTTATGACCTCAGGCGCAAGCTATACAACCGTTAAAATCCACGTAAACAGCTTTAAAGGCGGTCATTCCGGAATTGATATCGCAGATACCTCAAGAGAAAACGCCGCAAAATTAATCGCTGATATTGTTTCAAATCTTCCGCAGGGCGTATATTATTCCAAAGACGGAGAAGTCATAACCTCCTGTAACATAGGGGGAATTACTTCCGGAAACATAAACGTGACAAATATTATTAACACCGCTGCCGATGCCAGTTACTCAATCAGAAGTTCAAGCCGTGAGATGGAAAATGAATTGAAAGACAGAATGATTTTTGAAATTGATGATTTCAACAGACAATATCAAGGGGTTGCAGAAGCTAAAATAACATTTGAAGAACATCTTCCCCCGTTTGAAAAAGCTGACGACGATTATATTCCGATTTTGTTTGAAGCTGTTGCTAAAAAGACCGGCATAAAACCTGAGATTTCTTCGTTCCACGCAGGTGCTGAAACCCATATTTATGCAAACAGAACAAATTCTAAAGGCGAAAAATTTCTTCCGTTTCTTGTCGGGCTTGCGGACGTTCAAAATATGCACTCATCTGAAGAAAACGTAAATTATAAATCTATCATTAAAGGTCAGGAATTGCTTAAAGCCTTTTATGAAGCATATAACGGATAAAAAATTTAATTATAATAAACCAAAAAGGAATCTTTTAAAAGATTCCTTTTTTTATGTTTTAAAATTCTTAAGACCTATATAGCGAGCGTAGTTGCTTCGATTTCCAATTCTATCGGCAATTCTTCAAGCGACTCAACACTTGGCTTAACAGGTTCAACTTTCGGAGCCGGAGGCTTTGCTGAGGCGGCAGGCTTTGCGGCCTTTACCATCATAAGATCAGGATTAGCCTTGTAATTATGATAATCCGCCATAATCTTGTTTACAAAACGCTTGGTTTCAGCATAAGGAGGCACGGCATTGTATTTTTTCACATTGCCCGGGCCCGCATTGTAAGCAGCAAGCGCCAATTCCATTGAACCAAACATTTTGTACATCATCTTGTAATACATAATACCGCCTTTGATATTATCATTCAGCAGATACGGGTTTAATCCCATTCTTCTTGCAGTAGACGGCATAAGCTGAAATACTCCGACAGCTCCATGGCTGCTTTTTGCTTCGTGCCTGAAACCTGATTCGGTTCTTGCAATTGAAAGAGCAATTGCAGGATCTACTCCCATCTCCAGTGCATGTTTAACGATAGTAGCCTTTACAGTATTCACATCCGCAGCATTTGCAGACATAGGACAAAACATACACATGAGTGTAAAAGTGATTAATAATAATTTTCTCAAAATGTAATCCTCTGGTTGTAAATTGCAAGCCCCTGAAAAGTCTTTTTCTCTCCTCTTTCTCTGAAAGTTTTTTGACCTTCAGGAACCAAATCTATACATCCATAATATTACAAAAATTTTAAATTTCAACCCCTTATCCAAAACCACTCGCCAAAACCCGCTCAGGACAGGTATTTAGCAATTGTAAATTCTACATTTATTTGTCAAGTATAAAGTCAAATTATTAAGTTTACTATAATAATATTTTTTTTATGTTAATATTTACATAAGGAATTAAACAGTTTTTAAGGAGATGCAGAATGGAAAACAAAAAACTTGCAACTATAGGTGTATTTGGCGGTTCAGGATTTTACAAATTTTTGGACAATATTGAAGAAGTAAGGATTGAAACTCCTTACGGGATGCCGAGCGACAACCTTTTTATAGGCACGGTCGGCCCTCATAAAGTTGCATTTATGCCGCGACATGGCAGAAACCATACCATTCTGCCACACCTTTTAAACTACAGAGCGAACGTCTGGGCTATGAAATCCATTGGGGTTGAAAGAGTAATCTCCCCATGTGCTGCAGGAAGCCTTCAAAAACACGTAAAACCAGGAGATTTTGTAATTTGTGACCAATTTGTTGACTGGACAGACGGAAGAAAATCAACCTTCTTTGAAGGACCTATTGTTACTCACCCATCGGCCGCCGAAACTTACTGCCCTGAATTAAGAAAACTCGCAATTGAAACAGGTAAAGAAATGGGCATTAACATCCACGAGACCGGAACAGTTGTTGTTATTAACGGGCCGAGATTTTCTACAAAATCCGAATCTAAATTCTTTACAAATCAGGGCTGGGAAGTTATTAATATGACAGCTTTCCCTGAAAATTATCTTGTTAAAGAAATGGATATGTGCCCGCTTAATATTTCTTTAATAACAGATTATGACGCAGGTCTTGTCGGAGATGTTCCGCCGGTATCACACCATGAAGTTATTGAAGCATTTGACAAAAATCTTTCAAATCTTAAAACTCTGCTCTTTAAGCTGATTGAAAAAATTCCATCAGAACGGAACAATTGTAATTGCGCTGAAACACAAAAAAAATCTAGACTCTAAAATTTAAAAGGTACTATCAATGATAAAAGGATTGCTTTACGGTATAAATAATATATTTTTATTATTTTATATCCTTATATTCACAAGACTTCTATTGAGCTGGATTCCGAGATTGGACTGGTACAGACAGCCATGGAGGTTTATTTATCAATCAACAGAACCATATCTTGCTATATTCAGAAGATGGATACCGCCTTACAGAATGATTGATTTTTCACCAATTGTAGCATTGCTTGTGCTTAATCTTGCCCAAAATCTGATTATTTTTGCGTTATATCAATTCATTTAGATGCTGCTGGAAACACCTGCAATATATTGTTTTTTTTTTTAGTTTGCGGTAAAGTTTTCTTATCATGAAGATAATAATATTCGGGGCAACGGAGGTGGGTTGCCTGCTTGCTACGGAATTCTTTGAAGACCATGATATTACAATAATTGACAAAGAAGAAAACCGTACCGATGAATTTAATAAGTTGGATATCAGTTTCATTCAAGGAAATGCTTCTGACCTTGAGGTATTAAATAGTGCTGATATAAAAAATGCAGATATATTTATTGCCTGCACAGCAATGGATGAAATAAATATTGTTGCCTGCCTTGCGGCTAAACGGTACGGCAAAATCAGAACTATCTGTTTTGTTAGCAAAGAAGAATACAAAAATACTCTGACTTATGAAAAAAACGATGATTATTTTACTGATGTTTTCATTGACTATATAATATGGCCTGAAGAACTTTTGACTCAGGAAATTTTCAGAATTGTAACAGTTGCACACGCACTTGATGTTGAAAATTTTGCTGATGGCAAAGCCAGACTTCTTGAGTACAAAGTAAAAGAAGGACTTTCCATAATAGGCAAAAAAATAAAAGATATCGGATTTACTGAAGAAACTCTTATTGTCGGAATTACAAGGAATGGACAGCTTTTCATCCCTAACGGAGAAACGGAAATTTTAGCAGGCGACAAACTTATCTTTATGGGAACATCGCATTCGCTTGACATTCTTGCCGGTACATTCTTTCACGAAAAAGAATACGTAAAAAATGTTGCTGTAATCGGAGGCGGAAATGTGGGGCTTATGCTTGCAAAAAGCCTTGAGACTCTTAAGATTAAAACTAAAGTTATTGAAAAAAATCTTGAAAGATGCCACTATCTGGCGGAAGAACTTACAAACACTCTTGTAATAAACGGTGACGGCACAGATTTGAAACTTCTGGATGAAGAAGACATAGGATCTTCTGATGTTGTAATCAGCGTTACTAATAATGATGAAAGAAACCTGCTATGCTCACTTCTTGCAAAACAATTAGGTGTTAAACGGGTTATTGCAAGAGTTTCTAAAGTTTTGAACATTCCTCTGTTTGAGAAAGTCGGAATTGATATTGCAATATCTCCAAAAAATTCGGCTTTGAATGAAGTTCGAAACGACTTGCAGGAAAATGATGTTGATATTCTTGCAACCGTAGAACAGGGCCAGGGCGAAGTTTTGGAAATCGGGGTTCTGCCGGAATTCAGCTGTCGTAAACTTATGGATTTAAACCTTCCTAAACGTGCAATTATAGGTATTATCGAGCGAAAAAATGCGGTTATTATACCTAAAGGCGACACTGAACTCCGATCAGGTGACGTTTTGATTATATTTACAAAGGCTGAAGACGCTCCAGAAATTAAAACATTCTTTAAGGTGAAATAGTATGCGTATAAATTATCTAGCAAATGCCCTCGGACTTATTCTTAAATATATTGGGCTTGTTGTGTTGATTCCAATTGTAGTTGCGATAATCTACGGAGATTACGAATCTATTTATCCGTTTTTAATATCAGGATTATCTTCAATTATTATAGGATATCTTTTAAGAAAATATGTAAAAGATGCCTCGACAATAGAAAATCTTAACGATATCAAAAAATCAGAAGCTCTTTTAATCGTTGCGATATCATGGATTTTATTCGGAATAATTTCAGGAACACCATATCTATTTTATGGTTTAACACCGACAGATGCGCTGTTTGAAGCTGTTTCCGGGATTACGACAACAGGTGCAACAATACTTACAAATTTTGATTATCCTGAAGCGTTTTTCTTCTGGCGATCACTTTCACAATGGCTGGGCGGTTTAGGCATAATCGTGTTATTTATTGCCATTTTACCTCAGTTTGCAGTTGCTGGACGACAGATGTTCTTTGCGGAGGCTCCGGGTCCCACTGAAGACAAAATTACCCCGAGAATCAGAAACACTGCTGGTGCTCTCTGGAAAATTTATGCAGGATTAACTGTTATTGAAATTATTCTTCTTCATTTCACCGGAATGCCGTGGTTTGATTGTGTGTGTAATTCACTATCAACCCTTGCCGCAGGAGGATTTTCACCTAATCCTCAAAGCCTTGCAGGTTACAATTCAAACGCTGCAATCTGGATTACTACTGTTTTTATGTTTCTTGCAGGCGCAAGCTTTATTCTTCAATACAAAGTTGTTGTTCAAAAGAAACCCATGCTTATCTTTAAAAATGAAGAATTCAGAGTTTATGCCGGAATGATTTGTATAATGTCGCTTTTAATAGCATTATCGCTTTATTTTTCTGACGGTTATACAATAAAAGACAGTCTGATGCACGCTTTTTATCAGGTTGCAAGTATCACGACATCAACAGGAAGCGCAAGTGTCGATTTTGCACAATGGAGCTTTGTCCCGCAGGTACTTTTATTTACGGTTATGTTTATGGGTTCATGCGCAAGTTCTGCCGGCGGCGGCATCAAAATGATGAGATGGATTCTTGTATATAAATCAATGAAAAATGCTATAACTAAAGTTTTGCATCCAAATGCCATTTTAAACGTTAAAGTTGACAACGTAATTATTCAGCATGAAATTTTAAATCAGACGGTTGTATTTATTTTCTTTTATTTTCTGTGTTTTGCAATCGGAGCACTGCTGATTACTATGGTAGAAAAAGATGTTGTAATAGGCTTGACCGGTTCAATAACCTCTCTGGGAAATATAGGCCCCGGCTTTGGAGCAATTACAGGACCTATGGGATCATTCAGCAGTATGCATGAACTCACAAAAATTATAATGATTGCTTCAATGCTTATAGGAAGACTTGAAATAGTTCCGTTCCTTGTAATGTTCCAGAAAGATTTCTGGGTATTCAAACGTCAGGCATAAAAATTTTATAATTATCTCCTAACGTAATGGAACAATTATGGAATTCTTTACTCCTCTTAGAATAATTAAACAACGATAAAAAGACATTTTGTATTTTCGCCCTGAATTTATTTTAGGATCTCTTTGTAATGATGAAACAAGTTATGCATGACAAAATATTTTCTTTGTTGTTTACAAATACCCTAATATAAGCGAATCCTTGTCTAAATTTTCTAATGTAAGTGTTTTTTATTATCAAACAACTTTAATAATCAGGTAAAAACTAATCCTACTATAAAAACTAATCAACAGGTTTTATGTAAGTATAAAAAAGAGCTTTATAAAACAAAGGTCTGAACATAAAAAACGGTCTATACTTAAGGTACTCCCAGCACGAAGCCAATTTATTTTGTTCATACCAGTATTTTTTCTCATCTTCTGATAAAGCCCACGGTGTAAGCTGCAAATATTTAAAATAATAATCTTTGTGGTAGCTGAATGACGCAAAATGCCATGGCTTTCTTTTAGAAACAAAATGGATTATCCATGGATTTTTTGTGTAACTTGAGCGGTTTGTAAAATTACTTGACTGAACATTCCATCTATCATCAAGAACTTTTATCTTACCTTTCAAAACTTCATTTATAATTTCCTGATCACCCATTTTAATTGTATCAATATGCTTTTGAGTCCAGCTAAGAAATTCATCCTCGATATTGTATTCTCTGATTTTCTTCAAATCCATTACAAGCATTCCAGAATTAACATAAGACGTATTTTTCTTAAGCATTCTTTTATTGATATCCAGAACTCCGCCGAGAATATTTTCACCAAGCTCCGCATCATAAAGTTCTTTCAAACTTTTATTAACAACAACATCACAGTCAAGATAAATAATCTTTTCTACATTAGGTAAAATATTTGACAGTTTTAGTCTAAAATAGGCATTAAGAGGTAAATAAGAATGAGTTTTTATATTTTTGTAAGCGTCAAAAAGTTGTTCCTCCAACGTTATAAAATTTATTTCACAAATCTTTATATCTTTCAGCTTAAGTATTTCTGATTTTTTCTCATCGCTCAATCCGTCGGTCAAAATATAGAAACATAATTCATCAGAGTCGGATGCATTAGCTAATACAGATGCAATTACAACACCTGCATATTTTGAATAATTTTCGTCACAAGCCAGACCGACATTAATCATATTTAAAACCTTATTTAAGCCCTAAAATTCGCCGTATTTGTCGAGCCATGTTGTCGGCTTAACATATCTGAGTCCGCCTTTGCCCATGTAGCCTCTACGAGCCTGCGCAGGAGTAGGTCTACCATGGAACACAATAATCTTCGGTTCTTCAGGCTCTTTCGGCTCCTTAAAAAAGTTCAACGGGAATGGTTGAAGACAATGACGCTTAAAACTTACACACCAAGATTTGTCCCAGTATTTCAGAATACCCTTTTTGTACATTTCATCAGACAAATAAGCCTGCTCGTTCCGGTAATATTTTACGACATCATTGCCGAGTTTATAAAAATTTTCCAGAATTTCCGGATACTTGCCGACTTCAAATCTGAATACAGAAGAGTTTCCGGTCACTGCGTTTGGAAAATCCCAGTCTTTAACAATCAAAAAGTCGCCTTCTTCTTCAAAGAATGGAGTCAAATCTTTTCTTATAACAACATCCAGATCCAAAAACAGAGCCAGACCTTTTAAATCAGCAAGCTGTTCTTGAAAAAGCGAAAGTTTTCTCCAGCCTCTGTCAGGAATTTCTGTATTAACGACAAAATCGGGGAGATCTCTTACTTCAACCTGAGGCAAAAGACCGTTTCCGTCATCTGTAAAGCATACAAATCTGTAAGGAAGAGTCATATTTTTATCAACAGCTTTGTAAAGCCTGTTGACATATTCCGGCCCGAATTTATTTCCCCATTTAATACAAATAATATTCTTTTCCATTCAACTTCCCTCACAGAATAATTACAAAATACAAGCTCTGTTTTTCTGTAATTATAATACAATAACATAAATGCATGCAAGCTATTCCGAAAAAATGATTTATTTAGTGTTACAATTCAAGTCCGTTTTTATAAATTTAATCTTTATACATGATTAAAATGAACAAAAATTATACTAAAATCGTTAGTTGCATGTGAGAAGAAATTGAGGACAAAAAAGAATTGAAACTTGCCGGCAAAATAAAAATATTTTTAGTTATCACAGGCTTATTTATATCATTTACCCCGGTCTTTTCAGCAGAATTTGCGGCGGTTCAGAAAGGTATGGTTCTGTCACTGAATGACTGTATCGAAATTGCACTTAAGAACAGCCCGAATATTAAAAAATCAAAATACAATTACAGACTGAGCAAAACAGACGTAAACCTTGCAAAATCAGACTTTTTCCCGACAATAACCCTCGGCACAGGCTTGAATTACAATGACAGCAAGTCCAGAATCAGAAACTATGAAAACAGCTACTACAATGCTCAGGCTTCAGTAAATCAACTTATATGGAACTTTGGAAAAACTAATGCAAGAATAAAAATGCAAAAATTCAATATGATTTCTTCACAATTTAGTTTTGACAATACCGTTTTATCAACCATTTATACAGTCAAAAACAATTACTACGGAGTGCTTGCAGCAAAAGCATCTCTTGACGTAAACCGTGCCAATGTGCAGATTAATGAAAGAAATTATCAGAGGACAAAAGCATATTTTGATGAAGGAATTCGTTCAAAAATCGATCTTGTAAACGCTGAAGTTTATTTGAGTGATTCCAAAATTGCACTTGTTCAGGCTGAAAATCAATACAAAAACGCTATGGTTCAACTGAATAATTCAATGTATATAGCATATGCTCCTGAATATGAAATAAAAAATACCGAAACTTTCAACTTTAAAAGAAATGAAATTCCTGTAAACCTTGAAAAAATTTCCGAAAAAAGCAACATGACAACTCTGCCAAAAGAAGTAAGTGATGCTACTCTTACTTCTTCCGTTGAAAAATTAAATGTCATGGAAAACTTTAAATTTGATCCATTCCCATATACATTTGAAAAATCAGTTGAAATAGCAATAGACAACAGACCAGACTTAAAAGCCTATGAAAATACACTAAAAGCAATGAAACAATCCCTGCTTTACATTAAACGTCAGTACTATCCGACTCTTTCAGGCACTGCAGGCTACACTCTCCGAGATTCTCAATATAGTACAAACTCATTCAATATGGGACTGACATTGAATACATCTTTTAATATCATGGGACTTAAAAATGAAATCGAAGCAGGAAAAATTCAGGTTGACATTGCACAGAATGATATAGATCTTTTAAAACAAAACATTTATTTTGAAGTACAATCTGCATATATTAATATGATACAACTGGAAAAACAAATTCCGCTTCTTGCAGTAAGCGTAAAACAAACACTTGAAAACCTTGAACTCGCTGACGGAAGGTATTCAGTAGGAATCGGAGATTACATAGAACTTCAGGATGCCAAAGTCAACTACAACAATGCACAGCAGGCTTATGTAGAAGGTGTTTACAATTACAACGTAGCACGTGCTGCACTTGAACAGGCTATAGCTTTAAAGCCTAATGTAAAAATTAATATTGAGGATAAAAATTAATGGAAATTAAAAAATTTTTAAATCAAAGATTTATAATAACAGGCGGAGTGCTTCTCGCCCTTACTATCGGAACAGCGTCTTACGTAATGATAAAAAACAAAGTGCACTATATAACCCAACCTTTGAAAAGATGCACAATCACTGAAATTGTAGAAGCATCAGGTACAATAAACCCGGTAAATACAGTAAGTGTAGGTTCAACAGTATCCGGTCTTATCAAAGAAATTTATGTTGATTTTAACTCCGAAGTCAAAAAAGGGCAGCCCATGGCACAGATTGACCCCGCAAACTTCCTTGCGACTGTCCAGCAAAATGAAGCCCAGATTGCAAATGCTCAGGCAAATCTTGCAAGGCTTCAGGCCGTAATGGATTATGACTACAAAATGTATGTAAGATACAAAAATCTTTATGCTAAAAATTTCATTGCAAAAAGCGAACTTGATCAGGTTGAAAGCACATACAGATCTGATCTTGCACAGATAAATGCCGCAAAAGCACAGATTGCTCAATATCAGGCATCACTAAAAACAGCAAAAACGAACCTCGGTTACACAAGAATTATCGCTCCTGTAGACGGGACAGTAATTTCCCGTGAAATCGACCTCGGGCAGCCGGTTGCCGCAAGCTTTCAGGCTCCGCAATTGTTCACAATTGCACAGGATTTAACCGAAATGCAAATCGAAGTAAACGTTTCGGAAGCTGATATCGGTAAAGTGAAAGAGGGACAGGATGTAACTTACACCCTTGACGGATACGCAGACAGCCTGTTTAAAGGTAAAGTTACTCAGGTAAGACTAGCCTCAACTACAACAAGCAACGTTGTTACATATTCCGTAATAGTAGATGTAAAAAATGAAGATTTGAAACTTAAACCAGGAATGACTGCAAACGTTTCTATCATAACAAATCAGAGAAATGATGTTCTGTGCCTGCCAAATATTGCGCTCAAGTTTACGCCGAACACAGACGGCAAAAAATACGAAAAGCAGGGTGTCTGGGTATTAAAACACAATAAACCGGTAAGATATGACATCAAAACAGGTGCAGGAAACGATAACTTTACGGAACTTATATCAAAAGACATTAAGGAAAACGATCCTATAATTACGGGCATAAAAGGCAAAAACACCACAGCACAAAATAAACGCCGCAGAGGACCGGGAATGTTTTAGAACTTAAATCAGAAGGATAAAAATGCCGCTTATAGAAGTTAAAGATGCAATAAAAACATATCAAACAGGCGAGGACAGCTTTAATGCACTCAACTGTGTGTCACTAAACGTTGAAGAAGGAGAGTTTGTCGCAATAATGGGAGCATCCGGATCCGGCAAATCTACATTTATGAATATGCTCGGCACACTCGACAAGCCAAATTCCGGCAGTTATTACCTTGACGGAATTGATATGCTTCACCTGACACCTAATGAAGTTGCCCATATCAGAAATGTTAAAATGGGATTTGTATTTCAAGGCTTCAATCTTATTGCAAGAACAACGGCCCTTGAGAATGTAGAACTTCCAATGATTTATAAGGGAGTTCCGGAAGAAGAGCGGGTTGAAAGGGCAAAAGCAGCACTGAAAATAGTCGGACTTGAAGCAAGAGAAGACCATATGCCGAACCAGATGTCAGGCGGGCAGCAGCAGAGAGTTGCGATTGCACGTGCAATTATAAACGATCCCCCTTTGATCTTAGCAGACGAGCCGACAGGTAATCTTGATACAAAAACAAGTATTGAAGTTATGGAATTTTTTGTAAAACTTAACGAAACAACCGGCAAGACAATAATTCTTGTAACTCACGAACCTGACATTGCGGAATACTGCAAACGTGTTGTAAGATTTAAAGATGGAAACATAATTTCCGATGAAATTAACACAAAACGCAAACTTTGCGGATAAGGAACACTTATGCTTGATTTCAAATCAACCGTGAAAATGGCAATAGTATCATTAAAAATAAACAAAATGCGCTCAATGCTGACTTCTCTTGGTATAATCATAGGTGTAAGCGCAGTTATAATAATGCTTGCAGTAGGTTCCGGCGCAAGCGAAAGAATTGCCAAAGATATGGAATCAATGGGCAGCAACCTTCTTATGATACGCTCAAGTTCCGCAACAACAGGCGGTGTCAGAATGGGTTCCGGCACGAAACCATCTCTTACGCTTAAAGATGCCGAAGTTATTGAAAGCAACGCACAGGGAGTTCTTGCGGTAGCACCTTACTCAAGCGCAAGTTCTCAACTCACTTACGGCAACCAGAACTGGGCGACAACCGTTGCTGGAACAACGGCCGCCTATCTTTATATCAGAAATTACGACATCCTTCAGGGCCGAAATTTTATTCCTGAAGATATCAAAAACAGCACTAAAGTTGCTATCGTTGGAGATACTGTTGCAACAGAGCTTTTCGGCGACATGAACCCGATAAATAAAACAATGAGAATCGGAAATGTTCCGTTTAAAGTAATCGGTCTTTTAAAAACCAAAGGCGAAAACGGAATGGGAATGGATCAGGATGACCTTGTATTTATTCCGATTACAACGGCACAGAAGAAAGTTTTCGGAACGGATTTTCCGGGAAGCATCAAGATGATAAATGTAAAAGCCCAGAGTGATGAAACCCTGAGTATTGCTGCAAGCGATATAACCGACATTTTAAGAAGACGCCACAATATCGGCAAAAATCAGGATGATGACTTTGAAATCCGAAACCTTGCCGAAATGCAGGAAACAATAAAATCTTCTGCAAGAACGATGTCGCTTCTTTTAGGAGCAATTGCATCTGTATCGCTTCTGGTCGGAGGAATAGGAATTATGAACATTATGCTGGTATCAGTCACCGAAAGAACAAAGGAAATCGGTATTCGCATGGCAATCGGAGCAAAGGCTTCAGACATAAGAATTCAGTTTCTGATAGAATCCTTTTTATTGTCAGTAATCGGCGGGCTTATCGGAGTAATCATCGGGGTCGGCGGAGCGCAGCTTTTGCATATATTTGCGGATATGTCTATTTCAATATCAACATTTTCTATAATTTTATCGCTTGGATTTTCAGGTGCCATCGGGGTTTTGTTCGGGTATTATCCGGCCTACAAGGCTTCCCTTCTCAACCCGATTGATGCTTTGAGATATGAATAGTCTTTATTGGGTGAAGAGTGAAGGGGAGTTGAAAGGTTGAATGGCTGAACGTTGCGAGCGCAAGCGAAGCAATCCAGCTGATTATTAAATTGTCATCCGGAGGCTTTAGCCGAAGGATTTGTTGCGATTAGATTCTTCGCATCACTCAGAATGACGAACTTTATCCCTCCGCACCTTGCAAAAGAGAGTAGAATTCTTTATGAACAGAGAAAAATCTACACTAATATTAATCCGCAGAGAAGATTTCTCTGATGTCGTCTAAAGTCAGAGATTTTACGATATTTCTGTCAACCGAAATTACGCTGTCAACAAGGTTGCGTTTAATTGTCTTAAGTTTCTGGATTTTTTCTTCAACCGTATTTTTCGTAATAAGTCTGTAAACAAAAACTTTCTTAGTCTGTCCGATACGGTAAGCTCTGTCTGTTGCCTGATCTTCAACAGCAGGGTTCCACCACGGGTCGTAGTGGATTACGTAATCGGCTCCTGTCAGGTTCAAACCTGTACCGCCGGCTTTTAAGCTAATTAAGAATATCGGAATATTACTGTTGTTAAATCTTTCAACGGCAGCCTGACGGTCTTTTGTCTTACCGGTCAGGTATTCGTAATCAATGCCGGTTCTTTCAAGCCAATCCTTAACGATATCAAGCATGTTGACAAATTGGCTGAACAGCAGGACTCTGTGACCTTCAGAAATAATTTCTTCAAGCATAACTTTAAGTTTTTCAAACTTGCCTGATGACATAACGTGTTTAACATTTTCTTTGTCATACAATCTCGGGTGACAGCAGATCTGACGGAGTCTGAGAAGGGCTGAGAATATTGAAAGTCTGCTCTTTTCAAGCCCGTTTTGTTCAATTGATTTGAAGAGTTCTTCTTTTGTTGAATCAAGAACCTGCAAATAGAAATCTTTCTGTTCATCTGTAAGTTCGCAGTATGCAATGTTTTCCACTTTATCCGGCAGATCTTTTGCAACATCACGCTTCATACGGCGGAGAATAAACGGATAAATCTGCAATTTCAAACGTTTTTCAACTGTTTTGTCGCCACGCTCCATAATCGGATTGACGTAACGGTAATTAAACTCAGACACACTCATCAAAAATCCCGGCATTAAGAAATCAAATACAGACCAGAGTTCTTCCAGTTTATTTTCAATCGGGGTGCCGGAAAGTGCAAGTTTATGATCCGCATTAAGTTTTTTGACAGCAAGTGCTGTTTGAGAAAGTGCATTTTTGATATTTTGCGATTCATCAAGAATTATGTATCTGAAATTGTATTTTTGAAGTTTTTCAATATCACGTCTTACAAGTGCATAACTTGTAATAACAACATCATAGTTGGGAATTTCTTTAAACAGGCTTTTTCTTTCAACTCCCGAAAGCTTCAGACAGCTGAGTGTCGGTGCAAACTTCTGGATTTCAGCTTCCCAGTTGAACACAACCGTTGTCGGACAGATTACAAGTGTCGGAGCCGGCCCGTCAACTTCTTTGGCTTTTTGAACAACCGCAAGCGCCTGCAAAGTTTTACCAAGCCCCATATCATCCGCAAGAATTCCGTTTAGCCCGTATTTATACATAAACCACAGCCAGCCGTAACCTTTAATCTGATATTCACGAAACTCGGCGTTGATGTCTTTGGGAAGTTCAACCCCTTCTGCTGTTGAAAATGAGGACATCTGCTCCCAGAATTTTTTGAATTCGTCACTCAAAACAAGTTCTACATCAAGGTTTTGAAGTTCGCTTATTAAGCCTGCTCTGTATGTTTTTACAGTAAACTTGTCATCAGCGTTTCTGTAAACATCAAAAGAGTTGAAAGCCCGCATCATTGCATAAATATTCTGCGCAGGGAATTCAACAAACCCGAGGCTTCTGATACGGCTGTATTTTTCACCGCTCTGAATCGTGTCATAAATATCGCTGAATGAAATAATTTCATCACCGACCTGACCGTAAAGCGTTATATCAAAACTGTCCGAGGCTTCTTCGCTGAAATCAATTTTTGCGCAAAGTCTGAAAGGATCCTCAAGAAGCTTGAAGAAACTCACATCGTCTTTTTCTTCAAACTTCCAGCCCTCTCCGGCCTGTTTGATGTAATAGTTGTAAAAATCAATTGCGTTTTCTTTTTCCAGCGCAAGGTTGTTCGTCTGCATAGGAACAAATTTACATGCCAGAAGCATTTGATAAGCTTCGATTTCATGCTGATAATTTCGTTTTATCCAGTAAACAAGGTCTTCTCCCTGTTTTTTGACTGTAATATAGGGAGATTTTTCAGCAGTTTTGGAAAACGGAACTTTCACCCCGTCATATTCAAATTCCAGAGTAGCCTTAAGTGACTGGTCATAGTCAATTCCCATAGTCACAATGTTCAGCGGAGGACGTTCCTCAAGCATCAGTTTGCTAATGGTTTCGGAAATTTCAACATCCATAATTTCCCGAAGCTGGGGGAGTTCCTCATAAATAAACTTGCCGCCGTCAGAATCTTTCAAATCCGTAAAACTGGATTTTATAAGGTTCTGCGGAAGTGCCTGAATTGCCACATTTGTCGGGAAGATAAGGTTTTTATATCTTCCCCATTTCAAATGTCTTGAAAAATATCTTACTTCTTCAAATGGAATAACATCATCTTTATCTGGTCTTATCCACTCAAGTGAAAGCAGAATTGTACCTTGAGTTCCTGCGTTTACATACAATTTCAGCCGCCATTCTTCATCCACAAACTTCAAGCGGTCTTTTGTTTTTTCATCCAGAACTTCATCTGCTCTTGCAAGAAGAGAGAACATAGGACCAAATTTTGTAATCGGAATATCATACCAGCCGGCTTTTTTGTCCTGCCTTGATATTGTCAAAAGCTGCTGGAAGATTGCAACTTCAACCTTTTGCGAATTATTAAGCTCAAAATTTTTATCCTGCTTCTGTGCCTCAATCAATGCTCTCAAAATCGGTTCAATCTGTCTTACAACCTTACCTGTTTCTCTTGACATTACAAGAACCGAAAAGAAATTGGCTTTTCGTTTGGGATTAAAATGAAAAATAAAATTTCCTTTAGGCGCTTCCGTTAGAGCTGTATTTTCATCAGGAAAACTCGGTTCAATGCCGAATTTAGTTTCAAGCCAGTCTTCATAAGCATGCTCATCTATTGCTTTTAAACCGACAGCTACCGCATGCTTACACCATTCTTCTTTAAGTGGACAGTTACAGCGAGCCTCAATTTTATTTTTCTTGAATATCAAATCGGTTTTATAGAAATCCTGAAAATTACCTTTAACTTTTCCCATATAAAAGTTTTTCTCAGGATAAGTATCAAACACCATATCTTTCAAATGGTATTCGTATCCACGTCTCCAGCTGCCGGCACTTGCCCTGTCTTTTATATATTTGTAATTAAATTCTTCAACACTCATGTAATTCTTTGGAGTATCACTTTGCTTTCCTAAGGGTATAAACTTCGAATATAGAAACAATATTGAATCTATAAACCCCTAACAAATTATATTATACATGAACAGAAAAAAAAGGCAAGCGTTATATTTAAAATCTCATCAAATACAGATGAAAGCAAATCGCATAACAAATTCCAAATATTGCACCCATAATAACTTCAAAAGGAGTATGTCCGAGAAGTTCTTTTAATTTACCGCCGAGAGCCTGAACATTATGTTCGTAAAAATCTTCCATCATTCTGTTTAAGCAGGCCGCGGTTTTTCCGGCCGCACGTCTTACACCTGCTGCGTCATACATTGTGACAAGAGCATACCCGATTGCAACCGCAAAAATTACGGAATCAAATCCTGATATCAATCCGACAGATGTCGAAAGCCCCATTACTCCTGCGGAGTGAGAACTCGGCATCCCGCCCGTTGTGGTAAATATTTTGAAATTTATCTTTTTTGATCTTATTGTGAATATAAAAAACTTTATGACCTGTGCAAAAAATGCAGCGGCCAGTCCTGATAATATAGCCTCGTAACCTGTATTTAAAATCTTTTCTATCATTAAATCCTGCTCTCTAAACAAAATTACATTTTTATTCTAACACAAGTATGCGAGGTTGCAAATTAGTCTTTAAATTTTTATCTTAATTATTCTTGGCCGTACACAAAGACTCCGTGATAAAATTGAAGAAGATTCTTCGGCCTTGCCACGAGAATGACCGTTAAATAAAGAATATCTTTACTGTTTTTTTTTGCGTGCGATTTTTATTTTCTAATCTTCTGCAAAATTTCACTGAAAATATCTGATTTAAACCCATTGTCCTGCAAAATCTTTTCACATTCATCCAGGAGTAATGTCAAATCTTTTCTGGATTTTTCCATTCCATAGAGGCTTGTATATGTTAATTTACCCGAGATTTTATCTTTTCCCGGAGTCTTGCCGATTTCATCAAATGTTGCGGATTCGTCGAGAATATCATCCGCAATCTGAAATGCTATTCCAAATTTTTCTGCAAAAACAGTCAAAGCATCAATTGCTTTTTCGTCAGCCCCGCCGATAATTGCACCAGATCTTAGAGCAAGCTTGAAAAGATCGCCTGTTTTATGAAGGTGCTGGTAATGAAGAATTTCAGCACGTTTTTCTATTGAAATATCCTCACCTTCACTTTGCCTGCGCTCATTTTCAATATCAACAACCTGCCCTGCAATTACACCGTAAGCACCTGCCGCCTGAAAATATTCTCCCATAATTCTCACAAGTTTTTCGGCCCCTAGATGTTTTGAATTTTTCATAATAATCTGCGGGGCAAAAGTTAAAAGAGCGTCTCCCGCAAGAACCGCAATTGCTTCAGAAAACACTTTATGATTTGACGGTTTTCCCCGCCTGAAATCGTCATTATCCATACATGGAAGATCATCATGAATCAAAGTCTGCGCATGAAGCATTTCAATTGCGCAGGCAGTTGGCAGAGCATCTTCAATATCTGCGCCGAACATTCTTGCACTTTCAAGACATATTACCGGGCGAAGTCTTTTGCCCGGCAGCAACACCGTATATTTCATAGATTTGAAAATATCCTCAGGATAAGAAATTTTCAAATACTCATCCAGTTTTTTGTCGACAATTGCGCTTAGTTCTTTCATCTGCATAATTTTGACTCTTTCTTTTTAAATTTATTTTAGAATGTAAAAACTATTCTTCAAGATCAAGTTTTTTCAAGTTCTGTTTCAGTGTATTTCTTCCGCCGGCTCTTTTTTTAGTACTAATTTTGGCGATTTCTTTGTTATGAACAGTCTTTTTAGAATGTTCTTTTTTTAATCCTTCATATTTAATACGTTCTTTGTATTCTTTAGCTTCCTCTACAAAAGCAAGATAACTTTCATACCTTGTATCATCAATTTGTTCAAAATGCGCAAGCACATTGCAGCCGTCTTCTTTTATGTGCAGGCAGTCTGGAAATTTGCAGCCGCTTTTCAACTTTGCAATTTCATCAAACAATCCGCCGACATCCGCAGGCAGAATGAAATCAAACTTCACGTTGCTGAATCCCGGAGTGTCAACTATTCTTGTATTTTCATCAATTTTTATAATTTCACAATGTCGGGTAGTATGGGTCCCTCTTTGAGTTTTCTCGCTTATTGATTTTGTTCTTAAATTAAGCTCAGGATTGATGGCATTGATAAGACTTGACTTGCCGACACCTGAATTTCCGCAAAGAACGCTTGTTTTCCCATCCAGCAGTTTCTCAAAAGCCTTTATTCCGCTATGTTCCGTTGCTGATGTGTAAACTATTTTATATCCGAGGTCTTCGTAAATATCGTGAATTTTATTCGTTAAATTCTTTTCAAATTCCAGATCGTCCTTGTTAAAACACAACACAGGAGGAATTTCAAAATACTTTGCAAGCGCAATATACCTGTTCAGCTGGAGAAAGCTTAAATCCGGCTCCTTAAGCGCAGATACAACAACAACCTGATCTATGTTAGAAACCGAAGGACGGCTTATAAAATTTTTACGTGGCAGAATTTCCTCAATTACACCACCTGAAAATTCCACCAAATCCCCGACAAAAATTTTTTCCTTACGTTTTTTCAGCACCTCTCTAACCTTGCATTCAAAAGTTTCAATGCCGTTATCTACGTAATAAAAATCCGAATGAATTTTGTAAATCTGTCCCTGCATAAGGTAATATTAGCACAAAAAATTAAATCTTTGCCTGTAATCATTTCAGTCCTTTTTGTTTTTGTTAATATAAAATTGCTAAATTGTAACAAATATTTGAAGTTTAATACTTTTATGTTATTATCAATGTAAGAATAGATGATTATACTTTTAATAAGGGGAATAATATGATTTCAGTAAACGACTTAAAAACAGGTTTGACATTAGAACTGGACAACGGCTTGTGGTCAGTTGTTGAATTTTTGCACGTTAAACCGGGAAAAGGAGCCGCTTTCGTAAGAACAAAATTGAAAAACGTTGAAACCGGACAGGTTATAGAAAAAACTTTCCGTGCCGGCGAAAAAGTAGGCAAAGCAACTCTTGACAGACGTGAGATGCAATATCTTTACAAAGAAGGCGCAGATTACGTTATGATGGATAACGAAACTTATGACCAGCTTCACCTTAGTGAAGATCAGATCGGTGACGGTCTTAAATACTTAAAAGAAAACATGAACGTTCAGGTATTGATGCATGATTCAAGAATTATCGGTGTTGATATTCCGGCTCACGTAGAACTGGAAGTTGTTGATACTCCGCCTGCAGAAAAAGGCAACACCGCTCAGGGCGGTACAAAACCGGCTAAACTTGAAACAGGTGCTGTAGTAAACGTTCCGTTCTTTGTTTCTAACGGCGACGTAATCCGTGTTGACACAAGAACAAATGAATATCTCGACAGAGTTTAAGCTTAATATCGGGATTTTTAGTATGTCATTCTGAGCCAAGCAAAAATCTCAAAGACATCAACAACTCAGGATGAAGTTACTTGAAAGGAAAGAATAATGAAATTTGAAATAGATTATATTGAAAAACTTGCAAAAGTCTTGTCTGACAATTCTCTGACTGAAATTTCACTTGAAGACGGAGAACAGGCTATTACTATCCGCAAGGAATTAATCGGAGCACCTGTAGTCACAGCAGCTGCGGCTTCGGCACCGGCAGCCGTAGCACCCCAGCCAGCAGCGCCTGCTCCGGCTAAAGAAGACGTAAAAAAAGGAAAACCTCTTACTTCTCCGATGGTTGGAACTTTTTACACAGCTCCGTCGCCTGACGCAAAACCGTTTGTCGAAGTCGGACAGACTGTTAAACAGGGTGATGTAGTCTGCATAGTTGAAGCTATGAAACTTATGAATGAAATCGAATCCGAAATTTCCGGCACCGTTACTGAGATTTGTGTTAAAAACGGACAACCAGTTGAATTCGGTCAGACTTTAATGTATATAGAATAACTAAGATTAAAAAGGGTGAAAGGTCTAAATCAAATTAAGCTTTTCACCTTTTAATTATGTAGCCATTAAATCGGCATAAAAGGGATTAAATATGTTTAAAAAAGTACTAATAGCAAACCGCGGCGAGATAGCGGTAAGAATTATCAGAGCCTGCAGAGAAATAGGAATTCCGACAGTTGCAATTTATTCACAGGCAGATGCGAATTCTCTTCACGTAAGACTTGCAACAGAGGCATACTGTATCGGACCAGCGGAAAGTTCAAAAAGTTACCTCAGCATTCCGGCAATTATCTCGGCAGCACTTGTTTCGGGAGCCGACGCAATCCACCCCGGATACGGCTTTATGTCAGAACGTGCCGATTTTGCGGAAATTTGCGAAAAACACGGGATTAAATTCATAGGCCCGACAGCGGAAGCTATGCGCAAAATGGGTGACAAAGCAACCGCACGTAAGACAATGATTGAAAACAATGTTCCTGTTACTCCGGGAACCGGAATTTTAAAAACACCTCAGGAAGTAAAAGATTTTGCAAAAAAAGCGGGCTATCCGATTATTTTGAAAGCAACAGCAGGCGGCGGCGGAAAAGGTATGAGAATTGTCCGCTCGGATGACGAAGTTGAAACAAACATGAACCTTTGCCAGTCAGAAGCACAGAATTTCTTTGGCAACCCTGACGTTTATGCTGAAAAATACCTTGAAAATCCAAGACACATTGAGGTACAAATTCTCGGCGATCAGTACGGTAATGTCGTTCACCTTGGAGAGCGTGACTGTTCTATTCAACGACGCCACCAAAAATTGCTAGAAGAAGCGCCTTCTCCTGCAATTGATGAAGCTACAAGAAAAGAAATGGGGGCTGCAGCCGTGAGAGCAGCCAAAGCAATTAACTACGAAGGAGCTGGCACATGTGAATTTCTTCTAGACCATGACGGCAAATGGTATTTTATGGAAATGAATACACGTATTCAGGTTGAACACTGTGTAACCGAAATGATTTCAAATGTTGATCTTGTAAGAGAGCAGATTATGGTTGCAGCAGGCGAGCCGCTTGATTTTACTCAGGACGATATAGTTTTGAGAGGACATGCTATTGAATGTCGTATAAATGCGGAAAATCCGGCTAAAGACTTTATGCCGAACCCCGGACAAATCACAGGATACGTAACTCCAGGCGGATTTGGTGTCAGAGTGGATTCTCACGTTTATCAGGATTACAAAATTCCGCCGTATTACGACAGTATGATAGGTAAGCTTATCTGCTGGGGCAGAACAAGAAATGAAGCACGCCGCAGAATGTATAGAGCACTCAAAGAATACGTCATTACAGGTATTGAAACAACTATCCCGTTCCATCAGGATATAATAGAGGATCCTGTGTTTATGAGCGGAAACTTCAATACAGGATTTATTGAAGATTTCTACAAAAGAACTGGCAAAAATAAAAAAGAAAAATAAACTTTCGCAATTATTGCTTGACATACAGAGCTATTATTCAGAAAGCAGGAAGCCAGAAAGAATACTTATTTTTATCTAAGCCATTTTGTCATGCTGAATTTATTTCAGCATCTCAATGGGATCCTGAAACAAGTTCAGGATGACAGTTAAAGACAAAATGGCTTATGGTTATTTGTATGTATGTCAAGGGATAATTGTATAAACTTTTAAATAAACTTTTGGCGCCGGCTCGTTGAGCCGGCGCCTTTTTAATATTTCAAATTTTAATTAATGTAAATCTTAAACAACATAAACGAAACCTGCCGTACTATTAAAGCAGTACCCCCAAAAAGATTATTTATCCATTAAACTAAACAAGCAAGGGATAATGCTCGTTGTAAAAATCTCCAAACCTGTCATTCAAAATAGCTTCACGGCATTTTTGCGAAAATTCTACAAGGAATTGGATATTATGTATTGAAAGCAGGGTTGCGGCAGTGCTTTCACCGCATCTCCACAGATGCCGTATGTAAGCTTTTGAATGATTACGGCAGGCATAACAGTTGCAGCCTTCAACAAGCGGAGATTTGTCGTCTTCATAGGCTTTGACCTTGATATTGCGCTTGCCCTCCCAGGTAAAGAACGCACCATGACGGGCATTTCTGGTTGGAAGAACACAGTCAAACATGTCAATTCCCCGCTTAATCCCGTCCAGCAAATCTTCAGGAGTTCCGACCCCCATCAGATAACGAGGTTTGTTCTCCGGAAGAAGCGGTGCAGTAAATTCCACAAAATGATTCATTATATCCTTGGTTTCGCCGACACTCAAACCGCCAATTGCATACCCGACAGCATCAAAAGATGAAATTACCGAAGCACTCTCTTTTCTTAAATCATCAAAAAATGCGCCCTGAACAATCGGAAACAAAGCTTGACGAGGGTTAGTTTTTGCCTTAAAGCATCTTTCAAGCCATCTGTGAGTTCTCTCCATTGCTTTTTTAGCGTCGTCATATTCGCAAGGGAACGGGGCACATTCGTCAAATGCCATAATTATATCCGCCCCTATATCCTGCTGGATTTCCATTGAAATCTCAGGTGAAATAAAATGTTTTTTGCCATCCTTCGGGTCACGGAATTCAACACCGTCCTCCGTAATTTTTCTTAAATGCGCAAGCGAAAACACCTGAAATCCGCCTGAATCAGTCAGAACAGGTTTATGCCAGTTCATCCAGCCATGAATTCCGCCAAAATCTCTTATTCTTTTTGTACCGGCTCTGAGATAAAGATGATACGAATTTGCAAGAATAATTTGCGCACCGGTATCTACAACCTGATCACAGGTCAAGGTTTTTACGGCAGAATTTGTACCGACAGGCATAAATATCGGTGTTTTTATAACTCCGTGCGGAGTTGTAAACAATCCTGCTCTTGCGCCTGTCTGGGCACATGTATGAACTAATTCATAATTAAAAAATTCATTTTGCATATTGTATCTTAAATCGTTGTCTTCCTGATTTTTATTACCTGTATAATTCTGAGGTTTCGGCAACAAAATTCTGCTAAAACCTTCAGAATTTAAACAGGAAAATATTTAAAATTGATTATTCATCAACGTCTTCTGTCACAAGTTCCATCATATTTTTGTAATTCGGACAGAGTTCTTCGGGCTTAAAGTAAATTGCAATTTCTCTTTCAGCGCTTTCAACACTGTCTGAACCGTGAACTGTGTTATAAGCTTTCAACTGCGCATAGTCAGCTCTGATAGAACCTACGTCAGCTTCACAAGGATCTGTAGCTCCAAGCACGTGGCGGATGCCTTGCACGGCAAGATATCCTTGAAATACCATTGCCACAATCGGCCCGCTTGTAATATATTTTACAAGATTCGGATAAAAAGGCTTTCCGACGTGTTCTGCGTAATGTTTAGCAGCGATTTCTTCGGTTACCTGAAGCATCTTCATTCCGATTAGTTTGTAGCCTTTTTTCTCAAAACGGCTGATAATATCGCCTACCAAACCTCTCTTAACTCCGTCCGGCTTAATCGCCACAAATGTTCTTTCTTCTGTATGCATATTTCCTCCAATCATGTAGATTATATCATAAAAACGTTTATTTTGCGCCAGATTCGGGATTTTGTGCAACTAGAGGCACCGTACTTTTAAGATTTTTGAGTTCTTTACCCAGCACCGAAAGCATAATTATACACAACGTAATCGCCGCAATAACTAGCCCGTACCAGAAACCTTTCAAATTCATGTTCATCTTGAATGCCAGATAACTGCCGAGCGGTAAAAACAACAGCCAGTATGCCGTAAAATTTGAAATCAAAACAATTGTCGTTTGTTTCATACCCTTAAATATTCCGGCAAGCGCAACCTGCAAACCGTCAAATACCTGAAAAATTGACAATATATACAATATCGGAACCGAAATTTTGAACAAATTTTGATCCGCAGTAAACAGCCCGACAAGAAAATTCGGAAACGTTGAAAATACGACAGAACTGCACATCATAAACCCGACAGACATAACAAGCCCCACAAAAGCATACCGCTTAAGTTCATAGACATTTCCCGCCCCGTTTGCAAAACCTACTTTAACGGCAATTGCATTGGATATCGCAAGCGGAACCATAAATGATATCGTCGTAAGCGTGCATATCAAATTCTGCGCCGCCGCATAAACACCTGAAACCCGTCCCATAATTATTGCAACGCTATTGAATGCAATAAATTCAACAATAATTGCAAGAGAAATCGGAAGCCCTATTTTCATCAGGTTTTTGTAATAGTCAAAATCTTTATAATCATGGAATTTCATTATTTTAAAACAATAAATCAGAAGGAAAAATCCCATAAAATATCTGACAATAAAACTTGCCCAGGCAAGTCCGACAGCACCCATTGAATGTATCGGCCCTAACCCGAATACAAAAGTTATATTCAATGCTATATTCAAAAATACTGAAAATACAGTGACCAAATTGGGTACAAGCACAATCTCAAATGCCTGCAAAAACTCTTTCAAAGCAGCATGCAAATACCCGCCGAATGTAGCAAAAGCCGTTATCAGCATATATTCCTTAATCATCGGCACAAGCTTTTCTTCAAAATGCAAAAAATCAATCAGCGGAATCGCAGCCAGCACCGCAAACATTATAATTACCCCGAGCAGCATTGAAAATCTTATTGTCGGATAAAAATATTTTTTTGCAGATTTTCTCTCCCCTCTATAGTTTGACAACAGAGGAGAAACGCTAGCAATCAAACCTATACCGAACGTCTGGATACAGTTGGTAATGGCTGTTGCAATACTGATTGCTGCAAGAGTATCAGTAGAGTGCCTTCCGGCAATCAAGACATCTCCGGCTCCTATCAGGATAAACCCGAGGTTTCCCATAATAATCGGCAGGGCAATGTTTAAAAGTTCTCTGGCATAGTGCCTGAATTTCATTCTACTCATTATGACTCAATTATACTTCAAAAATATTTTTTGAGAAATTAATTAAACAAATTCAACTGCGGAACAACAAGCTCTTTGTTATCGGATTTTTTGCGGGTAGAAAGGTTGTTCGAAAAATCCTTCTGCATTTTATTCATCAAATCCTGAGAACGCTTGATGACCGAAGACGGAAGCCCTGCCATCTTTGCGACCTGAATACCATAACTCTTGCTGGCACCACCCTGAACAATTTTACGTAAAAATTCAATTTCTCCGTCAGCCTCAGCGACAGTAATTCTGTAGTTTTTGATTTGCGGATACGTATTTGTCATGACGTTCAATTCATGATAGTGGGTTGCAAAAATGCATCTTGCTTTGATTTTTGTAGCAATAAATTCCGCAACCGACCAGGCAATAGCAACACCGTCATAAGTACTTGTGCCGCGGCCTATTTCATCAAGGAGAATAAAGCTCTTATCCGTTGCTGAATTAAGTATATAAGCGGTTTCAATCATTTCAACCATGAAAGTTGACTGCCCGAGCGTCAAATCGTCAGATGCCCCAACACGGGTGAAGATTTTATCAATAACTCCGAGTTTCAGATAATCTGCCGGAACCCATGAGCCGATTTGCGCTAATAATGCAATAAGCGCATTCTGCCTCATATATGTTGATTTACCCGCCATATTCGGCCCTGTCAAAATCATAAACTGAGTTTTATCATGAGAATCACTCTGAAGTTCAAGATCATTTGCAACATATTCTCCAAGCGGAAGAATTTTTTCGAGCACCGGATGTCTGCCGTTCTTAACTATAAAATCGCCTGAATCATCAATTTCAGGTTTGCAGTAATTATTTTCAACAGCAGTCTGCGCCAATGAAGTCAGGACATCAGCTTCTGCAACACAATCCGCAATCTCACGTATTCTTGTCACAAACTCTTTTGAGTATTCTCTAAAGTCCGTAAACATCTTATATTCAAGCTCGGTTGCTTTAAACCTCGCTGACAAAACATCATCTTCATGTTTTTTAAGTTCTTCTGTAATAAACCTCTCTGCTCCTGTCAAAGTCTGTTTGCGGATATAAGAAGACGGAACCAGATTTCTGTTTGAATTCGTAACCTCTATAAAATATCCGAAAACTTTGTTATATCCAACTTTTAAGTTTTTAATTCCGGTTGCTTCTTTTTCCCGTTCCTCAAAGTCAAGAAGCCACTGTTCTCCGTTTGTCAGAAGATCTCTGTAATAATCAAGCTCTCCGGAAACTCCTTCTTTGATAATTCCGCCTTCTTTTATTATCATTGAGGCATCTTCTCTTATTGTTTTTTCTATCAAAGACGAAAACTCTTTTATATCCTCCTGATATTGAATAATATTTTTAAACGGATTATTTTCAAGCGGATTTGCAGCTTCTATCAAGTCCGGAAGCATATTTAATGAAACTTTTAAGCTTAAAAAATCTTTCGGATTGGCAGAATTGTTGCTTAACCGTGTCGCAAGCCGCTGAATATCATAAATTTTTTCGAGAGTTTCAATAAGTTCAACTCTTACTGCGGCTTTTTCAACCATCTCGCTTACGGCGTACTGCCTTTTTAAAATATCTGGAACACGCTTCAGAGGCTGACAAATCCAGTTTCTTAGAAGTCTGGCACCCATGTTGGTTTTGGTCTGGTCAATAGCCCAAAGTAATGATCCGTATTTGTTTTTTTCACGCAAAGTTTCAACAAGCTCAAGATTCTTTCTTGTGCTTGAGTCCAAAATCATAAATTCAGAAAGTTCATATGCTTCAATTCTCTCAATTTTTGGAACATTATCTTTCATATTTTCCCAGACATAAGCAATTAAAGCACCCGCAGCTCTAAAACCTGTTTTGTATTTATCATACCCGAATGCAGCAAGAGCCGTCGGTGTAAATACAGCTTTTAGATTGTTATCTGTCATTGAAAAATCAAAAACATTTGACGGAATTTTAGTACAATTATAAATTTTTACAATACCCTCGGGCAAATCAACTTTTTCCTCAGGAACAATTTGGAATGGTTTAATTTCACCTCTTATCGAGGGGGCGACGATTTCCGAAGGCGATATTCTTGCAAGTTCAGACATTAAAAGTTCTAAAGGTGCCTGTGTAACCTTGAACTCGCCGGTTGAAATATCTGCGTATGCAAAACCGTACACATCTGTTTTTTCATCCTTGAACATGGCAGCCAGATAATTGTTTTTATTTTGATTTAAAAAATCGCTTTCTGTCAGAGTGCCTGAAGTTATAACTCTTGTAACTCCACGCTTTACAAGGCCTTTTGCATATTTCGGATCCTCAAGCTGGTCGCACAATGCAACTCTGATATTTTTCTGCACAAGTTTTTCCAGATAATTATTTACGGATTTATAAGGTATGCCCGCAAGCGGAACACGTCCGTAAATCGGCCCTGCATCCCTGCCGGTAAGAGTTAATTCCAACTCTTTCGACATTAAAACAGCATCTTCAAAAAAGGTTTCGTAAAAATCTCCTAAACGATACAATAATACAGCACCCGGATTTTGCCGTTTCATTTGCATATACTGCTGCATAACCGGAGTGAGGTCTTCTATCTTTACATCCCATGAATTTATTTGATTGATTTCTGATTTTGACATAGCTATAATTAGATTATAGCATGAAATAGGAAAAAGATATGGGCTGCTTAAAAAATATTTGCATGTCAATTTTATTGGCACTTGCATTTGTAGGTTTTTTATCGCTCGGCGGGGACAGAATAGCCGGCGATATTATCGACAATTTTCTTAATCCGCCCAAAGACGAACTTGTGAAAAAAGCTGAAAAAGTCGGAGATTTTTCAAAAATTAACGACGAATTTGAAATTGAAAAAGCCGCAGGCATGCTCGGCTACAACGGAGTTGTTGCTGAACACAAAGCTTCCGGCCAAAAACTTCTCGTTATTGACACAAACAACAAACCTATTTTAACGCAAGATGATATTAAATCAGATAAAATAGAAGAGAAACTAATCGGACTTACAAAAAAAGTAAAATATCAGGCATTTCAGGTCGAAGAATTCAAAGTGACAAAACACGGCACTTTAAATTCCTTCGGGAAAGAAGTTCCATATATCAAATTTGAAGCAAAAGCTAAAAAAATTCCTATAGGCGATATTGCCGGAATTATTTCTGTCGTAGAAAATAAGGACGGAGAACAAAGACTTCTTGTTGCAGCCAATGAAAAGAAGCGTTATTCCCAATTGATTTCAGACGAATTTTTTAAAGCGGTTAAATAACAGCCCGACTTACAGCCGCAGCCCCCTATAAAAAACAGACATCCGCACAAATACGGCAGATGCAAAATGCTGTTAAACGTTTCCAGTAGAACTGTTTTTGTCATCTTCAAGCTGTCTGATATCAATTCCGGCATCCGATTCATCTGAGTAAGTCGTCATTACAGGAACTTCAATCTCAACATTGACATCGGCATCAACCATTTCAATATCACCTTTCGGAAATTCTTTAACTTTACCGTCTTCCATTTTAACTGCAACTTTTCCGCTTAAGAACTGAAGATAGCATACTTTACCGAGTCCCTCCGGTGTCATAACAGAAGATCCAACCGGCGGCATGCCTTTTGCAGCATCTATGTAGTTAGAATATTCATAAGTCAAACAGCACAAAAGCCGTCCGCAGGTACCTGAAATTTTGCCCGGCGCAATCGGCATGCCCTGATCTTTTGCTAACTTTACGTTAATTGTCGCAAACTTTCTCAAAAAACTGGAACAACAAAATGACCGCCCGCAAAGCCCAACACCTTCAAGAATTGAGGTTTCATCTCTGACCCCGATATGTCTTAAATCTATCCTGACACGTGTAAAAGTTTGGGTCAAATCTTTAAGCAGTGCTCTAAAGTCAACCCTTTCCGGAGCCGTATAATAAAAAGTTATTTTACGTCTGTCAAAAGTTATCCTGCACTGTACAAGATTCATAACAAGTTTGTGCTGCTGGACAAGCGCCTGACATTTAAAAAATGCTGTTACTTCTTCTTTTTTTATATCCTCTAATGTCTGCAAATCCCGCTGGGTCAAAACTCTGACAAAAGGCAAAGGTTCAGGTTTGTTTTTACTCTTTTCCCACAATTCTGAAATCTTTGAATTTACAAGGATTGCCTTCAGAGCTTCCTCGCCCTTATCGGTTCTGACAAGCACCATTTGCCCGTCTTCAAGATGAATGTTGTCCGGCACATTGAGAGGGTAAAAAGTATTTTTTATATAATTAACAGCAAATTTCATTTTTATACGTATCTTTCTTCTTCTTTAAGTTTTCTGTTCATCAATTTTTCCAGTAAAGCCTGAGGAGTTATATCAGTATAAACAGCCTCATAAATCGCCGAAGATACCGGCACTTCTATATCCAGTTTTTTGGCAAGTTCGCATATTGCTTTTGATGTTTTGACCCCTTCAGCTACAGAGCCGAGTTCTGAGAGAATATCATCAATTTTTTTGCCTTTTGCAAGCATTGAACCGACTGTATAGTTTCTGGACATCGGGCTTGAGCAGGTTGCAATCAAATCCCCCATGCCTGACAACCCGTAAAGGGTTGACGGATTTGCCCCGAGCTGAATGCTTACTCTGACGATTTCGGCCATTCCACGGGTCAAAAGCGTGCCTATACAGTTGTCGCCAAGCCCCATTGTTTTGGCAAAACCTGAAGCAATTGCGATTACGTTTTTCAAACTTCCGCCAAGTTCAACTCCGATTACATCAGTGTTTGTATATAAACGGAATTTTGACGGAACAGTACATGCTTTTTGAACAAATTCAGCAACTTTTATATCCTCGCAAGCTACTGATGCCGCTGTCGGAAGCCCCGCAAGAACCTCTTTTGCAAGAGTAGGCCCCGATAAAATTGCAAGTTTTTGATCGGGCAGAACATCCTTTATTACCTCAGACATTCTCATCAATGAAGGAAGCTCTATCCCTTTTGATGCATTAACCAGAATCTGTTCGGATTTTATTCCTGCTTTTTTAAGTTTTTCACAAACATCACGTGTCCCTGAAGTTGCAACAACGTTCAAAATTATATCGGCATCCTTGATTGCTTCTGAAAGATTTGATGTTATTTCAACTTTATCTTTTAATTGAACTTCCAGAGGTTTTGAAGCGTGTTTATTTTTGATTAAATCTTCGGACAAATCCTGCTCACGCCCCCAGATTGTAACCCTGTCGAAGTTATCCGTCAAAAGCCACGCTAACGTAAGCCCCCAACATCCTGCACCGATTACTGTCAATTTCATAAAATTTTATCCTCTTTTCTGTCCGATTATTTATACTATCGTTGTTTTTGCGTTTAAAAGTTTTCGCAAAACTCCGCGGTGTTTTTTTAATTCCGCTCTGGCCTGTTCTATATCAAAATTTAATTCAAGCGTTACAATTGCGGTTTTAATTTCCCAGTCGCATTTTAACAATGCGGCAAGCGCTTCACTGTGAGAAACTCCGGCAATTTGTGCAACAATTCTTATCGCACGATCTTTGAGTTTTTCATTGACTGCCTGAAGGTCAATCATGAAGTTTTCGTAAGTTTTGCCTATTTTAATCATAGCACCTGTTGAAAGCATGTTCAATATCATTTTTTGAGCAGTGCCTGCTTTCAAACGGCTTGAACCTGCAATAACTTCAGGGCCGACCTCTGCGCAAATCACAAGTCCAGCTTCTTCCGCGATTCTGCCTTTCGGATTGCAGGTAATACCTATTGTCTTGCAGCCGACTTCATCTGCCCGTTTCAAAACCCCTAAAAGATATTTTGGATTTCCGCTTGCTGAAATTACAACCGCAACATCATCCTGATTCAAAATTGCAGCATCTTCATAACCCAAATCAGGGTTGTCCTCAGCACCCTCTATTGAATGCCGGATAGCCTTGTCGCCGCCAGCAATGAATCCCGTTACCATATCTTTTGGAACACTAAATGTCGGAGGACATTCGGAAGCATCAAGAATGCCGAGTCTGCCTGAAGTGCCGGCGCCGAAGTAGTAAAGCTTTCCACCCTTTAGAAACTGTTTTGCAATTAAATCAATACCTTCCGCAATGTGTTCAGCCTCATCCTCAACCGCTAGAGCAACAAGTTTGTCTTCATCATTCATTTTTTTGACAATTTCAATGGTCGGAAGAATATCTATATCCTTCGTATTTTCGTTCCTGAATTCCGTAATAATGTCACTCATGCGATACCTCCTTTATTTATTATATAAACACTAAAATCTTGTTTTTATACTCATGCATTTTTCAATGCAGTTTTTTCTGCCGCACTCATTTTGGGAAGAACTTTACTAAATGATATTCTTGATTTGCTAATCAAAGCTTCTCTTAATCTCCCTGTTCTTGGATACATTGACTCATATACCGCTTCAAATTTTTGATACTCTGGTTTTACCGCCGGATGTTTTTTCAGAATGTTATAATTATAAAACCACTGCTGACAGGCTCTTACCGGAAGTGAAAATGTTTTGTTTGTTTCATTACCGGCAATTGCTTTAGCCACAGACGGATTCTGCGCCCCTGCTCTGAAAAAATTTATCATATTTTTTGCGGCTGAACTTTTTTTGCTTAACGGCGCCGAATTATAACATGCATCAACGAAAAATCTTCTTACAGCTTCGATATTCATACCCATTTAAGAATTTACTCCTTTATAATTTCATTAAATTAGCCATTTCAATAGCTGATTTTGCAGCATCAGCCCCCTTGTTGCCTGCTTTTGTACCGGCTCTTTCGATTGCCTGTTCAATATTATCTGTTGTCAAAACTCCAAATATTACAGGAATTCCTGTCTGCAAACTAACATGTGCAACGCCCTTTGAAACTTCTGCGCTTACATAATCAAAATGCGGGGTTGAACCTTTAATTACAGCACCAAGAGTGATAATTGCATTATAATTTCCGCTCTTTGCAAATTTCTGTGCAGCTATTGGAATTTCAAAGGCTCCAGGAACCTTCACGATATCAATATTATCATCCGCAACCCCATGGCGCTTGAGTTCATCAATTGCTCCGGACAAAAGTTTTGATCCTATAAAATCATTAAATCTTGATATAATTATACAAAATTTTTCATTTCCTGCTACTAACTGACCTTCATATGTTTTCATGATTATACTCCTTTGAGCTTATTATACGATATACAGAGCTTTTTTACAACAGTATTTAACGATTATGTTACCTCCACAACAAAAAATACTTTTACATCATTTATAATATAATCTCAAAAAAAATAAAAATGATTGTAAATAGCATATCAGAGATTTAATAATTCAGAATTATAGAAAGATTTTTATACAACAAACGGCAGAAAAATCTTATAAAAAATATATAAAGCAGCCAGTATCAGCAGCACTCCGCTGACCTTTAAAAGCATATCGGAAAACTTGTAGAAACCTTTCCAGTTTTTAAGTTTTGAAGTGAGTACACCTGCAAAAATCAAGATTATCCCCTGCCCCAGAGCAAATAAGAAAAGCATTATTACAGACTGTGCAAGACTTGCAGAAAGCGATGCGAATGCCATTATCGCAGCAAGAATCGGTGTTGAGCACGGGGTTCCAGCAAGTGCAAACACCGCTCCCAGAAGTATCGGATATAAAAATACATTTCGCCCGTTGCTTTGCGGCATTTCTTTTATCATTACAGGAAGATCAAAGTCTAAAATTCCGACTAGTTTCAAACCCATTACAAGCACCAGAGAGGCAAGAACAAGCCCAAAATATCCTCCTGCAAATGATACAAAAACTTTTCCGGTTAATGCGCAGATTATACCGATTACAGAAAATACAATTGCGGTCCCGAGGACAAAAAACAACATTTGCAAAAAAGTTCTGCCGCTTGATTTTTCGTTGGAATACCCGCCAATATAACCAACTATCAATGGTATCATTGCCAGAGAACAGGGTGATATTGATGCTACCACCCCGCCTAAAAATGATAACCAGAATAATAAAGGTAAACTGCCGTTTTGTGTAAAAAGTTCAACGTAATTTTCCATTATTTCAGCCCTTCAAGATATTCTTCCAAAACCTCTTTTTCAATTGCGCCTTCTACACGTCTGACTTCCTTGTTGTTTGAATCAAGAAAAATCATTGTCGGCACAAGAGTTATATTATATTTTTTTATTTGCTCGTTTGTAAACGCTTTGCCATCCTGAACAGAAATTTCTGTCAAGACAATTCTATCTGAATATTTCGGAAAAACTTCCTTAAATAATTTGTTCATTGTCTGGCAATCAAGACACATTGTTGAAGTAAATTTTAAGACTTGAGGTTTACCGATGATAACTTCCTCGGACTGCTGAACCTCCTGAGGTGTTGTCTTGGCTGTTGTTGAACCTGAATTACTCAAAATCCAGAATGCAACAAGCGGTACTAAAAATACCAACGCAATAATAATAATGTTTTTTTTCATGAAAATTTCTCCTTTTCGACTTACATAATAACATAAACCAAAAAGGATTTTTTAAAAACGCCTGCCGGCTATATTTTATTGACCCTGCTGGGCAGTTGTTATTTCTTTAATTTTGTCAAGAGTCTTAGCCGAATGCAGCATATTTACACCAAAGAATGCAAGCACTCCACCTGCCGGAATTGCAAAGAGAGCTCTTACCCATTTTTTCGGACTTAAAAATGATAATGCGCCTAAAACGCCGACACCTAACAGGGTTCCGCCAAGAACTTTCTGTGTTGTCTGCAACTTATTCAATTGTGCAACAAAGTTCATTGCGCCATTTTTCTCCGGCTCAGCCTGTTTTGTAACTGATTGTTGTGTCTGTTGTTCGTCTTTCGGCTGCTTTTCAAATTCATCTTTCTTGGGCTGAACGTCAACTGCCGGAGAAGAAGTTTCTTTATCTGCCGCAGCGGTTTTAACCTCTTTTGGTGCAGCCTCTCTTGCTTCATTTGCCCTGAATGAATAACCGGTATTAGTTATAGAATTTACGTACATAGACACACCTCCTTGCTTGTATTAAAACAAAACAAAAAGATTTTTGCCTGATTGTGAAATTATTTTTACAAAAATTTAAAAATCTTCCGGTACAAAAAATGCAGCTTTCGACAAAAGTTCTCTTGTATGTTCATAGCAGCAGGAATCTTTCGTTATCTGCTGGTATTCTCTTACAATATTCAAGACATCATCTACAGACATCTGTACAATTCGTCTTTTGCCTTCAATAATTCTTGCCATACTTCACCAAATCCTTTCTACATTTTTTATCGGCAGTAAAGAAAGAAAACTTTTGCAAAATCGTATTTCAGGTTTAGAAATCTTGTTTATGATTACAATCCAATTCTTTCAGCGAGTTTGAAGTAATCCACAAGTGCAAAAATTGAAATTAATTCGTTTGTGAATTTTTGAAGCTGTTTTGGATTATTCAAAGGTGTGAAAAGACTTCCGAGTTCAAAAATATTTTTGTTTGTGGAAATCGCAAACATCAAATTCGTTCCGTAGAATGAACACTTCGCCCCTCTTGCACCAAATGCTGTCTGAAGATTCTTAAATCTGTCCATAAATGCCGTTGTTATTAAGTATCTTCCTTCAACTTCGTTTGAAGAATATGCTCTGTAGCGTTTGTTGAATTCCGGATCTTCAAGTTTTATTTCTCTTAAAATTGTTTTATCTTTGCTTGTTTTCTCCCAGATTAAAGAACCTACCATTGCAGCAAGTGAAATTCCGCCGCATACAAGAATTTCATAATCCTGAACATACCATCCTAATCCTAAAAGCACTACTGTTAATAAAAGTGACCCCAGTGAAAACCATCTGTTCTTTATATTCATGTCCCATTTGGTCGCGATTATTGTGTTATTTTTTATGGGCTTATTAGAGTCAAATTTTATAACGACACCTTTAAATACATTTCTGTAAGTGCGATTTTTCCCTGAAGTTTCATACCAGAGATGAGTTTCTATGATAGAAAATCTGACTCCTTTATAAGAACCGTAAAATGTATCGTCGCTTGATTCTCTGTTATAACTTGAAAACAAGGAGCTTGCTGAATAATCGTAATCAGTATCCGCCATATATGAATTTACTTTACTTTTTGCATTATACCATTGAATATCGCCGAATGACTGCAAAATTTCGTCCATACATTCATTTTTTAATTTTTTGGAAAAATTACTGCTGAACGGCAGCGGAATCAATATAGCCAAAACCACAAGCAAAACTTCAACTATAATTAAAAACCTATTAACTGCTGCGGCTTGAATACTCATAATTAAAAAATGCAGAACAAAACAAAATCCTGTGATAACTAAAATTTCTATCAACAAAATCTTAAAGAGAATGAATTGCCTTTCCTTTTCATATTTTTCCATTTTTGGTGCAATTTCATTGTAGTAAATCTTGTGAAATTCCCGACGCATATCTGATGTATCAAGTGTCTTGTTGTTTGTCATTTATATTCTCCTCGTTCGTTTTACAATCCTGTTCTTTCATTTAGTTTAAAATAATCTATCATATCAAGAATTGATATTACTTCGTCTAAAAATCGCTCCAATAGTTTCGGGCTGTCAAGCGGTGTAAACAAATTGCCGATTTCAAATAAATTCTTTTTAATTGGTATTGCAAACATCAAACTATCCCCATAGAATGAGCATTTCGCTTTTTTGGCACCGAATGCCGTCTGAAGATTTTTAAACCTTTCCATAAATGCTGTTGTTATTAAATATCTCCCCTCAACTTCGTCTGAAGAATAGGCTTTATACTTCTTGTTGAATTCCGTATCTTCCAGTTTAATTTCCTGCAGAGTTTCCTTCGTTTTGTTCTCTTGATAATACAGAAATAAAATATTGAATATTGCAAGCAAACCTGCAATTCCAAACAGACAAAATAATAAATTTTTCAAAAATATTCCTGCAAATATAATATAAAGCGCAATAACTATTGTAAATCCGAAAAAAGATTTATTCCTGATATTTTTATCATTTTTTGTTGCTACTATAGTTTTGTTCTTGATTGTTTTATTAGCATCGAAATTTATTATTACACCTTCAAATACAGTCGAATTGTTTTTGGTTTTGCCCGAACCTGATGTATATATTAAACGGGTTTCGGAAATTGTATATTTGACATCCTTATATTTCCCATCAAACATATCGTCATCATAACGCCGATTATAATTTGAAAACAATTCACTTTCCCTGAGATTTGTATCCGGATTAATTTTTTCCTTGTTATTTGTAACAGGTTTTATTTTACCGATTGATTTTAGGATCGGTTTCAGACATTCCTGTTTCAACTTTTTCGCAAAATTGTCACTTTTTATGGTTGGTATTCCAAACATACATCCAAATAAAACTAAAACAATAAATATTAAAAGAACACCAAGTTCTCCATTACCATTCAATATAGCTTTACAAAATAAATACATAAATAAAATTGCAACAGGTATTAAACCGGCTTCCTGAAGATAAATCTTTTTCCACTCAGATTTCCGTTCTTCTTCATATTTCACCATCATTGGTGCGATTTTATCATAATAAATCTTATGGAAATTATTTCTTATTTCTGCCACAACAGTAGCATTAGCCATTTCTTTCTCCCGAATTCAAAACAATAATTAAATATATAGTATAGCAGATTAAAAAATATAGACATACCCCAAAATATGGATAAACTACAGTTTTATATTTTACAAATTCAAAAAGAGGAAACCGTTATTGGTTTCCTCTTTTAATTTAATTGTGAATGAAGTATTTATTGTTCTTCATCTTCATGAGTTGTATCGTCGATTTGGAAATCAGGAGCTCCGAACATACCTTCAATTTCTTCCAAAATTGCGGATGGTTTTCTTGCCTGATTTCTCTGAGCGACTGCTCGTTTTCTTGCTTCACGTTCTTTTTCTTCGTTAGCGTTTGTAAGGTGATGGAAGCCTGTACCTGCAGGAATTAAACGTCCGATAATGACGTTTTCTTTCAAGCCTCTGAGCATATCCTTCTTACCTTCAACCGCTGCTTCTGTCAGAATTCTTGTAGTTTCCTGGAATGAAGCTGCTGAAATGAAGCTTTCTGTGTTCAATGATGCTTTTGTGATACCTAAAAGCATATATTCACAAGTTGCAGGAGTTTTGCCTTCTTCTTCAGCCTGCTTGTTAATATTTTCAAAATGCTGAATTTCTACAAGCTCACCTGGAAGTAGAGTTGTTTCGCCTGCATCTACAACCTTAACTTTCTTGGTCATCTGACGAACGATAATTTCAACGTGCTTATCAGCAATTTCAACACCTTGAGAACGATATACACGTTGAACTTCATCTACCAGATACTGCTGAGCAGCCTCAGGTCCGCAGAGTCTGATAACGTCATGCGGGTTCAAAGGACCGCTAGTTAAAGGCTGACCTTTAGTGATTTTCTGTTTGTCCTGAACAATGATATTTGCATCAATTGCGTATTTGATTTCTGTTCTGCCGTTATCTGTAACAAGATAGAGTCTTGGCAAATCATCATCAGTTTCAATTTCTGCAACACCGTCGACTTCTGCAAGGATTGCACAGTCTTTCGGTTTACGACCTTCGAGAAGTTCTTCAACTCTCGGAAGACCCTGAACGATATCACCCGTTTTTTGTCTTTCAAATACAAGTGTTGCAATGATATCACCTCTCTGTACAAGCGCTCCGGATTCAACCTGAAGCATTGTACCTGGGCTGATCAAGTAAGGTCGTCCGTTTCTTATTTTAAGTTCATCTTTGTTTACAGAAACAACCTGACCTGAAACTGGAGATCTGTCTCCATTGTCTGAAATTATTGCATCAAGCTTGATGAAATCGCCTTTTTTAACACTTGCTTTGCCGTTAATTTTAACATCAGTTTCATAGCTGTCGCATACAATCAACAATCTTCTTGCTTCTTCGTTGTCATGTTTAATTGATGCCGTACCATCATTGATTGCAAGAACCTGTGTTTTTGCAACAGGAGTTTTCGGCTCAATAATCTGACCGTCTTTTACAAGAAGTTCTGTTTGCAGTGAAGACATAAGTTTTGAATTACCTTCAAATTCACGACGAACAATAAGGTTTTCAAGAACAACAATTCTCAAGTTACCTTTTTCATCAAGCTCAACCATACCTTTTAAATGTGAAAGATATCCCTGCATTTGAAGAACAAGACTTGTTCTTGTAATTGTTGAACCGTCGAGATTTCTTACTCTTGCGCCGTCTTTGTATTGAAGCTGGGTTACAGGAACGATATCAATCAAATTGTCTGTTGTATTGAATTTGATTGAAACATCTTTCTGCTGAACTTCAAGAACCTGAACAGGTCTGATCAAAATTTGAACAGGCTGATTTGCAATGTTGTCTTCATCAAGTGAAAGACTTGCATCAAGTTCTTCGTCCAAATCATCAATATCAATATCATCAGTTGCTGAATCCATAATGGTGATGATTGAAGTTTCCTTTGCTTTGATACCGTCTGCAATTACTGTACCTTTCTTAACGACTTCGCCTTCATCAACTTTTAATTCGGAAATACTTGAAAGCTGATGCACTTCACCAGGACGTACTGTAATTTCATGAATAATATCATTGAATTCTTTGAACTCAACAATACCGTCAATGTGGCAGTAAACGTCTTTTACAACTTCGGTGCCTGCTGTTACGTAAGTTCCGTTTTCAACCATCTTCAAAGAACTGTCTTTTGAAATCTGGTGAATTTCTTCCGGAATAAATACTACAGAACCCGGTTTTGTAATGATTTGGTTTTCATCAACTTCAACATCAACATATCTGATTTCGCCGGATGAAGTTACTGCACAATCGTCATCAAGAAGTTCGGCAATAATCATTCCGTTTTCAACCGGAGTGTCAACCGGAGCTTTTACGATATATTTTTCACCTGTCTTGTCTACTGTCCAGAGCTGTTCTTTCTTTGTTTGTTCAAATGTTGCATTTTCAGGCTGTAAAGATGCGATTACGATTGTCAATTCTTTACCTTGAACAATCTTTCTGATATTTTTGCCTTCAAATTTAACATCTTCGATAACAAGATCTTCACCGAAACGAACTTCACCGCCGTGTTCAGAAATCATCAAAGTTTCAGCAAGTTTTTCGCCTTCTTCAACTTTTTGTTCATCCTTAACAAGCAGCTTTGAACCGCCAGGAAGGTTATAAACATCACCGCCGAGAACCCAGATAATACCTTGTTTGTTTGTAGTTCTTGAAATGTTACCCTGACGGTCTTTCTTTTCGTCAGCAATAAAGTCTTCGTATATAACTTCACCGGACAAGTCTGAGGTAATATCTTTTGTTGCTTTTTCTGTCAAACGAGACCCGTCACCTGATGAAACAGGCTCATAAGTTGCAAGTTTAAAGCCTTTTTCAACCTGCATACCATTTTCAAAATAAACAGTTGACCCTGCAGGAATATGATATTTATCAGTACGTTTTGCGCCTTTTACTTCAATATCAGCTTCGTAATTTGCAACTTTTACGACATCCCCGTGACGTGTTCTGACTTCACGTGTCCTGACGTTAGAAATAACTTCACCTGCAGATTTGGCTTCAATAGATTTCATAGCACCGGCACCTTTGAATACACCGCCGGTGTGGAAAGTTCTCATTGTAAGCTGTGTACCGGGTTCACCGATTGATTGTGCCGCAATAATCCCGATTGCCTCACCTATATCAACAAGTTTCTGAGTTGTCATTGCCCAGCCGTAACATTTCTGGCAGATGCCATATTCCAACCCGCAGGTCAAACCTGAACGAACTTTTAAATGCTGAAGATTTAAGTGAGCAACCTTTTTGATATCATCTCGGTTCATTGTTGTTCCTGATTTAACAAGAACTGTACCGTCTGTATCAACAATGTCTTCAGCAATTGTACGTCCCAAAAGTCTGTCAATCAACGGAACAATTACTGCGTCCCCGTTTGTAATCGGTTTCATATTAATTGATTTTGTTGTATGACAGTCATCTGCACGGATAATTACATCCTGCGCAACGTCAACAAGACGTCTTGTCAAATATCCTGAGTCCGCTGTTTTTAATGCGGTATCTACAAGACCTTTACGTGCACCGTATGAGGAGATGATGTATTCCGTAACTGACAAACCTTCTTTAAAGTTTGATTTAATCGGCAAGTCGATAATCTGTCCCTGTGCGTCTGCCATCAAGCCGCGCATACCGACAAGCTGTGATACCTGTGACAGGTTACCTCTCGCTCCGGAGAATGCCATCATATATACAGGGTTTAATCTGTCGAAATTTTCAACTACCTGTGCTGTAAGTTTTTCAGTTGTTTCAGACCAGGTGTCGATAACTTTTGTATATCTTTCAACCTCTGTAATTTCACCTTTTAAATATCTGTTGGTTGATTTTTCAATTTCTTTTTCTGCTTCCTGAAGCAGTTCTTTCTTTACTGACGGAACCTGCAAATCAGCAATTGAAATCGTTGTGCCGGATTTTGTTGCATACTTATAGCCAAGGTTTTTCAGGCTGTTTGCAAGTTCTGCGGTTTTTGCACCGCCAAACTCAAGATAAATCTGAGACAGAAGGTTGTTCAAACCTTTTTTATCCATCTGCTTGTTAATATAATCAAGAGTTTTCTTTGAATTTGTATATGTTTCCATTCTATATTTCCTTTTTCTTTTTAATATAGCTTACTTTTTTGGAATTGCCTTTAGCTATGAAAACTCACTAAGCTAAAGCTTTTCTTACAGCTTCGTTAAAGATAATTCTTCCGGCTGTAGTTTCAATTCTTCCGCCGTGCTCGTCACGAACAACAATCTTGTCGTGAAGATCAATTACACCGACTTCCAATGCTGAAATTGCATCCTGGAAGTTGTAGAAATAACCTTTCGGATCTGATTCCGGATTTTTAAGGATAGTCAGGTAGTACATACCCAAAACCATGTCCTGAGTCGGTGTGATAATCGGCTTGCCCGTTGCAGGAGCGAGGATGTTGTTTGTCGCAAGCATCAACATTCTTGCTTCGGTTTGAGCTTCGATTGAAAGCGGAACGTGAACAGCCATTTGGTCACCGTCGAAGTCAGCGTTGAATGCTGTACATACAAGCGGGTGAAGCTGAATTGCACGGCCTTCTACCAATTTCGGTTCAAATGCCTGAATACCTAATCTGTGAAGGGTCGGGGCACGGTTCAATAATACCGGATGTCCGTCGATTACTTCTTCCAAGATATCCCAGACAATTGCTTCACTGCGTTCGATTTTCTTCTTGGCAGATTTAATATTTTGAACATATCCGCGTTCAATAAGTTTGTTTACAACAAACGGCTTGAACAATTCAATTGCCATTTCTTTCGGCAAACCGCACTGGTTAAGACTCAACTGCGGGCCTACAACAATTACTGAACGGCCTGAGTAGTCAACACGTTTACCGAGCAGGTTCTGACGGAAACGGCCCTGTTTACCTTCAATAATATTTGACAATGACTTCAATGCTCTGTTGTTAGGACCGACAACGGTTCTGCCTCTTCTGCCATTATCAATAAGAGCATCTACTGCTTCCTGAAGCATACGTTTTTCGTTACGAACGATAATTTCAGGTGCACCCATTTCCAAAAGCCTTTGTAAACGGTTGTTTCTATTGATGACACGTCTGTATAAATCATTTAAGTCAGACGTTGCAAAACGACCACCGTCCAATTGTACCATCGGTCTTAAATCCGGAGGAGTTACAGGAAGAACATCCATTATCATCCAGGTCGGATCAGTTTCTGATGATATCAAGCTGTCCAGAAGTCTTAAACGTTTAATAAGCTTACTTTTCTTTTGAACTGAATTTACGGAACCCGCAAGCTCTGTTCTGATTTCTTCAGCAAGTTCTTTTGTGTTAATTTCAGATAAAAGTTCTTTAATGGCTTCTGCACCGATACCTACTTTTAAGGTAGAATCTTCGTTTTCTGCCATATAATCTTCATATTCTTCTTCACCTAAAAGTTGAAGTTTTTTGAATTGGCTTTCACCCGGATCAAGAACTACATAATTGTTGAAATAGATAACCTGTTCAAGATCTTTCAAAGTCATATCAAGAAGTAAACCCAAATAAGAAGGAATTCCCTTTAAAAACCAGATGTGAGAAACAGGAGCCGCTAATTTGATGTGCCCCATTCTCTGACGTCTAACCTTGGAATCTGTAACTTCAACACCACATCTTTCACAGATAATACCTTTGTGGCGGACTCTTTTATATTTACCGCAATAACATTCCCAGTCTTTTGATGGTCCAAAAATTCTTTCGCAGAAAAGACCGTCACGTTCGGGCTTCAAGGTACGGTAGTTTATCGTTTCAGGTTTTGTAACCTCACCGTAGGACCATTTTAAAATCCTTTCCGGTGACGCTATACTGATTCGTATATAGTCAAAATAATCAATACTTGTTGACATTTTTTATTATTCTCCTTTTTTGTTGAGTGAAGGGTGATTAGTGATGTGTGAAGGGGACTAAATTTACCCCTTCACTGTTCACTTTATTATAAATCTCCGAATGTTGTCGGTGTTTCAAAGAAGTTGATATTTAACAATTCTGAATCTATATCAGACAGAGTTCTTTTTGGAGCTGATTTTCTCAAATCGTCCATATCTGTCATCAGGTCAACTTCTGCGCCGTCTTTTTTAGCAACCGTAATATCAAGACCGATTGACTGTAATTCACGAACCAGTACTTTGAATGATTCAGGAATACCGGGTCTTGGGATATTGTCGCCTTTTACAATTGCTTCGTAAGCACGGTTTCTACCGTTAACATCATCGGATTTAATTGTCAGCATTTCCTGCAAGGTATAAGCTGCACCGTATGCTTCCAATGCCCAAACTTCCATTTCACCGAATCTTTGACCACCAAACTGAGCTTTACCACCCAGAGGCTGCTGAGTTACAAGTGAATACGGACCTGTAGAACGAGCATGGATTTTGTCGTCTACCAGATGGACAAGTTTAAGGATATATGAAAGACCAACTGCAACAGGTTCATCAAATGGTTCACCTGTACGTCCGTCAATCAATCTTACTTTACCGTCTTCTGTTACCCAATCGCATCCAGATTCTTTGATACCTTTCAAAAGTTCCTGTTTAGTTGCAATTTCTGATTTATTGTCACCGTACATTTCATCGAACGAAGGTGCTTCATAGTAGTTGCCGGTTAAGTATGCTGCCAAACCTAACAACAATTCATAAGTCTGACCTACGTTCATACGAGAAGGTACACCAAGCGGATTCAATACGATATCTACCGGTGTTCCGTCAGGCATAAACGGCATATCTTCTTTCGGCAGAATTCTTGATACAATACCTTTGTTTCCGTGACGTCCTGAAAGTTTGTCACCGACTGAAACTTTACGTTTTTGAGCGATATAAACTCTGATTACCGTATTTGCACCGGGCGGAAGTTCATCGCCTTTTTCCCTGTCAAATACCTTAACGTCAAGGACTCTACCGCCTTCACCGTGAGGAACTCTCAAAGAGTTGTCTTTTACATCTCTTGCTTTTTCCGCAAATATTGCACGAAGAAGTTTTTCTTCCGGCGGATGTTCAGATTCACCTTTCGGAGTAACTTTACCTACCAGAATATCGTCAGCGTAAACTCTTGCACCAATACGAACAATACCACGTTCATCAAGGTGTCTAAGAGCATCCTCAGAAACGTTCGGAATTTCACGTGTGATTTCTTCCGGTCCGAGTTTTGTCTGACGTGCGTCTATTTCTAATTTTTCAATGTGAACTGATGTAAAAATGTCATCGTGAACGCATCTTTCAGACAACAGAATTGCGTCTTCGTAGTTGTAACCTTCCCAAGGCATATAAGCAACGATTACGTTTTTACCGAGTGAAAGTTCCCCGCAATTTGTAGATGCACCGTCTGCGATTACGTCACCAGCTTTAACCTTGTCGCCTTCATGAACAATCGGCTTCTGGTTAATACAAGTGTCCTGGTTACTTCTCAGGTATTTCATTAACTGATATACATGAGGTTTATTATTTGTATCTCTGATTATAATTTCTTCACCGACAACACGTTCTACGGTACCGTCAACATCTGACACAACAACCATACCAGAATCTTTTGCCGCACGAGCTTCCAGGCCTGTACCGACTACCGGTCTTTGGGTAATCAAAAGCGGAACAGCCTGACGCTGCATGTTTGAACCCATCAATGCACGGTTTGCGTCGTCGTGTTCAATAAACGGAATCAATGATGTTGCCACTGAAATTACCTGAATCGGTGAAACACCCATATAGTCAACTTTGCTTGATTCGCCCATTGTGAATTCGGATTTGTATCTGACAGGTACGTATTCATCTTTGAATGTATTATCAGGATTCAACTGAACGTCAGCCGGTGCAATACGAAGGTTTTCATCTTCGTCTGCTGTCAGGTAGTGAACTTCGTCTGTTACAACACCGTTTTTAACAACGAAGAACGGTGTTTCAACAAAACCGTAGTCATTAACTTTTGCGTGAGTTGCAAGAGATCCTATCAAACCTGCGTTCGGACCTTCAGGAGTTTCAATCGGGCAGATACGTCCGTAATGTGACGGGTGAATGTCACGAACCGCAAAACCTGCACGTTCTCTCATCAAACCGCCGGGGCCGAGAGCTGAAATACGTCTTTTGTGAGTAAGTTCGGCAAGCGGGTTTGTCTGATCCATAAACTGTGACAACTGTGAACTTCCGAAGAATTCTTTTAATGAAGCAACAAGAGGCTTAGTATTCAATAAGTTCAACGGTGTCAAAGTTTCAGAATCCTGAAGGGTCATTCTTTCTTTAACAATTCTTTCAATTCTTGAAAGTCCGACTCTGAACTGGTTTTGAAGAAGTTCGCCGACTGAGCGGATTCTTCTGTTGCCGAGGTGGTCGATATCATCAACCGAACCTTCGTCATATGTAAGGTTAATCAGGTATTCGATTGACGCTACGATATCCTGAACAGTCAAAGTTCTCTGGTTTTTAGGAATGTTCAGGTTTAATTTTTTGTTTAATTTATAACGTCCGACACGGCCGATATCGTATTTTTTTTCATCAAAGAAACGGGCTTCAAGAATCTGGCGTCCGCCCTGAGGAGATGCCGGATCGCCGGGTCTGAGTTTTTTATAAACTTCGATTAAAGCATCATCCGTTGTTTCGGCTGTATCTTTATCAAGTGTTTTCTTTAAAAATTCAAAGTGAGTGAACAATGATTCCATTTCTGAAACAGTGATACCCATAGCTTTCAGCAATGTTGTAGCAAGGATTTTTCTGTTTTTGTCTATTTTTACGTAAATCAAATCATTGGAATCTGTTTCAATTTTCAGCCATGCACCTCTGTTTGGAATCATGGTTGCGTTGTATAAACGTTTGCCGGCAGGTGAAATTTCACGTTTGAAGTAAACCCCCGGAGAACGTACGATTTGTGAAACGATAACACGTTCGGCACCGTTTACGATAAATGTACCTTTGTCCGTCATTGTCGGAATATCACCGATATATACTTCCTGTTCTTTAATTTCACCGCTGTCACGGTTTACAAGTCTTATCATAACACGTAGCTGTTTTGCATAAGTTGCGTCATGAATTCTTGCTTCTTCAACTGTGTATTTTGCATTGTCGAACGTATAGTTCGGAAGGAAATGCAGTTCCAATCTGCCTGTATAGTCTTTAATCGGAGAGAATGAAAGAAGTTCTTCCTTCAAACCTTCTTTTAAAAACCATTCAAACGATTTTTTTTGCACTTCAATAAGATCCGGTAAATCGTCCAAACGAGTATGAGGAATACCCATCGGCGTTACTCTTTTTGCATATTTTGTCTTAGACATCAATTCACCTCATTAATAATGGTGTAACTACAAAAAATATTTTTTACTATCTAACTTAAGGCTGTAAACCTTTTACCTGTCTGCTTTTGAGACTGATAAACTTTTATATGTAATCCGGGGGAATTTTCATTTGGGCACAACTCTCCCGACTTTAATTTTTCATGTTACTTTATCGTAATACATCAAATTTTTTAGTCAAGAAAATGACATCCCTTTTTAAATTTCTTGTTACGATTTCTTTACAATATGTTATAAAAAACTCTGATTCGGGCATAAAGTTTCTTCCCGTGCCGTTTTTGAGGTTTTATTCAATTCAGCCGGAATAAAATCAACTCATCCCCGAAACTTGCGTATATCAAAACTTTCTGCTATATTCCTGTTATGGGGGTATTTATGAAAAAGTTTCTGATTTTTTTATTCTTAATTTGCTTTGTTTCTGTTAGTGCTGCCTTTGCAGAAGACAGTCCGGCTCAATCAGAATCAAAACAGGAAACCGAAAATGTTGTTTTGCAGGGCGAAGCGGTTTTTAACTGGCTTGATATGTCGCAAATCGAGCGTGACACGATTATTCAAAACTATAAAAACATAATCTTTGGTGAAGATACCGTTTACAAATACAAACGCAAAGAATTCAAAGCGATGTACAAAGACTATATAAAAGATACAGATTTTAAGTATCACTACATGGAAGCAAAAAACGGAATTACGGAAACTCCGCAGTACCGCTTGAGCGCATTTTTCAGCGGAAAAATATTAATCAGCTATGCAATCCAGTACAAAAAAAATCCCAGAACTGTTTATTATTATGACGCAATGGGGCATTTAAAATATGTTGATATGATTTCGGAAAACTACCCCAACTTCCCTTACTGGTCAAAGCAATACAGGGTAAACGGCAAAATGATAAGCGCAATATATTTTGTATCACACGATATGCAATATATGTATGAACCTGACGGAGAATTTCAGGGTGTCTGGTTTATGGACAAAATGTATGACCGTAATGCCAAACAAACCCTGACAAGAACAAACTGGTAGTTTTATGAAAAAATTTCTGACAATTCTGATATTATTAACGGCAATAATTTTTCAGGCTTTATATACTGAAGAAGTTTTTGCCTACGGAATACGGGTTCAAAGGGATTACCGCTTCACAACCCAGCAGGACAGAAACCAGAGAATAAAAGTTTATCAGGAATATTTGCAGAAAACAGGGATTTTTGATGAAACTCCGGATGTAAAAAAAGAAGCTTACAAAAAATACAGAAAAGACAAAAATTTCAAGGCCAATCTTAACCACATAAAACACGACAAACCTTTGCCTGAAAAAGGTTACACAGCCAAAGGCAACTACTACCAGATGGCTGATAAAATTCTTTCAGGATATTCGATTATTTATGACAACGACCCAAATACCGAATACGTTTATAATACTCTCGGCGATTTGTATCAGGTTATTTATTTAATCGGAGAGGAAAATGTACTTCCGCATTACAAAACAGTTTACGCATTCAACGGATCTTTGCAGAGGGTAATTTTTTCAGCAATTGATGGATATGATTACATTTTTTATCCGACCGGAAAACTTCAGGGTGTTATTGTTGACGGCAAACTTTACAATAAAATTGGAAGACCTGTAAAAGTATGGTTAAAATAGTTTTATGGAGATTTTTATGAAAAATTTTATTCTACTTTTTTTGTTTTATTTATGCCTCGGGGTAACCCAAAATATTTCTGCTATTGCCGGAGAGGAAGAAGCAAAAACTCAACAGCCACCGCAAATTACAAACGAAAAATTACGTGAATATAAAAATTTTATTGAAGAAAACAATATTAAAGAAAAAGAAATTCCTGATTTAAAAAATGAAATTTCTTCACACGAAAAGGATCCGAATTACAAAGAAAATGTTCAAAGAGCATTAAAAGAAAAAACTAATTCAATAAACGGCTACAGGGTTAGACCAAATTGCGGCCAAAAAAACGACATAAAAATTCTGCTGAATTATTCAGTAATTTATGACACAGAACCTTCAAAAGAATACATATATTCGGTGGCAGGAAAGCTTTACCAAATAGCATATATTTATCCTGAATACAAAGCAGTTTACTCAAATTTAGGAAAATTAACACAGATAATATTTCCGCTGGACGAAAAATATTTTTGCATCTTCAGCGGCAAAGGCGCCCTCTACGGAATTGTTGACACCGAAGGAAACCTCTACAACAGAAGCGGAACAATGCAGGAATAAGATTATTCTTATACATAATCAATATTATTTGAATTTAATTTGTTTTTAATTAATTTATTATAAAGTCTATTTCTTTCACTTTGTTGCGATGCAAAAAAGCTGGATTCTTTCGGGCTTCGCCCTCAGAATGACGCATCCAGTATTCGTCACTTACGGGAGAGAGTACCCAAAGTGCAGGTGATAGGTTAAACAAATCCGTCATTGCGAGCGCAAGCGAATCAATTCAGCCTTTCTTACACCCCTCTCCCTGATGACGGGAGAGGGTAGAATTTCTGAACGAACAAAGTGAGTTTTGAAATTCGGGTGAGGGTGGAAAACACACAGAAACCATTTTGTCATCCTGAGGCTTTAGAAGTAGGTCGGATTTACTAATCCGACATTATGCTGTCAACGACTGAAAGCACAACCTGTAGTCTCCCGCTCCACACCCTAACCCTCCCCAATCAGGGGAGGGAACTGTTTTTTTAACAATTCATCAGTCCTCACGCTTCACCCTTCACTTGTTTATTCTTGGGTGTAACACCAACCTACAAGCTTTCAGCCATATGTTTTTTATAAGGTACTTTCTTGTACCGACAAGAAAGTACCCCAAAGAAGCTCCCGACCAGCGCTTCATTCGCTAATAAATTGTAACTGTTTCTCCAAAAGCAAGCTGACTCGTGCTTCGCACTCAGACAAAGCTTGCTTTGTTGTTGAGAAACAGAACATTTATTGCTCATTACGCAAAGGTCGGAAATTTCTATTAGCATCTCTTAGTGAAACAGTTACAAGGCGAGCATTGTCTGAGCGAAGCGAGTTTGCGAGCCTTAGGTTGAACTTTAGAGATGCTGTTTGGTCAGCGTGTTTCTCTTTCTTTCGTCCATTTCTTTCTCTTTGCATCGCAACAAAGAGAAAGAAATGGACTTCATAATAAATTAATTAAAAACAAAATAAATTCAAATAATATTGATTTTTGTATTTTAAAAAGCCCGATTTTATTCGGGCTTTACTACTGATATTACATAATTATCGTTAAAGTATTTGTTTGCGGCTTCTATAATGTCAGATTCCGTAACTGAATTTATAAGTTTAATGTACTCCTCATCAAACCCGTATCCTCTGCCTGAAACTTCATACCAGCCAAGACTGGAGGCTTTTTCAATATTGGTTTCCCGTGCGATTATATAGTTGCCAATTAACTTATCTTTTGCTTCTCTAAGTTCTTTACTGCTGACAAACTCTTTCTTAAGCCTAAAAACTTCTTTGAGTAAAAGAGCTTGAGCCTTATCGAGATTTTTCGGATTTGTGCCAATGTAAACAACAAAGGCACCTTTTAAAATATTCGGAGCATACCCAGAACCCAATTGATAAGCCAACCCTTCCTGATCACGGAGATTTTTGAAAAGCCTTGAACTCATGCCCGCACCTAAAAGCGAATCAATAACCTGTAATGCGGCATAATCTTTTTTATTTTCCACACCGCAAGTCTGCCAGGCTATAAAAATCCAGTCAGTCTTTGTTTGAGGCATAATTTTTACTGTTTCTTTTTTAGAAGTATTTCGTCCAAGAATCTGGGCATATGTTTTGTAATCAAACTTTGCGCCGTTTTTGTCAGCGTTGAATATTTTCGTAAAATCGTCAATAACTTTTTTACTGTCGACATCACCGTTTACTGAAATTACAATATTCTCAGGCACAAAAATTTTATTGTAATAGTTTACTATATCTTCATGTCCAATTTTCGGGTAAGTTTTTTCAAAAATTTTACTTGTATAAGAATAAGGAGTGCCTTCAAAAATCAAATCCTTGTAATTCTCTATTGCAACCTGAAGCGGAACATCTCTGTTTTGTTTAATTTTATTCAATTTTTCGTTTTTTGTTTTTTCGATTTCATAATCATCAAACGTTGCATTGTTCAAAACTTCGTTAAGAATTTCAATAGTTTTTTCATATTGAGGCTTTGTTGTCAGAATGTTTACAGTAAATGCATCAGCTCTTACTGACGGAGAAATTTTTATTCCGTTGTCTTCCAGCACACGGGCAAGTTCTGTTGGTGAATACTTACTTGTGCCTTTCATCATAACATCTGCAGTCAAAACAGAAGTTCCTGGAATTTCATCAAGAAAAGTTCCGCCTTTTGCCCAGATGCTTATTGCGATAATTTCATTTACATCATTTGGTGTTACTAAAAGCTCTGCACCGTTTGAAAGTTTATATTTTTTAGTTGCTGAATTTTCGCTAACCAAAACTGCTGGAGAAATCGCTTTTGCCGGAAGCTTTGCAGACACGCCAACTTCCTTACAATTGTCAGGAAGAATTACTGATACTGCTGATTTATCTTTTCCTAGATATTTATTCGCAACTCGTTTTACATCTGCAGGAGTAACCTTTTTAATATTATCAATATAATTGTCATAATATTTTATATCACCAGTAACAACCATTGTGTACCCAATTTCCTGTGCAATATTTGAAATGGATTCTCTGGCGTAATAAGTATCTCTTTCTATAACATTTTTGGCAAGATTAACCTGTTCCGCCGTTACACCGTGCTTTTGAATATTTGCAATCTCTTCAAAAATTGCATTCTCAAGTTTGTCCAGATTTTGCGGAACAAAATTTGCGGACACATAGAAAATCCCATCATCCTTAAAACTTGCGTTAGATGCACCGATTGAATATGCAAGTTGTTTTGAATCTTTTATATTTTTATAAAAGACGCTTGAGCGGCCGTCACCAAGAATTGTTGATAAAACATCCAGTGCATATCCGTCTTTATCATCAGCCTTGACGGCTCTGAATCCGATAAGCATATACCCCGATTGAGCCGGAAGATATGCTGTTTTCTTTCTTTGCTCTGTCAGCTGTTTTTCTTGCGGAAAAACATTTTTAACAACCTTTCTTCCGTCTGAAACAAAATACTTATTAATAAGCTCTATGGTTTTTGTTGAATCCACATCCCCTGTTATAACCGTTATCATGTTTGAAGGTGTGTAAAACTTATTATAATAATCGAGTATCTCCTCTCGCTGGATAGAGCTAACAACATCTCTTGTTCCTATAACCTGACGTTTGTAAGGATGGGTTGTATAAAGCATTGACACAAGATTATCGTAGACGACACTCTGCGGCTCAGTTTCATCTTTTGCAATTTCTTCTATAACAACTTTTCTTTCACGCTCAAGTTCTTTTCTCGGAATAAGCGGATGAAGAAGCATATCCGCATGAAGCTCGAGAGCAAGATCAAAGTAATTTGAAGGAATTGTTATATAATAATGAGTAAAATCTTTGCTAGTTGCGGCATTAGTAACTGCGCCTTTTGACTCAAGAATTTTGTCAAACTCACCAGGAGGATGATTTGTAGAACCTTTAAAGAACAAATGTTCCAGAAAATGAGAAACTCCGTTATTTTCGTCTGTTTCATTGATTGAACCTGTATTAATCCAGGTATCAATCGTCACAATCGGATTTGAATGAACTTCCTTAATAATAACAGTCTGCCCGTTATCAAGTTTGTAGATTGCTGCATCAGAAGCAAATACTGAATTCCCTATTATTAAAACACTTAAAACAAATAAAATTCTTTTAATCATATCCCCTCTCTTTTTTATTTGAGAACATTATACCACAAAGCACCCGATATTATGCAACAGCCGATCGGGGGCTTTGTTAGGTAATTACCATTTTAGAGCCTTCTTAAACACAAGCCATCCACCTCCCGCAGCAGCTGCCACAAGAGTCAAAATAACAGACAATGGTGTCTTTCTTTTATCCTGAAAACTCTTTAAATGCTCTTTTTCGTAAATATCTTTCGAAATCTGGTTAAAATTTGATTTTGCCTCTTTGTCAGAGTATAAAACAGGCTTGTACAAACCATTCGGCGGAGTTAACACACCTACATTTAAAGTCGGCTTTTGTACCTTAGTATTCACAACATTATTTGCTACACCATCTGCCATATTTATATAAAAACATGAACTTGAAAAAAATTGCCTGTTTGTAAAATTTTGTATCTTGACAAAAAAATTTTAATAAATAAAATAAGAATTATTATCAATTATTGTGAATTGTATGAATTATTCTAAACAAAGAGAAGTTATACTTAATACATTAAAAGAGAATGTTGTCCACCCGACAGCAGAATACTTATATGCAAAAATACAGGAAAAAGATCCCAAAATCAGCCTTGCAACTTTATACAGAAACCTGAATCAGCTCACGGAAAACGGGATGATTAAAAAAATTGACGGACTTGAAACTTCCTCTCATTATGATCATAATACTCATGAGCATTATCATTTTATATGTACAAAATGCAGAAGGGTTTTTGATATAGATGCGGAAGTTGCACCTGAATTAATCAGACGCACGGAAGAAAAGACTGATTTTTTAATTGAAAATCATGATATAGTATTTTCAGGCATCTGCAAAGATTGCCGGCAATCGGAGTAATTAACAGTAAAGGAGAAAAAAATGGAAAAATTTGTATGCACAGTTTGCGGTTATGTTTATGACCCGGCAGAAAATGACAATGTAGCTTTTGAAAATCTTCCGGATGATTATGCATGTCCTCTTTGCGGTGTTGGTAAAGATATGTTTGAAAAAGAATAACAATTTACACAAATAAGAACAGGAGTTAAGATGGATTTAAAAGGAAGCAAAACAGAAAAAAATCTTCAAGCTGCGTTTGCAGGCGAATCCGAAGCCAGAAATAAATACACTTACTATGCCTCTCAGGCTAAAAAAGAAGGTTTTGTACAGATAAGCAGAATTTTTGAAGAAACAGCAAACAACGAAAAAGAACACGCTAAACTCTGGTTTAAAGCACTCCATGGTGATAAAATACCGGAAACTATGGCAAATCTTGAAGATGCAGCCGCAGGAGAAAATTACGAATGGACCGATATGTATGCCCGATTTGCAAAAGAAGCCAAAGAAGAAGGTTTCGACACTCTTGCTATTCTGTTTGAAATGGTCGGTAAAATTGAAAAAGAACACGAAGAAAGATACAGAAAACTTTTAGAAGCCGTTAAAAACGGAACAGTTTTTGAAAAACAGGAAAAAGTATTATGGGAATGCGGAAACTGCGGACATGTTTTTGAAGGGGCAAAAGCTCCGCAAATTTGTCCGGTATGCAAACATCCGCAAGCATACTTCTTTATGAAAGCTCAAAATTATTAAAAATTTGAAGGCTTTGCTTTTTGCAAAGCCTTTTTTAATGTGATATGATGTATTTGCATGTGAAAAATAAAAAGGGATAAAAAATTGGATATTAAAGGCTCCGAAACAGAAAAAAACTTAAAAAAAGCATTTAATTTTACGGCAAAACGAAGAACTGAATACGATATATATGCAATGATTGCCGAAAAACATGGACAAACGGAACTGTCCAGACTTTTGAAAATGTTTGCAAACATGGAAACTGAACACTCAAAGCTCTGGTATAAGTGGCTTAACGACGGGCATACGCCAGATTTAGTGAATTGTCTTAAGCGTGCTCTTGAAAAAGAAATACAAGAAACTCAAGGCAAATGTGAAGCTTTTGCTCAAAAAGCTGAAGAAGAAGGTTTCAGTCATATAGCAGGCCTATTCCGAAATATCGAATTTTTTGAAAATACCCACATGGAACGTTTGAGAAAATTAATTTTTAAACTCAAAGATGATGTAGATCCAAATACAGACGGAACATTTAATTGGACTTGCTCTGTGTGCGGTGGAATTTTTAGACAAACAGAAGAACCTCATTATTGTCCTCTGTGTGTCAAAGAAAATGTTTTCTTTTATAAAAACCCCAATTAAAATATAAATAGTAAAGGAGAGATGAAATGAAATTTCAGGAAATCAAAAACAATATTTATTACTGTGGTCTTAACGACTGTGACAGAAGAATTTTTGATGAATTAATTCCGCTTGAACACGGGACAAGCTACAATTCTTATCTTGTTAAAGGTAATGAAAAAACAGCAATTATTGATACAATGTATCCGCCGAAAACTAATGAATATTTAAAAAGATTATCAGAAAATCAAATAGGAAAAGTTGATTATATAATAGCCAACCACGGCGAACAGGATCATTCAGGTTCAATTCCAGCTCTTTTGGAAAAATTTCCGAATGCAATAGTTCTCACAAATCCTAAATGTGCGGAAAATATTAAAAACATGCTTCATGTACCGGCTGAAAAAATCAGAGAAATTGCAGACGGCGAAGAAGTTTCACTTGGCGACAAGACTTTAAAATTCATTTTTGCCCCCGGAGTTCACTGGCCTGATACAATGTTCACTTATATTAAAGAAGACAATGTAATCTGCACATGTGACTTTTTAGGCGCACACTACACATTCTCTGACGTTTTTGCGGTTGAAAGCAAAGAACTGGAAAAAAGCGCAAAAAGATATTATGCAGAAATTATGATGCCATTCAGAACGATGTGCCAGAAATATACCCAAATGCTTATAGACATGAATGTGGATATGGTTTTGCCAAGCCATGGCCCTGTTTACAAAAATCCGTCATTCATTCTTGATTTGTACGCAGACTGGACATCAAATGATCCTAAAAATCTTGTTGTGCTTCCCTATGTTTCAATGTATAACAGCACAAAAGAAATGATTGACAGATTGGCTGAAGACCTTAATAAAGAAGGGATTGAAACATTCAAGTTTGATATAGTTGATGACGATCTTGGTGATCTTGCAATGGCTTTAGTTGATGCTGCCACAATTGTTATGGGTACATCAATGGTTCTTGCCGGCCCTCACCCGATGGCAGTAAATGTTGCATACCTTGCAGCTGTATTAAGACCGAAAGCTAAATTTGCATCTCTTATCGGCTCATACGGCTGGGGCGGAAAACTTTTTGATATAATCGTAAACCTTCTTGCTCCGTTAAAACTTGATTTAATTGAACCAATTCAAATTAAAGGGAAACCGACTGCAGAAGATTTCAAAAAAGTTGACGAAATGGCAAAAACAATCCTTGAAAAACATAAATCAATAGGGCTTGTTTAGGTCAAGATTCTTCGGGCTTTGCCCTCAGAATGACATGATTGCGAAAATATATACAAACAAAGTGGCGGAATGAAAAATTTCCGCCACTTTTCTTTAAACTGTTATGAAAAATTAAACATTCTTCAAATAATTAAGGAATGTTCTGACCCCTGCGCCCGTTGCACCTGCAATAAATTCCTTTTGCGGTTTTTCCAGAAAAGCAGTTCCGGCAATATCAATATGGCACCACTTTGGCCCGTTTACAAATTCTTTGAGGAAAACACCGGCAGTTGAAGCTCCGCCGTAACGGGATCCTGTATTTTTCATATCGGCGATGTCTGATTTAAGACTGTCTTTATACTCATCAAACATCGGCAATTCCCAGTAAGTTTCCCCGCTTGATTTTGCAGTTTCAATAAGACGGTTAATCATCTCTTCGTCGTTGCCCATAATACCTGAAGCAATAGTACCGAGAGCCACCATGCAGGCCCCTGTCAGAGTTGCGATATCAATAACTTCATCAACACCGAGTTCGCAGGCATAACAGAGAGCATCAGCAAGAGTCAATCTGCCTTCTGCGTCTGTGTTGTCAACTTCAATTGTTTTCCCGTTTTTGGCTGTTAAAATATCACCTGGTTTGTAAGAGCTTCCTGAAGGCATATTTTCACAAGCTGCAATAATTCCGTGTACTTCAACATCTGGTTCAAGATATTTCAATGCGCTCATAACACCTAGCACACAAGCAGCTCCTGACATATCATCCCGCATAGTAAGCATTGAAGACGGCGGCTTAATATCAAGACCGCCTGAGTCAAAGCATATTCCTTTACCGATAATAGCGATTTTTTTCTTGACATTTTTGCCTGTGTATTTCATATGGATAAATCTCGGCTGATGAACGCTTCCCTGTCCGACAGCAAGAAATGCCCCCATTCCCATTCTTTCGATTTCGTCTTTGTCGTAAATTTGTGTTGTAATCCCTTCAAGATTTTTGGCAACTTCAGCGAGTTTTGAGGGGGTCACAATCTGCGCAGAGTCATTTGCAAGATCTCTTGTGAGTTTCATTGCATTAGCAAAAATGATGCCTTCTTTAACCTCTTTTTCGCTGAATTTTGCAAATGTAATTTCATCCACTCTATCCGCTTTTTTGTTTTTGTATTTATCAAAAGCATAATCTGCAATCAAAGCACCGATTGCGGCTGATTTGCCGTAATCAGCATTTACATCAAAATCAAAGCAGGCATTTTTAGCCTTAATCTGCTGTAATTTTTTAATGGCTTTAGCCACAGCCTGACGCATTTTATTTGCATCAAATTCTTCTTTTTTACCGAGTCCGACAACAAGCACTTTGTCCGCCGGAATCTGGCCGAGTGTATGCATTAAATATGTTTCGCAAAACCTGCCCTCAAAATGGTCTTTATCAATTGCATATTTGTTGGCAAGCTCCACAGATGTTTTTTCTCCTTCAAATTTACCTGTTACAAGGACTTCACAAGGAGTTGAAGATACGTTTTCTGATACTTTAATTTCCATGGTTCTCTCCTTCTTTCGAGTTAATTATACACATTTTTTGAAGAATTGTAAATTTATTTTTATATTTTTTTTATACCCGCAAAATATTTTTTTTAGAAGCTTTTACAACAACGACAAGAAAAAAGAGGTTAAAATGAATATAACACTAAACACAAAATACGAAAAATTGAACACCAGCCGTAAACCAAATTTTACAGCGCAACTAAGAGGCTCGGCCGTAAGAAGTGCAATTAAATCCGCCAAAGATACATTTCAATTAAATGAAATATCTGAAATCATAGAGAATATTAACAAAATTGGAGACAAAAACACAGTTATAAACTGCAATTATGATGGTTTAGCAAGCATTACAAACAAAAATTTCGGCAAAACAGAGTTCAAGACCAAAATTGCAAAAAATGAAAAATCCGACAATCCATTTTTAGAAATGCTCAGAACCTTTAACAGCAACACAAATATACAAAAATATGAAATGTCTTTATTTGATAAAATATTTTCACACAGCAGAAATAAACAGGAAATATATAACCTGTATTCAACTTATAATTTAAATCCACGAACAAGAGTATTATTTGAATTGTCCGCATCAAAATATCCTGAAGTTAAAAGAACCGAAGAGATTATTTTTAGCTTTGCTTCTCCTAATCTCGAAAAATTAAAAGAAAATTTTCTTAAACAGTTTTCTTCACTTTTTTAAAAAATAAAAGACTCTAATAATTTAATGTATCAAAAAATAAATACCTACTATACAAATGCATATTTACATGCTATCATATTGACAGATGTAGTAGGTAAATATTTTTTGGATATATATGCAATGAAATTCATTTAAATATTAATTTGGTGAACGCTCGATAGGATATATGTATCGGGCATTGCGTGTATTATTAAAAAATAGAAAAGGATAAGGTAAAAAACTTCATGGATTTTTTATTAATTATCGCGATTATTGTGGTAATAGCATTAGTCGCTGTGCTGATTATCCAGCAAAACAAAGTTAAGTCCGTTTTAAATGACATTGAGAAAGACCGAAATGCATTAGAGGAAAAGGAAAAACTTCTTCTTAAAGAAGCAAAAATTAAAGCAATAGAAGAGCTTCAAAACGACAGAGAAAAATTGAACGAAGAAGAAAGAGAACGAAGACAGGAAATCGCAAGATTAGAAACAAAGCTTGCAAAACGGGAAGATGTTCTTGAAGATAAAATTCAGGAATATACAGAAAAAGAAATACAGGTTCAGAAAAAAATAGACGAACTTCTTGACAAAGAAGATTATCTTGCAGAAATTGTACAGAAGCAAACAACTGAACTGGAAAGAATTTCAGGAATGAGCGCAGAAGAAGCAAAAAACATGCTTCTAGACCAATTGAAACACGATCTGGCTCAGGAACAAATGCAGCTAATTAGAGAAAACGAAGCCAAAATAAAAGAAACAGCACTTGAAAAATCAAAGGAAATTCTGTCAACAACAATGCAAAGATGTATGATAGAGCAGGTTGTTGAAACCACAGTTTCAGTTGTTGCACTTCCGAATGACGAAATGAAAGGACGCATAATTGGTCGTGAAGGAAGAAACATCCGTGCGCTTGAAACTTTGACCGGAGTTGATTTGATTATTGATGATACACCTGAAGCCGTTGTATTATCAAGCTTTGATCCTGTTAGACGTGAGATAGCAAAACTTGCACTTGAAAAACTTATTGTAGACGGACGTATTCACCCTGTCAGAATAGAAGAAATGGTTGAAAAAGCCCGTGATGAAATAGAAAAGAAAATATGGACAGAAGGAGAAAATGCCGCCCTTGATATGGGTGTTATGGGATTGAATAAAGAGCTTATCAAAACATTGGGCCGTCTTTATTACAGAACAAGTTATGGGCAAAATGTTCTTAAACACTCGCTTGAAGTCGGACATATTGCAGGAATGCTTGCCGCAGAACTCGGCGCAAATGAGGCTGTAGCAAAACGTGCAGGACTTTTACATGATATCGGAAAAGCCGTAGACCAAACTCAGGAAGGCACCCACATACAGCTTGGTGTCGAACTTGCTTCCCGCTACGGAGAACGGCCTGAGGTAATTCATGCAATCGAAGCCCACCATGATGATGTTGTGGCAAATACCATTGAAGCAGTCTTAGTCAAAGTTGCCGATGCGATTTCTGCAGGCAGACCGGGCGCAAGACGTGACACTCTGGAAATCTACATCAAACGTCTTCAAAAAATAGAAGAAATCGTAAACAGCTACGAAGGTATCAAACAATCATTTGCTGTTCAGGCAGGCCGTGAAGTTCGAATAATCGTTGAAGCTGAAAAATTTGATGATCTGGCTTCACAAAAACTTGCACGGGATGTAGCCAAACGGATTGAAGATGAACTCGACTACCCAGGACAAATTAGAGTTACAGTAGTCAGAGAATTCAGAACAACAGAAATTGCAAAATAAAATTCTAACCCTCCCCTTTTTAAGGGCGAGGGTTGAATTTCTTAAAAAACAGAGGACAAAATGTCAGGTGATGATAGCAAAAATTTAAAAACACTTTTCTTCGGCGATATTGTAGGCAAACCCGGACGGAATGCCGTAAAATTTTATATGGAAAATCTTAATTCAGAAGACAAACCTGACTTTGTTATTGCAAATGTAGAGAATGCTTCGCACGGTTTTGGACTTACCGAAAAAAATTACAACGAGTTATCATCCTATGGGATAGATTGTATGACATCAGGCAATCATATCTGGGATAAAAGAGATATTTTTAACTACATCGAAAATACAGGTAAACTTCTGCGTCCTATTAATTATCCGGAAGGTGTTCCGGGGGTTGGAAGCCGCATTTTTGAATGCAAAGAACATAAAATTGGAGTTGTCAATTTTCTGGGCCGTGTATTTATGAATCTTGTTGACGATCCGTTCAAAATCGCAGAACAAGAAATTAAAAAGTTAAAAGAAATAACACCGATTGTAATAGTCGATTTTCATGCTGAAGCAACCGCTGAAAAAATTTGCTTTGCAAAATATTGCGCTGAACTGGGAGCAAGTGCATTTTTGGGCACGCATACACACGTCCAGACAGCAGATGAAAGAATTTTAAACGGGATGGGATATATAACAGATGCCGGATTTTGCGGCACAATTAATTCTGTCATAGGAATGGAATATAAAACTTCTCTAAGCCGCTTTTTAACAGGAATTCCCGAACGTTATGATGTAGCAGAAGAAGGAAGTGCACAAATTAACGCAGTGCAGGTGGAAATTAATCCTAAAACAGGCTATACTTCTGCTATTAAAAGGATTTTTTGTAGTATAGATAAATTAGAAAAGGAAGAAAGTCAATGAAAAGCGATTTGCATATTCATACATACTATTCGGACGGTGTTTTCAGTCCGGAGAAAATCGTTGACACAGCACTTGATGTAGGACTTGAAGTCATTGCTTTGACAGATCACGACAACGTGCTTTCTTATGATGTTGCCAAAAATCATTTAAAGGAAATCGGGAAAGAAGATAAACTGGAAATTATTCAGGGAGTTGAAATAAATACTCTTTATAAAAATTATGAAGTTCATATTCTCGGATATTTTTTTGATGCTGAGAATAACGATTTTAAAAAACTTTTGAAAATCCAACAGGACGCACGTGTTGAACAAACTCATGAAATCATCTCCCTTCTTGCCAAAAAAGAAGGGATAAAAATCAAATATGAAGATATTGTAAAACAGGTTGCAACCGGCGGAAGTATAGGGCGTCCACATATAGCAAAAGCAATTACAAATGCCGGCGGAACCTCAAGTGTGATCGAGGCTTACGCCAAATACATCCACGACGACAGTCCTGTTTATGTGCCGAGAAAAACCGTTTCTCCGCAGGATGCTGTTGAAATAATATATGACGCAGGAGGAATCCCTGTAATTGCCCACCCGCATGATATTGATATTGCCGAAACTTTGATTAAAGAACTTATGAATTACGGCTTAAGAGGGATTGAAGCTTATCACAGGAAACATTCTCCTGCATGTGTGGAATATTTTTCATCAATGGCGGAAAGTCTTGGTCTTATAGTTACAGGCGGTTCGGATTTCCATGCTCCGAACCTTGTGAACGGGCAGATAATTCTCGGCAAACATTTTGTTCCGGAATGGGTTTACGACAAGCTTATCAAAGAAAAAAAACTTATGGATATGGCATAAATGGCAAGAAGAAAACTTTTAAAACTTGAATATATGATAACAATTTTTGTCATAATCGGTGTGATACTTATCATAATGCCGATTGACATTGAAAACACCATGCAGGCAAATTTTATTTCACGCTGGAATGACAAATTTGCACGTCTGGAATATATGTTTAGTGTAATCAGCGCTCATGAAAATGACGAAATTCTGAAAAGTTTTAAAAGAGCCTCTTCCGCTGAAGAAAGAGAAAAAATTCTTATTAGAATTATAGAGCCATACTTTAGAATACATAAAACAAAACTACCTAAACGCTACACTGTAAGATTTTTAAATAAGACAAAAGTCCAACGCACGGATAAATATTACTTTGAAGATCTGTATTTAAGCGAAAACGGAATGATTGTAGGAATAAAAGACATAGAAAATCCCAATTCTGCTGAAACAATTTTTATGATGATGTTTGATATCAATGGAATTCTCCCGCCAAACACATGGGGAAAAGATGTTTATGGAGTCAATATCAAAAAAGAAAAAATAGAGCCTTTTGGAGCACAATTATCAATGGAAGAATTAAAAAAAGATTGCTCTGAAACCGGAACGGGACTCGGATGTTCATATTATTACAATATAGGCGGTGGGTTTGATGAATAAAAGAGTATGCGTTTTTGCTAGTTCAAGCGGAAAGGTTGACAGGTGCTATTTTGAATCAGCCAAAAGGCTTGGAGAATTACTGGCAAAAGCAAATTTTGAAATAGTTTATGGCGGAAGTTCCCTGGGATTGATGTGGGCTTGCACGGGCACTGCGCTTGAAAATGGCGCAAAAGTTTACGGGATAATGCCGGAAAAACTTTATAACCTTGGTGTTGCAACCGACAAAGATGTTGAACTGACTGTAACAAAATGCATGAGAACAAGAAAAGCCAAAATGGATGAAATGTCTGATGCTGTAGTTGCACTTCCCGGAGGCTTCGGCACCCTTGAAGAATTGTCGGAAATGATTGTCCAAAAACAATTAGGTTACAACAATAAACCACTTGTCATATTAAACACAAACGGATTTTATGACAAACTTGCTGAATTTTTTGAAACTATAATATCTCAAAACTTTGGCAAAGGTAACCACAGAGAAATTTATTATATCGCCAAAACGCCAGATGATGCTGTTGAATATATAAAAAATTATAAACCGGACACTTCGGAAGTTACAATGGATGATATTTACGTAAAATAAAGGACAGCTATGAAGTTCGTTTCAATAAAAAAGGAAATCAAAGACGGCAATCAAATATTTCTTATTCCGGCGCTCAACCTGAAAAATTCACAAGGGACGACAAAACAAAAAATTGCGCATCCCTTAGGGGATGATTTTCTGGAATTTAAAACTCTGGATGAAGCAATAAGAGCGATTGAACTATCTGGTTTCAAATACATCCTGCCTGATGGGACCAAACAGTCTGCCCCTGTTCAAAGCGCCTACACCTCAGGAGATTATGATGAATTGGTATATAACACGCTTCTTAAACAGACCAAAGATATCAACACATCTGTTGCAGCTGCTGCACTCACAGCTCTTGGAGAATTTGCTAACACAAGACTTATAGGTCTTTTCATTGAAAAAATTGGAGAAGATAACGAAGCGGTCAGGTCAAGTTCTATAAATTCTCTTTTAAATTTCGGAGAACTTGCTGTTGAAAACCTTCTAACTGCCCTCAAAAGCGAAAACTGGGTTAGAAGAAACTCTGCCATCATCACGCTTTCAAGGCTTATTGACAGCGAATCAGTTAATCCGGAGAAACTTTTTCCTGCTCTTATCGAAATGACAGAGGATAAAAATACAATTGTGAAAACCTCAGCCGTTACAGCACTTGGCAAAGCATACAAACTTTATAAAAAAGAGTCATAATAAAAAGCCGGCTTTATTTTTGAACCGGCTTTATACAAAAAATTTAAGCTTCAAATTTAATTCTAAAAAATATTTTCTGCCATTTTATTATTATTTTTTATAATTTTCTGTTTCTCTTTTTTATCAATTTTATTAATTATTTTTTTTAAAGCCTGCTCTTTTTTTGCGTCAATTTGAACTTCTTTGAGTTTATTTTTCCAGCCGCCTTCCACATTGAATTCCGGTGCCAGTTTATCCAGTTTTCTTGCGGCAAAAAATGTCTTTATTCTTCCGAACAATGAAAGTTTTTTTGCATCCTCCAAACGGTTACGGGCATATAAATCAAAAAGCAAAGTATCCGTTGCTTCCGGCTTATGAGTTCTTATAAATACGTCAGTCGCTTCATCAATACTATCAATATGTTTTTCTTCTAACTTCTCATAATTAATATTGAAATATTCTTTAGGCAAATCAGGCTGGTGTCTAAAAAATAACCTCCTATTTAACTTATCATTTTTAATAAAAAGACTTCCGCAATTATCAATATCCATATAAGAGTCCTGATGAAACGGCTCCATATAGTTCTTAAGTTTTTTCAGCAGTTTTGTACGTTTATTTGTAATATTTATTAACTTATAGCCTTCTACAACCTCTTTTTTGGCATTAGCCTCGTGCACAAGTTCACTAATTGAATTTTTTACAGCCTTATTAAGAACGGTCTTGACATTTTCTCCGACATAGCCGTTGAATGCTGTCTGAGAATTGTTTACATTCTGTATTTGCATAAAGTCTCCTTTAACTAATATTTCAGCATTGAAACAACCTCGCCGCAATCTTTGAGCCTTTCACGCCCGTTCAAATCTTCAAGTTCAATTAAAAACGCAATCCCGACAAGGTTTGCACCTGTTTTTTTAACTAGTTTACAGGCTGCTTCTGCAGTTCCTCCTGTTGCGAGAAGATCATCCACTATCAAAACATTTGCACCTTGAGGAAGCGCATCTTTATGAATTTCAATTTTGTCAGTGCCGTATTCAAGAGCATATTCCTGTGAATAAGTTTCTGCAGGAAGTTTATTTGGCTTTCTGATAGGTACAAAACCGGCGTTCATCTTGTATGCCATCGGCATTCCGAATATAAATCCTCGGGATTCAATCCCTGCAATATAGTCAATTTTAATTCCTTTAAATTGCTCACAAAGATAATCTATCATTACTCTTAATGTTTCAGCGTCCTTAAGAGCCGTTGTTATATCTCTAAAAATTATTCCTTGTTTTGGAAAATCGTTTACGTTTCTTATTTTGCTTTTTACATCTGCAAGTGTTTCTGTCATTTTATTTGTAATCTCCTTTTATACTTTTGTCAATTTTTCTTCATCGATGTTGGCCTGTTCCTCCATAACAAGGCCGTGGGCTGTTTTTCCCCAATCCATATCTTTTTTGAAAAACAGAATTTTAAATGTTATAAACAATACCAGCGGGAACCAGATTATGAAAAGATAAACGGATGTCTGCAATGCTTCAAACATAGCATCAAGCCTCGGCAAATTGTCATAACGCCTCAGAGCATACCTTGCTGCAAGGAAAAAACCAAGCCCGATTATGCATCCCAGAACAATTGAAGAATAAAGCGTCTGCGTCGGGGCATCTTTTGCCAGAATTTTGAAAAGCCTGATTAATATTTCAAGTATAAACCACCCTGGCATAATAAATTCAGATACATATGCCGTCATATCAAGACTTGCTCTTAAAGACATTTTTCTGGAAAACAAAACCTGATCAAAATATTCAAGATACCTTCTTATTGTACCTTCAAGCCATCTTCTTCTCTGTCTGTAAAGCGGCCAGAGATAAATAATTCCTTCTTCATAAACAACAGCATCAGCACAAAACCTGATATCCCAGCCCTTTATATGAAGACGTGTAGACATATCAAGGTCATCAGTTATTGTGTAATTATTCCATCCGCCAATGTCTTCTATGGCTTCTCTTTTGATAAGTTCACCGTTTCCTCTAAGCTCAACAGCACCCTTCACGCAGTCACGTGTAACCTGAAAATGGGTATCCATTGTGTATTCATTGTTCTGGCATCTGGTCAAAAGATTGTAGTTTTTGTTTCTGATAACCTTTCTTGCCTGAACAGCACCAACATCTTTAGGTTCAAGTTCCGAAACAAGTTTGGTCAAAAAATCCGGCTCTACAGTCGCATCCGCATCAAAAACAAGAATGGCGCTGCCTTTTGCTATCTTAAAAGCATCGTTCAGGACTGCTGATTTTCCAGGAAAAGCATCTTTTTCTCTTATTAATGCTGTAACTTTATCAAAACGGTTTGCAATCGCCTGAATAACTTTTGCAGTACTATCTGTACTTCTGTCATCAATCAAAATAATTTCATAGTTAGGATAGTCAAGACTCATAATATTTGCGGTCGTATGCTCAATTACGGATTCCTCATTGTGGCATGGAATAAGAATACTCACAAAAGGTTTATAATCAGGGTTTACAATCTTAGGGTGCTTTTGCAGCTGTCTTTTTTTAAGTTTGAAAGCAATATTCATAAACAACACATAAAGCGCCATTGCCGAACATAAAAAAGCAAGTCCCCACAGTGTGTTAAAATAACTCTGGAATATATAAATGAATATCCCCATGCCGAAAACTATTATAAATAAAACTATACGTTCTTTCATAATATCCTCTGTATTAAGGTAAATTTCACTCCCCAGCTTTGTGACATCCTCTAACATTGTACCAGAAAAACATAGAAATGCGCATAAAATCAATCTTATAATGTAAAAATTCCTTAAAATACTTGCATATATTTGAATTTTAGCTATAATGAAGCATGTACATAAAGTAAAGGAGTTTGATTATGAACAAAGAAGAGTTAGTACAAGAAGTTGCCAAAAAAGCTAATGTTACCCAAAAAGAAGCTGCAGAAGTAATTACAGCTTGGGTTGATACAATCCAGAAAACAGTAGCTAAAGGTAAAAAAGTAACATTAGTAGGCTTTGGTACATTTGAAGCACGTAAAAGAGCTGCTAGAACCGGCCGTAACCCGCAGACCGGCAAGGAATTAAAAATCCCTGCAAAAACAGTTCCTGCATTTTCAGCCGGTAAAAAATTCAAAACTGCTGTTAACGGCAAATAGTTTGGAATTTTATATAAATTTTTTGGCGCCGGGCTTATGCCCGGCGCCTTTTATATACTTATTATTTTGTAAGTGTTATTTATTTTACCTGTACCACGGGTAATCAGCTGCAAACTCCCAGCCGTCAGACATTACTTTTGCACCGCAAGCTCTTGCGTTTTCTGTACTGTTTTTTATTTCAGAAACAGTACACTTATCCGGATTACTATAACCTGTAATTATACCTTTACTTATATTAATTTCAAACTGAAAAACATCAATACCCAGAATGTTCGGATTTTTAGGCCCGTTCAGATCTATTTGCAGAAGCTGCAGCTTTTGCGGATTGTCAACTGTTGAATTAAGATTATAAGGCCTTATAAATGCGTAAGTTCCATCCCCGTAAATAAAGGCCGGAACATTATCCAGCTGTCCATAATACCTGTAATTTTTTAAATCAGAAACGCTTGCATAATTGTTTATTTTATATCCACAGTCACTCATCTTTTCGCACATTTGAATTATTTTCAAATATGGTTTCCAGTATAATTCAAAGTATTTAAGGTTTTCCTCATAAGTGCTTGATGGTTCAAGAGTCCACCAGGTGTTTGACGGGCCATTGAATTCCTGTGATAGCATCAAGGCTTGCGAAAATGTCGAATATGCTTTTTTAAGCTGTGCAGAAAATTGTTTCTTTTGATAGTTTGTAATAAGTGCCGGTAAGGTCATTGCTATTACAACACCAAGAATTCCTAATGTTATAAGTACTTCAGCAAGTGTAAACGCTTTTTTCATCTAACCTCCTCCATTATAAATTTTTCTATATTTGATTTTATGAAATATTATATATTTTTATATTATTTTATAAAACAATACTTAATATTATATATTTTGTCAATATATAATAAAATAGACTTATAATGGAGCAATGATAAAGATTAAACTCAGACAACTTTTTTGGGATAGAGAAGTCACTGCAACTGCTGTGCATAAAGCAACCGGAATAAGCCAATCCATCTTGTCAGACATTGTCCGCGGAAAAAGAACCAATGTCGGGCTGGACATTATTAATAAATTGTGTGTTTATTTAGAATGCGATATCAAAGATATTTTAGAGTTTGTACCGGAATAATTTTACAGATTTTCCAGAGCGGCAACTTTCATTGCATTAAAATCAGGTGTTTTGTTAAACCAGATTTTCTGAGCGTTTATTGCCTGATAAATAAGCATGTCCAAACCATTAATAGTTCTGAAACCAAGTTTTTCTGCTGTTTTTAAAAGTATTGTCTTCTTTGGATTATAAATTACATCATAAACAACAGCCCCATCATTCATTGTTTTTAAAACCGGTTCCTCAACAGGCGTCATATCTGCAGATTTGCCCTGCATTCCAATCGGAGTGGTATTTACAAGCATTTTGTATTTCGACAAATCTCTTATCTGGTCAATCTGGTAGACTTCAAATGTAATTTGCGGAAATTGTCTGCGCATGTATGCCATATAATCCATAGCATTTGGGATATTTCGTGTATAAACCCCGATTTCTTTCACTCCGCATTCTGATAAAGCAAGAACTGCCGCCCTGCTTGCCCCGCCTGTTCCAAGGAGTGCAATTGTTTCACCCGTCAAATCAATATCTTTTGGAATTGCGTTCTTAAATCCGGAAGCATCCGTGTTAAAACCTTTAAAAGTCTTATCAGAGTTAATTTTTACAGTGTTAACAGCACCTGCGATATCTGCGTATTTATCGACTTCCTGCACAAAAAGCGATATCGGAAGCTTCAAAGGAATTGTAACATTGAAGCCTGAATAATTTTCACGCTTTAGAAATTTTACTCTGTCCACCAAATCCTCAGGATCTGTTTCCAGAAGTTCGTAACTTGCATTTATTCCTAAGCTTTCAAAGCCGGCTCTATGAATATATGCAGAAACGGAATGCCCGAGAGGAAATCCTATCAATCCGAATTTTTCCATATTACCTCCTTTATTTTAGCGGAAAAATTAAATATCCGCTTCGTTTGCGGCACCGTCATTATTTTCCTGAACAGAAGCTTTATAGCCGCAGGAACGATTTGAGCACTCAATAGTTGTTCCTTTTTTAAGAACCTTCTTAACCAGCAAAGCTCCACAGTCAGGACAAGTTTCGCCGGTTGGTTCGTTCCAAAGCACAAAATCGCAATCAGGGTACCTGTCGCAGCCAAAAAACACAGTGCCTCTTTTTGATTTTCTCTCAACTATTGTCCCTTGACCACACTTAGGACATGTTACCCCTGTTGAACGGCGGTAAGGTTTGCGGAATTTGCATTCTTCTTTGGTGCATTCAAGGTATTTGCCGTAAGGGCCTTGCTTAAACACCATATCAGAGCCGCATTTTTCACATTTTTCTTCGCATTTTTCTTCTTCAGAAGGTGTATCCTGCATATTTTCAGTCAAAGCATTCATTGACATAACCGTTTTACACTCCGGATAACCTGAACAGCCAAGAAATTGCTGGCCTTTGCGACTGGTTCTGACAAGCATCGGACGACCGCAGTTCGGGCATTTGATGTTGCTTTCAATTCTTACTCGCTCATTATTTCCGAGGGCTTTATTAACTTCTTGAATAAAAGGTTCGTAAAACTTTTCCAGTACCTCATTCCAGACAGCTTTTTTCTCTGCAATTTCATCAAGTTTGCTTTCCATGCCAGCCGTAAATTTATAATCCATAATATCAGCAAACTGGTTCACAAGTTGTTTTGAAACTGTTCTGCCAAGAAGTGTAGGGAACAGGGCTTTATCACGCTTTTCGACATACTTGCGGGTTTGAATTACTGTAATAATTGTCGCATAAGTTGACGGACGGCCGATTCCGTGTTCTTCAAGGGCTTTAACAAGAGAGGCTTCATTGTATCTCGGAGGCGGCTGTGTAAAATGCTGTTTAGGATTAATCTTTTTACAAACAACCCTGTCGCCCTTTTCTAGATCAGGAATTTTGCTGTCTGAAGCTTGTACATCTTCTTCTGCATCATTGTAAAGCTTCAGGAATCCATCAAATGTAACTTTTGAGGTGCCGGCTTTCAGAATACAATCGCCTGCTTTAATCTCAATTGATTTATTTGCAATTTCTGCATTTGCCATCTGTGAGGACATGAATTTGTTCCAGATAAGCTTGTACAATTTAAACTGATCGTTGTCCAGGTATTGCTTAATACTTTCCGGCGTACGTTCAGGATATGAAGGACGGATTGCCTCGTGTGCGTCCTGAACATTTTGTTTGCCTTTGGTGTAAACATTAGGGGTTTCAGGATAGTATTTTTCGCCAAAGTTTGAGAGAATAAAATCTTTTGCCATTCCTTGCGCATCATCAGACACCCTTACACTATCTGTTCTCATATAGGTAATCAGACCGACAGGAGTACCGTCAATTTCAATACCTTCATAAAGTTTTTGCGCCACCTGCATTGTCTTTTGAACACCAAAACCGAGTTTTGAACTTGCGGCACGCTGAAGTGTTGAAGTTATGAAAGGTGCCGTCGGTTTACGTTTCATTGTCTTTTTAGTAACTTTTTCAACTTCAAATTCTCTGTCCGGACTTTGAAGATAATCGACAATTTTTTGCGCTTCTTCCTGATTTTTAATTGTTTTTTCAACGGCTTTGTTTTTGTATTTTGCAAGTTCCGCTTCAAATATTTTACCGTCTTTGTCAAGGTCTGTGTGGATTGACCAATATTCCTGCGGAACAAAAGCTTCTATTTCGTCTTCTCTTTCGCAAATCATTCTGAGTGCAACGGATTGAACTCGGCCTGCCGAGAGGTTTCTGTTGCCAATTTGTTTCCAGAGAACTGGACTCAATTTATAGCCAACGAGTTTGTCAAGAATCTGGCGGGTCTGCTGGGCTTTCACCATATCCATGTCAATGTTTCTTGGGTTTTCAACCGAATGCTTAACGGCTTTCGGAGTAATTTCGTTAAATACAATTCTCAAAACCTTTTCGTCAGGCACTTTCAGAAGCTGGCGGACATGCCAGGCAATTGCTTCTCCTTCACGATCCGGGTCTGATGCAAGATAAATTTTATCGGCTTTCTGAGCCATATCATTAAGTTTTTTCACAACAGCCTGTTTACCCGGAATGACTTCAAATTTTGGTTTAAAATGATCTTTTATATCAAAGCCCAGATTTTCAGTTGAAGGGTCTTTTGTCGGAAGGTTTCTGACATGACCATAGCTGGCTTCTATTGAATAACCGTCCCCCAAAATCTTTCTGATTGTTTTGGATTTTGCCGGAGACTCAACTATTACAAGCGCTTTTTCTTTTTTACCGGAAGTTTTTTTTGTAGTTTTTTCCGCTGTTTCTGCCGTTTTAGCCATTTATATTCTTAAACCCTCTTATATCTGTCGCCGTTGACCTGTTCTATTATGCCCTTAAGCTCCATGGTTGTCAAGTTGATTAAAAGAGTGTCCAAATCAAGCCCTGTCGCGGACATTATTTCATCAACACCTTTTTCTTCTATTTCTATGACATCCATAATTTTTGCTTCTATTTCATCAAGGCAGGAAAGATCAATTTTTAATTGTTCTGCAGGTTTCACTTCCCAGTTCAGGGCTTCCAAAACATCATCAGCCGATGTCACAAGAGTTGCACCGTTTTTGAGAAGTTTGTAAATTCCTTCGGTATTCGGGTTTGTAATGAGCCCCGGAATACACATCAATTCTCTGCCCTGCTCAAGCGTAAGGTTTGCTGTTATTAATGCACCGCTTTTTATTGAAGCTTCAGCAACAAGAGTTCCGTATGAAAGTCCTGAAACTATTCTGTTCCTCTGCGGAAATCTGAATTTTAAAGGTTCAAATGTAGGGAAGTATTCCGTAAAAATTATACCATTTCCGTTTTCAATTTTTCTGTACAAATCGCTATTTGCAGACGGATATACAAAATCAAACCCGCTTGCTATAACTCCGATTGTTTTTAAGTTACTATCGAGTGCTGCAATATGTGCTGAAGTATCAATACCTGAGGCAAGTCCTGAAACTATACATATATCTGTATTTGCAAGCTGTGACACAATCAAATGCACGGCATCTTTTGCATATTTGCTTGTTTTTCTTGACCCCACAACAGCCAGAGTTCTTTCAAAATTTATACTGTCCAAATCCCCTTTGTAGTAAAGGACCGATGGGGGATTATCAATATTTTTAAGCATTACAGGATATCTGTCATCCTCAAAAGTCAAATATTTTATGCCTCTATTGGAAACATCTGACAAAACTTTATCCGGATTTATTTTGTCACGAAATTTTAGAAAATTTTCAGCTTTCTTTACACTCAAGCCTTCTATATTTTTTAACTCGCCAGATGTCGCATTGAATGCTTTTTCGATATTTTTGAAGTAATCGAAAAGTTTCAATGTAAAAGCACTGTCAATTTGTTCTATCGCAGAAAAAGCTATCCAGTATTTACTTATCATTTTCCTTTTTCTTCTTAATTCTGTCTATAAGTTTTTGAATATTTTGCTTTTCTTCATCCGGAACATTCATATCTCTATATGTCTCAAAATATTCTATTGCGTCATCATAATCCCCGCGGGCTAAAAATAAAATCGCCGCTTTTTTATATGCCGGGTTGAATTCGTCATTCACAGCAGTTGCTTTTAAGAAATTCGACAACGCTTTGTCTATCTCATCATTTGCTTCGTAAGCCTGACCGAGATAATAATAAATCCATTCATTATTATCTTTATATTCTAGTACATTTTCAAAATTTTCAGCAGCCAGCTCATAGTTTCCGAGTTCAAAATGCACTTTTCCGAGATCATAGTATGCATCATAATTTTCCGGCTGTTTTTCCAGAATTTTTTCTAACTCATCAATTGCAAGATCAAGCCTTGCATCTTCCATATAAAACCTTGCAAGATAGTGTGCTATTACCATTTCGTCAGGCATTTCGTAAACACCCTGTGATAAAAGCTGGATTCCGCTGTCAAAATCGTGTGATTTATAATATAAATCTGCAAGATTTATATAAACCTGCGGAAGTTTCGGGTTTATTTTAATTGCCTTCAAAAAATTATCCTCTGCTTTTTCTATATTCCCGAGATTATAATAGCAAAGCCCGATGTTATTTCTGATTTCCGCAGTGTCTTCGCCCTTTTCAACAACAGAACTGAATATGTCCAGTGCTGTCTGGTAATCCCGTTTTTTAAAAGCTTCCAATGCCTGTTCCGTTTTCGTCATTGCTATTCTCCTACAATCCGAGTGTCATATCTTCGTCGCTGTCACCGCCGGAACCAATGTTTTTAATTACTGTTCTGGTGTTGCCTTCAGCATGAAAATCTTTTGGATTAATTATCATCCTTATTTTGTCTGCATAAATTGTTCTCGGCCCCTGACTTATGCTTGAACGGCCGACGAAATAAACTTCATTTGGTTTTTTGGTAACTTTGTCAGGGTATACCGCAATTTTCGGCCCCTGTGCAAAGTAATCCTGATACCATACTTTTACATTTCCGCTTGCATTAAAGGTATTGGTATCCTGCGTATATTCCTGTCTGTTGGCTTTAAGTGTCAATGTTTCACCGTTATCCATCATTGCATTTGAGGTTGTATTGCCGGTTGCTGTCAACATTTTGGTCGCTGCATCATAATGAAATTTGTCGGCAAAAGCTTCATTTTCTTCCTGTTTTACCCTTGCATTGCCAATAAGTTCAAGATTTTTAAGATCCCCATTCTTTGCTGTTGTTATAACTGCTTTATTTGAATAGGTTTCAAGTTCCTTGTACATAATAGTTACAGCACCTGTTGCTGTCATTATGCCTGTTTTTGTGTCGTATTCCTGAACATCGGCATTAATTACAACTATCGGCTTTTTACCTTCAAAAACTATTGACTGCGAATCACCTTCTGCTCTTACGACTTTTGTTATAAGAGAAAGTTTCAGAATATTAGCCTTTACTTCTCTTTTTTTATTTTTCTTTATTTCGTAAGCATAAGGTTTATCATAAAATGTTGCCGTATCAAGCTTTTGATCCTTAGTCACCCCGACATCAGCCTTCTGGCCTTCAACACGGACATCTCCGACTGTAACCTTTACATCTCCATTAAACTTTATTTTACTTTCGCCTTCATTAAAACTTTGAGTCTTTGATTCTATAACCAGATCTGCCGCCTGAGTTGCAATTCCGGCAAGTAAAAATATACTTAGTAAAGATATTAAGACCTTTTTCATTTAATCTCCTTTTTGTCATAAAGTTTTGACTGGGCATGCCCCATAATTTTAAAACTTGAATAATCCGGTGCAATTTCGCCTTCTTCCGCCTGTGCGTATAAATCACCATTCTTTATTATCCGAACATTCCCGCGGACTCTTACAGGTTTGTCAGAACCTGACCAGGTTAGCCGGTCTGTCATAAGGGTTGTTCCGTCTTTTATAACTATTCTAGTACCGGCATATAAAATTATTTCGTTTTTTTTTGAATTGTATGTACCATGCGACGACTCAAAACTCATTGCAACTTCGTTGTTTTCATCGTAAAAATTGCCGATAACATTGTCCATCATCGCAATTTCATTAGTACTGTTATATGTTCCTGTTTCCCCGTATATTTCCCAGTATTTTGAAGCTTCCTTTGTTTCAGTCAGAATCAGACCGTTTATAAGAGCTTCCTGCTTATCTTCCTGTGTTTGAAGTTGGCTCCTGTTAAAATTGTGCGTGATTACACCTGCTGATACAAATGCCCATATCAAAATTCCTATAAGCGTAACCAGCGCCAGTAAGTATGCTTTCTTCTTTCTATTTAAATTTTTCCACCAGTCCATATCTAAAATGTTATCATAAACTACAATTTTTAGACAAAAAGAAATTAAATATCTTAATATTTTAAAAAGATTTTTTCATGTAAAATTATATTTGTAATATAATTAGGCTATTAGGGATATTGTAAAAGAAAAGAGGTTTTTATGGCTCTCAGATATGATGCCGGCGAAGTCATTACCGCAATGGTTACACCTATGAACACAAAAAGGGAAGTTGACTATAATAAAACTGAAGAACTGGCAAAATTTCTTGTTAATAACGGAAGTGAAGCACTGCTTGTTGCTGGAACCACAGGTGAAAGTCCGACTCTTACACACGAAGAAGAACTGGAACTTTTGAGCACTGTCAAACGTGCGGCTGCAAACAAAGCGAAAGTCATTTTCGGTGCAGGTTCAAACTCAACGGAAACTGCTGTTAAAATGACAAAACTTGCTTATAAAGAAGGCGTTGATGCCATTCTTTCAGTTGTTCCGTATTACAACAAACCGTCGCAAAAAGGTATGATTGAACATTTTTCAGCAGTTGCCAAAGCAGCAGATATTCCTGTGATACTTTATAACATTCCCTCACGTACGGGTGTGAATATGCTGCCTGAAACAGTTGCTTATCTTGTTGAAAATTTTCCAAATATTGTTGCGCTTAAACAAAGCTGTCCTGATATGGATATGATTTCAGAATTAAAATTAAATTGTCCTTCGGATTTTGCTATATATTCAGGTGATGACAGTCTGACACTTCCGATGCTGTCACTTGGCGTTCATGGTGTTATTTCGGTTGCATCACACCTTTTCGGGTCTGAAATTAAGTCAATGATCAGAAACTTTAAAACAGGCGATGTTCTGGCTTCCAGAAATATGCATAAAACACTGTTTCCTGTTTTCAAAAAACTATTTATGGCGCCAAATCCTGTTCCGGTTAAAGCTGCTCTTTGCCATAAAGGTTTAATAGAAGAATACTTAAGACGTCCGCTTGTGGAGCTTGATGAAAATCAAAAGGCAGAATTGTTTGATGCTATTGACAGTGCAAAAGAAGAATTAGCCGGTTAGGGCTGGAATTAAGTATTATTTTTTAAAGTAAAATATGAAAATAAAGACACATTAAAAGAGGAATAAAAAAGTGAAAAACAAAATTATTATGTTCTGGGTAATTATGGCAATTGTGATAACTGCAATTGCGGTAATTGTTATGAAACCCACAAAACTAGGGCTTGATTTAGTCGGAGGTTCCCGTCTTGTGCTTGAAGCTCAGCCTACAGATCAGGTAAAAGAAATCACCCCTGAAACTATGAGTCATTTACAATTTGCTATTGAACAAAGGGTTAACAAACTCGGTGTTGCAGAAACTGTTGTTCAACAGGTAGGCGATAAAAGACTTCTTGTTGAAATTCCGTCAGTTACAGACCTGAAAGAAGCAAAAGCTTTTATTGGAGAAACTGCGCAGCTTGAATTCAAAAAACCTGCAAAAGAGGAAAAAGGTGTTATTACCTGGGAATCTACAGGACTTACGGGTAAAGACCTTTCAAAATCTCAACTTACAACCGATTCTTCAGGACAATGGGTTGTATCGCTGGAATTCAATGCAGAAGGTGCTAAGAAATTCGCTGAACTTACTGAAGCTCTCGTAAATCAACAAATGGCAATCTTCTTTGACGGAGAACTTCAGTCCGCACCTGTTATCAGAGAACCGATATATGGCGGAAACGCACAAATTTCAGGCGGAGACAGCGGATTTTCTTACGAAGAAGCACAGAGAATGGTTGATCTGCTGAATGCAGGTGCACTTCCGGTTCCTGCCGAAATCGTTGAAGAAAATACAGTCGGGCCGACTCTAGGCGCGGACAGTATCGCCGCTTCTAAAAAAGCCGGTATTATCGGACTTTCTGCAGTTATGATATTTATGATTGTGTTCTATCATGTGCCCGGTTTAATTGCGGATATTGCACTTATTATTTACAGTTTGATATTATTTGCTTTGTTTAAAACGATTCCTGTTACATTGACTCTTGCAGGTATTGCAGGTTTCATCCTGTCTATCGGTATGGCAGTTGACGCTAACATCCTTATTTTTGAAAGAACAAAAGAAGAATTGAGAGCGGGAAGAAACCTTTTCACAGCTATTAATTCAGGGTTTGACAGAGCTTTCACAAGTATCTTTGACTCTAATATGACAACAATAATTACCTGCGTAATCCTTTATCTTCTCGGTACAAGCGTTGTTAAAGGGTTTGCGCTTACACTTGCATTAGGTGTTATGGTATCAATGTTTACGGCAATTACTGTTACCAAAAACTTTATGCACTTAATCTTTGGTACCGGAGAACTTAAACATCCCGGATTGTTCGGACTTAGAAAAGACGAAATCGGCGCTGCTTATCAGGCTGCCGAAACCCAGAGAGAAAAAGCCCGTTTCGGTATATTGGATTAGTCAGGAAAATTTAGAAAGGTAAAAAAATGTTTAATATAGGCAGAAAACACTTGGTACATATCGTAAAATACAGATGGTGGTGGATGGCGCTTACTACACTACTTCTGGTGCCCGGAATTGTTGCAATGATTTATTCATCAATAACTTACCCGAACCATGCTCCGCTAAAAGTCGGTATTGATTATACAGGTGGTACAATCCTTCAATACGGTATTGAAGAAAAAATTACAAACAAAGATCTTGCAACTACAAGAGCAAATCTTGAAAAAGAAGGAATTGAAAATCCTTATCTTCAAATTTTGAACGTAAACAGCGATCAGCAGCAAAATACCAAATCAGAAATCCAGTCAATTATTTCAGTCAGAACAAAATTTATTGACAAAGATTCTAATGACACTGAAACAATTACGGGTGTCTTAAATGAACAATATTCAAATCCTGAATTGATGTCAGTAAGTTCAGTCGGACCTACAATGGGTAAAGAATTGTTCAAAAATTCATTTATAGCTGTCGCTTTAGCGTTCCTTGGAATTGTTGCATATCTTTCATTCCGATTCCGGTTTGACTATGCTCTGGCCGCAATCTTAGGTGTATTGCACGACGTTTTGTTTGTTGTCGGAATGTTCTCAATACTCGGACTTTTCTATGATGTTCAGATTGACGGGTTGTTTATCACGGCGGTTCTGACTGTAATCGGGTTCTCTGTTCATGACACAATCGTTGTGTTCGACAGAATTCGTGAAAACTTGAGATATTACTCTAAGAAAATGTCTTTCGGCGAAATCGTCGATGCATCAGTTAACCAGACATTGACAAGAAGTATCAATACATCATTCACAACATTAATTACACTTCTTGCTCTTTACTTCTGGGGCGGAGTTACAACAAAAGATTTCGTTTTAGCAATGATACTCGGTATCATCATCGGAACTTACTCTTCAATATTCTTCTGTTCAATGCTTGTTGACTTCTGGAACGACAGACAGACAAAAGCAAAACAGGTATCTGTTTAGACAGAGGGAATACGCAATAATAAAATCCAATTTTTATAAAAAAGACCTCCTCTTAAAGAGAAGGTCTTTTATTTATTGAAACTATTGTAAATTATTTTATCTTAGAAGCGGTTTTGATACTGTCACGAACCATCTGTGCGCCATCCTGATAAGCTTTCTTAATAAGGCTGTCAATATTAAGGGTGCGTTTAGACTTTAAATCATCAATTTGTTTGCAGGCCTTCAGCCAGAAATTTATTTTATTATCAAACAAACCAAGTTCTTTTTCTTCTTTTTGGAATTTTTCAAATTTATCCGGAGCTATTGCTTTTATAGTATTTTTGGCTTCATCTATTGTTTTTGCGTATTTATGGTCATAAATTTTTGGAATAACAATTCCTGCGCCTAAACCAAGTCCGACTGCAGCCGCAAATCCGCAGCCTAATATTTTAAATTTATTCATGTTTTCTCCTTCTTTATTTGTTTAGCCATTTAGACAAAACAGATAAACAAAATTTTTTGCTGAAATATAAATTAATTGTTACAATGCGGCATTAATAGCGGCAATCATCCCGTCTTCTCGGGCGATATTTTTACCGGCTATGTCAAAGGCTGTTCCATGTCCCGGGGAAGTTCTAAGAATATCAAGTCCGATTGTCATATTGACAGTATCATCTCCGGCGACAGTTTTTATCGGAATCAAGCCTTGATCATGGTAGTTTGCAATATAACAATCGTAAGGAATCCTTTTACCTTCAAAATAATTTTTGCCTGCATCTATAAAAATGGTGTCCGCCGGAAGCGGATATGTGATATTTACACCTTTTTTCAACAGGCTTTTGACCGCAGGATTAAGAATTTCTATTTCCTCTTTGCCTAAAATCCCGTCTTCGCCTGAATGCGGATTGAAAGCACATAGGGCAAATTTAGGCGCTGTAATACCCATGTGTGTTCTTAAAAATTCCTGCAAATTATAAACTTTTTCTACTATAAGGTCTTTCGTAACCTTAATCCGTTTCAATGCACAGTGTCTTGTTAAAAGCAATACCCTAAAATCTTTTGCAACAAAAAGCATATCTGCTTTCTGGTTTTTGTGTGCAAGAAATTTTTGTAAAATTTCAGTCTGACCTTTGAACTTGTGCCCTGCTAGGTAAAGCGTATTTTTTGCAACAGGTGCAGTCACTAAAGCATCAGGCTTTAGTTCACAAGCCTTTTTTAAAGATTGAAATGCGAATTCCCCTGCTTCCGCCGTGATTTTGCCCGGCAAAATCTGCGACTCATACGGGATTTCAACAATTTCATAATTAATATCCAAAGTTCCGTAAAAATTGAGTATTTTTCTATTGGAAATCAAAATTACATTTTCTTTCGGCAATTTCAATTTATTAAGCGCTTTTATAGTTATTTCAGGGCCAATACCGTTAGGATCGCCCGTTGTTATGGCAATTTTTTTCATTATAACCCCTTCCCAGATAAAAGACATCCTTCTATTCTTTCTATCATTCCCAATTTTTATAAATTTTAAACATAGCAAAAATTATTCATGATGTTCAAAATACTTTAAAATATCTATTAAAGTATTGATGCCGCCCAAATTGCCGGATTTTGTCACAATCCACTGTGCATTATGGTCAAGTGAAAGAGCAATAGCCGGCACAACTTCATCTATTAGTTGTAATTGTGTAGCGCCTATTGCCTGACAGCATTTGTAAGAAGTTTCACCGCCAAGAGTTATTAAAATCAACTCTTTTCTTTCGGTAACCCTTTTGGTCAATTCTGCCAGATAATCAGTTATCAAACAGGCAAGGCTTGATTTTGTAAGATCAGCTTCAAGAAGTTCTTCGCTGAAACCGTCAAAATCCGTAATTAAATCAGATGTATGTACAACAACCGTATTATTTTGCCCTAAATTGTTTACAACTCTTTCGGTAATTTCTTCAAACTCCCAGCTTATAATATTTTTCAAATCAAGTTCAATAAAGAGAATATTTTCAAACTCATCACATTCCTCTAACCGCCTGATTTGCTTTGCCGTAATCTCTGTTGCACTTCCGGAAATAACAAGCTTGGGAAGCTCAGGAATTGTTTTATTAATATCGTGTGGCTTAAGATCCGAATACCATAGCTCACTTAAAACCTGAGCAGCAGCAGCTGTTCCAGTTGGCAAAATACTATAATCAGATTTTGTAATCGCAAGCATAATCTGCTCAATATCTGTTGTTGAAACAGCATCTGCAACTATCAATTTTTTTCCATCCCTAATCAAATCATTAAGGCTTTTAAGTATAGGTCCGGCTCCCTTCATAACTGTTTTCAACTCTATAGAGCCGACAAGATGTTCATAGCTTTCATCAAGCTGGCCTTTTAAAAGTGTAGGAAGATGAGATTCTCTAATTGGAGAATGCGGATCTCTTGCCATTTCGGTTCTTTCTATCGGAACGCCTTTCAAAAGATGGTAGCCGCCGATTGTAACCCTGCCTTCAGTCGGAAATGCCGGAATAATAACTGCTGCATCCCACTCCAGAACCTCAAGCATTGCAAGAACTTCTATTGCAATATTGCCCCGGACAGTAGAGTCTATTTTTTTGTAGAAATAATCCGGTTTGATTTTTTCAATAAGAAGATTTGTCGCTGTTTTAACGGCATGATAAGCTGTTTCTGGATCCGCATTTCTTGTTTCAGTTGAAAGAGCCCATGTCTGTGTTCCTTTCATATTGAAAGGCTCAGAATCATAATTCAGCAAAATCTGCGTATTTGCACCATGCAAATGAAACTGAAGTCCTGTGTCATTTGCGCCGGTTAAATCATCTGCTATAATTCCGGTTATACTAGAATTGATTATCATTTTCTATATCTCTTTTAGAACCCAGCAGTCTTATATTATTTGCGATAACAAAAAAAGACTCTCTTTCATTGCCGGTAGCTTTATCTGTCCACCTGTTCTGTCCGATTCGGCCGTCAACAACCACCTGCATACCTTTTTTAATATATTCACCTGCAAACTCTGCAAGTTTATCCCATACATCTATATTAAACCAATCTGTAACTTCTGATTTAGTTTTTGAATCCCATCGGTTAACTGCAAGAGAAAACTGTGCCTTCACTTTACCTGATTCAAAATACCTTATTTCTGCATCTCTGCCGACTCTGCCGACTACTGTCGCCGTATTCATTTAAACCTCTTTCATTTTCAATGTATATGTATATTTTACAACAAAAATATGCCTTATCTTAAAATCTATTACTTTTTGTTAAGCTATTCATTCACTGCAAGAAGATATATAAAAAGACGACATATTCAAATATTTGTTGAAGAACCGCCATAAAGGTCAATCACTGAGTTGTTTTCGATAACAATACTAATCACAGGTTGACATCGGTTATCGCTTTTGTTACAATCAGTTTACAAAATGGCTGAAAGCACTGAAAAATAAGGGGAAAACTTTATTTTCACAGTGGCACTCTAACGAACAAAACAACTACGTGTTATTTTAGGTGAGTGGCTAGTAACGAATTATTTTGAAAGCTTAATATTTCTTTGGGCGCGTGGCACTCTGCCGAACAAAATAACTGAGTGTTATTTTGTGAGAGGGGTGGCGCAGTTC
>CALUVL010000006.1 GCA_944324225.1 Candidatus Gastranaerophilales bacterium
CTTATGTCTATGTTTACGGCACATCTTTCCTAAATCTTTAATTTTTATTCCAATATTCGTAATATTTCGTTACAATTATGCTGAAACTGAATTATATATACAAAAAAAGCCGGCTTTTGAAAGCCGGCTTTTTTATATTTTTAGAATCTACTTGATATTAGAGAAAGTCCAAGCATCAAAGGTCGGAGTTTCAGAAATATTCATTTCTTTTTTCTTTCCGCCTGAAGTAGAGTCATTGTGGGCAATCGGTTTATACAATCTGTTGTAGTATTCGATTACCATTCTGTCAGAATTGAAGTATGCTTCAGAAGTTCTGATAGCTTGTCTCATCAATCTAGCCCATTCTTGTTTGTTTTCATAGTAAGTCGGAATAATTTCATTTTCGATCTTATTCATCATACATTCATGATCTTTCCAATGACGTTCTTCCCAAGGCATTTCATCATCAAGTTCAGGGTATTCAATAGTATATCCGTTAATACCGTCGAATGTACCTTCAACTGTCCAGCCGTCAAATGTTGAAAGGTGAAGTGCACCGTTAGCGTTAGCTGACATACCAGAAGTACCTGAAGCTTCAAACGGTCTTAGCGGAGTATTCAACCAGATATCAGAACCGCGTTTCAGCATACCTGAAAGTTCAAGTTCATATCCAGGAAGAACTACAACATTCTTAAGAGTATGGGATCTGTTCAAAAGCTTGTTGAACATTTCTTTACCCATAACGTCATCCGGATGGAACTTACCAGCAAAAATAATTTGGATTTTGTTTTCGTCAAGAAGTTTGTTAATTCTGTCTTTATCCATAAGAATAAGCCAGGCACGTTTGTAGTCTGCAAATCTTCTTGCCCAGGTAATTGTCAAAACATCAGGGTTAAATCTTTTACCTGCAACGTTAGCAACGTATTCAAACAATTCAGTTTTCATTTCACGTTTAACAGCAAGCAACTGTTCCGGAGTATGAGCATTTTGAATTCTTTCATCCTGCCAGTAATGGAGGTTAACAGCATTAGTGATAGCTCTAATCGGACATCTGCCTTCAACCCATTCCCACATTTTGTTTGCAACTAGACCGTGAAGCTGTGATACAGCGTTAGCAAGTCTTGACATTCTCAATGCTGCAACAGTAAGTGAGAAGTTTTCACCGCCCAATTGAACGGCTGTTTCACGGGAAGCGCCAGCGAAGAAGCCACCTTCAAGAAGTGTATCAACCCAGTGAACTTCGTTTCCTGCGGCAACAGGTGTGTGTGTTGTAAATACTGTTTTCTTTTTAACTTCTTCAAGGTTGCCATTGTACTGTCTTAATAATTCAAAAGCTGCAGGAAGTGCGTGACCTTCATTCATGTGAATAACATCAAATTTGTATCCTATTGCTTGAAGAATTCTAACACCTGCAACACCGAGAACGGTTTCCTGTGCAATTCTTATTTTTTCGTTTCCGTCGTAAAGCTTGTGAGAAATGCTTTTTGCCCAGTCGCTGTTTCCTTCAATATCAGTTGTCAAAAGATAAACAGGGCAAGCACCGAACAATTCTGGTTCTACAAGGTAAGCTTTAACTTTTACTTTTTCACCGAAAATGTCAACTTCTGTAGATACATTTGTATCTTTTAAGAAATCATAATACTTTCTGATGTAAGCAACTTCTACCTGACCATCGTGTGCAATTCTCTGATCATAATAGCCATAGGACCAAAGCATAGTTACACCGACCATAGGCATTTGCAAATAGCCTGCAGATAACATATGAGAACCTGCTAAAAATCCTAAACCGCCTGAATATGTCTTTAAAGACTGATCCATTGCGATTTCCATTGAAAAATATGCTACGTTTGGTAATGACATATCTTCACCTTTCCTCTTCTTAATACTATATACTTTGTCTAATACCACTCTTTTACGGGGTACCATAACAGTTTACCACAAAAATTACTCTGTCAATTAAGCCGCGCAGATTTTGTATATCTAATCCTTAAGAATTAGTAATAAATGGCTATTTCAACTTTATAAAACTTAACATATTGCTTTTTGTTAGCAAAATTTTTGATATTCTTTTTTTATTACCCTCAAAAAAGGTTAGTATTATGAGAATAGAAAATATTAAAAATTTTAGTTATATTTCAAATTCTAATTCTAGTAAAGAAAACTATGCGAATAAGTATTATTATTCACCATCAATGACCGGTATTTCTAAAAATAAAATTAAGTCCGGATTTACACACAAGATTAAAGCATTTTTAAAATCGAAACTTTCTCCGCAGCAGCAAAAATACGTAAAAGAGGTTAAAGAGAGTGTTTCTAAGACAATTCCTGTTGCAAAGCCTTTTGAAGTAAAAAGTCAGAAGGAGGCTTTAAATATGTTTCTTGCAGACGATAATTTTTCAAAAAAAGTGGCAGTAACCAATCCTGAAAACGGCTCACACGAAATCTTCTACAGAATGTTTGATGCTGCAAGCCATGAAATGCGTATTAATGCGGATTATTTTGATTATAAGGGCAAACTCAATCACACAACAGTTTACGACAACAACGGTCTTAAACTCAGCGAATATTATGTAAAGATTAATAATCCTAAAGATCCGATTTTGATTAGACGTAAAGACTATAATGTAAACGGCAAAATCACCAGGGAGGAAATCAAGTACAAAAACGGGGACATTACCTATGTAGACTATGATGATATCTTTGCCTCGCAGACTTTCAAAACTGTAAAACCGGACGGCAGCATCAATGTGGTTAAAAATACAAGATATTCAACTGAAATTTGGAATTTTGACAAATACGGCAGTCAGATCAACTACAAAATTATAGAGTATTAGAGAATCTTTTTAAAATTTCTTTAAATTATCAAGGAATTTTTCCAGTGCTATTTTGACGTGCGCATAATTGAGGCCGCCCTGAAGATAGGCTACATAAGGCGCTCTCATTGGGCCGTCTGCAGAAAGTTCAATCGTAGAGCCTTCAATAAAAGTTCCGCCGGCCATAATAACCTTGTCTTCATATCCCGGAATATATTCAGGAATTGGCGTTACGTATCCGTTTACAGGCGAAAGCGACTGTATTGTGCGGCAGAATTCTTCCAGAGGTTCGGGAGAACCAAAAATTATGTTTTGGATAATATCTGTTCTTTTTTCGTTGTACTTAGGATAAGTATCATAGCCGATATCTTCAAAAATTTTGGAAGCTAGAACAGCGCCTTTGACAGCATCACAGACAACTGATGGTGCCATAAAAAGTCCTTGAAACATTAGTCTGTGCTGATTGAACATTGCACCGCCTTCAGAGCCTATTCCAGGGGCAGTTAGGCGGTTTGCTGATTTTTCAACCCATTTTGCTTTTCCTGCTATGTAGCCACCTGCTTCTACTATTCCACCTCCCGGATTTTTGATTAGAGAACCAGCTATTAAATCAGCGCCGACCTCAAGAGGCTCTTTTGAGTCTACAAATTCGCCGTAGCAGTTGTCTACAAAACAAATACATTCAGGATTTTTGGTTTTTACAATTTTGCAAATTCTTCCTATAGTTTCGATTGAAAGAGATTTTCTGGTTGAATAGCCTTTTGACCGTTGGATTAAAACCATAGTGACTGTTTCGTCGACCATTTGTTCAAGTTTTTCAAAATCAATGTCGTCGTTTTTCAGCGGAACTTCGTCATACAATACTCCGTGCGCTATTAATGAATCTTCTTTTGTTGTTTCATCCCCTGCAGTTCCTATAACCTCCTGCATCGTGTCATAAGGTGCTCCGGCTACCGAAAGAAGTTTATTTCCGGGTCTTAAGCAGCCAAAAAGGCAGCAGGCAAGTGTGTGGGTACCAGAGGCAAAATGTACTCTTACAAGTGCTTTTTCAGCTTTAAAAACATCCGCAAAAACTCTGTCCAGAACTTCACGCCCCAGATCGTCATGGCCATAGCCTGAAACTGTATAAAAATGTTCAGGCGCTACCTTGTTATTAATAAAGGCTTCCAGTACTTTTTTCTGGTTTAAATCTCTTATATCTTCAATAATTTCAAATTGTTCTCTTAATTCTTTTTCGGCTTTTTTTATTATTTCATGGCTTGTCATAACACATATCCTTTTTCACGCAGAAATTATACCACGAATAAGCTGACTGATTAATATAATTTTTTTTATAATTTTATATAGTGTTTTTATGAAAAAAATAATCTTAATGATAACACTGCTTGTTTCACTGCCTGTATGGGCTTCAGAGTATTCAGTAAACACTCCGGACAGTTACAGATATAAGGCGGATGAGGGAGAAAGAACTCTTTTTATCCTTGATTTTTCAAACAGCATGAGCGAATATCTTGAAGGAGCAAGAAAAGTTGATTTAATGCTTGACACAATGAAAAAAATTCTGCCCAAAATTAATCCTGACAGTTTTACAGGGCTAAGGGTTTACGGACATAAAATGGGCTTTACACCTTATGACGCCTGCCATGCATCATCTCTTCTTGTACCTATCGGGCCTGCTAATGCTAACAACATAGCATCTTCACTTGCTGAAACTGCCCCGAAAGGTATGACGCCTATAACTTTTTCCTTAAAAGAGGCCGTAAAACATGATTTTATGGGCTTTACCGGCAAAAAACACATAATCCTTCTTACAGACGGCGGAGAAAACTGTGACGAAAGTCCTTGCAAATGGGTTATGGAGCTTGTAAAAATCAGAAAGGATGTAAAAATAGATGTAATAGCTTTTAATGTAACTGAAGCAGATGACCTTGACCAGCTTGAGTGTACATCGCTTGTAACAGGCGGAAAGTTCTATAGCGCAAATACTGCGGCAGAACTTGCTAGAAGCCTTAACAACAGTATAAATGTAAAGAAAGATGTAGAAGCTAAAATTATCCGCAACTAAAATGCAATTTTTTTGTTTGTTTTTCCTTTATATAAATACAAGGGGAAAATTTAAGGAGAAAATTATGCTTGCATCCGGACTTTACAAACTGGGAAGAAGATTAATAAAAAGCGGCAGGTTGCTTGAAAAGACAGGCAAACCTGATATTCCCCGGTATTTGTATCACATGACAACAAAGCAAAACTATGAATCAATTCTTAAAAGCGGAAAGATTCATACATCCTGCGACTGTAGCAGGAGTAACTTAGATGGTGTTTTTATGTTTGATATGCAAAATTTTTCAAAACGCTGGGCTAATACGGTTATTCAAACACCAAATGCAAAGGTTAATCTTGGATCAGTATTGTTGTGCAAAAAGATCCGTGACTTTGAAGATGCCTCTAAGGGATTGGATATAGTGCTTCTCAAAATTCCAACGAAGGGCATGGATATTTCAAAATTAAGAGTCCGTCCGCAACAGATTTTGACGAAAAATTCTCAAGAAATTTTAAATGGTGACAGCGCATTATATAAATCTATTTACACCCACCGTAAAAATGCAATAGAATATATTTATGAAAATAACATCGATACTTCACATTTAGAAAAAGTAGGAACTACAACTTTAAAATTTGAATCAATAGACGATTTGGCAAAGACAGCACAGGCTAGCCCGTTTGATATTTTACTTAACCTTGTAAAAGGACATCCGGAAGAAAAATGCGTAAGAGCCTTTAAAAATGCCGATATCAAGCAGCAGACCATTAAGGCCTTTTAGAATTATCTGCAGCCGTCGTCAGCCATGTCGACTTTCCCGTCATAATCATTGTCAATGCCGTCATAGCAGGAGCCGATTGAATATCTGCTTTCAGGACGGACAGAGTATTTCAAATAAATATCAGGAATTTTTTTCCATATAAATTCAAACCAGCCTTTGTAGAATTTTGCCAGTTCAGAATTTTCTATTACAAGGCAGTTTTCGTCGTTTCTGTTTTCACCGCTGTTGGAGAAGTTCATTGAGCCAGTGATGATGTATTTATCATCAATTATCATTGATTTTGTGTGAATTTTACCGGCATAATTTTCTGTTTTCAGCGGAATCCCTGCGTTTCTTAGTATTTCATGAGTAGTATGGTTTGAGCGGACACTTGTTGCATCAAGGATTATCCGGACATCAAGTCCCCTGTTTTTAGCATCAATAAGCGCCTTTGTAAGACTTTTATGTGTAATTACAAAGACAGGAAGATAAATGTAATTTTTTGCGTTGTTTACAAGCGGTACGAGCACTTTTTCTATTGTTTTGTCCTGCGGGGAAAAGTATGCGTTCACTTTTGTATCACTGATATTAAATGAATTTTGGCTGTCAAGATGCTTTTTAAGGGTGTGAAAATTTCCACTGTACATTTGCTCAAATTCTTTTGTGTAATATGATGCAAGTTCAGGAGAACTTATAATCACAACATTATTTGCGTTGAAGCCTGAAAATCCGGTGCGGGAAAAATTCATTGAGCCTGTCAAAAGTGTTTTGTTGTCTGAAATTATGAATTTGTTGTGCATAAGCATTGATGTGAGCTTTTTATTCTCAGAAATTTCGTCTGAATGCTTGTCCTCTATTTTGTTTAGAAAATCTGCCATTTCTTCACGAACGCCATAATTATCCTTAACCTCATAAACTGCTCTTATTTTCACATTTCTGGCCTTTGCATTTTCTATTGCTCTTTCAATTTCAGGAATATTGCTCCATTCGTAAACTGCCATATCAAGCGTTGAATGAGTGTTGTTTATCAGTTGCACCATTTCTTTACAAAAATAGTGATCACAGTTTGTGTGAGGGGCAAGATGATTTGTGTAATCTGAAAGTATAAATTTTATTCCTTTAACCTCTTTGAACTCAGGGTATGTTGTTTTATCAAGTGTGGGTTCCTCTTTTTTACGAAGCTTTTCGCTTTGTTCGGGGCGGACAATACAATATTTGCATTTCTCAAACTGTAATTCAGCTTCAGCCATTGGTAAAATTAAAAAATCACTTGACTTTATCCCGTATCTGCAATTAAGTTTATGGTATTTACCGCTTTTTCTGTTCAAAATTACAAGATTCAAGTTACGTGCATCGTGCAATTCTTTGTTAAATAATTCAGGCTTAGCCGCCTTTCCGTCAATAATTGCATGACCTGAATTTATCAGAGCTTCTGTGTAATTTTCTCCGTCAACATAAATTTCAGCGAATTTACAGTCCATTGTCCGCTCAGGTTTAAGTTCTACTTTAACTTTTTTGTTAAGTAAAAATGTCTTTGAAAATTCATCAGCCATATACCCTGCACTGATTGCATCAGGTTGGGAAAGATTCATAGCTTTCATTAAATCATTCTGATTGAGCGAAATATTTGAGGTAAAAGTTTGGATTTCTGGAACGCATATAGTTTCTCCCTCATCGAAAATTCCGTTGCTGTTTAAATCAACAACGAACTTAGTCGGAGAGATTAGTTCAATAACCCTTGTACCTGTGTTTTTACCAATATCGAAAATAATAAAAAGTAAAAATAGCAAGAGTATATATATTATATTTAATAATTTTTTATTCATTTATAATTGCTTATAATTTGTAATTTCAAATCCTAATCTGTAGATTTTGTTTTCCAGCTCTTTATTTTGAGTAATGAGAAATTCATTATAATGGTTATCTTTAATATTAGAGTTGTATTTGCAAGGATGAATCAATGCTTCAGCAATACAATTTGTGTCAGGCAAAGCTTCAAGCCCGTATTCAACAGTCATATCATCCATCATTCCTGTATAGCCAACACCTAATAAATAATTATTAGTTTTTAATCCTGTATTTTCAAGCTGTTTCAGGTTTATTTTTGTAAAATGGCTAAGCAGTAATATTTTTAAGATATTGGCGGGATATTTAAAGTTTAGATGTTTGCTTAACTTAGGAACAGTATAAAAAACTTCATGTTGGGTTCTTATATAAGGTATACCATATTCTTTTGCAAGCTTAATAACGATTTTAAATATATCAGGAATGGCATGAGTGTGTACATGCGAATCTATATGATCGGGTCTAGTGATGGAAACAACTTTTTCAATCTGCGCTCTAAATTCATTTTCAATTTGTTTTTGAACATCTTTCTTTTTAGATTTGAAAATAAGTGACAGATAACCTTGATTAAATATCCCGCTGGCATTTGTAAGCAAATGGCATTTAGTAAGTGCACGCCCCTCTATTATATTAAGATGCACGCCTATGCCAAGTTTCGAACACTCAGGTAGAATTTCATTTACTGCATTATCAAAAGCCGAACCATTTGCACAAAGGCTTGCACTTTTGAGCATACCTCTTCCGTATGCATAAAGCACCGCACGGTTAAAATCATTAGACATGCCAAAATCGTCAGCATTAAGTATAAATTTTTTCTCAGCCATATCAATCCCTTGACTAATTACCTGTATATTATATTATAAAAAATGAATTAAAGGTACATTTTTATGAATACACCAAAATTAGCTATAATAGTGCCTTGCTACAATGAAGAGTTATGCATAAAAAAAACTGCCGAAAAGCTCTTGGAAGTTCTTGATTATTTAATTAAGAGCAGTAAAATAAGGCGTGAAAGTTTTATTTATTTTGTTGATGATGGTTCAAGAGATAATACCTGGAAAATCATAAAATATATGCATGGACAGAACAGGGTCTTTAAAGGACAGAGATTTTTGAAAAATTTCGGAAACCAAAAGGCAATACTTGCAGGACTTGAGGCTGCTCAGCGTTTTGACTGCGACTGTGCGGTTTCAATTGATGCTGATTTACAGCAGGATGAGTGGGCTATAGAAAGATTTTTGGAGAAATATCAGAAAGGTTATGATGTAGTCTGCGGTATTAGAAATGACCGTAAAACAGATTCATTATTCAAAAAACTTACGGCATTGATGTTTTACAAAACAATGAATTTTTTAGGGGCAAATATTCCGGTCAATCACTCAGATTTCAGGCTTGTGAGCCGTAAAGCGCTAAATATAATGGAACTTTACAATGAAAGATATTTGTTCTTAAGGGGCTTTTTTAATGATGTAGGACTGAAAACTGCATATGTGCATTTTGATGTTAAACCAAGGTTTGCGGGGCGATCAAAATTTAATTTATTCAGCCTGAGCGGAATGGCGCTTAATGGAATTACCTCTTACAGTGTTGTGCCGTTACGACTGGTATCAATTTTAGGTTTTATGATGACAATTGTTGCAGTAATTCTGGGTAGTATTGCTGTGTGCCATAAGATTTTCTTTTCCCATTTTCAACATGACTGGGTGATTGACTTTATAATGAGTTGCTTTTTCGGCGGTATTGAATTGTTCTGTCTTGGTTCAATAGGTGAATACATTGGACAGATATTCTTGGAGGTTAAAGGACGCCCCAGATATATTACCGATTTGGAGTTGAAATAACATTAAATATACTGTATAATTATCGAAAAGGATTATTTATGCATAGATTATTATTGGTTTTCTTTTCGATATTTGTGTTTTCAGTCAGTTTTGTGTTTGCTGGTGACATAAGATACGGTTATAATTCTCACGGTAATTATGTTCCTGTTTCTATAGACGGTAACCGGATAAATTACGGATACAATTCGCACGGTGAGTATGTACCTATTTCAGTGGGCGATGAGAGGATACGATACGGATATAATGCTCATGGGGATTATGTGCCAACTGCTATTGGAAATGACAAAATAAACTATGGCTACAATTCCCGAGGTAACTATGTTCCGACACAAATAGGCAAAAATCATATACAGTACGGGTACAATCCTCATGGAGAATTTGTGCCAACACATTTTGGCGGTAGGCAAATTCATTACGGATACAATTCACATGCGCAGTTTGTTCCGGTAGGTGTTACTTATTAATTAGTTTTTGCAAATAAAACTTTTTATGCTAAAATAAATTTAAGCCGTGCTCCACGGGGAATTGCAATCCCTTGACCGGAAGTTAATGCCGGGTGCAGAGCCTGTTGTGAGGGTTGTGCGAGCGGGGTAGAAGTTAATATTTTTGTTGATAGTTATGGTCAGGGTGGCGTAAAACTCCGAACCGTGTCAGGATGGAAACATAGCAGCACTAAGGTGACCTTTGCGGGTGTCTTGATTATAAAAGTAGAAGATATTCTCCGATACTTCTGATTGTTCAATTCGATAGACAGAGGCACGGCTTTTTTTATTTATTAGTCTGGCAAGCAATTTTTTTGTGTGTTGTTAAGTAAGCTTATATTCCTTGCCCTAAGCCCAGCCGTCTTGAAAACGGAACAAGAATTCCTAATATTATTATGCTCAAAAAGCCGCCGAACTTAACATACAGCTTTCCGTGCTTGCCCAAAAAATATATAAAACGATCCGCTGGAATATCTGAAAAATTTGGAGTAGTAATTATTAATACTCTCCTACTGTGCAATGTTTTTAAATTGATTTAAAGATATTGTATTTTCAGAAAGGAGAAATTTATGACGGAAAAACTTGAACTGTACAAATGTGATATTTGCGGCAATCTTGTTCAGGTAATTCTTCCGGGCGAGGGTGAGCTTGTCTGCTGCGGAGAGCCCATGCGTCTTTTAAGGGCACAAACAGACGAAGAGGGTAAAACCGAAAAACATGTACCTGTTTTTATAAAAGACAATAATGGTAAAGACACAGTTATTGTCGGCTCCATACCTCATCCAATGGAGGAAAGCCACTATATTATGTTCATAGAAACAATTTCTGAGGACAAAAATAATATTCAGCTTAAATATTTGCACCCTGGAGAAGAGGCAAAAATGGTTATTCAATGCAAAGATGGAAAAATCTGTGCTTACGAATTTTGCAATCTTCACGGGTTATGGGAGGGTAAAAGTGATTAGTGAAAAAATTCAAAACATACTTAACGAGCAGATTAATAAAGAATTTTATTCAGCTTATTTGTATCTTGCTATGTCTGCATATTTTGATGAAATCGGTCTTAAAGGTTTTTCTAACTGGACGAGAGTTCAGGCACGCGAAGAGGTAGACCACGGTATGATTCTTTTTGACTATATTATCGAACGGCAGGGAAAGGTTAACCTGAGCCAGATAGACATGCCGGACACTTCTTTTGGCGAAACACTTGAAATATTTGAGAAAATATACGCTCATGAAAAATATGTAACTGACAGCATTAACTGTGTTGCTAACATGACAGACGAAGAATGCGATCTTGCTACAAGATATTTTATCAACTGGTATATTAAAGAACAGGTTGAAGAAGAGGCTAACGTTGATGACGTTATAAAAAAGATAAAGCTGTTCGGCGGTGAAAAGGCAGCACTTTATCATCTTGATAAAGAACTTGCCTCAAGAGAATACAAATATCACTCTTACGAATCATAACTTAAAAAATTAAATATAAAGCGCTTTAAATTGTTACAGGCAGGAAAGTATAAACTTTCCTGCTCTTTGTATTAATCTTTACAATTTTGAGATCCAGTTATAAAAAGTATATAATACATTCAGCATAATTCTGGAAATAAAATGAGCAGGGATTTTAGATATAAAGATTACGTAAATACATTAAGATTTAAGCTCGCCGGTGCAGTAGTAGGTTTGGACGAGTATTGTGAAAAACTTATCAGAAAATATATATATAACAGTGTATTGTCTGCAGCAAAAGCTGTTTATGAAAATCCGGAGGTTTCGCCTGAAGCATGCGAAATAATCACAAGGACAATTGGGGAATGGACAGTTTGTAAATTAGCTGATATTATTAACGGTCATGTGCCGGATTGTTTCTTTGATACGATTATTAATAAAATAAACTCAGGAATTTACGATTACTTACTTGACGAAAACAAGCTTGAACCTCTGACTGAGGAAAGTTTAGAAAATTCAGACAGGCTTAATAAACTGGAAGAAATTGTTCAAAATATTTACGGAGAGACACTTGCGCAGATATATTCTGACAGAGGGATAGATAAAGAGACTTATATCCTTGCGCTTTCACAGTCATTTTATTCAGATAAGCAAAATCAAGATGAAGAGCCAGATAAAGATACACAAGAGAAAAATTTAAAAACAGATAAATTTATATATTCACCGGTGAAGTTATCAGAATTTGCAAAAATAAAAAAATATCTTAATAACAACCCTTGCAGAGTATTATTGCTCTTCGTGTTTATTGTTGCGATTTTATTTTTACCTTTAATTTGTCTCGGCTTAATACCCATGTCAAAAGAAGATTTATGGGCTGCATTAATGGCAGTGTTTTTGTGTATGTGGGTTTATATATTTGACATAATCATAGAAGCCGACCTATTTGACAGAATTGAGCAGAAGCTAAAATCATCCGAATGCAACGGGCAGGAGCAGAATTCTGTGGAATTAAACAGCCCGAACGAAATGTATGAGCGCCTTGGTGTAGATATTTTATCTATCAGATTAGGCGCCGGTTTGTTGAATTATGCTGCGCCTGAGTTCGATAACATTTTGCTGCCTTTGATTTCCGAAGTAAGGAAAGAATTTACCGAAGAGCTCGGTTATATTATACCGAAGGTCAGATGTCTGGATGATAAGGACTTAAGGCCTGATGAATTCCGTATTTATGTCCGCGGGGTTATGAGAGATAATTTTTTTGCAGGCAAAAATACTAAAAATGATGAAATTTCAACACTTCTTCGGCAACACTTAAGAGAATGCTGTATTAAAAACGTAAAGGATATATTGACAAGAACTGATGTTATAAAACTTATGGAAATTGTAAGTTCGCAGGATCCGACCCTTGTAAATGACCTGATTCCATCAAGAATATCCGCAGTTGATTTACGCAGGATACTTGTATCTTTGATAAGAGAAGAAATTTCTGTTAAGGATACTATTCTTATATTTGAAAGACTTTGTGATTATGCAAGATTTAATACTCAGCCTCACGTTCTTGTTGAAAGTCTTAGAGCGGCAATGTCCGCACAAATATGTGATAAGTATTCCGTAAAAACGGACAATGGTATGATTTTATATGCCCTAACACTAAACAGTGAGCTTGAAAAAATACTTGCAGAAGCGGTACAATATACAGAATTCGGCACAATAATTAAACTTCCGCCGGATCAGATTGAACAGTTAATTATGGATGTCAACAAAACTATATCAGGCTTGAATACGCATAAGAAAGATGCAGTACTTCTTGTGCAACCACAAATTCGTAAACCATTGTTCGACTTGCTTTCTGAATATATTGACAATATTAAAATTATGTCGTACTCCGAACTTTTGCCTGCAGTCGAAATGAAAGTAGAAATACTGGCTGAAATTTAATTATTGCGAATTTGTAACTAATTTGTCCGAAACCTTAAAATATTTTATTATATAAATGTTATGGAAAATGCCAGAATAATAGTAGTTGATGATGAAAAAATGGTTACCTCGGCGTTTAGGACGCTTTTTGCGGTCGAAGGAATTAAGGGAGGCGCTTTCTTTAATTCGCCAAAAGAGGCGCTTGATTATATGCAAAAAGAGGCACCTGATTTAATTATATCAGATTTTTTGATGCCTGAGATGAACGGGCTTGAATTTTTGCGAGAAGCCAAAAAACTTTACCCTGAAACAAGTATGATTCTTTTAACCGGCTATGCAGATAAAGAAAATGCCATTCAAGCAATTAATGAAATTGGGCTTTACAAGTATATAGAAAAACCCTGGGATAATGATGATTTATTAATGAACATAAGAAACGGAGTTGAAAGAAGTCACTTATTGAGTAATTTAAGAGAAAAGATTACAGAACTCGAAGAAGCAAAAAAACAGCTTGAAATTTACTCAAATGACCTTGAAAGACTTGTTGCGGAGCGCACTCATGAACTTTCTCAGGCAAACCAGAAGCTGAGCGGTATAATCAATCACTGTGCAGATGGCATTATCATTCTTGATAAAGAAGGACGAATAGAACAGATTAACCCTGCATGCGAAAATATGACAGGATTAGATACTCTAGCCATTTTGAATCGTACTTTTACACAAATTGTTAAAGGTTGTAAACAGGATATGATTTCAGATGCCTGTGGACTGTTTGGACTCTGTGCTGACAATTCTGAAATTCTTTTAAAGGATTGTCATATAGTGAATTCTTTAAGCGGTGCACACACTCCGGTAGAAATCAATCTTGCAGCAATAAATGATGAAGAACAGACTTTACCTGAAAAGTATGTCGGGGTTATCAGAGATGTGACTTCACAAAAAGAAACAGAAAGACTCAGGGATGATTTTATAGCAACTCTTACACATGATTTAAGAACACCTCTTCTGGCGGCTATTCAGACTCTCAAATTTTTTATTGACGGTTCTCTTGGCGAACTGGATGAAAAACAGAAGATTTTACTTTCGACAATGTTGCAGAGCAATGAAGATTTGCTGGGACTTGTAAATGCACTTCTTGAAGTTTATAGATTTGATAGCGGCAGATTGGAACTCTGTAAAACAATTTTTGCGCCTAAAGTTCTTGTTGAGCAGTGTATTGAAGAACTTATGCCGCTTGCAAAAAATAAAAATATAAACCTTGAATTTGAGTGTAATTTTGACGAAAAACTTGAAATTTGTGCTGATAGAAGTGAACTTAAGCGTGTAATTACGAATCTTTGCGGGAATGCTGTCAACTACACTAATAAAGGAGGCCATATCAGGGTTATTTTAAAAGCCCAATCCGGAGATTTAATTTTCTCGGTAGAAGACAACGGTAACGGCATTCCAAAGAATGATATTCCACAGTTATTCACCAGATTTTCTCAGGGAACAAGCCGCAAGCGTTCAACAGGAACTGGCTTAGGACTATATCTTTCACGCCAGATTATAGAGGCTCATGGCGGCAAAATTTGGGTTGAAAGCAAAATCAATAAGGGAAGTGAATTTACTTTCCTTCTGACTGACGTTGTAAAATCGGATGAAGAAAGACAGGTAGTAAATGGTTAGGGTATTGATTGTTGAAGATCATGATATGGCGAGAATGGGGCTTTCTGTAATCTTAAGCAAAAATTCCAACATTGAAATTGCCGATATGGCTTCAGACGGACAGGAGGGAGTTGATAAAGCACTTAAACTAGTTCCGGATGTTGTTATTATGGATATAGGCCTGCCGACAATTGACGGCATTGAAGCTACTAAAAAAATTAAGCTTGCTAATTCTCGTATAAAAGTTTTGATGTACACATCCCGTGAGGATGAAGACGATATATTTGACTCATTTCAAGCAGGTGCTGACGGATATATTACTAAAGGTGCTACATCTGAGCAGACTGTTTCTGCTGTTCTTGCTGTCAGTGAAGGTGCAGGATGGCTTGATCCTGCAATTGCAAAAGTTGTACTTACAAATGTCAGAAGAAATACCCAAACACAGCAAAGACGCGGGGAAATTAACTATAAACTCGGCAAAAACCTGTATGGTCTCACAGAAAGAGAGATGGAAGTTCTTGCTTTGATTGTTGATGGGCTGACAAATCCGCAAATTGCTGATAAACTTGTAATATCTATTTCTACTACCAAAACCCATGTTCACAGTATACTTCAAAAATTGTATGTTGGTTCCCGCGCTAAGGCAATTGCTACAGCAATGAAAGAAGGACTTGTTTAAAATGCTGAAAAAATCTTTTTTGATTTTTTGTTTATTGATGTGTTCTGTTTCTGCCAATGCATTTTCTCTTTCTGATATTGACCTGTCAATCCCCTGGAATTCTTCTTCTGGAAATTCAACTGAAGAACAGGCCAAATATTTAAATAAAGTAAAAAAAGAGGATCTTAAAGAAGAATATGGCAGGAAAAAACTCAATATTCATCAAAATCCTTTTATGACAGTCGAAGAGTATGAAATGCTTTCAGCACCGAAAGACAAGGCTCTTGAAGAAATACCGATTCCAAAGCCTGAAAAACCGTCTGATATGAAATATGTGCCTGTTTATGATTATGAACTTGTAAGATACAACAACCCGCCTGGAAGTCCGGAAATCTCTCTTACAGGTAACTTTAAAAAACGTAGACAGCAAAATGCGCAAGGTATTGTTTCACCTGACTACTCAATTCTTGTGTACCCTTCGATTTACTATTATTATAAAGAGAATGTTGTTGCATGTGACCTTTTTGTAATTCCACTTGAGCAAAAAGGAAATGCTCTTACAAGAATAAAAAAAGCAAATGTAATGCATAGACTGCCTGATCCTATTCTATCAACAGGAAAAGTTACGGAAGAATACGGAATTTACAGAACTCTTACACCAGTAGATTTTAATATTGACGGTACAAAACTTCTTGTTAAAGAGAAAATAGGAAGCAATAGTGATGGAATCTGGCAGACAAATGCTATTGTATATGATTTTGTTTCACATAGTTCTTACAAGCTTAATGAAATACGAGATGCCATTGTTTATTACTGGCAGGAATATAAGCACTTAAATCTAAATGACGTAAGATGGGATATCTATCCTCTTGGATTTGAAGTGAAAAATCCTGACAGAATTGTTGTGTCTGCTTTTGCCTACACAGGCTCCGTACCTGTCTTTTTAGGAAACTGGAGCATTGATTCTAAGGGCGAACGAGCACTACTCCTTTCCCTTGACCCGAAAAATAAAGTTCAAATCAGCATGAACGGTGTTAAAATGATACGTTCAGGTGTTGTTCCTCCGTATATTCTGGAAAAAGAGGAAAAACATCAGAAATATGTTGAAAAACAAGAAGCAAAGGCTAAGGAAAAGGAAGAAAAAGCACAAATTAAAGCCATAGAAGATGAGTATAAGCAAAAAGTCAAAGAATTAGACAACGAGTTAAAGATAGAACTTCAAAACGACAAAATAAAAGAAAAAATAGAAGGTTCAACTTCAACTAATGATGCAGTAGAAAAAATTGATGAAGCTCTTGAAAAAGCAAAGCAGGAACGGCTTGAAAAAGAAGCAAAGGCTAAGGCACGTCAGCTTGCACGTGAAAAGAAAAAGCTTGAAAAAGAGCAGAAACTCTTGAATAATCAACAAACAGAGGAAACAGTCCCCACGCAGTAACTACTTCAAGTCTTATTAATCAATTTTAATTTATTTAATCTTGAAAGCTTTTTAATACGATATTCCTCCTTCATTGCATCAGATTTTGTGTCAAACTGCCGTGTATAGACGATTTTAAGCGGTTTATGCGAGCGGGTGTATTTTGCGCCTTCACCGTTTTTGTGCGCCTCAAATCTTTTTTCTACATCATCCGTAAAGCCGCAATAAAGTGTTTTATCTACAGTTTCAAGAATATAAACGTAATACTTCTTTTCCATAAATCAAAATTACAATAAAAAAGACGACTTGAAATCGTCGTCTTAAATTATTTTTCTTTATTTTTCTCTGATGATAAAACCTTTTTTCTTCTCTCTACTTCTTATACAAATGAGGTAAAGCCACCGCCTCCGCCGCAGGAGCCTGAACTTACAGCGCCGCCGCCTGCACTTGCTCCGGCAAATCCGCCTGAACAATCAGTTCCGATAACGGCAACTGCGTTTGCAAAACTGCTCAAAAATCCTGATTGGGATGCTGTGCTAAATTCACTGCTTGCATAGTTTGAATAATCTACATTTACTGTATGTGGTGTATTAAATATTACTGTGTCGTAAGAATTCATTGCAAGATAGCTTTTTTCAGACTTTAATGCTAAAGAACCTGCAGTTTCTGCTGTTTCATTCTGTTTTGCTTTGATAGCAGGTGCTGTTGCTTGTTGTTGTGAAGTGCGTGCAAAAATGTTGTTTGTCATTTTATACTCCTTTAAGCCTCGTGGTACTTATATAAAAAATTTTAAATTTAAGTTTTTTCAGCATGGATGTTTTTTGTAACATTTGTTTACATAAACTTACCCTTTAATATAAATCCACTGATTGAGATAATACGGCCTAATGGTTGATGTCATTTGACCTTAAAAGCATTATTCTTAAAATGTAAAAACAGATTTGGAAATTATTGAGGAAATATGAAAAAACTCTTAATTAATTTTGTGTTATTAGTCACTTTAATTACTTCAGCAGCATATGCAGCTGATAACAGCCTTAATTCGGTTATTATTGAAGGAACTTCAACAGGCGCATACAATATTATTTTGCGTTCGGACAGAGTTGCCAATGTTAGAAAGACCGTTCAAGAAGACGGCACATTGCTTTTGGAGTTAAAAAACATTTCTACATCTCTTAATCTTGATACTAAGTATGTAAACACAAATAAAATTGATAATGTTGTAGTTGAAAATACATCCAATAATGGTGTAAATATATATATTCAGGCTCCTGATGTAGAAAAGTCTGATATAATTTTTGATACACCTGCAGCTCCACCTGTTGTGGTGAGTGACAGAATAACCAAAAAAGAAATTAGCTTGATAGCTGCAGCTTTTATTCTTATATTATTAACAACAGGAAGCTTTAAAAAATCAGTTGAAAATGATGCCAAAGAAACATTTAAAAATGACCTTGCCGAACGTGAAATCAAATTTTATAAAGACTATAAATCTGATATTATTGCATCAGCAAAGATTGATCATAAAATAAGAGAAAGACTTGCTAAGGCTAGAATTGCTAATATTACACAAAAAGCAGACACACTAAGGACTTTGCAGAGAATGTCAAAATAGTCAAGTCATAAATTTTACAACTGAAAATAGCTTCTGATAATCCCTTCGATTTTTTCAGAAGCTTTTCCGTCACCATATGGATTCACTGCTTTTAATCTTGTAGACTCAAAGTCTTTTGAAAGAATATTATCACTGCAAGATACTATTTTGTCATAATCAGCCCCTACAAGCATTGAAACACCTGCATCAATACCTTCCTGACGTTCTGTTTCATATCGCATAACAAGGGTAGGACACCCGAAAGATGGTGCTTCTTCCTGTATTCCGCCTGAATCTGTCAAAATAAGCTTAGCATTTTTCATCAAATACACAAGATTAGGATAATCAAGTGGCAAAAGCAATTTTACATTTGAACATCCCTCAAGTCTGCAGTGTATCTTGTCCTTAACATTTGGATTAGGATGTACCGGAATTATAAACGTGTGATCATCATATTTTTTCACAAGATACTCAACGGCATCAAGAATCCTGTCAATACGCTCCCCATGATTTTCCCGCCTATGTGCTGTGATCAGTATAAGTTTGTCGTCTATTTGAATTCCTTTTTCTGTAAAAAACTCTTTACTCTGTGACAATGTTGCATCAGAAAGACAGAAAAGCGCATCAATAACTGTATTTCCTGTAACAAAAATCTTATTATTAGAAATATTTTCTTGCAAAAGCGCCTGTCTATTTTTTTCAGTAGGTGCAAAATTAAGCTCAGTGACACGTGAAGTCATCTGACGCATAATTTCTTCCGGAAACGGCTCATATATGTCATATGATCTTAAGCCTGCCTCAACATGAAAAACAGGAATTTTATTATAAAAACTTGCTAGAGCTGCACATAATACTGTCATGGTATCACCCTGAACAATAGTTGCATCAATCTTATTAGACGCAAAAACACCGTTTAATGCTGTTAAAATTCTTGTCTGTACCTCAAGAAGCGACTGGTTTGGCTTCATACAATCCAGATTTATATCAGCTTTCAAATTAAAATATGAAAGCGTTTGATTAGAAAGTTCTTTCTGCTGTTCGGTATTGCAAACAATTACGTTATAAAATTCTGGATGCTGCTTTAATTTCAAGATAACCGGTGCTAATTTTATTACCTCCGGTCTGGTTCCAAAAACAACAAGTATATTCTTTCTCTCCATAATTTCTATTTTATTACAAAATTATATATATGCAATCAGCTAAAACATCCGGTGAATAATTTTTTTTATATCATATCTTAAATTATTAATGACTAAGGAGAAGACAATGCCAGAATTATTTATACTAGAATCCTGCCCTTACTGTAAAAAAGTGATGGAATTTCTTGATGAAAACAGTATAAGTTATAAAAAACTTGATGTATCAGAACCTGAAAATTATGACAACCTCCAAAAAATTGGCGGTAAATCGCAGGTTCCATTTCTATATGATAAAGAAAAAGATGTAAAAATGTACGAATCCGATGATATTATAGAATATTTTAAAAACAAAGAACAGGTGTGATAATGTTTTTTAACAAGTCAAAATTAACAGGAAATGACTATAATGAATGTGTAGCCAGAGGTAATTGCGCTATTTCGCCTGAAATCAGGTCAATACAGGAGATTATTCTTCTGTTTACGCATCAGCTTGCATTTTATGAATTAATGCACGAAGAGCATAATATTTCTTACTATGAAAACAAAGATACTATAATTGAAAGTGTCGTAACATTAATATCTACGGCTGAATACACACATGAACAACTTCTTGAAATAGTCAGTAAAATATATTCAAAGCTTTTGTATTCAAGAAAAGAATATTTGAATTTTTGTACGGAAAATAACATTAAATGCAATGATATCAAACTATCATTTAAATTAAGTCCTGAAATGACACTTAATGAAATTATAAGATCAGGGGAAAAAGTATTTCTGGAAAAATACAAAAAAATTTCTCTACAGCAAAAAAATATTCAGGATATTCTTATAATTATTGTAAAGAGTCTTTGTACAAATTTGCTAAAACTTAAAGAATTTAACAAATTTGACGACTCTGCGTATAAAGATATTCTAAGAGCGCTTAATTGCCTGAATTACCGCCGTATTTCATCTATAAAACTTCAAAACATAACAAATCAACTTACTGAGGATGATATAAAACTTGTAATACTTTTATCCGAGGCACAAAGCGCAAAGTTTGGTCATATAATTCAAACAGAAGTATCCTTATCCTCTTCACCAGGCAAAGCAATACTTGTATCAGGCTCTAATCTACAAAATCTTTATGATATATTAAAGCTCACTGAAAATATTGGTATAGATGTCTATACTCATTCAGATTTAATGATTGCTCATGCATTTGAAAAATTTAAGCAATTTCCACATTTGAAAGGTCACTTTGGAAGTTGTTTCAGTAACTGTATTGTTGATTTTGCGACGTTTCCAGGCGCAATACTCCTTACAAAAAATACTTTTCCTAATATTGACTATCTTTACAGGGGGAAGTTATTTTCAGCAGAAAATATGTCGCCTAAAGGTGTATTGCAAATTAAAAATAATGATTTTACAGCACTTATAGAAGCGTCTTTAAATTCAAAGGGTTTTACCAAAGGACGTGAAATGCCGGCTTTAACGGTCGGTTATGAAGAGAAAAATCTTGATATTAAATTAGATAATATTTGCAGCAGATTTAATAACAACGAAATTAAACATCTTATTATTATCGGGATGTCAGACTATACCGGCACGCAGGATGAATATTTCAAAAAACTGCATAAACTTATGAAGCCTGACACTTATGTTATAACTTTTTCCCACCATAGTTCGGTAAGAGAAAACGAATTATTTATAAATCTTGTTAGTAATCTTCCGTCCGTATATAATGTAATGAACAAAATATTTAAAAAAATTGATATAACAAGTGACAGACTCGCTTTTTTTCTTACAAAGTGCGATCCTGGAGGCGTCTCTAATATGATAAATCTTCATAATGCAGGGGCAAAACAAATTTTTCTCTCACAATGCCCGTCATATGTGATTAACCCAAATATTCAAAGTCTGCTGAAAAATTTGTATGGAATAATCCCAACAACCACTCCACAAATCGATCTTGATAAAATTTACAAATCATAAATTAAAAACAAAAATCCCGTCGTATGGCGGGATTTTTTATTATATTAATTAAAAATTAATATCTGTAATGAGCAAAAGCTTTATTTGCTTCAGCCATTTTGTGAGTATCTTCACGTTTTTTGCAAGCTGCGCCTGTTCCATTTGAAGCATCAATTATTTCATTAGTCAATTTTTCAATAATTGATTTGCCGCCACGTTTTTTGGCATAATCAATAATCCAGCTTGAAGAAAGAGCAAAACCTCTGTCTGCTTTAACTTCAATAGGAACCTGATAAGTTGAACCACCGATACGTCTTGCTTTAACTTCCAAAAGCGGAGTAGCGTTAGAAAGACCTTTCTGGAAAACTTCCATAGGATCCTGATTAGTTCTTTCTTTAATTCTTTCCATTGTCTGATAGAATATTTTTTCAGCCAATGATTTTTTACCGCGTCTCATAATTCTGTTGATGAATTTTGAAACGTCAACACTATTATATACAGGATCTGCTAACGGAACACGTTTTGCAGGTTTAGAACGTCTAGACATTACTTCTTACCTCCTTTAGCATTCTTTTTGGCACCATACTTAGATCTGCTTTGTGTTCTGTTAGCAACACCTGCAGTATCCAGAGTACCTCTTACAATGTGATAACGTACACCCGGAAGGTCTTTAACCCTGCCGCCTCTTATAAGAACAACACTATGTTCCTGAAGGTTGTGTCCGATACCTGGAATATATGAAGTAACTTCAAATCCGTTTGTTAATCGAACCCTGGCAACTTTTCTCAAAGCTGAGTTAGGTTTTTTTGGGGTAGTTGTGTAAACCCTTGTGCATACTCCACGTCTTTGAGGACAATCCATCAAAGCAGGAGATTTAGTTTTGTCAGTAAGCTTTTTACGTTCACGACGTACAAGCTGGTTAATTGTAGGCATTTGTTTCTCCTTTTGATTTAATTACATCATTTCGGCAAAACCATATCCTGAAACCCTTACGCATTCCGGTATGACTGGACTGCCGGACTCATATTCAGATCCCTACGTCCTATTTTTGCCTGACAAGCCGGTTATTCCAGCACGAAAATTCGACTGTGTCTATTTGTATTTAAATTCAAATATGCAATAGTGTCAAGTAAAATTATTATTTCCACTTAATATTGTTGAATTTTTTTGATTATAGCGTTATAATTTTTTTATTAATAGGAGAGTTTTTATGAAAATTAAGATATATTTGACTATAATAGGATTACTTTTTGCCTTTTTAGTTTATGCAGTCTTTTTTATGAAAAGTGATTATGACACTGGAGATAAACTTGCACCGACTGTGCATACAAGAAGAGTGGATCCGGTTGGGCATAAAGTCATAGAGTATATACCGGATTATCTTCCACAACCGATTCCTGAAGTCGTTCTTAAAGCTTCCGAAAAAAATGATTTTTTTTATTATCTATTTATTGATGAGAATAAAAAATCAATTTTGTATAATTATAAAGCCGGTTCAAATTCTTCAGCCGACAGTGAATCCTTTCACAAAGAGATTGACCAGTACCTAAAAACAGTGAGAATTGACGGTAACTATAAAAACCGATATACAACAAGTCGTGGAGTACAAGCATATATAAAAAATATTTTAAAGTCCAATGAAGCTGCAAACTATGTTCCTAAAAAAGAAGATTCCAAATTTCATAGAAAGAAAATGGAAAAATTAAAGAGCGAAATTGATGCCGTTAAACAATTTTATAAAGATTGTGCCAAAACCTTTTGTATTATAAATAACAAAACAGACGAATATGTTATTCTTGACTCAAGAGATATTAATAAAGCTAAAAAACTGCTTGATGATTACAAACTTTGGTAAAAATTAATCATTAAGTTTAAAATCACCGTACTTTTTAATATGTTCAACGAGCCCGCCATCAGCAAGCATTTTACGCATTACAGGCGGAATCGGTTCAATCTGTATAACAGCACCGTTTGACAGGTTTGTGATTATACCTTGTTCAATGTCAACATTCAATTCATCACCGGCGTCAATGGCATCAGTATCGCATTCAATTGCCAAAAGCCCAATATTAATGGCATTACGGTAAAAAATTCTCGCAAAGGATTTTGCAATTACCGCTCCAACTCCCGAAATTTTAATAATTTGAGGTGCATGTTCTCTTGAAGATCCGAGCCCGAAATTGTTTCCAGCAACAACAAAGTCTCCTTTATGCATTCTTGAAGCAAATGTTTCATCAGCGTCTTCAAGGACATGTTTTGCAAATTCCTCCAAATTAGAACGTAAATGAAACAATCTTCCTGGTGCAATGTGATCTGTTGATATGTTATCACCAAATTTAAAGACTTTTCCTCTCATGCTGTTCCTCCTTGTTTTCTACATAATACTACAAAAAAATCAAATTATATGCTATAATTTCTATGTATTAAAATATAATTGAGGATATAACAATGTACTTTAGTAGAAAATGTAAAATAACTTTTATAAGCCACGGTGCAACAATATATTCAGAGGAGGGACGTTTTTCCGACGTACTTAATTACCCCCAGCTGAATGATGCTGGGCAGACTGAAGTTGAAAAAATAACTGAATTTTTACGACTTAGAGGTATAAAAAATGATATAATTTATTCTTCGCCAGCCACGAGAACTCTTCAAACAGCAGAAGTTATTGCAAAACTTTATAAAAAGAACTATGAAATTCTTGAAGAATTAACCCCTAGAAAATGTGGAAGCTTTAACGGGCTTACTTACGAACAGATTGAACAAAAATACCCTGAAGATTTCAAAAGATTAATGACTGAACCGTCCGTAGCCACACCTGATGATGCTGAGTCTGTGTGTGATTTTATAAAAAGAATCAGTTCAATTATAGACAAAATTGTTGAAGAAAATTTTCAAAATCGGATCATTATTGTTACGCATCCCGATGTAATTAAAGCCGCTATCTGTGATGCTATAAATGTTCCGCCTGCTTCTATGCCTAATATCTATATAAAAACCGGCAGTGCAACCCAAATAAGCTACTTTGAAAGCTGGAAAAGTTTGATTTATGCAGATTATACTCCGCTATAATCTTTTCAAGTTTCTAATAATTTGATGCACTCATTTTGCAAAAATTCTTTTCCCGGCTTAATATCAATAAAATCCCAGGGAAGATTTGCGCCAAAATCAAATGTGCCAAGCGCATAATAATCTGAATTAATTTTGTGTTGTTTTGCGGATTTTTTGAAATCTCCAAGTTTTCCCCCATTTTTGTATACATCAATCAGAAAATCTGCAAAACCATCTCCGCCACGTGAGAGAACAGCTTGCCAATAATCCCATTTTATGCTTGAAACAGAGACCTGAACTCCGAGTTTGTGCATTTCTTTTTTCAGGTATTGTGCCTTCTGTTCAAGAGATTTTGTAGCTTCACGACCTATCCACTGGAATGGCGTGTTAGGCTTGGGCACAAAACTGGAAAAACCAAAACTAATGTCAAAACTTTTATAATTTTTTTTAATTTTTTCAGCGAGGCTAACAAGAGCATTGATGTCTTCGTCGGTTTCTGTTGGAAGTCCTATCATTCCGTAAAATTTAAGCCCCTTTAAGCCAGCACTTGCCGAAACTTTTACTGCTTCAAATATCTTTTCTTTAGGCAAATTTTTATTTATGACTTTTCTTAAACGATCACTTCCTGCTTCAATTGCAAGAGTAATATTCTTCTGGCCGGCATCTACAAGAGTTTTAATTATCTCTGGTCTTACTGCATCAACGCGCAACGAAGAAACACTCATTTCAATTTGTTGGCCTGATTTAATTTTTTTATCAATAAAGTTGAAAATTTCTACAAACTTGGGATGAGCACTTATTTGTGCACCTAAAAGGGCAATTTTATTCGTATATTTTAAACCTGATTCTATTGCCTTTAAAATATCCTCATATGGTGCACATCTTAAAGGTAAATTCATATATGAAGCAAGACAGAAACCACATCTGTTTGCACATCCCCTTGCCATTTCTATAATAAAAGTATTACTGAAAAATGCCTCTGAGCTTATTATGGGTGTGTAAACACAGCTTTCAAGACGTTTTGTAAGTTTTTGAACTTTTTTTTGAACAATAGACGGAACATAGATTCCATCAAGCTCTGCAAGCTTTTCAAGAACTTCAACTTTAGATTTGTACTTACATGATTTACAAATTTCTACAACTTTCAAATTGATATCTTCACCGTCGCCAATAATTATAAAATCAAAAAATTCTTTGTATGGAACCGGATTTGCGCTAACCACAGGCCCTCCTGCAAATATAAGGGGGTTGTCTTTGCCTCTTTCAGAAGACTTTAGAGGTATCGAAAATCTCTCAAGAATCGAAAATATACTTAGAAAATCCGTATCAAAAGTAAAAGAAAATCCTATTAAATTAACATTTTCAATCCTGTTTTTGGTAGTTTTAGTGTCTGTACACAGCATTTCTATATTAACATCATCAAAAGTATCAATATCCTTGAACATCCACAGATACCCTAAAGATGACAATGCAAAAGACCTTATCCCTGGAAATGCCAGCCATACCGTGTAGTCAGCATTTTTTGATATGTTTCTGTTATAAAGGTATATATCAGAATTATTCATTTGCCTCCAGACTAGGTTCTGATTTTTCGTTAATAGGTTTTATATAAAGCTCATCAATTAAAACACATATTGTTGAAGCAATTGCTGGTGAAAGCAACACTCCAAGAAATCCTAAAAATTGCTCGCAGACAAATAATGCAAGAAATATTGTCAATGGATGAAGTTTCATAAATTTTCCGAATAAAAGCGGTCTTACAACAATATTGGAAGCCTGTTGTATAAGGAAAAATGTTACAAGAAGCAAAATCAGCTTAACAATTCCAACCGGATAAGCAACAAGCAGAATTATGACAAGAGCGATTGTCGGTCCTAAAACAGGAACAATGTCCATTAAACCGGTAATTAAACCAAGTAGAAGCGGATAGTCAATACCAAGAACAATAAGTACCAGCATCTGCAATAAGCCTATTGCAATCATTGAAAGTACCTGTGCTCTTACGTATCCACCTACCTTGCTGCTTATTGTATTGAATATAAATCCAGCACGTTCCTTCAGGTTTTGCGGGAAAAGTTCCAGAAATTTTTCTGTTAAATAAATTTTATCAACAAGCAGATAGAAGATAATCATACCTATTGCAACAGTTACAACAAAAAACTGAAAAATTCCGATTGTGATATTCCAAGATTGGCTGAAAACACTGTGCGCAAAATCAGGATTGGTATCAAGAATTGAACTTAAATTGACAAGATCAGCAATTTTGTGCCCATAAATTTTTAAGGTTGTCACATAGTTTGCTGCATCCATAATTTTGTCAGGAAATACCTGAATAAATGTTTTGATTTCTTTGTAAGCTATTGCGATAATCGGAGCAAACAATGCAAATAACGATAACAATCCTCCAAATACAGTAATTACTGCAGCAAGAGTACGGTTATCTTTTAATTTTGTCTGTAATTTTTCAACAAAAGGATCCATAGCACATGCAATTACATATGCTGCGAAAAAAAGCATTACTATACCTGTTATTTTAGGCAAAATTAATAATAAAATAACAATCCCTGCAATAAAAGCTATATTTTTAACCGAAAAAAAGCGCGCTGATATCATCGAAAAACCTTTCTAATAATCTAAAGTACCTGACAAGTTTAACAACAAAAATGTTTTTTTGCAAAAAAGTTACAGATTGAAATAAATTAATTACTTTAAACAGAAAATGTAAAAAATTGTAAATTTTTGTAAAAAAAAGTATTTCTAATGTAAATTGCAATCAATAAATATACTTTATATATTTAACGAGGACTAAAAGAATAGAGGTTCAAAATGGGTTTCCTAACCGGCGCATACTTAAAAATGACAACAGCGCGAATGCGGCTTCAGCTCCAGCATGAGTTGACCTCCATCATGTCGCAGATGAACCGGGTGACCAAACAGATTGGTCAAGCCGAAAAGATGCTTGCGGCTCAACAAAGAAACGGTGATATGATGTTGAGGCAGCAGACTATGCAGTCGGTTTTTGGAGGGGCAAATTTTGCTGGATTTGATCCCAGCAACCCTACAAGTTTGACAGGTGTAGATGCACAAAAACTTCAAGGCTTTAGTGTATTGCAACAGGAAGCAAATTACAGATATGCAAACGCACAATCTGTCTGGGCTAATTATTTTGATATGGTAAAAGAGGCACAACTTGAGCCGTTAAAGGCTTTAGAAGAGAACCTTGCGGTAAGAAAAGCAAACATTGAATCAAGGTTGAACTTGCTCAAAGGTCAGGAAGAAGCCGCACAGAATATGGAAAAATCTTCTCAGCAAGACTTCGTTCCCCAGTATACGGGCGGTCAATAATAAAAATTTAGCCCCCTTGCAATTGCAAGGGGGCTTTTTAGTTCCATAAATTTTACCATTCGTCAATGCTTATTGCACCTACAGGACAGTTAATTGCTGCATCAAGACATTGTTCTTCATGACCTGATATCTTTGATTGATTTGGTATGGATGAATTTTTATAAATTTCAAATACCTCAGGACTAAGCAACGCACACGCACCACATCCTATACAGTCATTAGAAACTCTTACCCACATCATATTAGAGAGTATTACAGATTATTGATGCAGATACATTGCCTTTTTAGCTTAGTCAACTTTAATTATTTCTGCCCCTTTTTCTTCAACAGGAAGCGTGTAAATATCCGCCTTAACATTCAAATCCGCCCAGGTTTCCTTTACTATTGATTGAATTTTATCAAGGTTATTCTTTTCACTGATAACAAGAATTGAAGGACCTGCACCACTCAAAACACATCCTAAAACATTATCCTCATGCTTAAGATTTTCAATAATTTTTTCGAGTCCAGGAACAAGCTTCATCCTGTAAGGCTGATGTAACTTGTCTTTCAGAGCAAATTTCATAAGTGATGAATCTTTAGTGTCAATAGCATGAACAAACATTCCCAATCGCTTTGCATTAAATACAGCATCAACCATTGGAACTTCTTTTGGCAGAACTGATCGTGATATATCAGTGGCAAGTTCATATTCAGGAACACAAACAGTTATAGTCCATTCTTTTGGCCAATCAAGTTTTCTGTACACAATACTTCCGTCATCTTCGCTTGAAGTCAATACCAGACCGCCCACAATTGCAGGAGTAACGTTGTCCGGGTGACCTTCCACTTCTGTTGCAATAGAAAGCAAAGCCGCTTCATCAGCCGGTTTGCCTAAAAGTTCGTTTGCAGCAAGAAGACCGCCCACAATTACAGATGCGCTGCTGCCAAGTCCTCTTGCTATTGGTATATGCGAGTGAATTGTAATCTTTAACTCGCTCGGCGTTTGACCTATTGAATTATACAAAAGTTCCACAGCCTTATATATAATACTGTTTTCATCCATCGGGATATGCTCAAGTGATAAATCATCAGCCTTGTCATCATCCGCAATTACATTTATTTCAACTCCTGTTCCGGGAAGTACGGTTTCTTCAATTGTTATTGTGTTATATATTGGCAGAGCCATTCCCATACAATCAAACCCGGGACCAAGATTTGCCGTTGTTGCAGGCACTTTTACACTTACTTTCATATTTCCTCTTTTGATTTACTATATTTATGATAGCACAAAGAGATTTTTTCATCAATTTTTGGCCTTAATATTGCGTTTTTTGAAGAATTTGAATATCTCAAGACGCACTGTATAATTGAATTATGTACCAATTACACCCATACTTTACAAACGACGGCTCTGTCGGGCTTTTTAGTCCGGAGGCTGATGATATCTATCACTCTACTTATGGAGCCCTTTCCGAAGCCTATGAGAAGTTTATTCTGCCGGCCGACTTGGAAAACTATTTTAAGATACACTCAGAAATAAAAATTCTTGATATTTGCTACGGAATCGGATACAACACAAAAAGTTTTTTAAATTTTTTAATAGATAAAAAATTTTTAGACATAAAAAATAAAAATTTTTCAGAATTTTTTTTCAAAAAAATAGTAAAAAAGTTTTGCATTAAAAACGAAAATATCGTTCCGATAGATACAGATAATATTATCCATCCCCAATATAGCGACCAGTTAGATATTGATAACATCAGATGTAGCGATGAGATATATTCTAATAACAGTTCGAGAGATTCAGAGGGGGAAAATAAATTTATAAACACAATAACTAGCGATACGATATATTCAAATAATATTTCCACTAAAAATTCAGCATGCAATCAGCAAAATAAGAAAATTTTTGTGAAAGCAATTGATACTGATGAAAAATTATTTTATCTTTCACCATTTTTAAGACAAGGAAATAAAAAAGATAAAAAATATAATAAATTGGATTTTAATTACGAAAAAATTTCAAAACTTTTGGATAATGAGTTTTCTTCAAAATATAAAATTAGTCAGGAAGTTAATTTGATAGTATTCAAAAATATAGTTGAAAAACTGCCGCAAATCTTTGACGATAAGGATTTTGAAAGTATCTTAAAATTCAGAAAATATTCACCGTTTTTCGACCGCAAAATGTTGGACTTATTTTGGGCTTCAAAGTCCAACAGAGACATTAATAACCATGCGAGATCCTTATCGACCTTCATACATAATATATATTATAAGTATATTTCAATTCGCTATAAAAAGACACTGAACAGCCTTATTTTAGACGATTTTATTTTTGAGCCATCTATTATGGATGCAAGGGTTTCTCTGAAACAGGACAACAATATCTATAATTTTATATTTCTTGATGCTTTTACCCCTGCAAAATGTCCTGCACTCTGGTCGCTTGAATTTTTTAAGCTTCTTTTTTCCCATCTTGATAAGGATGGCATGATTTTAACTTATTCAAATTCGTCTGCTGTCAGAAACGCAATGCTAAATGCAGGATTTTATGTTGGAAAGATTTATAATAAGGGAATTAATAAATTTACAGGCACTGTAGCCGTTAAAAATAAATCGCTTATAAAATATGACCTTTCAGAATACGATTTAGGGCTCATAAATTCACGTGCAGGTATATTTTATCGTGATGAAAATTTAACCCTGTCTAACGAGGCTATACTCGAGGCTCATAAAAAAGAGATTGCTTTAAGCGACAAAATATCAAGTTCGGCATTTATTAAAAATTATATGAAGCAAAATAAAGAGATTAATCAAAAATAAATACCCTTAATTTTATTTGAATATAACTAACAGATATAATGATTTGCTTAATATTCTAACGCACCACATCTTTAATATTACTTAAATTTTTGCTTTATTTGAACAAGAATTGTATAATTAAGAAATGGAAAAATATGACGTTGTAGTAATCGGAGGAGGAACAGCGGGATGCGCAACAGCTTACACAGCAGGGCTTGCCGGACTTAAAGTTCTTCTTATTGAAAAAAATATTCATCTTGGCGGAACAATTACTTCTGCACTTGTTGTTCCTGCAATGAAGTGCGGTGAACATCAGATAAATACGGAATTTTACGAGGCTCTTGTAGCTGAATTAAAGGCTATTGGAGGTCAGGCGACATACGAGAATAATGAGGGCTGGTTCAATCCGGAGCTTACCAAAATTGCACTGGACAATCTTATGCGGAAAGCCTCAGTGGAAGTGTTTTTTGATACGCATATTCAGGATGTGTGTATTATAAATAACCGAATAAAGAGCGTAAAAATCTCCAAGGAAATTTTATCAGTATATAACGAAACGTTAGAACAAGACAATAAAAATTTATCGGTATGTATCGGAGCGAAGTATTTTGTAGACGCGACAGGAAATTGTGAACTCGGAAAACTTTGTCATTGCAATTTTTTAGAACAAAAAAACGAACAACAGCCGGTAAGTTTAAGGTTTTTGATGGGTGGTGTTGATGTTCCACATTTTGCAAAGTGGCTTGAGGAGTATGACAAAGACAGAAATGTAACAACTGTTGAAGATATAGACGGCTTTATTCATCTTTCTACAGCATATACGTGGGATAAGGATAAAAAATGGGCTTTGGCTCCTTTATTTGAGGACGCTGTAGAGAAAAAAATCCTCAAAAACCACGACAGGAACTATTTTCAGATATTTACCGTTGCTGGAATGCCCACTCATATTGCTTTTAACTGCCCTCGTATTATTGATTACACAGACACTCTGCAAGTTAAAAACATGTCAAAAGCCTTGCTGTTAGGCAGACAGAGCATATTCAGACTTGCTAATTTTTGCAGAATTTATTTTCCGGGATTTGAAAATGCTTATATTTCAAACATAGCAGATATGCTTGGCATAAGAGTTTCAAGGAGAATTAAGGGGAAATACATATATACAGCAGAAGACATTAAAAACGGCAAGGAATTTGAGCATCCGGTGCTTATTTCAAACTACCCGATTGATGTTCACAGCAATGAAAAAGACAAATCAACACTTCAAATAGTTAAAGATTATCAGGTGCCTATTGAAAGTCTTATGTCAGCAGACATTGATAATTTATATGTTGCCGGACGCTGTATTTCAACGGATTTTATGGCACAGGGGGCTATTAGAGTTCAGGCAAGCTGTTTTTCCATGGGAGTGGGATTAGGCAAGTATTTTGCAGGGCTGGAAAAATCTTAAACAGACTTTGAGCCTTCAAGTTTTTCAACAAGAAGTTGCGCTGCATTAAGAAGTGGGTCTATAGTAGGAGAAAATGGAGGAGCATAAGTCAAATCATTTTTAAAAAATTCTTCTGCCGTAAGCCCGGCTAAAAGAGCTGAAGTCACTGTATTAACTCTTTTGTCTGCATCTCCGGCCCCAACCCCCTGACAGCCGAGAAGCTTGCCTGTATTTTTGTCGGCAACAAGCTTAAGAGTGATATTATTCACATCAGGCATATACCCGACTTTGTCTGTTTTTGTAACTTTTACGGAAACTGTTTCTAACCCCAGCGAGGCCGCTTTTTTCTCGGTTAATCCTGTCATAGACATGCTCAGCGACAAACAGCGTGTAACAGAAGAACCGAGCACACCTTCAAATTTTTCTTCGCCTCCGCACGCATTAATTGCCGCAATTCGCCCCTCTTTATTTGCATTTGCGCCTAACGGAAGCCATATTTTGGTATTTGTTATGATTAAATTTTCTTCTACACAATCACCGCAGGCATAAATATCCTTTATACTCGTTTCCGTTTTTTCATTTACCTTGATGGCACCTGTTTCTCCAAGCAAAATACCCGCATCCTTTGCTATTTCAATGTTTGGTTTTACCCCTGCGCAAATAACGACAAAATCAACTTCAATTTCATTGCCAGAACCTGTTCTGACAAGTTTAACCCCTTCTTTATCCCCTGAAAATTCCGTTGCCATTTCGGATGTAAGAATTTCAAAGCGGCCGGATGATGTTTCTCTAAGCTGCTCTAAGATAAGATTTGACATATCATCATCAAAATTCTGCATAATAGTCGGGGCATATTCAATCAGAGTAACTGACACATTTTGTCTGACAAGCGCCTCTAACATTTCTATACCAATGTAACCGCCGCCGATAATTACCGCCTTCTTTGAGTTTTCTGCTTTAGAGCGTATTGCAATACCGTCTTCAATTTTTCTTACTGTAAAAACATTGTTTAAATTGACATTTCTAATCTGCGGAATTACAGGTCTTGCGCCCACGGCTACTATCAATTTGTCATAATCAACAAGAAATGCCTTATTTTTTCCCAAAGACTCAACAAGCACCTGCTTGGTATCGGGAAGAATTTTTACGGCTCTGTGCTTGAGATGAATGTGTACATTCTCTTTCTCAAAGTCCTCTGGCGATCTGACAAGAAGCATTTCGTAATTGTCAAAGTTGCCTTCAATATAATAAGGCAGCCCGCAGGCCGAATATGATATATGAGTATCGTCAGTGTATAAATCTATCTGAGCTTCAGGAAGAAGTCTTCTTGCCTTTGCAGCCGCTTTTGCACCTGCAGCAACCCCGCCTAGTATAACAATTTTCATAACACAGTTATACTAATATGTTTTGTAAAGACACACAATACACAACTTGCTAGTTCAAACCGGATGTATTTAAAATCATCTCGCGCATAAATTCACAGTAGCTGTCAATATCATCTAAATCATCAATACTTTGATCAATAAGTGTTCTGATTTCAATAATAATATTTTTGTTCTTTAAATCATCAAATTCCATAATAAATAACCCTTCTATAACCTACTTAATAAATATCGGTTTGAATTTCAAAAACCTTTAACAAAATTGGCAAGATTGTTACAAAAATATAAAATAAAAAGCAAAAAATAAATTCAGGAGATTTATAAATAAATGCGAAGTTTAAAAGGAGAAAACATGGAAATTAAAGGAATAAACATAAATAGCGCACCGAATTTTCAAGCAAAATTTTTAAATACAGAAGTGCTAAAAGACACAGTTGAATACGCAGTTCGTAACAACAAATTCGACAAACTAAACCAGGCCCGCAAAACAATAGAAAATTATGATGTCTTCACAAAGATAGCAGTGGACTTAAGAAAAAATGAAAAAACAGGAGCTGATGAGTTTGTATTTACCTCATATATTCCGAAATACAACAAAAATAAAAATGGCGAGATAGTAACAGAATATAAACAGATAAGCACAACTATTCCACGCAATCAAAAAAAATCTCACTATCAACTTTACCAGCTTCTTATAAAAATGAGCAACAATGCGCCTGAAAACAACCTCTACAAAAAAATAGTAAAAGGTAATTAATCTATTTCATTATAAACTATTTTTTTTCGCAGATGCCATTGAATTAAGGTAAGCCCAAGGATTATAAAGAATAAAACATAGGCAATTGCGCTTGCTTTGCCAATATTAAAATATTCAAAAGCGTTCTTGTAAATTGCATATACCATAACATTTGTGCTGTCCAACGGTCCACCCTGAGTCATAATATAAATCAAATCGAATATTTGAAAAGAACTGACTGCAGTAATAATAATTACGAAAAATATAGATGGAGCCATTAAAGGCACAGTAACATTTTTGAATGTTTGAAAATGATTAGCGCCGTCGATTTTTGCAGCTTCAAACATACTGTTGGATATTCCCGCAAGAGAAGCTAGAAAAATAATCATATTGTATCCTATAAGCTTCCATACAGACACAATTATCAGCGCAGGCATAGCCCAATTGGGGTCGTAAAGCCAATTTATATGGATATTCAAGACGTTTGCCAGAAGCCCGATATTAGGATCAAAAATCCACTCCCATACGATTCCTATAACAATCATTGGAGTAATGAAAGGGAGAAAATATGCGGTCTTAAAGAATTCGGATCCTCTGATTTTAGAATTTAAAATACACGCAAGGATAAGAGGAATTATAACACCTAAAACAGACGTGGAAACAGCAAAAACAACTGTGTTAACCAAAATCTTAAAAAAAAGCGGTTCTGTAAATATTTCTCTGTAATTGTCAAGACCGGCAAATACAATCGGATTAATCAAATCCCACTTTGCAAAACTAAGCCCGAAAGAGCAAATAACCGGAATAATTATAAAGACTAAAATTCCTGCAAATGCCGGCAGGACAAATAACCAGGCCGCAAATTTCTGATTATTTAGCAATTCAGTGGCAATTTTTCTTATATCCATGCTATATTAATTATAGTTTAAATATCAGGGGAGAACATAATTATGAAAAAATATGAACATGCCTTCGGGAAAAATGATATAAGAGGAATTTACGGCGAGGACATCACTGAAGAACTTTTTTACTCAACAGGAAGAGCTTTTGTGGAATATCTGAAAAGGCAGACTTCCAAATCTGAAAAAAATATATGGATAACTGTTACAAGAGATGCTAGAACCCACTCCCCTTCACTTGCTGAAGCTCTTATAAAAGGAATCACATCGACAGGCGCAAATGTTGTCAATCTCGGGCTCGCCCCGACACCAATCGGATATTACAGCGAAGTAGCCGGTGTTCCCTCTGAAATTACGGGCGGCGAAAAAGTTGCCGGCGCAATGATAATCACGGCAAGCCACAACCCGAAAGAATATAACGGAATGAAGATGACTTATGCAGGAAGAACTTTAAATGAAGGTCAAATTAAAGAAGTTAAAGAACTTGCCTTCAAAGAACTTGAAACAAAGAAAAATTCCGCCTCTAACGGGAAAATCGTAGAATATAATATTATCCCCGACTACATAAAAGATATGAAAAACCGCTTTGGCGAAATAGGAAAAGGTATAAAAATTGTTGTCGACAGTGCGAACGCAACAGGCGGAGTTGTAGGCCCCGAATTATACAGAAAACTCGGATGTGATGTAATTGAACTGTTTTCGGAGCCAGACGGAAACTTCCCGAATCACCACCCTAATCCGAGCGATCTTAAAACTCTTAAAATTATTGAAGAAACCGTTATTGAAAATAAGGCAGACGCAGGAATTGCCTATGATGGCGACAGCGACAGAATAGGGGTGATTACACCTGACGGAAAGCCACTTACAGGTGACAAACTTCTGCTTATTTATGCGCAGGATCTTCTTGATTCTATTGACGACAAAAGCAAACTTACTGTTGTAAGCGAAGTTAAATGCTCTCAAGTGCTTTTTGACAGTATTAACAATGCCGGCGGGCATGCGGTTATGTGCAAAACAGGCCACGGATACATCAAAGACAAAATGAAAGAAACAAATGCGCTTCTGGCCGGAGAAATGAGCGGTCACACGTTCTTCAAGGACAGATATTACGGATTTGATGATGCAATATATGCAGGATGCAGAATAATTGAGATTATTGCAAAAAACAAGAAAAAAAATCAGGATTTCAAGCTTCAGGATATGCTTAAACCATTTGATGCCGTTTGTTCATCAGATGAAGTAAGGTTTCCCTGCCCCAACGAGAAGAAAAAAGAAACACTTGAAAGAGTTAAACACTGTATAGAAACAAATAAAAATCTCTTTGGAAGTCCGATTAAAGAAATAATAACTCTCGACGGTATGAGAATTGTTTTTGACGGAGGCTTTGCGCTAATCCGCCAGAGTAATACAGAACCCGTTTTTACACTCAGATTTGAAGGCAAAACAAAAGAAGATTGCGAAAGATACAAAACATGTATGATTAAAACTCTGGAAGAAGTATTAAAATAATAGTATGAATGACAGCGAAAAAAATACAATTATAGTCGGAGTGCTAAGCTTAGTATTAATTTCAATAATGCTTTTCAGCAACGGCGATTTTGATGAATACGGAAACTTTACGGGGACCAAATACGGAGATTTCGGGACTACACAAATCACCGATAATTTATATGTTGACAATATTAATGAAGGTCCTATGAACTTTGATGAAGCTGAAGAATACTGCTATCACAGAGGGATGGAGCTTCCAACCAGAGAACAGGCCTGGGAAATGTGGCGGGCATCAGCTAATTGTAAAATTTCAATGGTTTTGAATAATCACATTATTAAAGACAAACAAACTTTTCTAAAATCCTGCCACAACCTTGATCAGGGCTGTCTGGTTCCGGCAAATCAGGTAAATTATTTCTGCAATGCAAATAAAGATCTCTTGTTTTTGGATGAAAAAGTTTACCGCTACGGACAATACTGGTTAAAAGATAAATTTGACAAAAACGGGCATTATACAGCCAACTTCATTAACGGAATGTCAAATGCTTACGCTGATAACATAAAACTTCTCGGTGTAAGATGCGTAAGAACAATTGCCCCTTCGACCAAATAAATGCTTGATTTAATTTTTTTTTGATGTTAGTATAAATTTTGTCAGAAAAGTTACTCACGAATATGAATTCCAATAGCTTGAAAACAGCTTTGTTTTGGCATGTTCGAAAAAGAATAGATGTTTTATTAAATTAATATGAAAGGTAAAATCAATGGATTTAGAAAACAAAGATGAAATTTCTTCAGAAGTAACAGAAACTGTAACCGAAGCAGTTGAAGAAGTTGTAGAATCAGTAGATTCAACAGAAGAAGAAAAACCTGCAAGAGGCAGAAAAGGCCGCGGCAGAAAACAAAAAATTGAAACAGTAGAAGAAAAACCGCAAAGCGAATGGACAGAAAGAGTTGTTCAAATCAGCCGTGTAACCAAGGTTGTTAAAGGCGGTAAAAAATTAAGCTTCCGTGCAATCGTAATTGTCGGAAACCAAAAAGGCCAGGTAGGCGTAGGATGCGCAAAAGCATCTGAAGTTATCATTGCTATTCAAAAAGCAATTGCAGACGGCCGCAAAAACCTTATCACAGTACCGATTTTCAAAACAACAATTCCGCATCCGATTACAGGACGTTCAGGTGCAGGTGCCGTAATGCTCAGACCAGCTTCTCAAGGTACAGGTATTATCGCCGGCGGTGCGGTTCGTTCAGTTCTTGAACTTGCAGGTATTGAAAACATTCTTTCAAAATCTTTAGGTTCAAAATCTCCGCTTAACGCAGCAAACGCAACAATTGCCGCTTTGAAAGCTCTTACACCTTTCAGCGACGTTGCTAAAAAACGCGGTTTGACAATGGCTGAACTTTTAAACTAACCGGAAGGTTAATTGTTTAAAAAAATTTAAAAGCGACCATTAAATATAAGTCACAGATAAAACAATAAAAAGGAATTAACAAAATGGCAGATAAAAAATTAAAAATTAAATTGGTTAAAAGCCTTATAGGTGCTTCCGAAGCTCAAAGAAAAGTTGTAAGAGGCCTTGGCTTTACAAAGAAAGATCAGGTTGTTGAACACGCAGACAGTGCAACAATCAGAGGTATGATCAACAAAGTTCCGCACTTATTGGAAGTTGCAGAATAAATTTTAATACTGCGTAAGTTAACGCGAGCGGTACACATTTAAAATAAAGGAAAAAGAAAAATGACAGATATGATTACATTAGAAAACTTGCAGCCGGCAGAAGGCTCAACCCACAAAATTAAAAGAGTAGGCAGAGGTCGTTCATCAGGCAGAGGTAAAACATCTTGCCGCGGCCACAACGGTGAAGGCCAAAGATCAGGTAGCTCTTCTAAAAGAGGATTTGAAGGCGGTCAGATGCCTTCATACAGAAGATTACCCAAATTAAAAGGCTTCCAGGTGTATAAAAAACCTGTATCTGCTGAAATTAATGTTGGCAGACTTGCTCAGTTAGGAATTAAAGAAGTTACTCTTGCTACTCTTAAAGAAGCAGGAAAAGCTCATCCTACAGCTGACTTGCTGAGAATTCTCGGAAACGGTGAAATCAGCGAAGCCATCACTGTAAAAGCCAATTACGTTTCACCATCAGCAAAAGAAAAAATAGAAAAAGCAGGCGGAAAGGTTGAGTTAATATAATGGCGCAAGGAATAAAAATGCCGACAACAGATGATTTGATGTCAATGTGGCAGGCTTCAGGCTTGAAACAAAAAATCATTTTTACATTTTTAATGATTGCGGCTTTCAGGTTTGGGGTTCAGATGCCTTTGTACGGGATAAACAATCAGGTATTTGCCAACATTGCGCAGGGAAATAATATCATTGGATTTCTTGATTTATTTTCAGGCGGTGCTTTAGGCAAAGTATCAATATTCGCACTTGGTATCGGACCTTACATCACGGCATCAATCATCATGCAGCTTGTTTCTGTAGTAATTCCTTCACTGGAAAAACTCCAGAAAGAAGAAGGCGAAGCCGGCAGACGTAAATTATCACAATATACCCGTGTATTTACCGTGGTTCTGGCAGTATTCCAGTCAATAGTATTTATGCTGTTTATGCGACATCTGCCTGGAGCTATTGCACCTAATGTAAATCACTTTATGTTTTATATTAGTTCAATAGCAGTACTTACAGCAGGGTCAATACTTGTAATGTGGATTTCGGAATTGATAACCGAAAAAGGCATCGGAAACGGCGGATCATTAATAATCTTTGTTGGTATCCTATCCGGGATTCCAGTATATGCCTCCAGAACTTTTGAAATGGTTCAGAAAAGCACTGCTATGCAGTTAGGATTACTTGGATTACTTACTATATTCTTTGTTACAATGATTTTTATTGTAATTATGCAGGAAGCCGTAAGAAAGGTAGTAATTGTAAATCCCAAAAGACAGGTCGGAAACAAAGTTTACGGCGGTATGAATTCTTATATTCCGTTTAAACTTAACCCCGGCGGTGTTATGCCTATCATCTTTGCTATAGCAATATTGCTTTTCCCTTCAACTGTTCTAAGCATTGTTGGACAGGCAAACTTTAACTCCGTGGCAGTTAAAAATTTCGTTGTCAAATTAACAACAATCATGAGTCCTGACGGAATTGTATATTATGGACTGTATTTTCTGTTAATCGTTGCATTGACATTCTTCTATGCATCAATTATGCCAAATATGCAGCCCAAAGATATTGCAAACAACCTTAAAAAATACGGATCCTCAATTCCTGGTATAAAGCCGGGCAAACCGACAGCAGATGCTCTTGATAAAATATTATCAAAAACAACGTTTATCGGTGCTATGGGGCTTGGTATTATTGCGCTGGTTCCGTCTTTTGCTAGTTACATTACAAACATAAAAACACTGCAAGGTATCGGAGCTACATCTTTGATAATCATGGTAGGTGTTGCGCTTGATTTAATTAATCAAGTTAGAACCCACCTGCTTGCAAGAAATTATGAATCATTCTTGAAAGAATAATTACATAGTTTATAATTTTTATAATAAAAAATAGCCTCATATCCTTTGGGGCTATTTTTTTATGAAAAAATAGCAGTTTTCTGCAATGAAAATAGGCAAAAAATTAAATATTATAAAATTGTAAATCCTCAACTCTTCTGATTGCTCAGTTTATGCCCCTTCAAAAGGGGCTTTTCTTTTACGAATTGTTAATATTTTTGCTTTTTTCTTTGAATTAAGGTATTATATCTGCATAAACACAGCTTTGAAAGGGTAAATACATGAGAGAATTAATTGAGAACAATCAGCGTATTACAATGGTTACATATGACTTCAGAAATGCAAATAAGGGCACTATTGTTGATGTTCAGCCGGACAATTTCACTATTGAACTTGACTATGATCCTAAAGGTGTCTTAAAAAGTAATTACTGCGAATTTTATACTCAAACTTCAAATGGTATTTTATACTTTGACTCCTATGCAAAAGAAATTGAAGGAAGAAAAGTTACAATTGCAAGCCCTGCCAAACATAAGTTTTTGCAAAGACGTCGTTTTACCCGTATAAAATATATGCACGACCTTAAGCTTGTTTGCGACGGCAATTCTTATGACATTTCAACCCTTGATATATCTGCAGGCGGTATGAAATTCATCACTCATTGCAAACTGGATATAGAAAATGAATATAGCATTACACTTCCCCTTTCGGATGAAATATGCGTTGAATGCATCTTTTCACCTATAAGAATTGAAAAAAATATGAATGGTGAAAGTGGTTACACAGTATCAGGCGAATTTAAATTTACTGACAACAAGATTAAACTTACAATTATCCAATATTGTTCAAAACGCAGTCTTGAAATATCTAACAAATAAGAGGCAATAAATTGAGTCTTATACAATTGTTTCGTAAAAAGAGTCATAATGCCTTATTTACAACACCTTCCCACGGGCAGAATTTTTTTATTGTAAATAAATTCAGACAATTTTACAAATTTGATATTTCAGAAACGGATACTCACAATCCGGAAGAAGGCTTAAGACTGGCTCAGGATAAAGCTGCGCAAATATATGGAACAAAATACACAAGCTTTCTTACAAACGGCTCCTCAAGCGGAATTATAGCAGCTGTCCTTGCCGCAACAGAACCAGAGAACAAGGTGCTTATACATGAAGATGCACACCAATCACATCTGAATGCCGTAAAACTTGCAGGGTGCAAACCTGTTTTTTATAAACTTCCGGTTAATAACGAGTGGGGCGCTTACGATAAAAACACTCCTGAAATACTTGAACCATATTTGAAAACCAATAAAATAAAGGCTGTGATAATTACATCCCCGACTTATGAAGGGTTTGTATCAGATGTTCAGGCAATAAAGGATTTGTGCAAAGAATACGGCGCATATTTAATTACTGATGAAGCGCATGGAGCATTGTATCCTTTTTCGGATGAACTTCCTCAAAGTGCAGTAAAAATTTCCGATTTTACAGTCCAATCTCTCCACAAAACAGCAGGCGGACTTAATCCAACAGCACTGCTTCATTCAAATTGTGAAATCAACCCTGCAAAAGCCTTGAGCATGATAAATACAACATCTCCATCATACCCGCTTCTTGCAACAATTGAGGCGAATATAAATTTTCTAAACAGTTCATGCGGGCGAAAAAAGATTAACGAACTTATTCAAAATATTAAAAACTTAAAAAATTCATGTTCAAATATTGAATTCGGCGGAGATGATATAACTAAAATCCTTATAAAATCAAAAAAATTAACAGGCGATGAGATTTCAGAAAAACTTTACTTGGATTTTGGAATAGAAGATGAAAGAAACAATTCAAAATCCGTGCTTTTGCTTTGCGGAATAGGCACATCATACAAAAAACTTTTACGCTTGCAAAAAGCTCTTTTAAAAATGTAACAATTTGTAATAATTTGCTGATATTTATTAAAGAAACACATTAATAAAGCCGTTACCATAGGTAAGAATATTTACTAACGAAAGGAAACGGCGTAAACTATGGGAATGGCAGCATCACAAGCCAGATTGTTATCAATAACATCTCGTATGTCTGACAACGAATTGCGGGCACAGTTGATTAACAATGCCAAAATACGCCTTACTGAAGATTCATCAAAAGCCAGTGAAAAATATATAAGTGCTTTGAACCAAACTCAGCTTATGATGTCAAATAAAGATGCAGCTGGAAACGATTTGTATCAGCAGTTGACATTTAATAACCTGACTGCATACAGTTCATACAACAACCAGTACGGATTAATTAACAAATCCGGAGAAATGGTTGTAAGCGAACTTGATGCTGCAAAATATGAAAATGCAATAAAAGCAGCTGAAGGAAATGACGATACAGATGCCCTAACTGAATTTTTAAAACAATACGGATTAGAAAAAGACACAACTTCATACTGGGAATCAAACGGTCTTGATGAAGATCTTAAAGCCCGCTATGAAGGTGATATTGAATATGATGCAAACGGAAACCGTGTATCCGGACTTCACTATGGATATGAAATGTCAAAAACATCTCAGGCTTATGGTATCTACGAACAACTTCTTGATGACTACACTAAAGCTGATGACGATTACACAAGTGCTGTTATCAAGCAGATGAAGAAATACTTGTACGATGATAAGGCATATAAGGCAATGTACACTGCCGTAAGTAATGGCACACAAACCTCTAATATTTCAGGATCTGAAGCTGCTTTGAATTTTCTGGAACAATTGCTTAATGAACTTGTGAATGATAATCAGCTTGATCCAAATAGCAATGATAAAACTAAAACTTTTTATGAAAATATGCAGTATTTGTTGAATGACACGGTACAGTTTAACGGAAGCGGCGGTGCCACTGTAACTAATCAACTTGGCATAACACAAAATGAAGATGGCTCATACAATTTAGGTGGTATATTTACATTAACAAGCAACGGTTCGGGCGGATACACTGTAACAGGTACTTCTACTGATGATGGAGTCACTTATAGCGTCGGTTCTGTGAGCGGAAATACATTTACATACACAATTACAGAAACAGAAACGGACGAATCTGGTAATACAACTACTAAAACCTCAAATGGAACCTGCACATTTGATCTGACAAACATGCTTGCAGAAACTAAAGAGGAGGCCTCAGTTGAAGAAGTTGCACAACAGATACAATATATATACAAATATTTCGATTCAAATATAATATCTCAAATGAACAGAGATGCATTTGCTGACAGCGCTGCGACAGAAAAGGCAGCATATGAAGCTGCAGCAAAACAGTTGTCAATATTTATATTCGGATATGATATCGGTTCTGAAAATTATGGCAATCTTGATGATATGGAATGGATTATCAATGAAAGCGGAATTCCGACCACAAACCTTGACAGCACTTCAACTGTAACAATTAACCAGGTAATCGGCGGGGTAGAACAGCCTGTACAATATCAGACAAACTTTGAAGCTGTTAAGGATGTATACCTTATAGAAAATATGATTGCTGAATACGGTGCACCCAAATACACCTGGATAGATAAAAACAATCCTGATGAAAACGCAGATGCAAAAGCTCAATGGTATACAAATATCTTTAATAAAATGAATGAAGACGGGTATCAAACGATTTCCCAAGAACTTGCTTCAAGCAGTGAATGGATACAATATGCATTTGAAAGCGGACTTTTAAGTATGATTCAGGTTGACGATGAATTTAACTGGGTTTCAACAATGTATTCAAACTGCAGCGATATAACTGAAGATACAATAGATTTACTTGTAACTCAGGCTGAAGCTGAATATACCAGAGAAACAAATAAAATTCAGGCAAAAGACAAGCTGTACGACCTAGAATTGAAAAATATTGATACTGAACATGAAGCTCTTCAAACCGAATATGATTCAATTAAATCAGCCTTAGATAAAAACGTTGAAAGAATGTTTAAATACTTTAGCTAGAATGCTTTTTTTAAGACCTTTTAGCTCATTCTTTACATAATCTTAATCGATATAAAGATTATGTAAGGAAATCCTGATAAGCTCAATTTTGAATTATAATAATAATATAGTTAAGAAAGAAATTGGAGATTATCATGGAATCAGTAAAAGAAATTCTTACAAAATTGGAAAATGCAGATAATTCAGTAAAAAGCGAAGTCGAAAATATGCTTGTTAAATGCGGAACTTCAGCACTTCCTCAGCTTGTAGACCAGCTTCAGGTAGTAAGAGGCATCAAAAGAGGTGTTGTAGCAATGACTTTAATCAGACTCGGTGACGCTTCTATTAAGTATCTAGAAAATGCTGCAAAACAAAATAAAGATTTTGAATGGGTTGCTGAATATCTGATTCGTGAAATCAAAGGCGAAATTGCCGCATAAGTTTATAATTTTACATTTATATTAAAAAAGGACACTTAATATGTGTCCTTTTTTGTTTGTGCATAAAATATTTCAAATTATACAAAGACAAATTTAATAAATAATGATATAATCAACTTATGCAAAATAAAGAATCTTTTAAATACACATGTCTATTTGGAGGCGGCGCAATCCGAGGGGCAGCGTATGCCGGAACAGTAAAAGCAATGGAAGAACTCGGAATTAATCCGCATACAATAGCAGGTTCGTCAGTAGGTTCAGTAATCGGCGGTCTGCTTGCACTTGGTTATACAGCAGACGAATTGGATGATATTTTTATAAAATTCAATTTTGAAATGTTTAGAGATGTCCAAATTTCTCTTGGGCCCAAATTTGCGCTGAGCAAAGGCGAGCTATTCTTGGACTGGATAAGAGAGCTTATTGAACAAAAGTTCTATGGTGCAAAGTATAAAAAAGGAACACATAAAGCTGTTACTTTTAAGGATATAGAGAAAGATTTAATTATCATAACCACTGATTTATCTAGTTTTGAGTGTAAAGAGTTTTCAAGGTACGAAACGCCTGATTTTGAAATTGCAACAGCCATACGAATTTCCTGTAGTATGCCCGGACTTATGCGGCCTATAGAGTACAACAACAGAACACTTGTCGACGGCGATCTGCAAAAAAGCTGGCCAATGTGGAAACTTTCAAAACATCTGTCTCCTGTTAATGAAAGGATACTGGAATTTCGCTTAGAGGGAGATTTTGAGGGAAACGATAAAAACATGATCGAATATCTGAATTCACTCTATGCATTTACAACCTCAATGGCAACAAAATTCATTATTGATATCTACGGGCAAAAAGACATGTTTGACTATATTGTGATAAACACAGGCGAAACAAATATCGTCGACTTTAATATGCCTGAAGACAAACGAAAAGAACTTATGCAAATAGGTTATGACTGCACCATTAACTATTTTAAAAATGAACTTCCGATAAAAAAACAAAAACTTCTCTCAATGTATAGTCTGATACATGACAAACTTGTAAAGATTCATAAACACCTGAAACGCAAAAATATTCTTAAAGCAAAGTCATTAACATCTGAACTCTTTATTGATTTATGTAGCTACAAAGACATAATTGAACAAAAAATTTATACGCATGTTATTGCATTTAAAAATGCTTTCTTTGAAAATATTCAATATCCTCCGCTCTTTGGAAAAACAACATTGAACAATGAAGAAGCAATTATATCTAACCTTGGTTTAATTATAAACAACCTGGAGTCTAAAACAGAAGAATTAAATGCTTATTTAGAACAATTTCAAATACAATGCACAGTGTAAAGAAATTATTGACAATAAGCCATATTTTAAATATGATTGAATAGTGATTAAAATAAGCCGGCCCTGATGGCGGAATCGGTAGACGCGTTGGACTTAAAATCCAATTGGGTGAATAACTCAGTGCCAGTTCAAGTCTGGCTCAGGGCAAGTAAAAGACTTCCTCTTGGAAGTCTTTTTTATTACAATTTCTTAACATTAAATAAATAAAAAGCAATTTTTGGGAATTAATATACTTATTATATATATAATATATAATAGAGAGTATAGAATATGAGTTTAAAATTTAATCTGGATACTTTTGGACAAAATCTGCAAAAAGTCGGACAGGGTTTAATGCAAGGCGGTCTTTTAATAGGAACCACAAGCATGATTCACCGAGGCGGATTTTACGGCTCTAGCATCTGGGGTTGCGGCGGAGGTTTTATGACCGGCGGCTGCATGCCTCCTTTAAATATATGGCATCCAATGTACGGCCCTCCGTCTAATCCATATCTTACGCAACAAGGGCTTAATATTGCATACCAGCAAGGCGCTGCCAGAATGGCACAAATTATGCAGGAAATGAAAAACCCGCAAATACCGGAGGTTCAAGAGTCAACTCAGCCATCTCCGCAGAATGTTACACCTGAAATAGGGAAGCAGCTTGATCAGGCATTGCAAAACCAGGGCGAATACTCACTCGTTTCAAATGAGTGGACAAAGTTAAACGAGAAAGCAGAAAAAACTCCGGAGGAAGAAGAAACTCTAAAAACAGTGTATGATAATTCTATACAAACAACAGCTTCTTCATACCTGAAATTTATTGACCAAAAATTAGGCACAGATGATAACAAATTGACAAAAGACGAATTCACCAACTATATTATCTATTCAACAATAGGAGAAAACGCAACTGCAGAACAAAAAGCGAAGATTAAAACCTTTGCAGACAATGCATTTGCAAATCTAAACCTTAATAACGACGACAAGATAAGTGCTGAAGAAATTGCGGATTTATTAAAATATATAGACGCATCAACAGACGGCAAACTTGACGGCAAAATAACCAGTGAAGGTTTTGGACTGGCAATTGAAAAAATCATAAAACCTGCACAAGCTCAGGGCAATTCTTTATTTGAGAAATTTCCGCTAATGGGAGGTAATGAATAATTTTTCAATTCCTGACCAATCTAGATGTTTTGAACTTGCGAAATCTTTTAATTTTGAGGAATTAAGAGATTTTAATTTGTAAAAAAGTTCATCATAGCTGTTATTATCTGATTCAAGCGAAATAAGCGGTATAGAAGCCTCTTCTGCAAGTTTTTCCACCTTTATATCATAATTTATACCTGCAGTCTTAACACCGGCCTTTAAAGCCGCAATAACAGCGTGAAATCTCATAGCAATCATACAGTCAAGCTGGGCAATACGTTTAAATGTTTCTGTTCTGTTTTTATAATAGATTACTTTTGTATCAACATCAGGACATTTATTTTTTAAAATATTCTCGAAATGCAAACAAATCTCTTTATCCAGAGCTTCCTGAAAAACAAAAAGTTCTATTTTACGATTCGAAAAATGTTTAAGAATATTATCTGCAAGCTCATTCAAGAATTTTTCATTAACAGAAGAAAATGCTCTTAATTGAATGCCAACCGCAAAATTTTTCGGCACATCCGATATTTTGATATTATAAACAGGATCATTAACCTGAACAGCATTAATTCCCCAGCTTTGCAAAAGTTCATAACTTTTCTTATCTCTTACTGACACATACCTGACCCTTGAAAGTACAGATTTAACTATTTTCTGTGAAATCTTGCGTTTTAAAGGTCCAATACCTTGCGCAAAAACAATTACATCCTTTTCAAAAAACAAAGCACAAGAAATTACAAAAGAATAATACAATAGACTTTTAAGACTTGTAACATCTTGCAAAAGGCTTCCACCGCCCGACACAAGAATGTCAGATGCCGAAATGGCTCTTAAAACGCTTTTTATATCAAAATTTTTAACCGCCTTTACACCGTAATCAGCGGATGTCTTTGAAGGATTTGCAGAAATAACCGTAATATCAGAATTCAGCGACTTCAATTTGTCGCATAAAACAGACAGAATTGCATCATCTCCAAAATTATCAAATCCGTAATATCCTGATATTACGACTTTTTTAGGCATTAAAGCCTCCTTTTTCAAAAATGGAGTAAACATCTTCTTTATAAGGGATTGACTTGATTGCGCCTAAACCTTTTGCTTGCAGCCCGGCGACTATTGAGGCAAATCTTGTCGATTCATAAGGGGTTAGTCCATGTGTAATAGCATGCAAAAATCCGCCGTTAAAGGCATCACCCGAACAGGTTGTATCAACAACATCATGCGCATAAAATTCACTGAACACAATATTTCCGTTATATCCAGTATAATATCCGCCTGTATTTGAATCTTTAATTACAATTATACTAACCCCCATATCCCAGATATTTTTCATAATATTTTCAAGTGAATCTATTTCCAAAATATTCGTTGTATCATACTTTGCACTCATAAAAAGTATGTCTACATCTGAAATCACTGCGTGAAAATCTTCTCTAGCAGTTTCCGGTGTAGTAATTTGCAGTGAAAAATTAGGGTCATAAGCTGTCATTACGTCATTGTTCTTTGCATATTTATATGCGGAAGCAACAGCTTCTTTAGCGGAAATTGAAAGTGATTGGGTTACACCTGACGCATAAACAACTTTAGCATTTGCAATATAGTTTTCAGAAATATCTTCAAGAGAAAGCCTTGCGGGCGCAATCCTCTTTCGGTAATATGCAAACTCTTTTTTGCATCCCTCCGGTCTTGCAATAAAATATATACCGTTCGGCTCAGGTGATGACTTAACCTGTGAGATATCAAGACCTTCATCACTCCAGCTTTTAAGAAGATAATCTTTGAAAACATCTTCGCCGACTCTTGTTATAAAGCCGACTCTTGAGCCTGCACGTGAAGCCGCAACAGCAGCAGCGAGGGCATCTCCGCCGTAATATTTTTTAAGACAATCAGCCTCGCATAAATGAACATCACTTGAAAGTTCAATAAGACTTTCACCTATCGTAATAACATCTAATTTTTCTTCCATACTAATCCTTTAATTCTTTAAGAATATTTTTAACCCTCCCGGTGACTTCTGAATAAGAATAACCGCTTAAAAGATCTCTACCGACTCCGACAGCAACAGCACCCGCTTTAATATAATCCTTAATCTCTGACAATTTAGCGGCTCCTGTTGGCATAATATTTAAAAAAGGCATGGGTCTAAGCAAATTTTCCAAATAAGAAACGCCGCCAAGAGCAGATATCGGGTAAACTTTTATAAGAGGAACTCTTGCTTTCCAGGCAGAATAAGCTTCATTTGCAGTAGAAGCTCCCGCAATAAACGGAACCTGTCTGTCTTTAGAGAATTTAACAAGATTCATCTGGAAAATTGGTGAAGATAATACTTCAGCACCTGCATCAACGGCAGTCTGCGCCTGAAGAGAAGTTATTATTCCGCCTGCGCAGACTTTTGCATGCTTTGAAACTTCATCAATTACATAATAAATATCAGGATTGACAACGTTAATTTCCATAAATTTTATTCCGCCGTCAATCAGTGCAAAAGCAGTATCTCTTACTTTTTGCGGATCTCTGCTTCTTATAATCGGAAACAATTTTTCCTGTGATAATAATTTTACTAAATTTTCGTTCATAATCTATCCTTTTTTTGTAATTTATTATATCATAAAATAAGGAGGGGTATGAAAAACTTAAAATCCAAAGCATTTTTTATATATTCTTTTATATTTTACATAATACTTTCGATAGTATTAATTTTAATATCATGGCAGATTTTTGAACCTAATGCATATAATTTTATGGTAAAGAACTTTACGGCTCTTGAAAATGCCTCGGATGATATTGTGCTTGTGGTTATTGATGACAAATCCACTGCAAAATACCGCTGGCCGTGGAAAAGAGAATTGTATGCTAAAATATTTGAATATTTGAATGATTACTGCGACACAAAGCTTATCGGATTTGATGCTATTGTGGCAAACCTTGACAAAGATAATCCGCAGTCAGACAAAGAGTTTTTTGATACAGTAAAAAAGACAAATAATCTGGTTGTCGGGTTCAGCCTGATTGATGACAAACCTCTTGATGCAAAAGCAGCTGAGATTTACGAACAGGCATTTTACGATAAATTCGGCACAAATATTGAAGACAAACGTGAAAAATATATTTACCCTTCTAAATACGGAAGCTTTTCAAAATTTCCGAAAGAATATTTTGATGCAGTCAAAGCCACAGGATCAGTAAATTCAACCAGATCCCCTTCCAATGGATATTTAATTTTTAATGATCTTATAATCTCACTCAATAAAAAATATTATCCGTCATTATCTTTAAAAATGTACATGCTTTTAAATGGGGCTGACAAACTTACCATGTATGACGAGAGTGTTGTTGTAGAGAAAACCGGTCTTACAATTCCGACAATGGTAAGCTATAACGGCATTCACAACTACATCAAATTTTATAAAATTAAAAACAGAACATCATTTTCACATAAAAAATACTCTGCGGTTGATATTCTGGATTCACTGGACAAAATAAAAGCCGGAAAACCACCGGTTATTAAGCCTGAAGAACTTAAAGGGAAAATCGTTTTTGTAGGCGGTAACGCAAAAGCGTCAGCAATAAAAGTTATAGATGCTCAACCTACGCCAATGCTTCACGAACATCCGGGAGTCGATATTCAGGCTATAAATCTAAGCAACTTTATTAAAAATGATATAATGAAAATAAGTTCGCTTAAATTTGATTTATTTGTAATTTTAATTTTGAGTATTTTTACTTTTGCAATTATCAACCGATTTTCAGTATTCAAGTCGATATTTATTCTTGTGTTAACAGCGCTTGGATATTTAGGACTTGCAGGATTTTGCTACAGACATGACTTTGGAGTAAATGTTGTTACGCCGCTTGGCATACAGCTTATTACGATGATTTTTGCATATTCTTACAGATTTATAGTTGAGGGCAAGAACAAAGAAAAAATTAAACAGGCAATGGGCAAATACCTGTCACAGGATATTATGCAGAATGTTGTAAAAAACATAGACGACATCAAGCTTGGCGGAAAACGTGCAAATGTAACTGTTCTTTTTGCAGACATTCGTGGCTTTACAAGCATGAGCGAAAAGATGACGGCGGAAGAAGTTTCCAAAATTTTGAATGAATACTTCACAGAAATAGAGCCGATAATAACCAAATACAACGGAGTAATTAACAAATTTATCGGTGACGCTGTAATGGCGATATTTGGAGAACCTATACAGGATTTGAATCACCCTGTAAATGCTGTCAAATGCGCCTATGAAATGCTTAGAAAAGTTGATGAACTACGTGACAAATGGCTTTTTGAAGGCAAACCAAAGATCGAAATAGGTATCGGAATTAATACAGGCGATGCATTTGTAGGGAATATAGGCTCTGAAAAACGTCTTGAATACACGGTTATCGGAGACACGGTAAACCTTGCAAGTCGTATTGAAAGCTACAACAAAGTTTACCGCACCAATTTCCTTATAAGCAGTTCTACTTACTCTCATGTCAGCAATATAGCAGACGTAATAAAAATAAGCGAGGTTACAATCCGCGGAAAAGCAAAAAAGATGGATATCTATGAAGTTTTGCGGATAAGTTAAATTTCAAGATTTTTAAATATCAACAATTCATAAGGCTCATATTCAAGAGCAGTTGCTATTTTTTCAACAACATCAAGTGTAGGTGATGAAGTTTGCGCTTCAATTTGCGTAAGCGTAGATCTGCCGATTCCGGCAAGTTCAGCAAGCTTTTCCTGTGAGTAGCGTCGTTTTGTACGTTCAAATCGAACGCGTGTTGCAAACTTTTTAGCTAAAGTTGATATATTGGTCATAATGTCGTTATATTAACATCTTGACAATATAACGACAATACGTTATTATAATATTATTGACGTTATTATATCTGTATTATTATAATTACAACGGAGGATATGTGAAACCATTAAAAGCTTTTACAATGGCGGAAGTCCTGATAACACTTGGTGTAATCGGGATAGTCGCCTGTATGACAATGCCTGGAGTTATAAAGAATTATCAGAAAAAAGTCACTGTTGAACGTCTTAAACAGACATATTCAATGATGCAGCAGGCTGTCAGATTATCAGAAGTTCAAAACGGCTCAAGCGAAGACTGGATTTTGCCAGCTTATGCAAGCCCCGGGGACACAAATGCAACTGAATCATTTGTAAAAATGTATTATGAACCTTATCTTCAAACCATACACAGAGATAAATTAGCGTCCTCCGGTACACCATACGACTATTACTATTACACAAACGACGGACAAAAAGTTGAAAATGCAGGCCACACACACTACAGCATAGCTTTGATAAACGGGGTTTATCTTCACTTTAACGCACATTATGGCGTATCACAGTATATTACTCTCCGAGTGGACATTAACGGAAAACAAAATCCAAATACAATAGGCATTGATACTTTTTACATGCACGCATATCCTAAAATGGAACTGATTGGAGAAGGAGATGACAAAAAAACTCTGCTAGAAAACTGCAAAACACCGGCACGTGCTGATTTACAGTCCTACTGCGGAGCACTTATTATGGCTGACGGGTGGGAAATCAGAGATGACTACCCATGGCACTGATGATTATGATACAATCTACTTATGATTGAGGATCTGGAGAAACTAAAACTTGCAATAGATGTGGAGGTTAAGCACCGCTATATTGATATTAGGGGGAAAACCCAGTGTTTTTCCAAATTTATTATGTCCGAAGCAAATAAATATTACAAACTATCTAAAAAGAACCCGAAGTGGGCGGTAATTGCAGAAACTTTTGCGCATTATCCTTTTGCATCGGTTCCTGAAAGACGACGCTCAATAGAACATCTTGTAAAGGTTATCAAATCTGAAACTGCCCAGAATACCAAAGCTCCGGACAAACAGCCCGCATCAAGCACACCGCTTAAAAATCCCGCAGAAACAGATGTCACTTATGTAAAAGGTGTTGGGCCTAAAGTTGCTTATACTCTCAACAAACTCGGAATTTATACGGCACAGGATCTTATTTTTTATCTTCCGCGAAAGCATATTGACTACTCAAGCCGTACCCTTATAAAGGATTTAGAAGAAGGACAGTCAACAACCGTTTTTGGCTACATAAAATCAGTTTCGGCATTTAACTCAAAAAATAATCTTTCTGTCGTCAAGGTCAAAATTGCTGATGAAACGGGCTTTGTGGAACTAGGATTTTTCCAGGCCAAAGGCAACCGCTTTACGCTTGAAAGAACTAAAGCCCAATTTCCTGTTAACGCCGGCATAATGGTTTCAGGGACTGTCAAATTGAACAACTACGACCACCGCCTGACTTTTGACAAACCAACATACTCGATTATGACCGGCGAATTTCTCGAAAATGGAGCCTCAAACCTTAATATGGCACGGATTGTTCCGATATATACAGTCTGTGAAAATCTTAATGTAAAAACCCTTAGAAAAGCAATCTTTAATGCAATTCAGCTCTACAAAAATTCAATCCCGGATATTTTGCCTCAATATTTGAAAGAAAAATACAATTTGCTTGATAAAAAAACAGCCATAGAGCAAATTCACTTTCCGGAGAATCAGGAACTTTTGGAAAAGGCGCGTTTCAGCCTGATTTTTGAAGAACTCTTTATTGTGCAGTTAAAAATGGTACGCCTTAGAAATGAAAACAGCAAACACTCGGCAATTGCGCTTGATGTAAAGCGAGACGGACTTGTCCGCAAATTTATTGACAGCCTGCCATTTGAGCTTACCGGAGGGCAGAAAAGAGCAGTGAACGAAATCTTGAATGACCTTCACTCCGAAAAACCAATGACAAGGCTTCTGCAAGGAGATGTAGGCAGCGGGAAAACTGTTGTTGCATGTATTATGCTTCTTGCGGGCGTTGAAAACGGCTATCAGGGCGCACTTATGGCTCCGACAGAAATTCTGGCGCAGCAGCACTACAACAACCTTGTAAACTGGCTTACTCCTCTTGGCCTTAGCGTCGGACTTTTTCTTGGCAGCCAGAGCAAAAAGACAAGAGAAAAATTTCAGACAGACTTAAGAAACGGACAGACAAACATTGCAGTCGGCACCCACGCGCTTATTCAGGAGTCAACAGACTTCAAAAATCTCGGCGCAATAGTAGTTGATGAACAGCACAGATTTGGTGTTAAACAGCGCAACGTCCTTAAGAAAAAATCACAGAACCCGCAAATGCTTACAATGACAGCTACTCCAATTCCAAGAACCCTTGCTCTTACAGTTCACGGTGATCTGGATTTGACAATCATTGACGAACTTCCAAAAGGCAGACTGCCTATTAAAACAACCCTTACTTCTTCGCACAAAAGCGTGTATGAACTTATCAGGCATGAGGTTTCAGAAGGAAGACAAGCCTATGTAGTTTATCCGCTTATTGACGAAAGTGAAGCTCTTTCCGCAAAAGCAGCCACAAAGGAGGCAGAAAGACTGCAATCAGAAGTTTTTCCCGACCTTAAAATCGGACTTCTTCACGGCAAACTTAAAAACGATGAAAAAGAACAGGTTATGGCGGATTTTAAGAACAAAAAATACGATATTCTTGTTTCTACAACAGTTGTAGAAGTAGGTGTTGATGTTCCGAATGCCACGGTTATGGTAATAGAAAATGCAGAAAGATTTGGACTTAGCCAGCTTCACCAGCTGAGAGGACGTGTGGGAAGGAGCAGTCTTCAATCCTATTGCGTTCTTGTAAGCTCCTCACGCTCGCAGGAAACCCGTGAACGCCTCGGAATTATGACCCAGACAAATGACGGTTTTGTAATAGCAGAAAAAGACTTACAATTGAGAGGCCCAGGTGAATTTCTTGGCACAAGACAGTCAGGTTTGCCGGATTTAATAATTTCCGATATTGTACGGGACGCCGAAATTCTTGAAAAAGCAAGATACGAAGCAATAAATTTTATAAATAACTGCGATATAACAAAGTATCCTGCACTTAATAATGCCTCAAATTTACAGCTATTCACAGGTTTAGACATTTAATCTGTAACTTTTCATCATATTCATATATTTTAGCCGAGAAAAACTTAAAAAATAGGGGTATATATAAATTGTATAGCTTCTAGGAATATTAAGTATTGTAACAAAATTTTTGATAATAAGCAATATATAAATTGTTATATACTTTATATATATAAGAAGATAGAAGCTAAGGAGATAGCATGGGCGGAAGACCAATAGGATATCAACCATTACGAGCCGGACTCCACAGACCGTGGGTCGGTCCAAGAACGGTTAATATAAATCATAAAGAAACCACCATAAATAATTTTGGAGGTGGATTCTTCCCTATGATGGGCGCTTACGGTTATTATGACACCGGACTCAGCAAAGGCGAAAAATGGGGCATTGCATTAGGAGCAATAGGAGCACTTGGTGGAGCTATTGCAAGTGCATTTTTGCCTCAAAAAGCCGATGGCAAAGGTGATGTAGAAACACCAGCACAGGCAGGGTTGAGCAATGAACAAAAGCAGTGGATGGAAGACACTCAAGAACAACTCAACCAGATGCAAAAAAGTCTTGAACAGCTTACAGAAGAAAACTCTAAGTTAAAAGCACAGGCTCAAGAAATTCAGAACTTAAAAGCCGCATCTCAAGCTTATCAGCAGCAACACTCTGGCAAAGTTGAGGAAGTTAAACAAGAACCTGAAACTGTAACTTTCAATGTAGCTGCAGAAAAAGATGGAGATCAGGTTGAAGGACACACTGGTTATAACATTGTAGCCACTATGTACAAGTCACCTGACGGAAAAGCACTTACAAGCACTGAGATAAAGGGGCTTTGTGAGGTTATATTTAAAGGAAAGGCATTGCCGAAAGGCGAAATTAACCTTCCTAGAGAAGTGGAATTCCAAGGTAAAACATATACTTGGGATAACTCAATAGCAAACCCCGAAGAGGCTACACCAACAAGCACATATAACCTTGCACAGCACGACACCTACAAAAGCGAAATAAAACCAGTCGGCTCAAAATGGGCGGTTTATGTTGACGGAAAACAAGTCGGCGACCTTCACGACACAAAAGATTTAGCTGATGAGGCCTTAAAAACAGAACTTGAAAAACTTAACAATAGCGAAGATGCTTCATAAAATATTAGGAGATTACTTAAAATGTCATGGATGATAGGCAGAAATCATTGCACAGTACCAACTGGTAGATTAACATTAGGTTCAAGAACGAACCTGAATATTAACTACCAGAAGACAACTATAAACAATTTCGGCGGAGGCGCCGGAGTTTTTGGCTGCGGCGGTTTCGGTGCAGGCATGGGCATGATGGGAATGTATCCTACAATGGGAATGATGGACATGTATGGTATGGGTATGTATGGCATGGGCGGTATGTATCCTGTTTACAATGACAGCAGAGCAGACGCAGGAGCAATTCTTACTGGTGTAGGAGCAATGGCAGGCGCAGTTGGAGGTATAATTTCTGCTATTGCAGGTAACAAAGCTCAAAAGACCGAAGCACCGGAAGAAGAACAACAAACAGAAACCCCTGCAAATAATCAGTTTGAAGAATTTCAAGCTCAAACAACAGAACAGCTTGCATCTATGAATACAAAACTTCAGGCTGCATTAAAAGAAAATCAGGATCTTAAAGCCCAAGCGGCAGAATATCAAAAACAACAACAAGCAGCACAACTTAAAAAAGAAGGCATCACTATAAATGAAGACGGTTCATACACTACAACATATAAAGACATTACAGGCAAAGAAGTTGAGCTTAAAAGTACTGACCTCAATCAATTAAGAATACAAAAATTAAACAATGAAAACGAAGTTTTAGAGCAACAGAAAATTATTGATGAAAACGGAATTACAGTAAATTCTGACGGAACATTCAGCATTGAACAATCAACACAAAGTGAAAATGGGAATACGACAACATCGCAAAAAATTAAATTGACTTCAAATACTCTTGAAGGACTGCTTGAGCAAATGAAAGAAAATAATATTAAACTCAAGGGTGAAGAAGAAACAACAGAGGCAATTGAAAATCCAGAAATTAACCCAAGTGAGATAGTAGATGACAATTATATGGCATAAAAAAAAGCTCCTTAAATAAAGGGGCTTTTTAGTGCGTAAAATATTTGTTACAAAAAACACCATGATAATTTGCAGAATATCCAGAAAAACATTATAATAAAACATGGATATTATCAGAAAATGAGGTGTTTATATGGAAGACTTAAAAGTAGCAATCGGCTCAGACCACGGCGGATTTCAATACAAAGAAAAAATTATTGATTATTTAACCGCAAGAAATATTCCTTACGTAGACCTTGGGACTCATACACCGGAATCCTGCGATTATCCGGATATTGCACGTGCGGTATGCGAAAGAGTAATTTCAGGCAAGTCAAACCGCGGAATACTTGTCTGCGGTACAGGAATCGGAATGTCGATTGCTGCAAACAAAGTCAGAGGAATCAGAGCTGCACTTTGCGGAGATACCTATTCAGCCAGAGTTTCAAGAGCACATAACAATGCAAACGTGCTTTGTCTGGGACAACGTGTAATTGGGGAATATTTAGCACTTGATATTGTTGATGTGTGGCTGAAAGCAGGTTTTGAAGGCGGCAGACACAAACGAAGAGTAGATTTGATTGAATAAGGCAGGTAAAAATTGGAAGGAATTAATTCTCATAAACTAGCATGTATAATTGCAGCAATGCTTGATGATAAACTCGGCAAAGAAATCTCTATCTTAAACATAAGCCATGTATCGTCACTCGCTGATTATTTTGTGATTGTTACAGGTGACTCTACACCGCATGTAAAGGCTTTGATGGAAACAGTAAAAGAAAGAACAAAAAAAGAACTTGAAAGAACCCCTTTAAGAGTTGAAAATGATGCCAAAAATCGTTGGAATCTTCTTGATTACGGCGATGTAGTTGTTCACATTCTGCATAAAGATGAGCGTGAAACTTATGCTATAGAAAAATTCTGGAGCAACGCATTCAGCATACCTGAAGAGGAATGGCGAGAAAACTCAAAAGAATTCAGCAAATACAACAAGTAACAACAACGGGTATGAAATTCATACCCGTTACATTTCGCAATAGATTTACAAACATACACATATAGGTTAAAATATAAATCATGGAAAATGTAAAGAAAAAAGATCTAGAAAGACAAATTGAAGACTTAATCCTTGCAATGGCCAAGGAGCCCAAAAATATTGCAAACTACCACGCTTTATCAAAGCTTTACCTTGAACTGGAAGATTATGACAAGGTAATGTCCGTTTTAGAAAGCCTTTTGACAATTGACTCTAACGACGTTGAAGCTCTTATTGGAATGGGTACAATGTGGTTTTACGAAAGAGATTTCAGAAAGTCGCTTTCTTATTATAACAAAGCACTTGAGATTAATCCTAAAAATTATTTGATTTATTATAATATAGGTAATGTATTTGCGGAATGGAAAAACTTCTCAAAAGCTTTATTCTACTACAATAGAGCCATTGACCTTTGCTCTTCAAACCCTGAAATCTACAACGCAATTGCTTTGCTTTATCAGGATTTTGAAGAATACGTAGAATCAAGAGCTTATTATGAAAAAGCACTTTCTCTTGACCCTGAAAATATTACAGCTCTTGTGGATATGGGCAACGTCTGCTTCAAGTTGTTTGATTATGCCAAAGCTCTTGAACTTTACAAGAGAGTTTTTGCACTTAATCCAGATAACAAAATTGTTGCAGTTTGTATAGGCAATACTCTAACATTGATGAAAGAAAGAGAAAAAGCTTACAATTACTTTGAAAAAGCTCTTAAAATGGAAGGCGACAATTACAAAGCCTATATCTGCTATTCAATTGCACTTTCGGAATTTAGAGAATATGATATTGCAATTGAAATGTACAAAAGAGCTATTGAATTACAGCCTAAAGAAGTTAATGCATATCTTTTGCTTGCAAACCTTTATACAAATCTCAACAGGCTTGACGATGCTATGGTACTGTACAAAGAGGTTTTGAAGTTTGCCCCGAATGATGCGCTTACTTATATGTTCATGGGTAATGCACATTATCTTAAAGGTGAAATCGAAAAAGCCATTGCTGCATATCGTGCGGCAATAAAGATTGAACCTGATAATGATGAACATAAACTTGTTTATATACAGGTTATGGATGAATATATTGATAAAAAAAGAAATGGTGAAATAGAAGAAAGCGAAAGCGCATAAATTATGTATCATGAAAAACCTTTTATGATAGAACGTATAATTGCAGGTTTAAGCTATTTAACCATGGGACTAGTCGGTTTTATATGGCTTATAATCGGGCTTATACGAAGAGCCAGTCTCACAAAATTTCTGCAATACCATATATTCCAGTCAATATTTATTTCAATGGGTTATGTACTTTTATGTTTAATCTTCGGATTTTTACTTAATCTGCTGAGCATGATTCCTTTTATAAATATTCTTGCCGCCCAGATTGCAATGTTCTTTAATATGCCGTTATTCTTCGGATATTCAATAATTCAGACAATAATTTATATTTTACTTTTTTATCTTGCAATCACGTCTTTTTTGGGGTTATACGGCAGAATACCTTTTATCTCGGATATTATTGACCAGAACGTAAGATAAAAAGTCTGCGGAACAAAAATATTGCAGCACAAAACAACAATTACTCCACCCGCCGGCTTTTATTATCCGGCCAAAAGAAATCCCTGCGGGGTATTGGCGCAGGGAGGTGCTAATCGAGTAAGAATGTAACTTATTGAACAAAAAGGTATGAGAAGAAATCTTTAACTGTTGTCATTTGTGTTGTCATCAGCGGATTTTGCAACATCGGTATCGCTGTCATCTTCGACAACCGAAAGCACAAGCGCATTTGAAAGCGGAATACCGCCTTTGACCTGCGGCTTATTGACTACTTTGCCGTCAACATACATAACGGTAGAGCCTCCGCCATCAAGGTTGATAGCCCCGATACAGCCGAGAGATTGCATAAATCTTGCAAGCTCCATCAGAGTCATACCGATAGAACTGCCTTCTCTGCCGTCAGCGGTTACGAAAATCAAATTGTTATCAGAAGTGTAACCGACAGCAGTTCTGGGGTTACGCCCGCCGATGGAGGCAAGCTTCTGAGCCGTCATATCAACAAAAACTTCGCCGTTTTTAACCAGATACGGGCCTCCGCTAATTATATGTTTAACATTTTTCCACTCAGGAATAGTTTTTATCGTAAGTTTCACATCTTTATCTTTTAATAAAGGCTGAAGAAGCTTTTTGGGGCCTGAAATTACATAACCGTTTTGGGGAATATCGAGCGGGTTGGCGGAGGCTTTTGTAATCTTACCGTCCGCCACCCTCAAACTCATACCATACTTTGGAGCATATGGAGAAGTTCTGCCCCACTCCGGAGTATATACAAGAACATGTGTTGAAAGCATTCTGGGCTGGTTAATATTGTCGACTTTAACTTTTTCACCGCTTCCGCTGATAGTTGCATTAAGCTGAACCCTTGCAACATCAAATCCATAATCAAAAATTCCAAGCGCAACCCTGTCATACACAGGGCCTGTATAAACTTTTCCGTCAATCATCAGTGTACCGAGAGGAACCCCCGATTGAAACTTAAAATATGTTCCGTTTATTGCGGCTATTGCATTTTTAGAGTTTGCGATTGATGAAATTGTTCTCCTGCTTTGAAGCTTACCAGATGAAGACAATACTGGCATAACTTTCAAATTTTTTGCAACTTTCAAATCAGCTTCAAGAATATTAATCCTCACAGGACGGCCGTTAAAGTATTTTGTAAGTTTTATATGCTTAACACCGTCCTGAACATCTTTAATTACAGCTTTTGGATATTTTTCCTTTATATATTCGTCAAATTTTTGCTTTCTGACTTCCGGAGAAAATTCAACAAGAATTTTTTCCTTGATACCCTTTATATCAACGCTGTGAGAAGATCTGTGCGTAATAATAACATCATCGGCCATAATTGCCTGAGGAGTAACCATAGCCTGCAGGCAAATCACACCAAGAATAACCGAAAAACAAAATGTTTTTTCAAGTACACCTGAAATAGCAGAATTTGAGCGTGACAAAATAGTATCCATAGGTCGACCTCACTGGTTGAAGTAACGGATACCTTTTTTATTAAAGAGTGGTGCGGGGAATAACACTCGTCAAGGGGTGTACAAAAAACCACTTTGAGGGCATTTAACGCCCCTCTACTATCATTGTAACATAAATTTACATATTTTTCAATCGACTTTGTTGCAAAAACAACAAAGTTTTTACAAAACTAAATAGAGGCAAAATTACACTTATTCCGCTATCTCCAGGGGTAATTTTTTCCGATTTTCCAGCCTGATCTAACAATTAATTCTGCGCAGGTTCTGCCGATTTTAGAACACTCGTCTTCTATATAGTCATCAGTCTTATCATATCCTGAGGGCTTTAGCAGCCCATTATTTGTTATGTTAAAAAGAAATACATCAGCGCCAAGCCTATTTGGCAATCCGCCTGCATTTAGATCAACAAGAATCGTATAATCATAAAAAGGATCATTAAGATCCCCGCCGCCTACTGAAAAAGACAAAAATGTACCATCAGATAATATCATTGGTGCTCGCAGATTACTGACTTCCACGCTGAAATCCCAGCTGCTTCCGTCCATTTTCACCCATGCAAACTGCTTGGAATATCCGCATTGTTCATAGGTATCACAATAAATCAACTTGTTAAAATATGGCTCAAAATACATCTTAAAATACTCTTTGGCTCCAAGTACCAACCCATCATTCCAGGTATTATAATCTCCATTTTTAATTTGTGTTTGAATTAATGCTTGGCTTAGAATTGAATAAACTTTTTGAAGGTGAACTTCAGTTTGTTTTTTCTTGTACCCGTTTATTACACCCGGCAAAGTCATTGCCGCAACAATGCCAATAATACCGATAGTTATCAGGACTTCTGACATCGTAAAAGCCGTTTTCTTCATAAATATCCTTTAATTAATTTTAAATCATGTACTAATAATTTTAGTACATAATTTAATTTGTGTCAATCAAAAGATAAAAATACTATAATTTTTATTATGATTGAATTTAAACTTGATGATTTGATATGGATGCACAGAACAACGGCCGAAGAGGTTCACAAAGCCACCGGAATAAGCAATTCAACGCTTTCAAACATGCGCACTGGCAAAAATAAAAATGTTAGCATCAACACTTTAGATCTACTCTGCAAACACTTTAAATGCAAAGTTTCGGATATTTTAGAATACGCAGAGGATTAATCCAGATCAACAGGCTCTCTTTGAATTTTGTCTATCGCTTCACGAGCCGTAAATACAAGAGCTTCCGGCACATTTTCAATTGTCGTAAACTGCCTTAAAACATCGACTACACGCTTAAAAGCTCTTACAATGTCGCCTTCGCCGATATCAATCTGTCCGCAGATTGACTCCCATTCCGCTCCTTCAACCCAGAGTTCAATAAGAGATGAGAAATAAGGATTTATGTACAAAGGAGCATCTACATCACGGTTATTTTGAACTTTTTCAATTTTACGGCGGATGTTGCGTATGAGATTAAGTGTTTTTCTTACAGGCTCCGAGAACGGAATATAAGGGATTTCAATTCTCAAATCTTCTGTCACAACTGCGCAAATTACTGCTGATAATTGAGAAGGTGTCAGATTTTCCAAAATGCCGGAAAATATAATTTCGGCTATATAAAGTTCATTTTCAGAGCGGATTTGAGATGTTGTAATGCCTCTTGATGTCGGGTAATCATTTTCTAGATATCCGAAATCATTCAAAACGCTTCTGTGTGCCAGAAACTTGTTCCAGAAAATATCACGCTGCTTTTCAACTTCTTTTTCAAGCTTTTTCTGGCGAATGTTTAATCGCTCAATTACTTCGATATTTTTTGCGTGTTTCCTATAAAGCTTGCAGGTGTCACACGGGTATTCATGCATTTTTGCAAGCATTAACTTTGTTTCTCGACCGAACTCAACAGCTTCCTGCGAAAGCGGTCTATTTTTTGCTTTTTCCTGCTTGCAGATTTTCTTGTATGTCTGGCGGTTCTGAACATAAATATGCCTTATTTTGTCATACTCAAGAACATCATCGTCACAGTATTTGTAAGGACAGGCAAAAGTTCTTGATTCAATTTCTTTATTATTCAAATCTATTTGCTTCAAGATAGGATGAAGTCTTGTGCCTGTAGAAAAATATCCGAAGCTCTTAAGTATAAGCTCTTTTGCCTCTTCAAGACTAAAGCGCTGGAGAAGGTTCAAAACCATTGAATAACTCGGAGAAAACCTGCTTTCAAGAGGATTTGCATCACTTAGGACAAGTTCTGCGACTTCTTCCGGCGACTGGAAAGGTGTTCCGACAATAGTTACGTATCCCACTTCATCCATACCACGGCGGCCTGCTCTGCCAGACATCTGCAAAAATTCGCTTGCCGTAAGCATTCTGTGCCCGCTGTCGGTGCGTTTGCTTGTGGAACTTATAACGGTTGAGCGGGCCGGCATATTTATGCCTGCTGCAAGAGTTTCCGTTGCAAAAACAACTTTTATAAGCCCTTTCTGGAAAAGTTTTTCAACCAGAAGTTTCCACGAAGGCAGAAGCCCTGCATGGTGTGACGCAACCCCGCATAAAAGATATTCAATATGCTTGTTATTATAAAGATACGGGTTTTCTGCAATATAATCGTCAATAAATTGTCTTATTTGTGCTCTTTCGGTCGGTGTTACAAGCTCTAAACCGGCACATTTTTCCATTTGTTCATCGCACTTGCGTCTGGAAAAAGTGAAATATATAGCAGGAAGCATATCTTTTTCCTGAAGGTTTCTAACAACTTCTTTCACATAAGATTTCTGTTTCAACTTGCCATGTGCAAACTTGCGCCGTTCCGGCTTAATTCTGTTATTCAAGGCACCGGATGGTGTCAAAAGAGGGAGGAGTTTGTTTGGCTGAGAGCTGTCAAAATAATAAAATTTCAACGGTACAGGCCTAAAATCAGTGTTTACAAGTTCGGTTTTAGAGTGAACAGTATTAATCCAGTCTGTCAATTCGTCAGCATTGGCAACGGTTGCCGAAAGTGCTATAATCTGAACGTTTGTAGGACAGTATATTATGCTTTCTTCCCAAACAGTTCCTCGCTGCTCATCGTTCATATAGTGAACTTCATCAAGAACAACGTATCTTACATCCTTCATATTGTCAGCAACTGCACCGAAGTTTGTGCCATACAACATATTTCTGAAAACTTCCGTTGTCATAACAACAATCTGCGCATTACGATTTATTGAAGTGTCGCCTGTCAAAAGCCCGACTTTATCCTGTCCGAATTTGTCTGAAAAATCATAAAATTTCTGATTAGAAAGCGCCTTTAAAGGTGTTGTATAAAAAACTCTTGTTCCGTTTTCCAGTGCTCTGTGAATTGCATGCTCTGCTATAACGGTTTTGCCGGCTCCGGTCGGTGCGCAAACAACAACACTCTTTCCATTGTCTATAAAATCACAGGCTTCTTTTTGAAATTCATCAAGTTCAAACGGAAATTCGTACATCTTTATCCTTAAAACAGCTATTTACCATAATTATTATGCCCTAAAAATACAGATTTGTAAAATACACAGAAAAGGCTCCATAAATTCAGGAGCCTTTTTATATATTTAATTTTAACAGATTAAATTCTGTCAAAACCTGTGTATTTTCTTAATACTTCCGGAATGATAATTGATCCGTCTTCCTGCTGGTAATTTTCAACAATCGCCGCAAAAGTTCTGCCGACAGCAAGCCCAGAACCGTTGATTGTATGGACAAGTCTTGTTTTTCCGGTTGCTTTTTCTCTGTAGCGTATGTTCGCACGTCTTGCCTGATAATCGCCGTAATTTGAACAGCTTGAGATTTCTTTGTAAGTTCCGTAAGAAGGCATCCAGACTTCTAAATCCCAGCATTTGTTTGCCGAAAATCCTATATCACCCGTAGAAAGAGCTTCACGACGATATGGAAGTTCAAGGAGTTGAAGCATTTTTTCTGCGTCTTCCGTTAATTTTTCGTGTTCTTCTTTACTAGTTTCAGGAGTTGTAAGCTTTACAAGCTCAACTTTATTAAACTGGTGCACTCTGATTAAGCCTCTTGTATCTTTGCCGGCAGAACCTGATTCACGTCTGAAACAAGGTGTGTAAGCCGTCATATATTTCGGAAGGTCGTCCTCAGAAAGGATTTCGCCTGCATAGATATTTGTAACAGGAACTTCCGCTGTCGGAATAAGGTACAAATCTTCATCAACACATTTGTACATATCATCTTTAAACTTCGGAAGCTGGCCTGTGCCTGTCATAGTAGCCGCATTAGCCATAAAAGGCGGCAAAACTTCTTCATACCCCTGTTCCTGAGTATGATAATCAAGGAAGAAGTTTATAATAGCACGTTCAAGTTTTGCACCTTTTCCTCTGTACAGGATAAAACGGCTCTGTGAAAGCTTTACGCCTCTTTCAAAGTCAACAAGCCCTTTTTCTTCGCACAAATCCCAGTGAGCCTTAAATTCAAAATCAAATTTTCTCGGCTCTCCCCACTTGTAAACCTCGATATTATCATCTTCCGATAAGCCGATTGGTGTTGTTTCATCAGGAATATTCGGTATATGCAAGAGAATATTGCGCTGTTTATCGTCTAATTCGGTTTGTTTTTCTTCCAATGCTTTGATATCATCACCGATTTTGCGGACTTCTTCCTGTACGGCATCAGTATTCTCACCCTTTTTCTTCAACTCGCCTATCATTTGAGAATCTTTTTTACGTTTGGCTCTCAATTCATCTGCCTGTGTCTGAATTTTTCGTCTTTCTTCATCAATCTTAATAACTTCGTCTATAGAAAGCTCCGGATTTCTTCTTTTCAAAAGCTCGTTTATTTTATCGGGATTTTCTCTAATTAGTTTAATATCAAGCATTTCAAACCTCTTTCATCTTAATTTTTTGCAAATATATTATAGTTTAAAGACATATTATAATCAAGATTCAATAATCCATTCACAAAATCTTAAGATTTATTGCATTATTGCCAAAATAATGCATAATAGATATAGGGAGAATGTGCATGCTTAGAAAATTTGTTTTAAAACTTAATAATAATAAAAAACAAAAGGCAGCAAACGGGATGTCAAATCCTATTAAACAAGATAGCGGACAGCCAAACGAATTTCTTGACGGACTGTCAAAACGTGCTGTTGAAATGTTCGAAAAACAATGTGATATTAAAAATTTTTCGAAACTTGTTCTTTCTGATCCCGAAAACACTTCTCATATTGATATGATTCAAAAAATGATAAGTGAAGGCAAAATAAAAGATCCGTTTGAGGATGAAAAACTTGCTGAACTTGCCGATAATGAAAGATTTTTAAGAGATTTAGGCTTAATGTAAATTTTTAATAATTTCTTCAGCAAATTCTTTAGTTCCTAATGTTCCTCCTAAATCTACAGTAGATTTTCCGGATTTCAAAGTTGCAAACAATGCTTCCTCAATTTTATCTGCATAAGCCTGTTCCTCAATATATTTAAGCATTTCAACAGCAGATAAAAGAAGAGCAGTCGGATTTGCTTTATTTTGTCCTTTAATATCCGGAGCTGAGCCATGTACAGGTTCAAATACAGCGCAATTTTTACCAATATTTGCGCCCTGAGCGACTCCCAGTCCGCCAATAAGTCCGGCACAGAGATCAGACACAATATCTCCATATAAATTCGGCAAAACAAGGACGTCAAACTGTTCAGGCTTCTGGACAAGCTGCATGCAAAGATTATCAACAAGAATTTCACGCTGCTTGATTTGAGGATATTTTTTTGCAACATCACGGTAAGTATTCAAAAACAATCCGTCAGAAAGCTTCATGATATTTGCTTTTGTCACAACGCAAACCTCTTTACGGCCGTTTTTAAGAGCATAATCAAAAGCAAATCTGCAAATCCTTTCCGTGGCTTTGCGTGTAATAATTTTTATACTTTCCGCAGCATTTTCATCAACCTGACGTTCAATACCGGCATACAAGTCTTCCGTATTTTCTCTTACAACCACAATATCAACATTGTCAAAGCGAGTTTTTACATTCGGAAGATTTTTGCATGGGCGCAAATTTGCGTACAAATCAAGTTCTTTTCGCAGCTGAACATTTACTGATCTAAAACCTTTACCGATTGGAGTCGTAACCGGAGCCTTCAATGCAACTTTGTTTTTGCGTATTGACTCCAGAACCCTTTGTGGAAGCGGAGTGCCTTCTTTTTCAATCACATCTTCGCCGGCAGTCTGCAAATCCCAATTTATCTTAAGCCCTGAAGCCTCAATAATTCTGACAACCGCCTCGCTTATCTCAGGCCCGATTCCGTCACCGTTGATTAAAGTTATATTATGCATTATTCCTCATCCTTCACAATGCGCAGATTACGCTTGAATTCTTTATAAAACCCGCAGCTTGTAACCTGCAGAGATTCTTCAAGAAATACATCTCCCATGGCAAGAGCCGCAAGAAGCGGACAGTCAAGCTCCTTTACATAATTTTCACAACTTATGCAAAGGTCATCATCCTCTATAAAAACTCTTGAATTCTTACAATACATAAGGTGATTATAGCGCTTTTAGCCGTTTTTGTAAATATTAACAAATGTAACATTTCTTTACAAATATCAAATATCACGCAATTTCAAAAGAAAAAAATTCTTTATATAAGTAAGGTTAGGTTTAAAACAGGTAGGTTTAAAATGACTACGGTAGATAGTGCTGTAAATTCAACATGGAAATACTTGAAAATGTATCCTGAATTTGTCTTGGGTACAGGGTATGACGCATTTTCAAACAGATTTAAAGCAAGCTGGCAAGTAGGCAAAAATAACAATCTGCCCTTCAAAAAACGTTTTGGAAGGGCATTTAAAGCCGGTACAGATGCCGCCGTAAGACACAATGACAGACTTCTTGCACAAAACGAAGGTTCTTTCTGGAAGGCAACTAAAAACAGTATTACCAGTATCTGGCCGGATTTGAAGACAAACTGGACATCTGCCGGCGAAGCTGCAAAGGCCGCAGGTAAGTCAGCAGGCTGGGCAAAATTCAAAAGTATAGGAAAAGTTTTGGGCAAACGAATGCCTCTTATCGGTGCCGTTATGACCCTTGCATTTGAACTTCCGAACATTATAAGAACAACGACAAATGAAGGAGTTTTAGCAGGAGCCGGAGAAACCGCAAAAACAGGTGTAAGACTCGGTATAAGCACCCTTTGCGGTGCCTTAACACAAGCCTTGATACCGATTCCGTTCCTTGGCGGTATGGTTGGTTTTGTCGCCGGTGATTTGCTTGGAAGATTCATTGTCGGCAAGTCATACTCCGAAAAAAAAGAGGCAGAAAAACTTGCTCAAGCTAATTCGCAATTTTCAATAGACACTTCAACAATTCCCTACGGCGGAAATAACATGAGCAACGACGAAGAATTTATGAAACTTCAACAGGCATATCTTCAGGCAGCCGGACAGGGAAACAATCTGAATTATATGAACTTTAATAATCCATCAAATCCGTTCGGCAGCTTAAATATGATGGGCTAAGTCTTAACTCCAAATCCCCCTGCAACCCTTGGGATTGAAAAGTACTAAGTTTGTTACAAAACTTAGTACTTTTTGCAAATTTAAGGCAATTTTTCTGATACAAAATACTTAATAAATATATACGGGGAAAATTCATAAGGGGAAAATTATGAGTGACAGTATCAAAGTAAACAGTGATGTAAAAATGCTGACCAGATATGCTATGGGGTTGACTCCTGAAGAACAACGCATTTCAGTAAACGATCCTTCCACGGCAGTCTGGACAATAGGTCTAGAAAAAGGCATTCGCGGCACTACAACACTTTTGCCGGACCTAAAAGATCCTAAAAAAGCCTTGCAGGAACAAAAACAAATCGAGCAAGGGCTTAAAGGGGCCACGTCACGAGAAACTTACGATAATTTTATGAGAAATATGGAAATTCAGGATCTTGAGAAAAGATTCCGCCCTGTCACAGGCGACCCGACAAAAGAATTGCAAAGACTTCAAAAAGCCGATAATATTAAAAAACTGTCCGCAGAAGTAAAAAAACTTTCCGGAGCTGAAAAGACTAAAAAATTAAGAGAACTTCAAAGAGCATTCTCAGAATTTCAGCAAACCGAAGGAATGAGCAAAGCTGAAGCAAAAAAATTCTTATCCGAATTAACAGACAAAAAGCTTGCTAAAAACCTTAAAAATGCACAAAAAGCAGTTAATGAATTTAATAAATCAAAATATTATGATGATGTCAGACGCTTGATAGGCGAAGCAAAAACTTTAAAAGGCAAAGACTATGCCGACAAGATGAAAGAAATAGAAAAAGCAATTGCCGATGCCAATCAAAAAATACATATTGAAAAAACAACAGGCTCATTAAAACCTGTTTCCAAAACCGGCAAAGCATGGAACAAAGTTAAAACAGTCACCGGCTACAACAAAGCAAAAGGCGCCATAAACACGGCTCTTACAAAATCATCAGCACTTAGAACAGTTGCTAAGTTTGGACGTGCAAACGCAGCAACAGCAGTCGGTATTGATGCGGCACTTTCAATACCCGAAATCATAGCAACAAAACAAACATTTGACACTATTGATGAAAACGGTAATCCTGTAAAACCCGGAGAAGGCACAGGAACACAAAAAGCATTAAAACAGACAGGACGAGTTGTTGCAACCGCAGGCGCACAGCTGGGAGCATATGCAATAGGTGCAAAAGCTGGTACAGCGGCTGTAGCAGCGCTTTGGGCAGCAAAAGGTGCAGCACTCGGTTCTGTAGCCCCCGGTGTCGGAACTGCAATCGGCGCTGTAGTCGGAATTGGTGTAGGGCTTGTATCATGCTGGCTTGCAGGAAAAGCAATGGAAAAAGCTCTAGGCAAATCAGAACTTGACCAGTTACAGGATAAACTTGAGAATGAACCTGCAAACCAAACTGCACTTGCTGCACAAAAAGATGACCGTGTACTGGAAGAAGTCCTTTTGACAGCCAAAGCTCGCTATGAACAAGATCCGGAAACAAACAAAAAAATTGAAAAAGCATACGAAAATGTAGTTACGGCATATCAAAATGGAGAAATAGGCTCCGCTGCAGATGCAAGAGTTCTTACTAAACCTGAACAGACTGAAACACCGGCTGCAGCCTCTTCACAACCTGCAAGCGACTCAGACACAGAACAAAGAACGCAAACACCTGTGTTAGGCGCCGCATCAGCTCAGAAAACCCAAAAATCCGAAAAGACTGAAAATCCAGAAAACTCAGGTAAATCTTCAGATGAATCTTCTGAAACATCTCCGGCTGAAAAATACAGAGAAACAATTGTTAAGCTTGATTTCATCTTAAAAACACTTGAATCTATGTACAATCAAAATTCAACCGGAATGAATATGTACGGCATATACAGCAATCCAATGATGATGTCCAATCCTTTTATAATGCCGCAATTTGGAATGTATGCTTAAAAAATGACACTATAGCTAAACTATAGTGTCATTACGTGAAAATCTCTTTCTGAAATTGATGCAGTGCATTCAAGAACATTGTTCAAAAATTTCTCAATAGCAAATTCCATTGCTGAAATTTCAGTTTTCAAGTTTGAATAGTTTTCTTCTCTTCTTTCACGCAGTGCATTTTCAAAAATCTCATCCTGATACATACTTTCTACTCCAATTATCTTTACATAATTCTCTTACGGATATTTTGCCCGTTTCTTTAATTTTTTAAATATTTTTGTTACAAAATTTATTATTAGAGGAAATTCGAAATAATTTAAAGTACAATGTATAAATAAGATTTTTTATAAGGGTTAAAGGATATATGAAAACGGATTTTCAGCTGACAAGTTATGACTACTATTCATCAAGACGAGATATGGAGATGATTTCCACAATTGTTGAAGCATTAAAGACAATTCTGGAAGAGGATAAAAAGCAGCCTCAGCCGCTGTTTTTAAAGATATCAGATAATCTTATTCTAAATATTGCAAGAATGGTGGTTCAGGAAAAGAAGAAAACGTTTCTGATTGGAATAACAGGTGAAAGCGCCTCCGGAAAAACCGTTTTCGTTGACAATACTATAAAAGCCTGCGTAAAAGAGAAAAAGGAAGGCATTTATACAGTAATCCGCTGTGATGACTATTATAAAGACACATCAAAAGAACTTCTTGATGCTGGAAGCTATGAGGAACTATTTAAAACCGGCTTCAGCTTTGATACTCCGGACGCAATTAATCTGGAGCTTATGAAAGAACACCTCATATCACTGAAAAAAGGAAAAGAAATAAAATCACCGTTATATGATTTTGTTACCTGCGTAAGCAATCCGGACGGAGAACTCAAAAAACCGGCAAAAGTCATTCTGACAGAAGGACTTTATGTTCTTAATGAAGGATTGAGAGAGATTATGGATGTAAAAGTTTACGTATTCACCCCTCTTGACGTTATAAAAGAACGCTGGTACAAACGTGCTGCACTAAGAGGAAAAACGGGCAAAGCGGCCGATTTACAATTTGCAGATGTAAATAAGACAGCTCAGGAATTTATACGCCCAGCATACCAAATTTCTGATGCTGTAATCAACGGAATGGTCAGCCAGGAATATATAAGACAAATTACTGATAAAATATTCAAAACATTACAAGAGATTGTTTATTAAACCAACAAAATATATAAAAAGAGAAATTCCTTACTTAATTTTTGCGGAATTTCTCTTTTTTAGCGCCTCTTAAATAAAAAAGGCGCACCTCAAGCTTATTCAACTAGTAACCATAATTGTACATAATACGATTACACGGACACTGCTGATCAGGAAATGCTTTGACACATCTGTCGCAAGACGGCACAATTACCTTTGCCCTGCAAGGATCGCACTCTGCTTTTTTGACTTTACAAGGATTACAGTTTTTGAAACCTGTAAACGGGTTTAAACTGAATGAGCTTGAGTTGTGACCGATTCCAATGTACGGGAGCGGATTTAACTGGCTTATAGACCACGCATTTGCGCTTTGAGCAGGAATTAAAAATAAACCTAACAAAGCCAGCATCATAAATAATCTTTTCATACATATACTCCTATTAATTTACGGATAAAATCATATCCACTCTTTTATTTTAAAGTTTTGCTGAAAAATTACGATACCCGTGAGAGCAATGCTGCTACCAATAAGGATTAGCACAAAAGAAGTAACTTGAGCATTAAAAAAGACCGGTCACAAAGACCGGTCTTTTAAAAAGTTATTTATCTGATTACAATGCCTGTTTTGCAACAGAAGCATCTTCAAGCAAGATAATATAGATTTCTTCACCAGCTTTAGCGTGGTATTTAAGACCTTTTGTTACAAGGCCGGTAACCAAACCAACACCTGCACCTACAGGAGTACCGATTGCAACACCGGTACCTACTTTAGCAGGGTTTGGAATGAATGAAAAGCCAACACCTGCGCCAGTACCAATTGCAGCACCACCAGCCGTATAAAGTAATAATTTACCAGCTGTCATCCAAGGACCTTCTTTCAAAGCATAGTTTTTGTAGAATGGTTTTGCATTCAAAGAAGTTCTTGTTCCGTCAGGAGTAACTATTTCAGACAATTGAACATATACTCTTGCGTTTTTGTTAAACCATTTTTCATTTTCAATGGCAACAACAGAACCATTGAATTTAGAATTAGCAGGAACAATCAAAGTACCTTCTTCTGTGTAAATAGGTTCTTCGTTTACAAAGTAAACAGCCTGACCTGCAGAAGCAGCTTCTGATTTGAATTTATCAGTGAAAGAAACTTCCAAAACGTTACCTTCTTTGATTACGTTAGCTCTGTCAAGAAGATAAACTTCATTGTTAGGCGCATTTCTTTTAACCTTTAAGTGTTCAACAGCTTCGCCTTTATATTCTTTCTTAACAAGATCAAGTTTAGCTTTCAATCTTGAAAGGAGAACAGCAGCTTCAGCTCTTGTAAGGTTGTCATTCGGACGAAGTTCATTTTCGTTCGGATAATTTACGTAAATACCATATTCAAGTGTTTTTGCATAAACCTGTTTAGCCCAGCAAGGAATTTTTTTATAATCTGAGTAAGAGGTTAAAGCTGAAGTATCAGAAACTTTATCCTGTGTAATATGGCTGATTACAGACTGAGTTTCAGCTCTAGTCATTAACTTGGAAGCTTTAAAAGTACCGTCAGGATAACCATAAACAAGACCCAATTGCTGAGAACGCAGAATGTCATCATAATTTTTGTCATCTACAGCTACATCTGAAAAAGAATTTGAAATAGAAACATTCAAATTGTCATTAGATAACAATTTAAGTAAAGACTTCACAAAACAAATTCTCGGAACATCCTTTTCAGGATTGAAATTGTTGTCCTCATCAAGAGTCATAATGTCATTAGAAATAACATCCATAATTTCTTTTTGAGCCCAATAGCCTTCGTTAACATCATTAATTTTTGTTGAAGCGAACGCCGGAATAGCAATAAATGCTGTTAAGCATATTACCACAAAAGTTGCAAAAAAGTTTTTCATAAATCTCAATTCCTCATCTTTACTACAACAAGATTTTTTTTTATGATAATATATGAATTATAAATAAAATTCACTTTTTTGTAAAGTCTTAATAAAAATTTAAAATAATTATATTATTGATAGTTATACTATAGAGAATATATATAAATAGCGGTAAATCCGAGAGAGGAAAAGTATGGACAATTTTAACATGACAAAGATTGTGGCAACACTGGGACCGGCCACTAACACTAAAGAAATGATCAGAACTCTATATAAAACTGGTGTTACAATGTTCAGACTTAACTCATCACATGGTGACGTTGAGATGCACAAACAAAACCTCAAGTTTATAAGAGAAGTGGAATCTGAAGAAGGCACATTAATTCCGGTGCTATTAGACCTTCAAGGTCCGAAAATAAGAATAGGATGTCTTGAAAATTCAATAGAACTAAAAAAAGGAGAAATCCTGAAATTTAGACATCAGGCTGAAATGACAGGCGACATTATCCCTGTCGATTACAAAGGCATGGCCAAAGATGTACACGCAGGAGAAATGATTCTTATTGATGATGGAAAAATTCAATTGGAAGTCCAAAAAGTTGAAGATGACATTATTTTTGCCAAAGTATTGACTGACGGGCTTCTAAAACAGAGAAAAGGTATAAATATTCCGGGCTCTACAGGCAGTATTGATGTATTAACAGAAAGAGATATTCAATTTGTTAAATTTGCAGCTGAAAACGGAATTGATTATCTTGGTCTTTCATTTGTAAGACATGCTGATGATGTAGTTCAATTACGTGAACTTTTGAAATCTTATAACAATACTGACATCAAAATCATATCAAAAATCGAAAAACCGCAGGCTGTTGAAAATATTGACAAAATTATTGAAGTTTCAGACGGCATAATGGTTGCAAGAGGTGATTTAGGTATTGAAATTTCAACAGAAAAAGTGCCAATAGTACAAAAAACAATAATCAGAAAAGCAAATATCAAACGCAAAGTTGTAATTGTTGCAACACAGATGCTTGAAAGTATGATTGAAAATCCTATACCTACAAGAGCAGAAACCAGCGATGTTGCAAACGCAATTCTTGACGGTACAGATGCAATTATGCTGTCAGGAGAAACTGCAGCTGGCGCTTACCCGGTAGAAGCAGTTGCCATGATGAAAAAGATTTCTGACACCGTAGAAAATTCACCATTTATGCGAAAAAACAAATTCCCACGCAAAATGATTGAAGAGGAAAAAGATAGTCAGGCTATGGCTATCGGAATGTCAATTGCGGATATGTCAAAGAAAATGGACATTAAAGCTGTTGTTGCACTTACAGGCAGCGGTTTTACAGCACAATTTTTGTCAGAAGGCAGACTAAGCGTTCCGATTTACGCCTGCTGTCCAAAGAAAAATGTTTGTAGAGATCTTAAATTGTACAGAGGAGTATTTCCGGTTGTGACTGATTTTGACGGAAAAATAGACAGAGCCGCACTCCAGCAGGCTGACAAATTTATGATAAAAACCCTCGGTCTTAAAGCTGGGGATACTGTTATATTCTCAGGTTCTGTTCCGGAACTGCTTGTCGGCGGAACAAATTTCATCAAAATCCATAAAATTGGTTCAGCTGATTAACAAGAACAACATGACTAAAAAGACTTCCATTTTGGGAAGTCTTTTTTTAATAAGGAATCTGAAAGCAAAAAAAAGCCCCTTTTTAGGGGCTATACTTTTTTTAGGAAGGAAGGAATAAACATCTCTCTTATTTATTTAACGGATAATCACTTTTCTTTTCTTTACGTTCTCTCTTAATATCTCTCGTTTTATTTATGCTGCTCTCTTGTATATATATAAAGTATATAGAAAATATTGAATTTCAAAGTTTGCGAAAACTGTTACAAAACTTAATATAAAAATAACCTGTTTTAGTACTTGCAAAAATAAACAAATTATTTTAAAATAAAAAAGTAAGACATGGTTTTGGGTAGTCGTTTATAAACCCAGGTTAGTGAGGGTAAATGCTAGTTTCATCAATAGCCAGATTTAATGCAGCTCAAAGCATGAATAATGCGGCATTTGGCATAATACAAACTTACAATCAAATGAATAATGCTCTTTCTCACCACGCTTTCGGCGGAGAAAATAATCTTACCATGCTGCATGAAATGGATAAAAAACTCAGTCTTGATTTGGCATCAAACAGTCTGTTATACAAACTTGCCAGCCTTCAGGAAAAAATGGCTAAAAAACATCAGGCTGAAGATGTTAAAAGATTTTCCGTTCTTGCATAGGTTGGATATTTTCGGTAACAATAAGCAGTTTTAAAGAACATTGGGGTTAAAAAAATTGTCATATACTAAATTTGTTCGGTCTTTTTGTCTTCAAAAAGGTATTTAACCAAACTTGAGAAAATGACCGGAATGATTGACACTGTGACAAGCACCGGCATAATACCTTTTGCCTGTGCCACAAATCCTATTGCCGACATAAAAATGGCAACAACACCCCACGAAAAGCCGTTTATAAATCCGCCTATAATACTTTTATACTGCGGCAAAACACTCTGCGCCATAACCATTGTAACCGGCTGGGCCAGCATTGTTATAAAGCCTACAAGAATAAAGATAATCTCTGATATATGCGGAAAATGTTTATATGTAAAAGAAAAAATAATCATTAAAGGCAATGTTGAAATCATTGATGTATAAAAGATATTAGCAGTGCCCGCCTTTTTTTCAAACGTCCTGCTAAAAGCAGAGCCAAGCCCTCCCGCAAAGATAAAACCGAACAGGATACAGCCAATATAAAACGGTTCATATCCCATACTTTTCCACAAAAACGGCAAAAGAATTGAGCATGAAGTTGTTATTAAAGTTTTCAAAATTGCTATTGTAATAAGAATCTGTAACTTTTTATTTTTAAGAATATCTTTGAAAGCCACACTAAATTTAATATCCGATTTTTTAGCTTCAAAGCCTGATATTTTAGGTACAAGCCAGAACATCATAAAAGCTGTCAAAATTCCAGGAATACAAAGAAAAGGCATTTTAGAAAGCCCCCAGTACTGCGCAACATAAGCAGACAACAAAGGTCCGAAAGAGAATCCGATTGAACCCATTGCAATAAAAATACCCATAACCTTCGCCGCATCATTTTGCGCAAACTTGACCACAAGCCCGAGCGCCTGCGGATGATAAAAGCTTGATCCGAGGCTACCAAGAATTATGCACAAAATAAGTATGTAAACATCATGCGAAGCAGGTGCAAGGGAAATAAAAATGGAAGTAAAAATCAACCCCCAGAAAATAAAAACACGTCTGACCATATTATCAGCAAAAAAGCCGAATAATGGCTGCAAAAGAGATGAAAATATGTGCGACAAACTCATAATAACCGTTGCAAAGGCCATTGAAATTCCCAGTTTACCTGCTATAAATGGCATAATAGGGTTGAGCATACCGGTGTATATATCATTAACTAGATGGGCTTGATTGAGCCACCATACGGGGTGTTTTGCACATTTATTCATACAAAAATATAATCACTAAAACAAAAAAAAATCAATCAGCCTTTAAGAAGTGAGCCCGTGCAAGCAAATAAACAAAACCAAAAGACGCAAAAATAAAAATTCCGGCTGAAATCACCTGAGCAATATGCAAATTTCCAATATTTAAAGCACTGTCGAGCCTGATGCCTTCAATAAAGAATCTCACCAGAGAATAAAGCATTAAATATAAACACAAAGTCACCCCCTCAATTTTTACACCGATTTTTTTTATCAGAAATAAAAGTACTAAAAAAATTAAAAAATCAGCAACACTTTCATACAAAAAAGCCGGATGATAATAAGAAAAACTCTCAAACCCCTCAGGCCTAAAAGCTGGAGGCACATAGAGCCTTATAAAACCGTCAGACGGAAGCCCAAAGGCTTCATTGTTAAAGAAATTACCCCATCTTCCGACAGCTTGAGCAAACACAGTTCCAACAGAAAACACATCCAAAAGCCTTAAAAAAGAAATGTTATATTTTTTAGATGCAATATAAATTCCAATTATTCCGGCAATAATTCCCCCATGAATAGACAAGCCGCCTTCTCTGAAATTGAAAATTTCTATTGGATGAAAAAAATAGTAATCCAAATTAACAATACAATAATAAAGCCTTGCTCCAATAATTCCAAGAATCACGACAAAGGGAGAAACTTCCCAAATAAGCTCAGCTTTTCCGTCGTTATAAATCTTTGCATACAAAACTTTTGCAATAAAAACAGCAACAAAACATGCAAAAGCAAGAATCAAACCATAAAAATACACAGGGAAGCCAAATAAAGAGAAAGCAACATCACCGTGTGACTGTAAAATCATATTTTTCTAACCTTTAGTATTTTGTTGATTCTGCTGTTCTTCGATAAGCTTTTGAATTTTAGCTCTAACTTCATCCTCATCCTGAACATTTGAAGCTTTTTCTAAATAAAGATTGTAATTACTAACAGCATCAGAAAGAAGCTCACCTACCATTTTTTGCACAGGCACAGAGAGTACAATCTTATCTTGCTTGGCAAGAGTTTCTTCGTCAACTTTAACAGGATTTCCGACTTCGTCAAGAGTCAAAATGCCCTTAGCCAGATCAATTGAATAATCTTCTTCCGCAACCGCAAGAGAATAATAAGCATCAGCAAAATCAGGATTAAGCGAAATAGCTTTACGGTAGGAATCTATGGCATTTTGATAATCTTCAGCCTGCGTATATGCAACGGCCAGATTGTAATGAGTTTCAAAAACCGTATCATCAAGGTCAACACTTGATTTCAAACGCTCAATTGCATTCTCGTAGTCACCCTGTTCAATATAGCCTTTTGCTTTATTGTTAAGTTCCTGAACTGCAAATTTATTAATACAAGCTGTGGAAACAACTGAAATAAATAATATACTTACAAGCAGCAGTGCTTTTTTCATATACTCATCATCCTCTTATATTAATTGTTGTAAATGAATTATAAAATAAGCATAAAAATTTGGCAAATTTTATAAATTTAAGTTACAATTAATATATAAAAAAATAACCGTCCATGTAAACTATTTTTAAATTCAGCAAAAAAGATAAAAATAAGAATTGGATGGCGCAAACACAGGAGAACAAAATGTCCGAAGATAAAGTAATCAGGTTAGGAGAAAAACGAGATCACTCCTCAGCAAAGGGCGACAGCACAACAAAAGATGAGGAGCAAAATTTTGAACCGGTATATTGCAGTTTTTGCGGCCGTCCGAATACTCAGGTTCTAAAAATGGTAAAAGGCCCCGGGGTTAATATTTGTTCGGAATGCGCAATGATTGCCGTACAATACCTGATATTAAACGACAGGATGCCATCAGCTGATGCACAAAAAATTCTGGATGCCTTCTGGGGGAAAGCCAAAAGATGAGCCAAATCTTCAAACAGCTTAATCCATTTGAATTAAAAACTCTGATTCTGGATATAATAGAAAGATTCAGCAGTATAACAGATCTTGCAAGACTGAAAAATCTTAATGTTGACGTTTTAGATGCTCAGAATGATAAAAAAACAATTCTTAAGATTTTATACAAGGAATTCAATAACGCAAATCAAAAAAATGAATATATTTTAAGGATATTGCTGGAACGATATGCTCCGAAAGACGAATTAAGCTCCCACCTCTGGTCAATGCTGAAAAACACAATGGTTTCAAACGAAACCAAAATTGTAGTACTGAACTTTTTACGTGACATTGACTCAAACTGGTCATATGAGGAATACGGTAAATTTATCGAAAATGAAGATGACCTGCTTGACAGTGACACAAAACTTCTTCTAAAAAATGCAATAATCAACCCCGAAGTGCAGATAGATTTTCTGGATTTTCTAAACTCGCTTAACACAAATGACAAAACAACGCTAATCAAGTCGCTAGGGGAAGACTATTCTGAAGACGCACTGGCAAATATTCTAGTACCGGTATTTTTGTCGGATCCTTATTCAGAAGAAGGCAAAACCGCTCTTGACATTTTAGGCGACACAAAATCACAGTTAGCATACCATGCACTAAATGAAGCATTAAAGTATGCACGACAAGACATTCAGCCAGCAATCAAGCGCAATCTTTCAAAACTGAAACTTTCAGGCATTAGAGAGGATAATACGCATATTTTTTATAAAAAACTTCTCTCAGACTCAAAACCGTATGAATTTTGTCTGACATACCCCGATGGGCACGGCAATCAGGCACTGATATTTACAAGAGAAAAAGCAACGTGCAGAATTCAATTTGCAGCAGTTGTACTTGATGATTACCACGGAATACGCGACTGCTTCGGATTTAACGACATTTCAAAATTTGAGTGCGACAAGATTATTGAAAGATTTTATCAGGATGAAGAAGTTCTTAAAATTTCACCTGAAGCACTTAAGACAATCCTTATTGATGCGGAAAAACTTTCGGATAAATTCCCGTATGAATATATCTGCTGGAAAAACCTTCTTGCGGACATTGAACCTGAAACAACAGACATTAAAACCTTTTTAAAAACAAATCTGACACCGGCTGAACTGTCAATTGAGGATATTAAAAGGCTCTCTACTGATGAATTCACAAAGCACTGGTTTCTTGATTACGGATACAGCAGTGAATTTAACGAAATGATAGACTTTTTAAACGCAAAACTTCAAAACTCGGATTATAAAATTGATTTTGATGATGTTATCAGCCTTTATTTTGACCAAATTTTTGATAAAACCGAACATGCCGCATGGAGCGAAAGGCTTATAATGTCTGCTTATCTTAAGTTTTTAACCGGCCAAACAGATTGCGCTAATCTTATTTACGGATTATATTTTAACGAAACCTTGAAAAAAGAGTTTTTTAAAAATATTATAAGAAAAAGCATATACGAATACTATTTCGGCTTAAAATACAATACGGAACTTAATGACGGCAAATTCAGCCTTAATGAACTGGATTACATAATCAAACTGATTGAGGCAAAATGGGTGCAGAATGTATAAAGTAATGGCGCTTGATATAGGAACAAAAAGAATAGGAGTTGCACTGAGCGACTTTTTGCTGGTAACGGCAAGCGGACATTCCTGCATTGAGCGCACAAATGATGATGATGCAGTTACGCAGATTCTCAAAATAGCAAAGGACAATCACGTAGAAAAAATTATTGCAGGAATTCCATATAATATGGATGGCACACAGGGCGCACAGGCTGATGACTGTATAAACTTTGCCTCAAAAATCAAAGGATACGAAGTAATTTTTGAAGATGAAAGACTAACATCTTCAGAAGCAGAAGAAAACCTTCGTGCAAAAAAAATAGACTTCAGAAAAAACAAAGGACTGGTTGATATTGAAAGTGCTTGTATTATACTGGAACAGTACCTTAGCAGAAACAACAAATAAAATATAAGGAGAAAATAATGGAAAACGAAGAAAGACAATTAATTGAAACGGTTGATGAAGACGGAAACGTTATCAACTTTGAACTTTTTGATATTGTAGAAGTTGACAATCAGGAATACGCGCTTCTTTTGCCTGCAGATGAGGAAGAAGACAGCGAAGACAGTGAAATAGTTCTTATGCGCTTAACAAAAGACGGTGAAGATTACCTGTTTGAAACAATTGAAGATGATGAAGAATTCAACAAAGTTGAAGAATACATCAAAACATTAGAAGACGAAGAAGACGAGGAAGAATAATTTGTTAGAAAAATTTACGGAAAAAGCGGTAAATGTAGTAAGTACAGCCCAGAAATACGCAAATGAGATGCATTCTGCAAACATTGTTTCAGAACATCTGCTGATTGCGTTGTTTGTCGAGGCAAAAGGAATTCCTCAAAAGCTCTTCAGGTCATACAATATAACCTATGATGACCTATACAGGGAAGTAACGGAAAGTCTGAACATAAACAGCAACAAACAGACTAACAAACCACCGGTATTCAGCAACCATCTGAAAGAACTTTTGAAAAATGCACTGGATTTAGCAAATAAATCAGGCAATCCTGCCATACTTTATGAACATTTATTCTTAGCCGTAATTAATGACAGAAAGTCAAACAATGTACGAATTCTTGAAAAATTAGGCTTTGACATTGTTAAATCCAAAATTCTTCTTGAAAAACTTGTTCAGCGCAAAACCAAACGGCTTTATCATCCGGAGATTGACGAAAACAAAGACTTAGAACAAAATTCATCAACAACGGATGCAATCTTTGACAGCAAAGAATCAACCGAAGTTTTTGAACGGGCTGTCGCAAAACTATCAGCCTCAAACTATGAAATTTTAGGCACAGAACAAATTATATCTTCTATCCTTGAAGATAAAGATTCTGATTTAACTAAAATTCTAGCTACCTACGGGATTACGGCGGAAAAATTTGAAGAAAAGCTTGCAAACATTCAATCCCGTCAGGCAGAATATGAGAATAAGCAGATAATCTTTACACCTAATGCATTCAGAACAATGAACCTTGCGCTTCAAACAGCAAAAGAACTGGGATCTTCCATCGTTTTGCCATCTCATATCGTGCTGGGTGTTTTGAAAGCTAAAAAAGGTCTTGCTTATGAAATTCTTAAAGAACTAAAAATTAATGATGACGACGTTGCACATTCAATTATTAAACCTATAGAAAAACAGATGCCGGAAACGCTTACAATCCTGAGGCTTGCAAAAGAAGAAGCCCGCAGACTCGGCAGAAACATTGTCGGAACGGAGATGTTTCTTCTCGGAATTATCGGCGAGGCAAGCGGACTGGGCGCACAGGTTCTCAACGAGCTGGAAATCAACATTAAAGATGCAAGAAAAGAAGTTGAACAGTTAATAGGCTTCGGTGACGAGTATTTTGACACGGAAATTGTCTTCACAAAACGTGCCAAAAGGGTTCTGGAAAAAGCCTGGGAGCTTGCAAAAGCAGAAAACAAAGAAAGAATAGGCTCTGAACATATGCTTCTTGCGCTCACTTATGAACCTAACTGTCTTGCAATGAAAGCTCTTGAACAGTTAGGAGTTGATGCTGTAGAAATCAAAGAAGGCATCAAAATTCAACAAAGGTTGTCAGAAGAAAACAATTCGTAAATGGAAAATATATCTGAAAAAGTTAGGGATTTTTTAGAAAGTTACAGTCTTACCGATAGTAAATTTCCGATTTTGATTGCATTTTCCGGCGGATTTGATTCCATGTGTCTGCTGGATATTGTGTCCAAATTAAGGAGTAATGTTATTGCAATACATCTTAATCACTGCTGGCGGGGAGAAGAAAGCGACAAAGAAGAATATAATTGCAAACATTTTTGTGAAGAAAGAAATATTAAATTCTACTCGGAAAGACTTTCTGGTGATGTTAAAAAGACGGAAACTGCAGCAAGAGAAGCCCGATACGAGTTTTTTGAAAAATGTGCACAAATATTCAACAGCAACGCTGTTTTAACGGCACATAATGCAAACGATAACGCAGAAACCCTTATTTACAGGATGGCAAAAGGGACAGGCACAAAAGGTTTATGCGGAATTGCCGCAAAACGCGGAAAATTTTACCGCCCATTAATTTATATAAAGCGCAAGGACATTGAAAAATACTGCAAAGAGAATAATCTTAATCCGAATTTTGACAGCTCAAACGAAAATACTCAATACAAGCGGAATTTTATCCGCAAAAACATAATTCCTCAAATAGAAAAAATTAATCCGCATGCAATTGATATGATTAATTCTCTTTCACAAAATGCATCAATTGACAACCAGCTAATTGATGAATACCTCAAAACGTTAGACAAACCCTATACTACAAAAAACTTTATAAATTACACAAATGCGCTTCAATCAAGGCTGATTTACGACCTTTTTGACAATGCCGGTATAGAAATTGATAAAAACAAAATTGCAAGAGTTATCAACTTTATACATGAAAATAAAGGAGCAAAAAGCGGCAAAACGCTTACTATTGCACAAAACTTGTATATTTTTGTGAACAATCATCAAATAGAATTAATAAAAACAACAGAAAAGCAGGATTTAGAAGTACCAATTACATCTGAAGGCGAATATGAGATTGGCAACAAGGTCTTTAAAATTACAAAATGCATGCAAAAACCTGACATATTTCCCGCTGATAAAGACATGACCGCCTATGTTGACCTTTCAAACTACAGCATTTTAACCATCAGATCCCGCAGAGATGGTGATATCATAAGACCGCTTGGATTATCCGGACGCCAGAAACTAAAGAAATATCTTAATGAAAAAAAAGTTCCTTCTTACAAAAAAAATGAAATGCTGTTTCTTACATCAGGCAAAGAAATTTTATGGGCACCCTCGCTTGGCATAAGCGAGAGCATAAAAGTTGTCACAACCCCGACTCATATGTTAAAATTGGTTATTAAGGAGAATTAAACATGCAGATAAAAGAGAGTGATTTAAAGGTTTTGTTCAGCGAAAATCAAATTCAATCAAGGATAGAAGAACTTGCGGATGAAATGAACAAATTTTACGGGAATGAAGAAGTTTATGCCGTTTGCGTTTTAAAGGGTGCCGTAATGTTTGCCACAGACCTTGTGAAACATTTGAAAATGCCTTTAAGAATGGAATTTATACGACTTTCAAGCTACGGCTCAGGCACTGTTTCAAGCGGTAAAGTAAATGCCGTTGACATTAAACTGCCTGATCTTAACGGGAAAAATGTTCTGATTATAGAAGATATTGTGGACAAAGGTTTAACCGCAAAATTTCTACTTGATTTTATGGCCTGCAACTTTAAAACAAAATCCACAAAATTCTGCTCGCTTCTTGACAAAAAATGCACCAGAATTGTCGATATAGAACCTGATTACTATGGATTTGACGTTGATGACAAATTTCTTATCGGCTACGGACTTGATTTTGACGGATATTTCAGAAATCTTACATATATTGGATACGCAGACAAACATATTCTGGAGTAATTGTGGATAAGTTCTACGAACAAGCTTTTGAACGTTTAGAAGTATTTTTTAAAGGAAATTTGAACACTCCTGATGAAATATTTAAGGCATTAAAGTCCGTCATTGATTTTAAAAATGCCTATATTTACTTTTTAACACCGGATATTTTACGGCTTGAATATTCATGGGGATCAGCACACAAGCAAAAGGAAATTCCATTGGAGAAACCAGTTAGAGAAATCCTCTTTGATTCTAAACAGGAAGTTCCTGAATGGATAGTCAAAATATTCGGAACAAATATTTCCATTTCACGCCTTACAATCAGAGAAACCGTATATGGCATACTAATTCTGGAAACATCAAAGGCTATGGGAGCTGAAAAAATAAAGCTTTTCAGACTATGCTCGCATATAATTTCTAATCTTATAAAAGAACTTGAACTTACACAAATAATACAAATGCAGACAGAAGCCCTCCAACAAGGCATAATAGAGAAAGAACGGGCAAATTTAACAATAAGACGCCAAACAAAAAAAATACTTGCTTCGGACAAGATAAAAACTCAATTTTTATCAAACATTTCGCACGAATTAAGGACACCGCTAAATTCGATTATCGGTTTTTCCGAGCTTTTGCAAAATCCGAAATCAGGTAGTTTGACAGAAGTGCAGCTTGAATTTGTGAAAGATATTCAAACAGCAGGAATTCATCTGCTTGGAATGATTAATGAAATATTGGATATGACAAAAATTGAATCCTGCACTATGAGTCTTAACTTAAGAGAATTTGATTGCACCCAATGTATTTGTGAAACAATAAACATTCTAAAACCGCTTATAAATAGAAAAAACATCAAGATAGTTCAAGATATAGAGTCTACATCAATTTGTGCTGACTACCAGAAACTACAGCAGATTTTGTTTAATATTATCAATAACGCAATAAAATATAGTCCTGAAAACGGAACGATAACAATATCTTCCCGCAGGAAAAGAAAATTTATTGAAATAAAAATCAAAGATGAAGGCTGCGGAATTGAAAAGAAATACCACAAAAGAATTTTCAAGAAATTTGAACAGATCAATCCAAAAGAAAATTCTACAGGATTAGGTCTTGCAATAACAAAAGAACTAGTACATTTACAAGGCGGAACTATCAGAGTTACAAGCGAAAAAGACAGAGGGGCAGAATTTACAGTTAATCTACGATTATCATAGGATTAATGTATTGCCCGGTCCATCTAAATATGCTATATTTATATAGTATTTAAGAAAAGAGAGGATTCAATATATGGCATCTATTAAAGACGCACTTGAAGAATCACTTAATGAACCACATGCATTAACCAAATTCTTTATCTTTACACTTCCTGTTTTCGGAGCAGTAAGTTTATATATAAACAAAATGCAAAACAGCATTTGGTTTTTGATTTTAGCAGCTATTAGTGTAATAGTAATTTTGGGTATAATGTCGAGATGTGCAAACAATGTTATGAACTACCGGGATGTAACATTACCAACTTTCAATATTTTTACACTATTTTTTGATGCTTTACGCACAGCAATAGCATTGATTCCGGCAGTAGCAATCAATGGTGGCATTACCTGGTATATTGTTACAAAAATTTGTCCGATGATTGCTCTTACGTGGATGTCGCAGGCTATAATGTATATTACTTATGCCGTATGCGGTTCAATTGTATTAACTGTTTTTATGCTTTTTTGTAAAAAGTTCAGTTTTGCAAATGTTTTTGACGTAAAAGCAATTTCTGATTCGTGTATAGATGTTTTAATTCAGGGAATCTGGATGACAATTCAAATTGCCTTTATTGACGCTATAATTACAGGTAGTTTAACGTACCTGTTCTGGCTATTTATTGGTATCGAAAACTTTGTAATGTATTTTGTGTGGTGTATGACTGCTGTATTCAATGTTGCATTAATAGGCAATTATTTAGGACAGCTTAACTACGAAGCTCTTCACCAGGCTGAAGAAAAAGCTAAGAAGAAAAAGGAAAAAGAAGAAATTAAACAGCTTCAAAAATTTTAATTCTTTGTATTTACCATTTCACGCAGCTTTTTAAGCTGATCACGAATTTCAGCGGCACGTTCAAAATCAAGAATTTTAGCGGCCTTATGCATATCTTTTTCAAGCTTGTCGATTAATTTCGGCAAGTCTTTTTTATCAATACCAAGATCAACCATTTCTTCGGCAACAATATCTTCAAGATCTCTGTAACTTGCAACAAGAGAAAGAAGATTATTCTCAATTGGTTTCTTAATTGTCTGCGGGATAATACCATATTTTTTATTGTGAGCAATCTGAATTTCCCGTCTTCGGTTTGTTTCATTTATAGCTTTTTCCATGCTTTCGGTCATATTATCAGCATACATAATGACTTCACCGCATGCATTTCTTGCAGCACGACCGATTGTCTGAATTAAACTTGTTTCACTTCTCAAAAAACCTTCTTTATCAGCGTCCATAATCGCAACAAGAGAAACTTCCGGAATATCAAGCCCTTCTCTTAAGAGGTTTACGCCAATTAGAACATCAAACTCTCCAAGACGTAAATCCCTCAAAATTTCAACCCTTTCAAGAGATTGAATGCCAGAATGAAGATATCTTACACGTATTCCTTCCTGCAGGAAAAAGTCCGTCAAATCTTCAGCCATTTTTTTTGTAAGAGTTGTAATAAGCACTCTTTCGTCCTTTTCTGCACGTTTCTTAATTTCGTCTTTCAGATCGTTAATCTGTGTATCAATAGGTCGTACACTGATTTTAGGATCAACGAGACCTGTCGGCCTGATAATCTGCTCGACTAACTGCTGGGAAGTCTTACGCTCAAATTCACCGGGAGTTGCTGAAATATATATTTTTTGATGGACTTTATTAAAAAATTCATCATTGGTCAAAGGTCTGTTGTCTTTTGCGCAGGGAAGCCTGAAGCCGTATTCAATAAGAACGTCTTTTCTTGCAGCATCCCCGTGTGACATCCCTTTAATTTGAGGCAAAGTTACATGAGATTCATCAATTACAGTTAAAAAATCACCCTGAAAATAATCCAATAATGTTGCAGGCGGGCTTCCGGGCGGTCTGCGCTCAATTATTCTCGAGTAATTCTCAATACCTGAACAATACCCCATTTCCTTAATCATCTCAATATCATATTTTACTCTCTGAGAAAGCCTCTGCGCCTCTATTAGTTTATTTTCACTCTCCAGTTCTTTAAGTCTTACTGCAAGCTCCTGTCTTATCAAATCCAGAGTTTCGTCAGAATTTTCGTCATAAGAAAGATAGTGAACAGCAGGATAAATTACAACACTTTCCGGTGTTTCAAGAATCTCGCCGGAAACATTGTCTATTCTGACAATCTTTTCGATTTCGTCCCCGAAAAAGTAAATTCTCGTGACGATTTTTTCGTAAGCCGGCATAATTTCGACAATATCGCCTCTTGCTCTGAAAGTTGCACGCTCAAGAACCAGATCATTTCTGGTATATTGAACGCTTATAAGGTGCCTTAGAAGATCATCTCTTTCAACATTATCACCGACTTTTAGTTCAACGGATCCCCTGAAATAATTTTCAGGTAACCCCAAACCGTAAATACAGCTTACAGATGCAACGATAATAACATCATTTCTTTCATAAAGGCTTCTTGTTGTATTATGACGCAGACGGTCAATTTCATCATTTATGGATGCGGATTTTTCAATATAAGTGTCAGTTCTCGGGATATAAGCTTCCGGTTGATAATAATCGTAATAACTTATAAAATACTCAACCGCATTATCAGGAAAAAGTTCTTTAAATTCGTTATACAACTGAGCCGCAAGTGTTTTGTTATGCGCAATTATCAATGTCGGCTTCTGAACATTCTGGATAACGTTTGCAATCGTAAAGGTTTTGCCTGACCCCGTTATACCAAGAAGTGTCTGGGTGTCATCCCCTTCAAGCACACCTTTTGTCAGTGCCTCAATCGCTTTTGGCTGGTCACCTGCCGGTGAATATTTTGAACTTATTTTGAATTTTCTTTTCTCCATACCAAAATTTTATATCAAATATACAAGTTTTGAATAGCAAAAAAGTTTATCTTTGCGTGTTGTATAATTAGAAAATATGAAACATAAAGGGAGCAGCCATGCCTGTCAAACTGGAACCCGCAGCAAAGACAATTCAAACGGATTCTAAAAAGCATAAAGCTAAAGCAGATGAGCCCAAATACAAAGATCCGCTCAATAGCTGGGCAATCAGTGCACTAACTTACTCAAGTGAAATCGGAGCAACAGTTAATGAAATTGCCCCGAAACTTACTTTTGCCCTGTGGGTTCCGTCATTTATGTACCTTGGCGCAGACATCTACGACAAGTATAAAAATGACAAGAACGAATATTCACCGAGCAGCAAAAGAGCCGTAAAAGAGTCCATCAGACAGGCACTTACATTTTTTATACTTCCGTCTGCCGCAACCATTATAGGTCAGAAACTTACATCCCCGATAGGCAAACTAATCAGCGGAAAAATATCCATAAATGCCCGTGACAGCATATATAGACACACAAACAGCGCAATAGAACAGGCAACTGAAGAAAATTTCAGAACTAAAGAAAATTTCAAAGAATTTTTAAACAAATCTGTTGAAAATCATATTCAGGAACTTGAAAATGACAGGAAACAGGGGAATATATTAAAAAAAGCCTACAGATATTTGACAGGGTATTTTGCACTTGCTGATACAGACAGCGCAAAGGTTCACGCCTACATAACTACCAATGCTGAAAAAATATTTGAAATTAAAGAAAAGCTTAAACAAGGCATTACGGACAAGAGTATCCCGACAAGTGTTACAGAAAAATATAAAAACACGCTCAAAAACGCAAAACAGCTATTCGGGCAGGATCAGACCAATATGGCATTAAAAAATGCACTTCAAAACTATCAGAACCATCTTATTGTTAAGAACAAAATTTTAAAAACGCTTGGCGGTGTTGCATCATGCCTGCTATTTACCCAGCCGATAGGATATCTTGTAAATAAAATTCTAATGCCCCAGTATATTACACCCGGAATCAACCTTATTAATGAAAAACTGAATGACAGCAATCTGTTGAAAATTCACCTTAACAAATTGAATGACATAAATGCCAGACAGTCTATTTTTTCAAACGGGAGCGGAAAGTCTTTGAAGATTTTGCAACCTTCCGAACTTCTTCACCGTCACAAAAACGCTCAGGCAGATCCAGAACATACAATCCGTCAAGATACTTAACTACCTCATCCATGACAAGAGATGACGATTTTGTAGAATGAATTTCCATTACAGACGCCACACAATATTTATTATTTTCTAATTTATCTAATTGAATTACTGCATCATACAAAGAAGACAATTTTAATTTTGCCTGCTTTTCAGTACACTTTAAATATCTCTGCGCAATATCCGTAAATTTTGATGTAACATCACTTATACTTTTTGCAGGCACAACAGTAATTAAGCCATGTGCAAATTCATCAGTACTCATATAATTTGACGAAAATTTTTCATAATCAGCCAGTGCCGTAATTGTATAGTCAAATTCCAACTCCGTAATTGATTCAAACATATATTGCCACTCAAGACCTTTTAAAGAGGCAACTGAAAATACCGATATATTATCCGCTAAAGCTCGAAATGGCATATAATCTTCAATCACTGCAATCCTGTCCGAATCATTTACTGAATTAATCAATACCTGAACAAATTCATTCAGAATATCTTTATCAGAACCGGTAATTATAAGATTTTTTTTAGAAGCTAGCAAATCTGCCAAATAAGACCTAACTTCACCCGTAATAAGCCCCTCATCAGCAATATCCGAAAGATTATCAAAAACCTCATTAATTTTCTTTATTACAAGCATATTATCCGCAACAGGAGGCTTTAAAACAGTAATCACCAAATTATCCTGACAAATTCGTGTTAATGCACTGTTTTCTTTAAATCTTGATGCAATTTCGTTAAATTGTGCAGAACTCATAACCAATTCAGTCTTCAAATATTTTCCGCACTTATTTATAAATACAGACCCTATTGAATTTACCATAACGGTTTCAACTTCTTTATCAGCAAGAAGCTTATCTAATATTCCAAATCCTTTATTATTTTTCAGAAACTCCTCTGCTATTTCCCGTTTTTCTGTATCTGTAAGAGATAAATCTTCGAACTCCGAGTTCAATTTATTATCAAGAAAATTTAAAATCAATTCAAACTGCTTTGAATAATCATACTCATACCATACAGGAATTGAAGCTATTTTTCTTGAAAGCGCTTCTGACACAAAATCATTAAATGAAGTTTCTTCCACAATATCAGGTTTTTGTTCAAAACTTTTTAATCTGTCGCTTATACCCACACTACACATTTCCTATATTTTCATTTGAATACTTTTTTATAAGTTTATTTCTGTACACCATATCAGAAACAGACATTGCTAACTCTTTATAACTTACTGCTACATTTGATTCAGGATTTATTTCAGCCACTGAAACCCCTTTATTTATTGCGCCGATAAGAGTAAAGTAATTATTTGGAATCTTCCAGTAAACATCTTTATTCAAAACTTTTTCAACATCTTCAATGGTTATTTCGTCATTTTCCATATACCGGTTCACTACAATCTGGGTTTTATCAGTGTCATACCCCAGTTTTTCAAACAAATCCAAAATTCGCTGGCAATTTCTCAATGCCGGCAGGTTTACAATAGTCACAAGAAAAATCAAGTCCGAATTGTCTAATGCTGTAACTGTTTTACCATCAAAGCCGGATTCTGCATCTATTACAATATATGAAAAAGCATCTTTTAAAAGATGAATCAGTTTTGAAATCTGAGTTTTTGAAATATTCTCGGCCTGTCTGAATACAGGGGGGTCTGCAAGAACATATAAACTTGTATTTTTATATCTTTCAAGAGTATTCAACAGCAGATCAGAATTCATTTTCTCAAGATTTTCGAGCACATAAGATATATTAAACGATGGCTTTAAATCTAAAAAAGTCGTAATATCTCCGAATTGAAAGTTTAAATCAACAAGAGCTACATTTTCTTTAGTAATTTTAGCTAATTCAAGCGCAAGATTTGACGCGATAGAAGTCTTGCCGATACCGCCTTTATTAGAAAATACGGTTATAACTCTTGACTTTGAATCGACATCTGCCCCTGAAGAAAGTTTATTATAGATTTTATTTAATATCTCAAAAAATTCATTTTTTATTACAGGAGCTGAAAGAAAATCCTTTGCACCGGCTCTCATAACCTTTACAATCAACTCAACAGAAGGTGAATCTGATACTGCAATAATTTTACAGGAAGGACATGCTGAACTGACCTCCGAAATAAAATCAAGATATTTTTTTGTATCTCGAGAAATATCAATAACAAAAACAGACTTTTGCATACTAGAAAGAACATTAAAGACTTCAGACATGTCAATTCCAGCATCAAACAAATTAAATTTGGCAAATTCATCCAAATACAAACTTAAAACATTTTTAGTCTGCTGTGAGTCAGATAATATTACAGCTGAAATATCTCCTGTCATGAAAAGCCTTCCTTCATTAGAATTTTAACATACTAGAAGTGAAGGGGCAAGAAATTAATATGAAAAATCTCCTTCATAACGAACTTATGTCAGACTATCATCAAGTACAATCACAGAATACCATTTTTTAATCATGATGAAATTGTTTCAGAGTTTTTATAAAACGCTGACGACAACAAACTATGAGAATATCTTGAAGCTTCT
>CALUVL010000007.1 GCA_944324225.1 Candidatus Gastranaerophilales bacterium
CAGTTTGTAGGGGAGTTCTGATACTCCCCTATAAAAATGGCTATTTATCAACTGTTTGTTGTGACATAGCCTTTTATTTAAACGGATTTTCCCATCCTGTAAGCTTCAGACAATGCTTCACTCCCCTCAACATCTCCGATACCTTCTACCCCGAGAGCTTTCACAATACCTTTTAGAGAACTTCTTTCAAAACAGTCTATCCAGCCCTGAAGTCCTTTAATAGCCCCATCCATCGAATATTCTCCAGTGTCTGCCGCCGAGGCCAGAAGATATATGTCAGTAAATTTGTAATCTGTTCCAAACAAAGGGTTAGACCTATCAAGGAACGTTTTCATCTGCCCGCACATTTCATAATAATATATCGGGGTTGCAAAAGCAATTACATCAGCCATTTTCATCTTTTCAACAACAGAATTTGCGTCATCATCTATTACACAATGACGAATTCTCTGGCAGGCAAGACAGCCTCTACAAAACCCTATTCTTTTGTTATAAAGGTACTCAATCTCAACTTGATTGCCTGCCTCTTCAGCACCTCTTGCAAACTCCCGAGCAAGTCTGTTTGAGTTGCCGTCTTTGCGTAAACTCGTTCCGATTATCAAAACTTTTTTTGACATAATCCATCCTTCCTTTTTATTCTTAACATTTATTATACCACCTCAAGTGCAAAATGGTTTTGAATACAATCCAGAACCGTCTTAGCATATTCCTCATTCTTGCCATAGAATATATGTGATGCACCCGGAACTACTATCACCTGATTTTCCTGCGGATGCTTGCAATTAGAATTTATTTTCCGCATAAATTCTCCTGCATCTTCGCCGACCACACTGTCTTTTTCGCCAATAATAAACGAACCTCTCGGACGGATTGAATATAATGATTTTGTTTCGCCTTCCCCACTTAAGACAGGACAATTCTTAAGATTTTCCGCATTGTAAAACCCGAGCACCGTATTCGCACTCATCGGTGAAAATCCGCCGAATAAATACGGCATTATATCGTTTCCTCTGCCTTCATCAACAAACTTTTGCGCTGATTCCAGATAATAATCCTTTTGGGGCATTATGCTCCACCAGTAGCTTAAATCTATAGGTGAACTTACTATAAAATAGTCTACAAAATCATCAGGAGTGTTCCCCAAATAATTTATAAGCTTGTTTGACCCCAGTGAATGGCCTGCAAGAATTATATTTTTAAACCCCTCTGACTTTGCATATTTTACATAAGTTTCCACATCCTCATAAACCGCATCAAATTCGTCAAACACAACTCCTGTATATCGCTGTTTGTGAATTGAAAAATCAGAATATGCTATACAAGAAAATGAATCCATTGTGTGCGCAATTATGCAGGCAATGTTATTTCGGCTCAACAATTCCCCAGCAGATGCCAGAAGATCGTTTTGAAATACGTTGCTGCAAATTCCAGTAAGCATAATAACCACCGTATCCATACTGTTGTCGCCGTAAATTGCGCCTTTTAACTCAAGTCCACGCGGGGTAACTACTCGTAATATGTCCATTTTTTATTCTCCTTTTAATATTTGTTCCAGATTAAATATCAGATAGTCCAGATAATCTATTTGCTTCTGGCTCCTGTGAAGTGAGTCAAGAAGATTTTTCCTTTGCAAAAACAGAAGTTTTAACTGCCCGTTTTTGTCGTTTTGCTCCTCAAGTTTAAAAAAGTCTTCAATTAATTCCGGCGGACAGTTTGCGTCTTGTAAATTCTGTATAATTTTTTCAGCTTCAGGCTGCAAAATTGTTCTCCTTTTTATTTATTATTTACTATGGATTTAAAAATAGCAAATACTTATATTACATAATAAACTATGCTTGACAGGCATAAAATAATTTTATAAAATTCTCTTATGGAAATTCGTGTTCTAAAATATTTTCTTGCCGTCGCAAGGGAAGGCAGTATTACAGGCGCTGCAAATTCTCTGCACCTGACACAACCCACCCTTACAAGACAAATTCAGGATCTCGAAAAAGAACTCGGTCAGAAACTTCTGATACGAGGCAAACACAAGGTTTCCCTTACTCCGGAAGGAATGATTTTAAGAAAACGTGCTGAAGAAATTGTTCAAATGGTTGACAAAACCGAAGAAGAATTCAAATCTATCAGTGATGTCATTGCAGGAGATATTTATATAGGATGCGGAGAAACCGATTCAATGAAATACATTGCAGAAGTTATGAAAGATATTCAATCCGAGTATCCTGCCGTAAAATTTCACATCCACAGCGGCAATGCAGAAGATGTTATTGAAAAACTTGATAAAGGTCTTCTGGATTTTGGAATTTTAATCCAGCCGATTGATTTATCGAAATATGATAATATTACGCTACCCGAAAAAGATGTCTGGGGTGTAATTATGCGCTCAGACAGCCCGCTTGCTTTTAGAAACAACATCACTTTAAAAGACCTTATAAATGTTCCTCTCATTGCTTCAAGACAAATGTCAAGAAAATATTCTGCCGACAGCGGGTTTCTCGACTGGTTCGGCGAAGAGTTTGATAATCTGAATATTACGGCAACCTATAATCTTGTGTACAATGCAGCAATTATGGTAAAAGCCGGAATGGGTTATGCAGTTACGCTGGACAAACTTTTAAATACATCGAAGTCAGACGGAATCATCTTCCGCCCGCTTGAACCAAGGCTTGAATCCGGACTCGATATTGTCTGGAAAAAATATCAGGTGTTTTCGCCCGCAGGCAAAATCTTTCTTGAAAAGTTACAAAAAAAATTCCTGTAAACCATGTTGCATTTCATTTGTTTTATACTAGAATCAATTAAGTGAGTAGATTTCAATAATAAAATCCTTGAAAAATGAAAGTTCAAAATATACAATTCAGTGCAAACAACAGAAATATTTATACAAATATCCCAAAAACACAGGTTCCAAATCCGTATAAAAAAAGCCTTCAAACAGCAGGTGCGTGGCTTGGCTTTGGTGTTGGGCTTGATTTTGTCTGCCACAAAATTGCAGTTTTCAAATCTCCCGTTAAAAACTCATTCTTTATTAATGGAATTCTGGCACTCGGCGCAGGCATTTACACGTTTTTCACAAGCAGTAAAAAATAGTTTTTCTCGCAATTAAATTTTCATTAATAGTTATAAATTCCCCGCCGTGTCCGTAAAAATACGTACGTAAATTTACTTAAGTAAAAATGCGGACTTGTTGAATTATTAAAAATAGTTCAAAATAGTAAAGTAAAAACCGGACAACAAGAAGGGAGTATTAACTATGACAAAAAAAATTGTACATGTGAACGAGTATGTAAAAGACGACGGCACTTATGTAAGAGAACATTACAGAGGGCTTCCGTCAAATTCAGAGAATTACATCGCCGAAAACACAGATGAAGCTGTCAAGACTTTATACGGCGGGATTTCGGAAGATATCCCGTTTGAAAAACAGGCAGCGCAGGAGCAATTAATTCCTCCTGCGGGCAGTCAAATTGGAGAAATTATGGCAAGAACACTTTTTGCCGCAGCGGATGTACTGGATTCTTCCGGACAAGTTCAGGAACAAAACGTCACGAACGGAATCATTACGGGGTTTGAACCGCCCGTCAACGATACGCTTCTGAGGCTTCTGGAAGCACAGGAAGAGGCGGACAAACAAGAAGCCGAAACCTTGAAAAAACTTGTTACAACTAAGGACAAAACCGAATATAAAAACTTATACAGAACCTATCAGCAGCAAAAAGCGCAAAACAAAGAAACCAAAACCGCAATCGCCAAGATTCAGCATGTAGTGGAAAGCCAAAACAAGGAAATTAGACAGCAACGACTTAATACTGAAAATTACATGCTTCAATGCGCAATCAACATGAAAAACATTTCTGAATTAACAAAAAATATCTTTAATGAAAAAAAACAAATAATTCAAAGAGATTTTAACACTTTCATTAAAAATGATGCTCACAAATATCCCAAATTAGAAAAATATATTGTCAATTTTGGTATGTGGGAACAATCTACAGTGGAAAATGCATATGATGCAAAAGAATTATGGAAAGCAGCAGCATACAATTTTCAACAGAGCGCAGAATATATCAAAAAAAACGGATATTTATTAAATTCAACATCCGCATTAACACCCGCTCTACAAAAATTTGTCCGCAGAAAAGTTAAGGAACAATTAGGTGTAAATGATGCAAAAGGAATTATGTTCAAACCGGACAGTACACTTTCTCAGGCTGTGGTTAAAAGTCCGGAATTAAAAACTTTTATTCAAGAAAATAAAGAGTCTTTACAAAATGGGCAAATTGTAAACGGAAGTACATTCTTTTCAAGTACCAAAAATCTATCTCTGGCTTTAGGAAATGCTGATATCTATAACGCTTATATTGACGAAGCAGGGAACTTCAGGGCATATATAATAGATACATACGACTTTAACAAAAATGATCCGAGATGGTATGTCGAAATAGCATATAATGTACAGCATAATAAATTAATTACCAACTTTTATACAATCAATGTAATTTTTATTCCAAAAGAAAAATTTTCATCATTTATAGGGAATTGAAGTTACAAGCACATATTAATATAATAATTTCCATAACAGTACATATATATAAAATATTAAGCTTGTTTTTCGGCACCGTTTGGCCTTTTATAAGTTTGACCAAAACTCTGATAGAATATATTGTACAAAATATAATTGAACCGTAAATTAATGTGGCCAAAATAAATGAACTATTCAAGAAAAATGATAACAAACTATTCATATTTTCTACTGAATAAATAAAGAAAAGCATAAATACATAAAAAAGCGTTGTTGCACCAACCCAAAATATCAATAATATAAATTGAAAAACAAGATAACAATACAAAAATATTTTTTTTTCATTTTATCCATAACAACTAAATAATAAAATACAATCAGCCAAAAGTAAAGTGCAACAATTAAAAATATCTCCGATAATACAAATCAATGTAATTTTTATACCAAGAGAAAATTTTCATCACTGATTGAGAATTAATAAAACACATAAAAAAATTTCTAAAATAGAAAATCCAATTAAAGAAATAATTGCAAATTTTGTAACAGGCCTGTTTTGCAACATATTCATAATTGTATTTATAGAGAATACAGCCAAAAACAACAATAATATGTATAAACTTGTTGTAAATAAAAATTCAATCCAAAAACTTATACTACTTACACCATTCAGACTGCTAGAAAAAAGGAATGCGATTAATAAAATATAAAAAAACATTCCAACTGTAAGCAGAAAAACTAATACTAAAGATTGTATAACAAGATAAATATATTGTAATATCTTTTTTAACATATTCATAACACCTCTACAGTCAACACAATACTAATCCCGAGAGAACAGCTATATGAATTTATGTTCTATTAAGAATGGAATAAATTTTATCATGAACAACAGTTCCAACAAAACCATTATTGGAATTGTGACATAATTGATTTTGGTTAGAGTTTTGTTTTTAAGAAGTCTGTGTATACCTATTATTGAATTTATTGATGGAAATAATACTCCGGCATAGATTATTGTAAAAATTACAAATGCTTCCCAAAAATCGGCCGGAGTATTGTAAAAAGGCCCCGGGGGGGTGTCACTTGGCATAAAAAATAACAACGAAAACAGATACAAACCTGTACCATATATCAGCCAGACAAGCAATATAAGATATTTGAAGATTAAATAAATACTTAGTAATATTTTTTTCAATTTATTCATAACACCTCTACAGTCAACACAATACTAATCCCGAAAGATAAGCTATATGAGTTTATATTCAATTAAGTAATACATCGCCTTTTATTATGAACAAGAGTTCCAACAAAACCATTATTGGCATTGTGACATAATTGATTTTGGTTAGAGTTTTGTTTTTAAGAAGTCTGTGTACACCTATTATTGAATTTATTGATGAAAATGTTACTCCTGCATAGATTGTTGTAAGAATTACAAATCCTTCCCAAAAATCAGCCGGAGTATTGTAAAAAGGCCCCGGGGGGTTATCATCGGGAGTTAAAAACAACAACAAAAACACATACAAAGCTGTACCAAAAATCAGCCAGACAAGCAATATAAGATATTTTACTATCAGATAAATGCTTAGTAATATTTTTTTCGATTCATTCATAACAACTAAATTATAAACCACAACAGGGCAAAAGTAAAGCGCAACTATTAAAAATATTTCCGTTTTATTATTTAGATTTTGTTAATCAGAAATTTTTTTCTTGATTAAATCCGAAATAGCATTTCTAGCCTTAATTTCAGGAAGAGAATTGAAATCAGCAGGATTTATAACCTCACCTGTTTCGACGGTATAATTTATGACCCTTTCACCCAAATCGCAGAATAATTGCCCTTTTTGCAAAAACGGATAGTCTGTCTTGATTTTTACCGGCAGAATTTCAGCTCCTGAATTCAGGGCAATAGCCGCAGGCCCTTTGTGAATTTTGAAATTTTCTCCGGGTTTTGTGCGGGTTCCTGACGGAAATATGATTATATTAAACCCCTCTTTTAAATATTTGTCTGTATCAGCCTTTAATGTATCTAGATCTATATTATTAATTATGAAAATTGACCTTACAATATTATTAAAAAGCGGGTTTAAAAGCGTTTCTTTTTTGGCAAGACAGGTAGACTTCGGAATCATTGACAAAAGAATTACGACATCAATAAAAGTCGGATGATTTGCAACGACTATCTTGCCGGAAAGATTTTCAAACTTTTCTTTGTCACATACATGAATTCTCAAAACTCCCGTAACTGACATAACCCACGAAAAAAAGCTCCAGGATTTTCTGATAACTTCAGAATAGGCTTCCTTTTGTTTGTCTTTAGGTTTTGTAATGCTTATGTACGGAAAAATCAAAAAACTAATAACCCCTGCCCCCGCTCCGAAAAGAGTGAAACAAAAGATTGCAACAAGCGAGCGCAAAACTCTTATCATTTCAGCCTCCGCAGAGTGTAAACAGGAGCCTTAAATTCTTCACACTCCTTTTTCAAAAACCTTACAAATTTTTCAAATTCATCTTCCAAACAATCATTTTTTTCGGGAATAAATTCAACAACGTCAGCACCTTCTGCCGGAACCTTTCCGATAAGGCAGGATGCACCTCTTAATTCAGGCAGGGTGTCCGAAAAACAAAACAATGTTTTATCATCTTCCGTAACAGCCTCCAAAAATCCGTTTGAAAGACTGTTTACACCTGCAGAAACAGCGTTGTATTTATTTTTAATCCCCTTAAAAAGAGAAAAAGCCCCGATAGAAGCGTTGTGCACAGATGATCCGAATGAAATCGGAGAAACTTCGTTTTCGGAAATGTACTGCGCAATCAATGCCTCCAGCCTGTCAAATTCACCGAATTGAGAAGCAAAAACAAGATTAACATCAGACCCGGCATAGCACTCATTCAATAAAGCAAAAGAAATTCTGGCAATTGTACTTAATTTTCTTCTTGCCATCATCGGTACAAAAGACAAATCCGGTTTTTCATTTTTAATATAAGATGACTTATATATGAAAAATTTTTCATTCATGCTAACATAGTAATATATTCGGAGAGAAAATGCAAAATAAAATTTATATAACAGGATACGAAGCCATCTGCAATCTCGGCAACAATATGGAAGAAATTTTTTATAATGCCTTAAAAGCTTCGAATGAATTTTTAATCCCTGATACGGAATTTTTGCCAAACCATACATTTTATTTTGGAAAAGTCAATACCGAATTGCCGGAAATTAAGAACACTGATTACAATTTACGCGTAAACAAACTGCTTATACATGTTATGAACAACATGCACCACGAATTGGAAAAACTTCTGTCAAAATACTCAAAAAACAGAATAGGAGTTGTTGTTGCAACCACAAATTCAGGCATTGAAGAATACGAAAAATCAAAAAATAAAAAGCATTTTGAAATCGGAAATCCTGCTGAATTTATTAAAAATCATCTTGGACTGGAAAGTTTTTATGAAAGTGTTTCAACAGCCTGCTCTTCAGGTATCAAAACTTTTGCAACAGCACAAAAACTTTTGAATAACAACATCTGCGACGCTGTAATTGTTGCAGGCACTGACGCTTTATCAAAACTTCCGATATACGGATTTCATTCTCTTGAAATCCTCTCGGAAAAAAGGACAAACCCGTTTTCAAAAAACAGAAATGGCATAAATCTTGGTGAAGGTGCGGCAGTTTTTATTGTTGAGAAAAACACCTCTGAGGGCATAGAAATAAAAGGTATCGGAGAAACTTCCGATGCCTACCACGCTGCAACACCGGATCCGAAAGGAATTCAAGCGGAACGGGCAATAAGAATTGCTCTTGAAGATGCAAACCTTGTTCCTGATGCCATAGACTACATAAACCTTCACGGGACAGGCACAAAAACAAATGACCTTATGGAAGCAAATGCTATTTATAACACCTTTGGCTGCTGTACGGAAGCAAGCGCAACAAAAGCACTTACAGGCCACTGCCTCGGGGCGGCCGCTTCAATAGAAACAGCTCTTTGCTGTCACTGTATAAAAAATAATAAGCTTCTTCCGCACGTTTTTGACGGTGAATATGATTTTACACTGCCACAAATAAATCTTGTAACAAAACCGGCTAATAAAGATATAAAAAATGTATTATGTAATGCTTTCGGCTTTGGCGGAACGAATGCCGTGATGATATTGGGGAGGGAATAATGGAAAAATACGATCTGGAAAAAGTTCTTCCACACAACCACCCGATAATTCTTATCGACGAAATTCTTGACTGCAATCTTGAAAATCACACAGTCAAAACTAATGTCAAAATTTACGAAGACAAAATGTTTTTTGATAAAACAATTAACGGTATACCCGTCATAACCGGTATTGAATTTATGGCACAAACAATCGGATGCTATTCTTATTTCAGAAACAATAAAAAGCCTCCAAGGATAGGTTTTTTACTTGGCTCAAGACTTTACGAAGCATACATAGACTGCTTTGAAAACGGCAAAGAATACCGTGTTGAGGCAAAAGAAGTTTTTTCAAGTGAAGAACTTGTTTCGTTTGAGTGTTTAATTTATAATAATGAAGAGGTATGCGCAGAAGCAGTTATAAACGCCTACATGCCTGCAAATACAATAAATCTTATAGGTATGCTCAATGTCTAAAACTGTATTAGTAACAGGCTCAAGCCGCGGAATAGGAAGAGAAATTGCAATCTATCTTGCAAAAAACGGATTTGATATTGTATTGCACTGCAACAAAAACATCCAGAAAGCAGAAGAACTTTTAAAAGCAATTCAAACACTCGGCAGACAGGGAAGAATTTTGCAATTTAACATTTCTAACAGAGAAGAATGCAAAACAATCCTCACAAAAGACATAGAAGATAACGGGTGTTACTTCGGAGTAGTTTTGAATGCAGGTATCTCAAAGGACAATGTTTTTCCAGCAATGACAGATGAAGAATGGGATGACGTTTTAAACATAAACCTCGGCGGATTTTATAATGTTTTAAGACCAATAGTTATGCCAATGATATCTTCAAGAATAAGGGGAAGAATTGTCACAATGTCATCGATTTCGGGTCTTAGCGGAAACAAAGGACAGGTAAACTATAGTGCCTCAAAAGCCGGCATTATCGGCGCAACAAAAGCGTTAGCCCTTGAACTTGCAAAACGTGGAATTACCGTAAACTGTGTTGCACCCGGAGTTATTGAGTCAGATATGACAAAAGATTTGCCTGCGGAAGAGTTGAAAAAAATGATTCCGATGAAACGCTTCGGTACCACAAAAGAAGTCGCTAGTCTTGTAAACTATCTTATGAGTGAAGATGCCTCCTACATAACAGGACAGGTTATTTCAGTAAACGGAGGACTTTATCAATGAGAAGGGTTGTTGTAACAGGAATGGCTCTTGCAAGTCCGTTAGGCTGCGACGTAAAAGGCGCCTTTGAAAGATTAAAAACCTACAAAAATTGCGTTCGTTATACTCCGGAACTTGAGCAATACAAAAAACTGAATACAAGACTTTCTGTGCCTGTGGACGGATTTGTCGTTCCTGAGCACTTTACCAGAAAAGTTACACGTACAATGGGCGAAATCGCAGTGATGAGCGTTGCAACAACAGAAAAAGCTCTTGAAGATGCCGGACTTTTGCACGACGAAATAATATCAAACGGTCAAACAGGCGTTTCCTACGGCTCATCATCAGGCTCAATCACAACACTTATTGATTTTTACGCAATGCAGGTTGACAAAGAAGTGAGAAACCTTAATTCAGGCTCTTACGTAAAAATGATGTCCCAGACGGCAGCCGTGAATATTTCACTTTATTTTAAAACAAAAGGAAGACTGATTCCGACATCCACAGCCTGCACCTCGGGTTCAATGGGAATAGGCGCCGGATACGAAGCCATTAAAGACGGATATCAAACCATTATGATAGCAGGCGGAGCCGAAGAACTTCAGCCGACACATATTGCAATATTTGACACCCTATATGCCACAAGCTTAAAAAATGACACACCTGAACTCACCCCCTCACCTTTCGACAAAAATCGTGACGGGCTTGTAATAGGCGCAGGTGCCGGAACCTTAATTCTTGAGGAATACGAACACGCCAAAAAACGGGGTGCAAAAATTTATGCGGAAATAATAGGTTACGGAAACACAACCGACGGCACGCATATCACAAACCCGAACCCCGAAACTATGGGAAATGCAATGCTTGAAGCACTGAGATACGCTCAAATTTCCCCTGATGAAATCGGTTACATAAATGCACATGGCACAGCTACCATTCAGGGAGATCCTGCCGAAACCACAGCAACTTACAAAGTTTTCAACAGACCCGTTCCGATAAGTTCTCTGAAAAGTTACACAGGCCACACCCTTGGTGCCTGCGGTGCAATAGAAGCTATTATGTCAATCGAGATGATGAACAACAACTGGTATCATCCGACGCTGAACCTTAATGAAGTTGACGAAAAATGTGCTCCTCTTGGTTATATTAAAAAAGAAGGGATTGAAATGAACAACAAAATTGTAATGTCAAACAACTTTGCCTTCGGCGGGGTGAATACATCACTGATATTCAAAAAAATATAAAAGGAAAAAGTTTTATGAAAAAAGTTAAAATAACAGTTTTAAAAACAACATTAGATAAAGAACTTGCCGACCAATACGGGGCAGAAGGCCTGACAGCATGTCCTATGATGAAAGAAGGACAGGTATTTTATGCTGATTACGCCAAACCTGAAGGATTTTGCGATGAGGCGTGGAAAGCAATTTATCAATATGTTTTTGCACTCGCTCACGGTGCTGAAAAAGAGCTTTTCTACTTTGGTGACTGGATAAAAACACCCGGTGTTGCGATTTGCTGCTGCAACGACGGCTTAAGACCCGTAATTTTCAAACTTGAAGCAACAGACGAAACTTCCCAAATAAATTACACCCCCGTCAGATAGATATACCTGTCATCCTGAGACGCCAGCCGAAGGATCTTTTAAATAATTTAAAAATATTCTTCGCTGTGCCCGGAATGACATAAAAAACAAAGGTAAAACAACACTTGAAAAAAAAATCCTGTTTTGCTAATTTAGTATAAGAGAGAAACTGGCGAAATATTAGATATAAAAATCCTGCAGGATTTTTCTGGATTGGAGGAAGAATGACAAACACCCCGGCGCAACAATGGCAGCCTGCAAGAAATCCGTGGATCGTAATGATTCCAGTTATGCTGTCCGTGTTTATGTTTGCACTTGATGAAACAATTTCAAACGTTGCACTGCCTTATATGGCCGGAAGCTTTTCTGTAAGTCACAATGAATCTACATGGATTATTACGAGTTACCTTGTAGCATCCGGTGTTGTAATTCCGGCAGTAGATTTTTTCTGTAAACTTTTCGGCAGGAAAGCGTATCTGTTGATAAGTATTACTATATTTACAATCGCATCAATCATTTGCGGGCTTTCAACCTCAATGACAATGATGTTATTTGCAAGGGTTTTGCAGGGTATCGGCGGAGGCGGAATTATGCCAATATCGCAGGCTATTATTTTTGAAATCTTCCCTAAAGAAAAAAGAGCTGCGGCAATGGCTGTCTTCGGGCTCGGGGTTGTAATGGCACCAATTATGGGACCGGCTCTGGGCGGGTATTTGACTGAAACTCTCTCATGGCCGTTCATTTATTTTATTAACGTGCCGTTTGGAATTATAGCATTCCATCTGACAAAAATGCTTGTTGATGATCCGCCGTATGCAAGAAAACAAAAAAATGTAACCATGGACTATTCCGGATTTTTCTTCCTGACGGTGTGGCTTTTGACATTGCAAATCGTGCTTGATAAAGGTAATGATGCTGATTGGTTCGGGGCTGCATGGATTTGCAAAACTTTCGCAATATCAATGATGGCAATGGTTGCATTCTTTACAATTCAGGTCAAAAAAGAAAAACCGCTTATTGACCTCTCTGTTTTGAAAGACGGAAACTTTTTCTTTGGAACAATAGTGCTGGTCGTGTTGATGGGTGTTATGATGGCATCAGCGGCGATTTTGCCGTCAATGCTCCAGCAGCTGATGGGTTACACTTCCTTCTTAAGCGGTATTTCAATGGTGCCGAGAGGAGCAGGATGTCTTCTTGCAACAGTAATCTGCGGGGTGCTGACTCCTAAAATCGGCACAAAACCGCTTATATTAGCGGGACTTGTAATCCTTGGCATCGGCGGGCTGATGTTTGGTGAAATCAATACACAAATTGCACTTGTTGACATTGCGCTTCCAAACTGCGTATTCGGACTCGGCATGATTATGGCTATGGTGCCGATGATGAACCTTTCCTGCAGTACTCTGACTAACGAACAACAGACAAACGCAGCAGGGGTTCAAAACCTTCTCAAAAACATCGGTGCTGCAATCGGAACATCAATTGCAACAACAATGATTTCAAGGTTTGGACAGGCACATCAGATGATGATGGTCGGGCATTTGAATTATGCAAATGATATTTATGCCTCAAAGGCAAGTGCACTTGCAGGCTCTTTTGCAGCAAGCACAGATATCTCAACGGCTGTACAAATGGCAAACTATCAGATTTATCATCAGCTTCTCCAGCAGTCACACTTATGGGGATATGTCGAAACCTTCAGATACTTCGGGCTTCTGGCATTTTTGATTATACCTATGGTTTTGATTATAAGACAGAAAAAAGCTGTTAAACATTAATATACCTGTCCGGTGAATTGTGTTATTCCTTAAAAGTTTTTAACTTAAGACTGTAATACAAATTCAAGGAGGTCTTTTATGTTTTACAATGTTTTAAAAGCAAAGGATATTGTTAATCTTGATGATGAAAAATTTATGAAAAAAACTTTGATGGAACAAAATGACAGTTGTTTAAGCATTATTGCGCTTAAAAAAGAAGAAATAATCGACACACATACTTCTGTTTGTGATGCGGCTGTGTATGTTCTGGACGGGGAAATCGAACTTCATTTTGATGCAGAAAAGTTCACGGTCGGCAAGGGCGAGATTTTGATGTTCAAAAAAGACGAACAGCATAAAGTTCTTGCAAACAAAGACAGCAAATTCTTTTTAATTAAAATATAACAAAACAAGGGCGGGAAATTCGCCCGCCCTGCCCAAATCTGTATCTGATTTAATTAATATAAGCTTGTAGGTTGGGCTTAATCCCGACAAAGAATTTTATAATGTTCAATCTTTTTTCTGTTGCAGTGACATAAGGTACTTTCTTGTCGGTACAAGAAAGTACCGCAAAGAAACTCCCGACCTGCGCTTCACTCACTAATCAATTGTAACCGTTTCACATAGAGCAAGTGAACTCGTGCTTCGCACTCAAACAGCACTTGCCTTGTAATTGTGAAACGGAACATTGATTGTTCGCTCCGCAATGGTCGGATGTTTTTTTTAACTATTGCCGCCATAGCGTAGAGAACAATAATTGCAGGCGAGGCAAACTTCAAAGGCGGGTATTGTCTGAGCGCAGCGAGTTTACCCGCCTCAATGCCGAGCCGTGCAGATTATTAGTGAACGAAGCGTGCGGCTGGTTTTGCGCCGCTTTTGCCACCAAAAGCGGCCCCGTCCGGAGGACATTGTTTCTTTAATCAGCTGGATTGCTTCGCCTTCGGCTCGCAATGACAGGAATAAAAAAACGACAATCACTACTTAACGAAACATCAACAGAGCGGATTTTGTCTGAGCGAAGCGAGTTAATCCGCTTAAATTGAGTTAAGTAGTGATTGTCGTTTTTTCTATTACGACTTTCAAACATCCGTCGGGTTTTTGTTCAAAAAGTTTGTAGGCCTCCTGAATTTCACTCAGTTTGAACCTTTGCGTAATCAAAATATCAGTCGAAATTTTCTTTTCTTTTATCAAGTTTACGAGCTTTTCGCAGTGTACGGCATCCACACCGCCGGTTTTGAAGGTAAGATTTTTGCCGTACATCTCAGGAAGCGGAAGCGTCAGGTTTTCCTCATACATTGCAACCACCCCGACAACCGCATTCGGCCTTGCTATTTTCCAGGACATTTCAAAGGTTTCACCTGTTCCGGCGCATTCGATAACCCCGTCGGCCCCGCGGTTTTCGGTCAGTTTTTTAACTTCTTCTTCTATATTGCACCTGCAAGGATTAAAAACGTAATCCGCAAGCCTGTTTTCCCGTGCAATTTTCAGCCTTGTTTCATCTATGTCGATTGCGATAATTGTGCCGGCTCCAAGATATTTGGCGCACATCATTGCGCACAACCCGACAGGCCCTGAGCCGATTACGGCAACAACGTCACCTTTTTGGATGTCGCACATTTCTGCGCCGAAGTATCCGCTCGACAAAATATCTCCGACAAAAAGCGCCTCCTCATAACTTACACCATCAGGCAGTTTGGTTAATCCGTTATCCGCATACGGAACCCTTACATATTCCGCCTGACAACCGTCAATTCTGCATCCGAGTTCCCATCCGCCTTTAATACAGTTATTTATGAATCCACGCTTGCAAAAATAACATTCCCCGCAAAAAGTTTCACAGTTTGCGCTTACTCTGTCACCTACAGAAAGTTTCTTTACTTCCTCCCCGACAGCCACAACTTCTCCGACAAATTCATGTCCCAAAATCACGTTGTTGTTTGCTCTTGGTACAAACCCTTTCTTTATATGCAAATCGCTTGTGCAGATTGTGGACAACGTAACTTTCACAATCGCATCTTTCGGGTCTGTTATTTCGGGCATTTCTCTTTCGCAAAGTTTTATACTTCCTTCAATATTTTTATCATATACAAGTGCTTTCATATAAATCTCCTCTTTTAAATAATACTCCAAAAATGTAATCCCCGAAAGCATAATATAAAAATTTTCGTATTAATCAGTTGAGCAATTTAAACAGGAGAAAAATATTTTATAATCAGTTTGTGAATAGCTGTACCACCTAAAATTAAAGGAGAAAGATTATGAAAGACGAAAAAACACAGGATAAAGAAACTTTAAAAGAAAAAGCGGAACGCACTGCTGAACACATTAAAGACAAAGCCGATGAAGTTAAAGAAAACATCAAAAAAGGCGCTGAAAATGTGAAAGACAAAGTCGAAGAAAAAGTAGACGAGATGAAAGAAAAACATGCGCTTAAAAAAGAAGAAGAAGCCGAGAAAAAGGCAATGAAAGCTGAAGAAAAAGCTGAAAAGGCAGAGCGGGAAGCCGAAGACCTTGCGAAAAAATAAGATTAATTTCGGGCGGGCTGAAAATTTCAGCCCGCTCTTATACAAAAACAAAAAACTTATTAGCCGCCGCAGGTTTTACATGGTTTTCCGCCCTGATTATAGGCATCTTTGCGGTCTATTTTTATACAATTTTTAGTACATTTTTGCGCATGAGGACATGTAACTTTATGTACTTTTTTGGTTTCGACATTATAGACTACAGTTTCAGCAAAAACAGGCGGGGCAGAAAATATTCCGGATAAAAATATTATCGAATATATTACTAAAAATTTTTTCATAAATATTAGGCCATCACATTCAATTTTTTACCGCTTTCAGGGTGGGATCTTTTATAACTTTCAGCTTGAGATTTAATTTCTCTGGCCTGAGATGCAACTTTATAATCCTGAGAAGACGGATCCGATGGTGCCATCGCTGAATTAATCACGGTAGAAGCGTCTTTGATTGTTTTATCAGGGTTATTTTTATCAAGAGCAGGCATTTTTATGGAAACATGCCCGCCAATCGGAACCCCGTTTTCGTCACGTTCAATAACAATATTACCAGTAAGATTTCCGCCTGCTCTTTTGTGCGCCATTTCATGAGAATAAATTTCGTTATATCTCTGGCTTATCATATCTTGACGTGCCTGATTTTGAGCTGATGCGTAATTATTAGCAAACATTCTCACTGCACTTATCATAATCCTAACCTTCTTTCTTGCTATAATTGTAGCAAATTTTTGAAAATTATGCAATAGTTCTCGAGAATTATTGAGTTTGCCTCTTAAATAATTTCTGCTATAATGTTAATAAAACAAAATTAACTTATTGGAATTTATAAAATCTCTAACGGAGGGTTAATGCTAAAAAGGATTTTAAGTTTAAGTATTTGTCTGGCACTTACGGCTCCGGTCGTTCTTGCAGAAGGCAGAGGTAATTCAAACAACTACGTTCCACCGGAAGGTTACGGACAGGATTTGAACGGTTTTATGTATATGGATTACAAAAACAGCGAAGCCCAGGATGATGCTGACGATTATGCGATGCCGATTCCAAAATTTTTCCAGCGCAATAAAGAAGAAGTTGCGGCAAAACGTGAGCCGCACGAAATTAAGAAAAATTCTGACGGCAAAATGAAATCAGCTCCTATGAGTTATGATCAGTTTCCGCAAAACTACGACAGCAGCCAGCAGATGTTTATGATGCAAAACGGAATGCAAGGACTGTATGGAATGCCATTTTAAGTATAATACTTTATGGCGTTAATTCTTTCTCCACAATCGGCGGAATAGGAGAAGATATCAGCATTGTCATATATTTGTCATTGTCGGCTTTTACTTTGTTTGCAATCTTCACTATTTCATCATTATTTTTGAAAAAATATTTGACGGAATATCGAAATTCTGTTATACCTTTAAGCGGATTTTTTTCATATTTGAAAACATTGTATGTGAAAAAATTGTTGCCGTTTTCACTACCGTTTTCAAGGTAGCTTATGACTGCCTGATCTGTTTTTTTGTTTTTAGCAAATTTTAAAAGCACACAGGTTTCGGTGTTTTCAATATCTTTGTCAACATCCTGCGCATAATCTATCGGATCTTTGACTTCAGGAAGATGGTAAACACCTATCATCTTTGTCCATGAATCATGGTTTTCTCCTCCCGGAAAATATTCATTCATTGCATTTGGCAAATCAAGCGACTGTGCAGTTGCCTTAAGAATAAAATTCTGGTTATCAAATTGAATTTCATTTGCCGCTGCAACTCCGTTTGCAGAAACAGACAACAAAAGTGAAAATGCCAAAATATTAAATATATTTTTATTCATAATTCTTTCCTTTTACTTTTTAATTAAACCATACTTAACAAATGAAAAAATTATGCTTTATACTAATATAACAGTGCAACTTTTTATCTTATGCATCAGCAATCAAATGACTTTCACTCCATCAGGAATAGTCTTTAATCCATTTTTCACAAGATAACCTTCAAGAGGCTGAAATTTTCCATTAATCATAAAAAAGGAAGAACCGGAGCCTGACATCATTGAATCAGGATAAAGAGTTTTTATTGTTTGAAGCTCTTTATAATCATCGACTACTGCCCACTCAAGATCGTTTTTGAAATCTTTGCGACCAGTCTTCCCTTTAGAGAGCTTTTGTGAAAATTTCGTATACGCTTCTTTTGCACTAATTCCCAGATGTAAAGGTTTTATTAGCGACACCTCAAACTCTTCAAACGGCAAAACTTCTAAGATTTCGCCTCTGCCTGTTGTAAGCTGTCTTCCGCCTTCCAAACAAAAATTCAAGTCCGAACCCAGTTTTGCACACAACTCATGCAAATTCTTATCAGACAAAGGATTCTCAAAAAATACATTCAGCCCTTTCAAAATCCCTGCAGCATTCGTACTTCCGCCCGCAAGCCCCGCTGATACCGGAATATTTTTTTCTATATAAACATCAATTTTGTACGGAAAAATATTTACCCTTTCAATAAAAAGCAAAATTGCTTTATAAATAAGATTTTTTTCGTTATAAGGAATTTCATTACTTGTTCCGGAAAGATTAATCTCAAATTGTTCGGCAGGCTCTGCTCTCAGTGTCAAATAATCATACAAATTTATAGTCTGCATAACGCTTTTAATATTATGAAATCCATCCGCACGTTTGGAAGTTATTTTCAAATCAAGGTTAATCTTTGCAGGACATTGAATAACTATTTTGCCTTTGCCAGTCCCCTCCATTAAGAAGTCGTTCTTACTTATCATATGCTTTTTGCCTTGCGAGTAGTTATTAATCAATATTTTTCTCCTGCATAACTTTTTTACTCCTCTTCCTCAAGGAATGGTATCTAGACATCTTTATTTTTCAAAAGCTCTTCTGAAAGTTTCCCGAACGTTTCAATTGAAAGTTTTTCACCTCTTGTATTTTCATCTATTCCAAGTGCCGCAAGTGATTTTTGAATGTTTTCTTTCGCAAATCCGCCGTGCATTAGACAGTTTTTTATATTCTTACGGCGCTGTGAAAATGCGGCTTTCACCGTTTTTCTAAAATGAGAATAGTCAGTTAAGGTCAGTTTCGGCTTTTCTCTCACGACAAGTTTCACTAATGCTGAATTAACCTTCGGCGCAGGATAAAAAGATTTTCGCCCGACACATCTAAAAATCTCAACATCAGCCCAGAACTGCGACAAAATAGTCAGAAGTCCGTACTGCTTTGACGGAGAATTTTCATCAGCCGACATTCTTAATGCAACTTCCTCCTGAACCATAAGGATAATATCTTTTATTAAGTTTCTGTTTTTGTTATCCAAATCGTCAACTTCGCCCAGCAAATGCGCAATTATCGGGCTTGTAATATAATATGGAATATTTGCGACAACCTTAACTTTTTCATCAGTCAGTGCTGAAAAATCAGTTTTCAAAATATCCTGATGAATAATCTCAAGATTTGGTGCATTCAGTTTTTCAAGTTCTTTTATTGCTTCTTCGTCAAGTTCTATTGCAATGACTTTTTTGGCATATTTCACAAGCTGTTCCGTCACAAACCCGACACCCGGGCCGATTTCAATAACAGTATCATCAGGCGAAATTTCCGCATGAGTAATTATATCTTCTATCACGTCCGGGTTAATCAAAAAATTCTGCCCGAGGCGTTTTTTTGTTTTAAAAAATTTTGCACGTTCAAAATAGTTCATCTTGACTATAATTTTACCACAGACAGGCTAATGTTTCTTCATATAATATTTGATATTTTAACAATGGTTATAGTATAGTTTTTACGGAGGAAAGTGTGAGTAATTTGCAGACTAAAGAAAAATTGGAAAAAACAGACATCTTAAAACTTTTCACATCCGGCTTTAAAACCGAAAAAGATTTAAACGTCGGGATTGAGTACGAAAGGCTTCCGATTTATTCAGAAACTGCAAAGGCTGTTCCTTATGAAGGTGATTTCGGGGTTTGCAATTTTCTCCGCTCGTTTGCGAAATCCGAAAACTGGGATTACATAACGGACGACTACAATATTATCGGTTTGAAACAGGGCCACGACACGATTACGCTTGAACCCGGATGTCAGACGGAATTGAGTATAAAACCGGAAAAAAACATTGACGATTTAAAAAATAAAATAGATTCGCTGAACAAAAAACTCAAACCTGTTCTTGAAAAATTCAACATCAAACTTCTTGAATACGGGGTTTCACCGCTTTCCACGCACAAAAATATCAACCTTATCCCTAAAAAACGCTACAAAATTATGGCGCAGTATTTGTGGGGAATTTTGTCGGATGTTATGATGAGAGAAACTGCCGGAATTCAAGGCACATTCGACTTTCAAGATGAAGAAGACGCAATGCGGAAATTCAAAACCGCAAACAAACTTGTGCCATTTGTAACTGCTATGTTTGCGAATTCACCGATACGTGGCGGAGTCGAAACAGGCTACAAAACTTTTCGTGCCCTGAGCTGGCTGAATACGGATAACGACCGCTGCGGGTTCTGCGGCAAAATGGCTGACGATTTTTCTTTTGAAAAATACATAGATAATGTTTTGAAAAGCCCGATTATTTTTATCAACAGAAACGGCATTCCAGTAGAAGTTAAAGGCAAAATCAATTTTGAAGAATTTATGCAAAAAGGCTTTGGAGATTTTGACGCAGAAATAGAGGATTTTGAACTTCAAGCAAACCTTTATTTCCCTGAAGTTCGCCTTCGAAACTTTATTGAAATCAGAAACCACGACTGCGTCGGAAAAAATATGATTTATTCAGTCCTTGCGATTTATAAGGGAATTTTATACAACAACAGTGCAATGGATGAAGTGGATGAACTTATGTCAAATTTCACCTACAACGACTTTGCGGAACTGAGGTACAATGTTCCTAAAAACGCACTTTCTGCAAAAATCGGCACCGCTGCAGCCGGCGAAATAGCAAAAGAAATTCTTTACATTGCAGAAAAATCTCTGATTGAAATGAACACAAGAGAAGAAAAATTCCTTGAACCGATAAAAGAACTTACCCTTGAAGGCCTCTGCCCTGCCGATGTAATTCTTAGAAACTGGAACGGTCTCTGGAACAAAGATGTCAGAAAACTCGTTAAATATCTCACAAGCCAGAGTATCTAAATTAGAAAAAGCAATTATCGCTTGACATACGTCAACCGTTATTCAGAAAGGACACAAGAAAGAATTCGGATTTTTTATCTAAGCCATTTTGTCTTTGACTGTCATTCTGAACTCGTTTCAGAATCCCTTTGAGATCCTGAAATAAATTCAGGATGACAAAATGGCTTATTGTTTTTGTCATTCTAAGGAAAAAGCTCAAAGAATCTAATAACGATTACGTACGTCAGGGGTTAATTGCGTATAAAAGCGTGCATCAATTTTATCACTATCCGGACACCTCATCCGCCACTTGCTTTACACTACATATAAAGCCACAAAACAAGACGGGCATATTTTGCAACCAGAACAGACAAATAACTCAGGATAAAATCATAGATAATCTTAACCCCGCTCTGCGCAAGAATCCATCCGGTCGTAAACATTAAACCTTCATGACGGATTCCCGCAACCGCAAGCATATACAGAATTCCGATTATATGAATTGTAAATATTCCAGCAAAAACCGCCTTTCCGATATTTTTATAGGTAAAACCCGACTTCAAAATCGTGCCTGTCAGATACACTGCTGGAATATAAGCAAGAATATACCCGAAACCATACTCCCCGAAGTATCTCCATCCGCCGCCAAGTGCAAAAACAGGCAGAATAAAAAGTCCTGTCAAAATATAAATCAAAACACTTGCAAGTCCGAACTTCCGCCCCAGAAGCCCTGCTATAAACATTACAGCCGGCACCTGAGGAATAAGATTAAAAGTATGAACATAGTCTTGTATTTTTAACTCCCGCCCCGAAAACATCTCTGATGGAATACTAAAATGAATTATATTCAGCTTTATAAATGTCGAAATTACAAGCAGAAAAGAACAAAAAATTATCAGCACCAGGCTGCTAAAGCTAAATTTCAATCCTGATTTTGTATTGTTAACTGACCGGACTGTCTTTACCCGGGGTTGTACGACTTCTTCTGTCATAATTTATATGTAATTCCTGCTTTTTCGTTTAAACTTTCAAGATTTTGTTCATATATACTCTTAAATTTATCGTAAAATATATTTTCTGTCCACATTATTAAGGCATCTTCATCATTGTTCTGATAGTACCCTTTACGCACACCGAGCGATTTGAAACCGTATTTTTCATACAGTGCAATCGCAGGAGCATTTGATACTCTGACTTCCAGAGTAATATATTTAACCATTGCTTTTCTGCTGGACTCAATGATTGTGGTTAAAAGAGCTTCTCCAATATGCTGACGACGATAATCGGGCGAAACTGCAATATTTGTAATATGCGCTTCTTCTAAAATTTGCCAGCATCCCGCATAACCTGTCAATTCACCTTTTTCATTAAATGCGCAGTAATATTTTGCAAGTTCACTGTTTAATTCATTAAAAAAAGATTCCTTTGACCAGTGATGAGGACCATAAGCTTTTTCTTCAACGACCATTACCTCGTCAAGGTAATCTTTTTGCATTGGTTCTATTTTAATAAAACTTTTTGTCATACAGAAATTTTAGCACGAGAGAATTTCAGTATCAATAATTTTAAACAAACTAAAAGAGCGGTCATTCAACCGCCCTTTAGTTCAAACTATTTAATCTGATTAGTCAAAAACATAATCAATGATTGATGCTTCACGAGCACGTTTGATGGCTTTTGCAACCATACGCTGGTGTTCTGCGCAGTTTCCGGTTATTCTTCTCGGAATAATTTTGCCTGCTTCTGTTAAATATCTTTTCAATTTAGCGGCATCTTTGTAATCGATAGAAGTAACCTTGTCTGCACAAAGTGAGCAGTTTTTGCGTTTTTTCTTATCTTGTTCCTGTCTTGCCATTGTTTTAAATTTTACCTTTCTATTGTGCGCTTTTGCGCTCGACCTTATTTTTATTTGATTTTAGTGTTTAATACTTTATCCGTCAATATTTTGACAATTGATTTATTTGAAACTAATTTCTCTATAGCTTCTGTTTTTACAAATATATCATCCATTTTATTTTTATTATTTGCAGCGTTATTCTGAAAATATTTATAAGTGGATTTGTATTGTTCCTGTTTTATTTTATGCGTTTGAACAGAATATTTATGCATCATTGCCGGGATAAATTTTCCGCTGCCCATTTCGGACTCCTTATTTCAATTAAAATGGAATTTCGTCTTCATTAATCAGTTCATTGGACATATCGTCAGATTCAAATTTCACTATATCTTCTCCGCCAAAGTCAAGATTACCGGAAGAAGCAGTGATTTCGCCCCATCTTTCAATCGTGTTGGCATCGATTTCGTAAATTCTTTTTTCCGTACCGTCGTCAGATTTGACTGTTGCGGTCTGAAGGCGTCCTTCAACAAGAACTTTGTCTCCTTTATTCAGTGATGAAACAATTTCATCAAGAGAATTCCTTTTGGAAATTATTCTGATAAGCATTTCATCTCTGTCACCTATGTTCATAACAAAGGCTGACACTCCAACGTTATTTTGCGTAAAACGTTTTTCCGGTGTTCTGTAAACTGTTCCAGTTACTACTGATTTTGCTAAAGACATTTAATTTCCTCTTTTTAGATTAATTACTTAACAGCGTGAGCTTTGGGAACTTCCATAAACATAGTTCTCAAAATGTTGTCATTCAATCTCAATTGTCTTTTGAATTCTGCAACTTTGTCTGCAGGGATTGAAAGATTCATTGTTACAAAAAATCCGTCACGGAAGTTCTGGATATCATAAGCTAATTTTTTTCTGCCCATTTTGTCGGTAGCTTCAACAGCACCTTCAAAATCTTTAATAATACCGTTCAATGCAGTAATTTGTTTGTCAACTTCTTCTGCATCAAGATTTGGCTTAAATACAGCTAACAATTCGTAAGTTTTCATATTTTTATTTCTCCTTTATATTTATATTTGGCTGTAAATCAATAATATCATGGAAATGGTATTTTTTACAAGATGTAATCTGCAAAAAAGCTGTAATCTGCACTTCCGGTCATGAAAACATGTTCTGATAAATTATCCTTATTCCCGCGCCACTCAATGATTACAGAACCTCCCAAGAGATTAACTTTCACCTTATTTTCTGTTAAGTTATTTAAAACAGAGGCGACAACAGTTGCGCAAGCGCCTGTTCCGCATGCGAGAGTAATTCCGCACCCGCGCTCATAGACACGCATATCGATCTCATTGCGGGATAGAACCTTTGCAAATTCGGTGTTTGTTTTTTCGGGAAAATATTCATGCACTTCAATGGACGGACCGTAACTTTTGGCTAACTCAAGAGGATTTTCATCCGTAAAAATTACACAGTGCGGGTTTCCCATTGACACAGGAAAAATTTCAAACTCACAGTCAAACGCCCTGAGCTTTCTTTCACCTTTAAACGGGATTTTTTCATCCTCCAAAACAGGCGCGCCCATATCTACTTTCACTTTGCCGTCCGGTAAAAGTTCAGGTTTTATGACTCCTGCAAGAGTTTGAACGCTAAACTGTTTTTTATTCACTAACCCTTTATCATAAGCATATTTTGCAAAGCATCTCATCCCGTTTCCGCACATCTGGGCTGTCGAGCCGTCTGAATTGTAGAAATACCAGCCGATATCTGTTTTAAGAGGCTCTGAAAACAACTTTTCATACGGGGAGCCGGCATTTAAAGCTGATGTTGAGGAATCTTTGATATAAGGTATAATCATCCCGTCAGCACCTATTCCAAAGTGTCTGTCACAGAGTTTGACGGACAAATCTTCCATTGAAAGCCCTGTTTTTTCATATTCTGAATAATCCAGAATTACAAAATCGTTCCCTAACCCTTGCATTTTTGTTATTTTGATTGTCTGCATAATTACCTCAAATTTTTCACATAAAATTATACAACAAACAACAATTTGACATTAATTAATCGGGATAAGTTTCTCAATACTAACATCAAGAGCCAGCGCCAGATTTACGATAACAACAAGCGACGGGTTATACTTTTCCGATTCAATCCGCGCTAAATATTCCGGGGTAATGTCAGCTTTCTCCGCAAGCTGTTCCTGAGTTAATTTTTTCCTTGCACGTTCCGCACGAAGATTTTCTGCAAATATTCTTATCACCTTTTCCCGTTCCATAATAAACAGTTTAGCTTACTTGACAAATTATTCTAATGATTTATAATTATTTTATACTGATTTATAAGTCATAATGATTGATATATTAATCACATACAGGAGACAGAATGGAAAAAGTTAAATATTTTGGTGTTATTTTAGGTGTTATAGGAACTCTGTGTTGCGGATTTTCAGCAAGCGCATTCGCAGATGAATTTGATGATAAAATTTATGAAACAAACGGCTTTATCTGGAGTCCTATGAATAACATAACATTTGGCGGGTCTTTCACTAATGATCCAAATGCCAAACCCTCACTTGAAGGGATTTATTACTGCAAAAATCAGGAAGTACGCCAGCTTTATTATAAAAGCTTTTATGATAAAATGAATGAAAATTTTAGATTAGCGGGGTTTGAAAATTATGAAGGTTCGGAGCCTCCTGAACTAAGAAAAGCTTATGAAGCAGGCCAGTGCAAACCGGTTACAGAATTTAAAGTTTTGACAAAGAAAAGCTACACCTGTGAAGGCGCTTTTTCCAACAGCGAATTCTTAGATATAGCATACTGCAAAACATCTCCGGAAACCTATAAAAAAGCAAGAGCCGCCGGCAAAACCAACGAACAAATGGAACAGGTTTTTGAAAGGGCTGAAGCTTCTATCATTAAGGATTTCAAAGCAGGCAAAGCTAAGTAAGGATCAAGGCCTATTGACAGGGCATTATTGAGTTTAAATTTAAACGTTTATTTTGCTGGAAATTACACTGTCTTCAAGCTTTGAGGAAAGTAATTTTACAATGTTTGCGGTTATTGTTCTGTTATTTATGTTGCCGAGAGAAATTTTTTCTTTAGCATCTTTTGTGTAAAAAATTTCATTATCCACATTCTTCAAAACAATGGTATCGCCGATATAAATTGAACCCATGCTGTTTTTGACATCATTATAAGAAAGCCCCAGAGGAACAATTCTAATCGAATCCTTGTTATTAAGAATATTTTTTATAATTTTTGCAATACCCGGCTGAAATTTTTCTTTTAAAGTTTTATTTTTATAAATGGAGTTGTTGCCTTCCGGAAAAATAAACAAATTACATTTGTGGTCTATAAATTTTGCAATCAAATACTTGACAGGCACAACATTTTTGTCGACATTTTTTGACGTCATATCGGCATCAACAGGTATAAGCCCCATTTTCAAATAAATATTCCTGTATTTTTTATTAACCAATTTTAAGACATTCTTACTGACAACAATATTCGGACGCGGGCAGTTATTTTGTTTGCCGAAGGCAGTATAAGCGTAATTCAAAAACGAATTAAAAATCGGATAGATAAATTTATCTCTTTCGGGATTATCATGATTCATAAGAAAAATGTGTGCCTGACCCGATTTTGCAATCTTTTCAATCCTGCCGCTTTCTATATTCATATCAATAAATTTGTCCTGAACAGAATTACCTATTTTCGCCCATTCTTCAATATACTGCGGAGAAGCCGGCGTCATTTTCCGGATTAATCTGAAAGAATTATAAAAGGATCTTATATTTTCAAATACAAGAATTTTACTTGCAATTGCTCTTAATTTATTTGCAGCATTAAAACTCTTGCGCAAAACTTTTTTCTTCAGGTTGGAATTATCAGGCTTTGCCTGTTCTTTGCGAATTCTGTCCTTAATTTTTATAGAAAACGCATCAAGTTTTTTCTTACTTTTCGGTTCTTTGTAGAAAAAATCCAGAGGACTTGAAGAATACAAAATGTCCGTCTTTTGCGGAAGGTTCAAAAGCCCTTTATCCGAAAGTTTTATCCGAATACCGAAACTGATATTGTTATTTTTGTCAGAAATCCTATTTAGCATACTGAAATTAAAACATCTAAAAATATTTTTTGCTAGTTATGTGTAAAAGAACACATGGTTTGATTATTTGTTCCAAATGGTTTGATTTTTTCTGGCAACTTAAAATATCTTAACAACAAAGGCAATTTGAAAGAATAAAAATACTTTATATACATAGGGGAAATCTAGAACAATTCTGCGAGATATAGTTATATGAAAATAGATACTTTAATAAATGCAATAAGAAAATTAGAAACACAAGCATTAACTCGTCCGTTAACAGTTAGAAAAGAAAGACAACTTACCAGTTTTTTTACTGAAGCATATGACAAGCTGTTATATTCACCAAATAAAGAAATCTTCGGTACATTACAAACTATTGGCAAACATAAGTTGCCTAGATATATGTATCACATAACAACAGAAGATGCATACTTATCAATGTTAAAAGACTGGAAAATAAAACCTTCGCAATGTATGGATTCCCCAGGTGGTATTTTTATGTTTGATTTGAAAAATTTCACAAGGTTTTGGAGACAAACTAAACATGTCGCAGAGCAACCTCGAACGACTCTTCTAAACAATGTAGTTAGTTGTTCAGATGGTAATCTTGTAATGCTTAGAATACCGACAGAAACTCTTGATGCAAGGACTCTAAGAGTTAGAATACAGGCTTTATGTAGGTGTGGACATGGAAATCTGCAACAAGAACAAGAAATGATAATAAATGATAAACATAGATTCTCACATGCACTTGAAAATTTAAGATACATTATGCAAGGAGAATCCATTGCAAATGTACCTCGTTATAATCAACGAAAATTGGCTATAGAGTATATAACTCCGAATGAAATTCCAATGTCTGATGTAAGTTTAGTTGGAAAAACCCATGTGAACCCAGAAATAGTTAATAAAGCACATTTGGAAATGCGAGATTTGCCTAATGTATGGCGTTCTTTAACAGAAGGTATGCCTGAAGCAAAATCGTTTGAATATATGGTATAGAAGTTGTAGATCAAGCTTTCAGCCCAACAATAAAATTGGAAATTAATCGGGTTCTAAAATTTTATGATATTAGTAAATTTCAAGCAAATTTTATTATAATTTTTTCTATTTAATGTCCTGATTAAGTCCGATTCCGTCCAGTTTGGTTTTGTATAATCACGCACCTTCTGACCGGTTTGTCGGTTGGGCATACCTGCCCAACAAAACAAATTTTGTGTCGGTTTTGTAACAATTAAAAAAAATTCTCAAACTTGATGTAAAAATTTTCCGACCTTAAGAAAAAACTTCCGGCTAGCGGATTTTCGGTAGGGTGAAGCAGAGAGCAACCCGTAAGGTGCAGGTCGGACGTTACTCCGCTTGCATCCCGAATAATCCAAGACAAATTTCAAATGTCCTTGCCGAAAATAATCAAACCATTCGTACAAATTCAAATACAGCCTAAAGTTCCGCCACATAAGGGTTACAACCAAAAGTCGAGGGGGTGGACTTCAACGGACACTTCGTAGACTTTTCAAGTAATTTGGTTTGATTATTTTCGGACACTTCCGGCAGATTAAAACCTAAACACAAAGCCACTTTAAGGAGTAAAATCATTTTAACCGTACAGGATTGAAATGTCTGGTTTAATACACCGCAACACTCATCATCACCACACAAAATAAAAACGGGTCTGAGAAAACTCAGCCCGTTTTTATCAGGAGGAGGTGGGATTCGAACCCACGGTACGCTCATCACGTACGACGGTTTTCAAGACCGCTCCGATCAACCGCTCTGGCACTCCTCCATAAGGTTTTATCAGATGTAATTTAATTCTATCCGCTCAAAGTTTTTTGTCAACAATTTTGTCCTCCATAACTTTCTTTTGTTCATTTATTGTATTTAATTTTGCGATATCTAAGTTTAAAGAATTTTTATATATTGAAAATAATAAAATGTTCATTTTTAATATAAAAAAAAAGCTATGTACTTGAGGTGCATAGCTGTTGATTAGGGATATGTGTATCTTAGTCTCTAAGGAGTATGGTTTTAATATAGCAAACCGCCTTTAAAATTAAATCATTCATTTTTATGATGTTTCATTGACAAACTATGTAAAATAATGTAAATTTTTACTAATGAAGTAGCACAAAATATTCTTTTTGTGGTTAAACATGAATAAAAACAATAACTGTGAGGTGCTATGCAAGTTTCTTTTTATAATTATAAACCTTTTGTATATTCAAATAAAATAAACAATAATTCTCAGAAACATAATACCCAACCGCATTTTACATCAGGTTACGGGGCAGATGACTGGGGTTTTGTAGACACGTCAGAGCTTGAAAATTGCAGTGAAGCTGAAAGATGGAAAAACATCGCAAAAGCTATAAAACAAATGACTTATGATGCATATATGGAAGCTCATGGCGGCAGGTCTACCAAAAAAGAACTTCTGTACTCTCCTGAGGAATGCGAAAAAGCAAGAAAATCTTTTTATGAAGGCACTCCACTTGAAGGTGTTGACACCAGCAACAGAGTTCCAAAAGACGATCCTTACAAATTTGTCTTTGATCCGTATGATTATGATGACTAGGAATTTTATCGCTTATTTGCCGGCAGATCCGTATTTTTTCATGGTATAATTTAATTAATGACAAATACAAAGGGATAAAAATGTTTGACAGTTTAAGCGAAAAATTACAAAAAATCATCCACGGCACAAAAGGCAAGGAACTCACGCAGGAAAATATGCACGAAGCCCTTAGAGAAATTCGTCGTGCACTTCTTGATGCTGATGTAAACTTAAGAGTCGTTAAATCCTTTATTTCAAATATTCGGGATAAAGCAGAGGGCGAAAATGTTGTACAGGGGGTTGATCCTTCGCAACAGCTCGTAAAAATCGTACATGATGAACTTATTGAACTTCTCGGCAAAGAAAAAAATCCGCTTAACTTAAATGAAAATCCTTCCTTAATTATGATGCTCGGGCTTCAGGGGTCAGGGAAAACAACTTCAAGTGCAAAACTTGCGGTAAAACTCAAAAAAGAAGGGAAAAATCCGCTTCTGGTCGCCTGCGACGTTTATAGACCAGCTGCAATTTCACAGCTTCAAACCCTCGGGAAAGAAATAGAAGTTGAAGTTTTCACAATTCCCGACTCAAAAGACGTCAAAAACATTGTCGAAAAAGCAATAGAACATGCAAAGGCAAACGGTTATAATGTTCTTATTCTTGATACTGCAGGAAGATTGCAGATTGACACTGATATGATGGCAGAACTTCTTTTGATAGACAGAATTTTCCATCCGTCGGAAAAACTGCTTGTAATAGACGCAATGACAGGTCAGGAAGCCGTCAATGTTGCAGAAAATTTTGATGCACAAATCGGGCTTACCGGACTTGTATTGACCAAACTGGACGGTGACAGCAGAGGCGGTGCAGCTTTAAGCGTTGCCTACTGTACAGGCAAACCAATAAAACTTACCGGAACAGGCGAAAAGCTTCATGCATTAGAAGATTTTTATCCTGAAAGAATGGCAACAAGAATTCTCGGCATGGGCGATATCGTAACCCTTGTTGAAAGAGCACAGGAAGTTTTTGACGAAAAACAGGCACAAGAACTTGAAGCTAAAATGGCAAAAGCGGAATTTTCATTCAACGACTTTTTGAACATGCAAAAACAGATGAAAATGTTCGGTTCTGTCGGAAACATCCTCGGAATGATTCCGGGGCTGAATATAAGCAAAGACGACAGAGATTTAATTTCTCATGAAGGCGAAAAACAATTCAAAAGGATAGAAGTATTTATCCAAAGCATGACGCCGGAAGAACGCAACAAACCTGATCTTCTTGACACCAGCCGCAAGAAAAGGATTGCAAAAGGCTGCGGCATGGAGCTTGCGGAAATAAATGCCTACGTAAAACAATTTGAGCAAATGCGGATGATGATGAAAGGTCTGCATGATATGAAAGGGATGTTCGGCAAAATGGGCGCCGGAATGCCTAATATGAAAAACACAGGCGGCATGCCGACCGGTATGAACACAAAAATGGGCAAACACGCAATGAACAAAGCCTTAAAAATGATGCGGAAATTCAAATAGTCTTTATTACTTTAAAACTAAAAATCGGGGTAGTATAAACACCGATTTTTAGTTTGATTTTTAAATCTTTTCATTACTTCTTGCTTTTGTCGGCAAGTTCGCTGTCCATTCTCAAAAACACAGGTTTAATATCCTCTTTGGCAATCAATTTGCCGGTTTTAAGGTTTTTGGTACCGAGTTTATCGAGGTTGACAGACTTCAAATCAAAAGACAATTGAGAAGCCATTCTCTGCGCAATATTCGGACAATACGGATAAATCAGGGCAGAGACAACGCACATAATTTCAAGAACCGTTGTCAAAACCTGACCGCATTCAGTCATCTTTTCTTCTTTTGCAAGCGTCCACGGCGCATTGTCCGTTACGTATTTGTTTGTAATATCAACAAGCTGTGTAATCTCATTTCCCGCTTCCGCAATTTCAAACCTGTCAAAGTGGCTTTTTACAAGGTCAATTTTATTTTTAGCGGTTTGCAAAAGGCTTCTTGAACCTGAAACAAGCTCATTATCCTCTACATCAAACTCGGGCTTAATCTCACCGTCAAAATACTTAACAAGCATTGAAAGCGTTCTGTTTAAAAGGTTGCCCATAGAATTTGCAAGATGAGCATTAACTTTTTCTTTAAAATCGTCATCAGAATAGTTTCCGTCTTTTCCGCAAGGGGCAGAAACCGCCATGTAATAGCGGAAAGGATCCGGAATATCCAGATCAAAATTCTTCAGCACATCAGTCGGCGCAATAACATTTCCGAGAGATTTTGACATTTTGCTCTCGTCAATCGTAATCCAGCCGTGAGCAAAAATATGTTTCGGAAGCGGAACATCAAGCGCCATCAAAAATGCAGGCCAGTAAATGCTGTGGAATTTCAAAATATCTTTCCCGATAACCTGAACATCAGCCGGCCAGTATTTTTTGAATTTTTCGGAAGGATTTTCTGTGTCATACCCCAGAGCCGTAATATAGTTTGAAAGCGCATCAATCCAGACATAAATAGTCTGCTCTGAATCACCCAGAACATCAATTGCCCACTGAACATTGTCTTTTGAGCGGGAAACCGAAATATCCTGAATATCTTCCAGCTGGTTCAAAACCTCATTTGCACGGAACTGCGGAATTATAAAATCAGGATGTTCTTTAATATATTTGATAAGCGCATCTTTATATTTTGTAAGTCTGAAGAAATAATTTTCTTCGCTAACAATTTCCGGCTTTTTAAGGTGATTCGGGCATAGTCCGTCTTCCGTCAAATCTTTTTCGCTCAAAAAGCTTTCACAGCCGGAGCAGTAAAGCCCTTCGTATTTATGCTTGTATATGTCACCCTGTTTAAGAAGTTTGTCAAAAATTTTCTGAACAATAGCCTCATGGTCGTCATCCGTTGTTCTTATAAACCTTGTATAATCAATATCAAGGGCTTTCCACGCATCTTTAAAGGATTGCGAATTGATATCGCACAGTTCTTTCGGAGTAATTCCTTTAGCAGCAGCGGTTTTTTGGATTTTAATCCCGTGTTCGTCGGTTCCCGTCAAAAAGAACACGTCATCACATCTTTGAGAAAAGTGCCTTGCAATTATATCAGTCAAAATCTTTTCGTAAGCATGTCCGATATGCGGAGCACCATTAACATAGTCTATCGCAGTTGTTAAATAAAACTTTTCCATATAATAGAATCCCTCTTTTACTCTTAATTTCTTTAAAAAAATTGTAGCATAAAAAATGGATAGAAGAGATTTCTAAGACATATAAAATTTGGAGGATTTAATATAAATTAATAAAAAACGGTTTTTCAGGCAATTTTAATAAGCAGAAAGACTTTATATAAACAGGTAGGTTAAATTTTCAGGTAGTATTTTATGCTAAATTCAAGTTGGGTTACAAGTTTAGATTCACTGGCGTCCGAAGGAATAATAGATTTTGATGCGGCAGCTTATATAACAGGTACACCGGCAAGGTATATAGGGAACCCTAATTGCCCGATTTACAATATTCCGCCGCTTGCAATCCAGCCGCCCGCTCAGGACGAATTCAAAAGAAAAAGCCCTGAATCAATTGTAAAAACACCTTTCTGGAAAAAAGCACTTCTCGGTGTCCTTGTTGCGGCAGGAGCAATCTGGGGGATATCAAAACTCCGCAAAACTCCTGCATTTATAAAATCTATCGGAACTAAAGTGAGCGGGTTCTTTAAAAATTTGTTTAAAAAGAAACCTTAAACTTCTGGACAAGTTTTTATATCCGTAGTACAGTAATATACGTAACAGTATATTTTTGTAACTAAAGGAAAACCCGCATTATGCTTTTAAAAGACCTGCCTAAATGTCCGGTGGAAACCACTTTAAAAATGATAGGAAAGAAGTGGAAAATAATCATTTTGAGGGAACTTCTTGCCGGTACAATGCGCTTTGGAGAGCTTAAGAAATCAGTCAGCGGAATCTCGCAGAAAGTTTTGACCACAAATTTAAGACAGATGGAAGAAGACGGACTTGTAACACGCAAATTTTTTAACGAAGTTCCGCCAAGAGTCGACTACACCCTGACCGATGTCGGGTACAGCCTTGCCTCAGTCCTTGATGCAATGGCAGATTGGGGAGAAGGCTACAAACAATTCTTAAAACTTGTTGAAAAACAAAATAAAAAAGCTTTGTCCCAAAAAGATTGATTAAATTTGAAAAATACTTTATAATAAAAGTTCATCTTAGGTTCAAATCAGAAAGGCGGAAATATGACAGAAAAACTTTCACGAAGCCAGGAAGATTATCTGGAAGAAATCTACAATCAGGTTGTAAAAAACGGCTACGCAAAAGTTACTGAAATTTCAAACGCCCTGAATGTTAAAAAAGCCTCTGTCACAGGCGCCCTGAATACTTTATCCGCCAAAAAACTGATAAACTATGAACCTTATTCAAAAATAACCCTGACAAAAGAGGGCGAAGATTTTGCAAAAAACATTCACGAAAAACACGAAAACCTGAGTGATTTTTTCGAGAATGTTCTCGGGCTTTCAAAAGAAGAAGCCACTGACAATGCCTGCCGTATGGAACATATCGTTAGTGAGAAATTTTTCACAAACTTTGTCAAATTTTCAAATTTTATCAGAGATTACAGCAGGAAAACTCCTGATTTTCTGCCTCAATACAAAAAAATGATTAAATAACTCCTTTTATCTTATAGGAGGGTTGACAGGGGGATTTGTTTATAATATTGTTAGTTTTGCCTAACAATTATGAACAGGATTATTTGATGAAAATTCAAACCATAGCCAAATACATTGACCAGCCAGCAGTTATATCAAAACTTCACTCATTAATGCCTGCTGTACTTACAGTTACCGGCGTAGGAGTATGGGGATATGAAACTTTTCACAACCGACATCACAGTCACCCAGGCGAAAGTCTTAACAGCACACTCCCTCGTCACAAACATCACAGCAAAACACAACAAGCATTCAAAAATGCTATCACAATTGCAAGTGCCGCAGGTTCCGCTTATATAGGCGCAAAAGGTTTGAAAATAGGCGGTAAAACATTGTTTAAAGGTCTGATTGACAGCCCGAAACTTCAAGAAGTTCTGCAAAATCAAACAAAAGCCATAGACAAATTTTTATCCGCCAGAACAACAGATGACAAAATGCTCATCTCTGCTCTGGAAAACTCAAAAAATCGGCATTTTACGCTCAAAGCAATCGAAACAATCAAAACTTGCCTGCCAAAAGACAAAATCTCTCAAAAATTTTTGTCGGAAATTCTCCCCAAACCCGAAAACCTGAATTCAAAAGAAATTTTTCAGGAAATAAAACGGCTTTCTCTTATCGGTCTTATTCCAGTAGCAGGAGGAGTTGCAGGAGGGATTGGTGCGGATATTTTAACCGGCACGCAAAGCCGAAAAAAGACCGCAAACAAAATTAAAGAAGGAGTTTACCAGTATCTCGCAAACATTTTTCTCTGTAATGTCGGCGCAGGAGCGGCACTTTTTACATGCGAACAAATGGTAAAAGCAAAATTAATAAATCCTCTGACCCCGCTTAAAAAACTAGGGGTAATCTTTGCAGGAATTACAGCCACAGGTATTGTCGGCGGAAGTATCATCGCAAATTACATATCGAAAAAATGCGTGGATCCTCTCTTTGGGAAAAAACACTGCAAAAATGAAGGGATTTACAGTGAACGTAAACCCGAACCTTTAGACATCGCACTTCACGCAGATGACATTGCAACAGCAGGAATTCTCTCTGGCTTCAAATGGATAGAGCCGGCACTTCCTGTTATGTATTTTATCTCCGGCTACCGTGCAGGCATCGGATATCGTAACAATTCTAAAGATAAATAGCAAAAAATATATTTTTGATGTTTAATGTTTGCGTACCCCGAGCTTAAAACCATTAAGGAGAATAATATGCAAATACAATCAATTAATACAAATACCCCGAACTTTCAGGCAAACCGCTTAAGAACAGCTGTTAGACTTGCCAAGACTGCCAATAGACCAAATACATCAATTGATATCTATTCAATCAACAGTTCTGACAGTGAATTAATTAACAAACTTTTAATGAAAATAGATCTTAAAAACAGAACCGACCTTTTTGCTGTAAAAGAAAAGAACAACGTCAATGATACAATCCGTAATGTATTAACAAAAGCGCTTAACTTAACAGAAAAATCTTCAGACGGTGTTTATATAGCAGTCAAAAACGGCAAACATGTTACAGGTTTACTGGACTTTACAGACAGCGGTATTCCTTTGTTAAAGAACCTTGTTGTTTGGCGTGGAAACAAAAAAAATGACACCCGCATGAATTTGTTTATGCAGTTTTTAAAAGGTGTCGGAAAAAAGAGCAAAACTAATGTTGTAGCCTATGCAGAAGACAAAACTAAAGGCGGTAAATGGCTTTTAGAACAAGGTTTTACTATTCCTCCGCAGAACAGGTTTGCCAGACAAAGATTTGTTATGCCTAAAAATGAGATTAAATCAAATCTGGACAAATTTGAAAAACATATTGAGAACAATCCGGAAACCACAATTAGTGACAAAATTCAAAAAGATGTAACATTGACCAATCTTGATTTATAAATTAAAATCTAGACAAGGAGGCTTAACTAATGTCCAGAATTTTAAATATTCAGATGAATCCTGTTTTAGGGGACAAAGGGAAAAATCTGACAACGGTAAAAGAATACATTGAAAAATATTCCGGACAAAACCCTGATCTGGTTGTGCTTCCTGAATTTTTCAGCACGGGTGTTGATCATGACACAATGATAAATAAGCCTGAAGACGAAAACGGAGGAATTGTTGTTGAATATTTGTCTAATGTTGCAAAAGAATTCAACACAAACATTGTCTGCGGAAGCGTAATAGAAAAATCCGGCGGCAATCTTTACAACACATCATTTGTCGTTGACAGAGCTGGAAAAATTGTCGGGAAATACAGAAAAATTCATTTGTTTCAATTTTTCGGCGGGAACGAAAACAGCTACACAACCCCAGGAAACCTTCCTCCGCTTGTTGTTGAACTTGATTTTGCCAGAGTTGGTGTCAGTGTTTGTTTTGATATAAAATACCCGATGCTATACAAAACCCTGATAAAAATGGGGGCTGAAATAATAGTTTCTCCGAGTGCATGGATAAAATTAAAATCGCTTTCGGCAAAAGAAAAAGAAAACGCTGCACTCTGCTGGAAAAGTTTAAACATAGCACGGGCCTCCGAAAGTCTTGTTTATTTTGTCACGTCAAATCTTGCCGGAAACATAAACTCCTCGCTTTATTCCGTAGGGAATTCAATGATAACAAATCCTCTCGGAGTTGTTGAGTCAATGCAGGGGAATGAAGAAAGCACAGACTTTAAAGAAATTGACCTGAAACTTGTCAGAGAATTAAAACACACCGTTCCGGTTGCTTTTATTGATTAAAATCATCTTCCTGTCTAAAGTATTCATCAATATAAGCTTTTGGATTGCGCAGAATAAATTCGACATCTTCAGGATCCTGAATGTATCTGTATACAATTTCTTTGTCAGAATTTTCTTTTTCAATAATCAAATGTCCGTAGTTTACAAACCGTCCAATAAAACTTCTTCTTATTCTGACTAAGTGAATTTTACCGAAAGGGACACAAATATCTTCAATACTAAACACACCCTGTCTTATATGCAGGCTCTGCGTTGTAATAACGCTTCTGTCCGAAAAATATCTTAAAACAGGATAAACAATCGGCATTAATACAATAAGCGCAATTATAAACCCTAATAGACTCGGAATATTTACATAGAAAATCCAGAAATAAGCTATAAATATAGGAGAAAATACACAAGGCCAGAAAAGAGCCATATAATGTTTTTTTATCTCGTAAACAACTATTTCTTCATCCTCATTCACCTGCAGCACATCTTTTGTATGAACAGGCTCTGTTTCAGTTTTAACCTCTCCAAAATCTTTAAAAATTTGTCTTTCGACAGGAGTATTTTCGTTATAAATAGCTGACGGTTCAGTATAAACTTCCGCTCTGTCATCCCGCAGATCATATCCGCAAAACTTACAAAAATTATCAATGTCATTTACTTTTTTCCCGCAGTTTGGACAGAACATATTTATAATCCTTTTTTTCAAATTTATTTTATCATATAATATAAACACGGTCAATCGTACAAATTAAAAGGCAATAAATATTATGACAGAAATGATTTTAACAAAAGAAAAATTGTTGGAATTATATAATAAAAATTTAGATGAGCTTCTGGCAATTTCGAAAAAATATATGAAAGACGGGATTGAATTTTGTTCACTTGTGAATGCCAGAAACGGCAAATGTTCACAAAATTGCAAATATTGTGCTCAGAGTTCACATTACAACACTGACATTGAAAGCTATCCGCTGATTTCACCAGATAAAGTTAAAAAAGCAGCTCTGGAGGCCAAAGACAACCATGTAAGTCGTTTTGCGGTTGTAACATCCGGCAAATCTCCGGACGAAAGTGATGTTGACGGCATTATTGATTTGATAAAAGAAATAAACAAAGTTGATGGGATAAAAAGCTGTGCATCTATCGGAATTTTGACCGAAGAACAGGCAAAAAAACTTGCAAACAGCGGTCTTGTCCGTTTTCATCACAACATAAACACAAGCAGTTCTTACTATAGCGAAGTCTGCACAACTCACAGCTGGCAGGATAGGCTGAACACCTGCAAACTTGTCAAAAAATACGGGATGGAACTATGCTGCGGAGTCATCCTCGGCATGGGCGAAAGCGTTGAACAAAGGGTTGAAATGGCTATGGAACTCAGCGAAATTCATCCTGAGTCAATCCCAATTAATATCCTGATGCCCATTAAGAATACTCCGTTTGAAAATTATTTCGACAAAATTGATGAAGAAAATATCCTCAGAACTCTTGCCATATTCAAAATAGCAAATCCGGATTCTATTTTACGCTTTTGTGGAGGCAGAATGAGATTGAGCGAAGAAAATCAAATAAAAGCTCTTAACTCTTGCGTTGAAGGGATTTTAACAGGCAATTACCTTACAACTACCGGAAAATCTGCGGTAGAAGATTTGAAACTTGCAAATTTTTTGAATAAAACAATTATTAAATAACATTTGTTTTAGACTTTCGGGTAATATCTTTTTAAATATGTCTTTAATAATATAAAAATAAGTTTTAATTTTTTATTATTTAATTTTAAAAACGGGAATGATAATGGAGAGTTTAAAAATAAAAAATACCCTTAACAAGCAGGAAATTATGGTATGTGAACTGTTAAAAAAGAACTATGAACTTGAAAAAATAGCTGAGATTATGCAGGTAAGTCTGCATACTGTAAAATCACATATAAACAAAATAAAAAGGATGAATTTGAATTAAAAATATGATATAATTCCGAAAAAACGGAGAATAATTATGTACAGAATAGGTCTGGGATACGACATACACACCCTTCAAAAAGGCAGAGAGTTGATAATCGGCGGGGTGAAAATTACACATGAAAAAGGTTTGATGGGACATTCTGATGCAGACGTGCTGATTCATGCAATAATTGATGCACTTCTTGGGGCACTTGCGCTTAGTGATATCGGAACCCTTTTCCCTGACACTGACAACAAATACAAAGACGCAGACAGCACAATTTTATTAAAGCATGTGTACGGAAAAATTATTGAAAGGGGTTACAAAATCGTAAACATAGACAGCAACATTATCGCACAGGAACCCAAAATGATGCCCTATATCCCTAAAATGCGCGAGACTCTGGATAAAATCCTTAAAATCGGACAGGAAAATATCAGTATTAAGGCCAAAACCAACGAAAAAATGGACGCAGTCGGCCAAAAACTTGCAATCGAAGCACACGCCGTCGTTTTATTGAAAAAAGATTAAGAGGTTAAAGATGAAAAAGATTTTTATTATATTTGTGAGTTTAATTCTTTTCGGACTTCCGGCTCTTGCATTTGAATACAGTGCGCAGGAAAAAAAGGTATTTTACGACAATTTTCTGAAAGGAATGTTCTGGGCAATGGAGCAAAGTCTTTTAATCAATCATGTTCCTAACTCAAAAGTAAAAGTTTACATAAATGCAATGAAAAAGCGTGTTAACCGCCAGCAGCTTGAAAATGAAACTTGGAGCTGCGTAGTCAAATACAGTCCTACTCAACTGAACACGATGTCCGACAAAATTTCAAAAGAATGCTTCATTAAATGGGCAGATGATTATTACACAAAAAATCAGGATTTAATGAAACTTTTAAAATAATTTCTTCTATCGGCTTATGCTTTATCCGCGCATTCCAGACAGAAATGCTCAACTGCTGTCGCCCAGCCGTCGTTGTCGACGGTATCCGTTACATAATCCGCACATTCCCTTAATGCCGGTGTAGAATTTCCCATGGCAATCTTAATTCCGCCGGCTTTCAAAAGCTCAATGTCGTTATCCTGATCGCCGATTGCTAGAATTTCTTCCTGCTTAATGCCCCAGAGGTTTTGCAAAAACTTAACAGCATTTCCTTTTGTAGCCTCTTTATTTGCAATCTCGCAAAAATACGGTGTTGATTTTACTGTGTACAAATCCGGAAACATTTTGCCTAAATCATTTACCCAGCCTGTAACCCTGTCAGGATCATTAAAATCTATTGCCAAAATCTTATTAACATTTTGGATTTTCAACCTGTCAAACCTGCAGATGTGATAATCAATAAACCTTGCATCAGTGTACTTGCGGATGGTTTCGGAATCCTGTTCCACATACAAAACATCATCCATATAAAGATTTATATGAATATTATTATCATGAGCCCAGTCAATAATTTCGACTGCTCTTTCAGGAGACATATCTTTTCTATACAAAACTCTGTCTGACTTGTAAAACTCTTTAATCATCCCGCCCTGATAAGAAACTATCGGTTCTTTAATTCCGAGTTCTCTGGCTATTCCGATTGCGGCACAATGCATTCTGCCTGTCACAAGCACAACTTTGATACCGGCATCCTGCGCCTTTTTTATTGCATCTTTTACATAAGGACTGTATTCATAACTCCATTTTAAAAGAGTTCCGTCAACGTCTGTTGCAATCATTTTAATCATTATTTAAGCCCTCTCATAACAGCACAAATGGTTTTAGCGTCAGTAATCTCATTGTCTTTAATCATCCTTTTAAGTTCATCAACAGTATATTCATATTCAACAAGAATTTCGCCATCATCAGGGCACTCCCCGACAAATTCAAGATCTTCAGCTTTGTAAAGGTAGAGTTTTTCGTTGCTGTAACCGGGGGATGTAAAAACATACCCTAAATCCTGCCAGCTTTTAGCAGCATAACCAGTTTCTTCTTTCAATTCACGTTTTGCAGCCTCAAGTGGATCTTCACCTTTTTCAAGTTTTCCTGCCGGAAGCTCCAGAAGCGCCTGCTTAAGCGGATATCTGAATTGTTTGACCATGAGAACTTTTTCGACGCCGTCCTTTTTGCATAAAGCAAAAATCACGACACCGCCGGAATGCTCAACCACTTCTCTGAAAGAAGTTTTTCCTGTTGAAAGCTCCACTTGATCTTTATAAACAGTTATAATCTTTCCGTCATAAACAACATCACTTGTTAAAGTTTTTTCAATCAAATCCATACTAATCCTCTTTATATAAAAGTTTAGCATAAAAAGAAAAAAGTTTTTAACATTATTGATTATTAATGATATTTCCGTTATAATAAAATTGAGGGTAAGTTCCAAACACCTCCGCTGTCACATACAGTTTACGAAGAAAGCGACAGAAAGGAGGTGAAACATGAATAGAAAAATAATTAAAAGCGCTCTAGTGGTGCTAGATGCGCTCTTAAAATTAGTTATTATCTATTTATAGGGAACGAAGAACGGGTTGGATGTAAACGGCATTCCAATCCGTTTCCCTATATTCCCATTATAACCCATTTTTTCGCTTTGTCAATCCTAACTGATTATTAATAATATTTCTGATATATTTTCGTTGATTTTACAATATTTTACAAAACGTCAATTCTTGCAGAGCTTAATACTTTATATAAATATAAAGGGGAATTATCTTAAGGGAAAAATATGGGAAAAATCGGACTGACAATTGACTTAATCGAACGTACGGCTAAATTTGCAAGAACCTGCGGGAAAGAAAGTATTCTTGCGACAAAACCGCAAAAACTTACACATATTAATTTTTCATCATTAAAAACTTTAAAGCCGTTGAGTGCGGACGTATGCACATTCACAAAAGACCCGACTCTGGCACCGGCACTTCTGGATGATTTACTGAATATCAAAGGCACAACATCCGAACAGGTTATGCAGATTAAAGACAGATTTCTCCGTTCCATGGGGTACAAGCCGGAACTTGTAAGGAATGGTCATTTTCAAGGTGTGTCTATAGACCTGTCTGTTGATTTTCTTGATGGAAGCCTTTCTCATGGGCGTAAAGAATTTAAGCTTACCCAGCTTATTCCTGCTGTCAGACACGAACTTGACCATCTTGACAAAGCCGCAAAAATTGTCAAATCAGAAGGGGTTGAGGCTTTTGAATCCGCCTTAAAGGAAGGTCTTGCAAAAAATAGCCTCCATACAGAAAAAGCCTTTAACAGAGATTTTTGGCTCAAATTTAGTGAAGATGCAGATATTAGAGGATTTGATTCTAAAAAATATCTTGATGCTGTAAGAAACTACCGGTATGACACAACTACGGGAACCGGATTTACATCTACTTATAACCTCTATAATAAATGGCATGCATACAGCCTGAATGAACTAGAAAAGTCTGCCTATGCATATCAGAAAAAACTTTTGAGATACTATGGCGAAGATGATACCGTTTTGCCTGATAATTTTGGTGAAAATTTCAGAAAAATTAAAGACATTATGGACAAATATATTGCAGAAAACAAAATTAAGCCTATTGAACATTTCAGCGAACCCGGAACATTTGATGTATTGTCGGATATTTCTATCGGAATTAACAACCCTCAGGGCAGAAAGGCATTGAAATATTTTCAGGATACCCAAAGCGGAAAAATTGAAAAGGACAAAACAAAGACTTTAGAAATGGTTACAACTCTTAAAGATATAGCGCAAAGAATGTCTCCAAAAGACCAAAAAGCTTATTTTGACAGGATTTATGACTGGCTTAGAGCAGGCAAATTTACCATTCACGACTTTGATTTCAGTTAAAGTGCCAAAACCATTTTATAAGGCTCTGATGATGGATTTGATGTTTTCGTCCGTAATTTTTAACAGCGCAACCTGTCTTGAGGTATCATCAAGCTCATTATGTGCCTTAAGGATTTCTGCTGTTTTAAGGATAATTGTCTGATTGCTACATTTCAAAAGTTCTCTGACAGCATACATATCTTCGGCAAAATCAAGAGCAGTATAGACAAAAGGACTATCCGCTCTCAACTCCTCATTAACAAAATAGAGAAGTTCTTTTTTATTTATGTGGCTTAAGAGTTTTTTGATATCAAAAACTTCTTTTTTGGTGTCTTTATCCTCGTCGTAAAGATATTCATCATTTTCTGTCAGCGTATCAAATCTATCATTGGCATTCAGCAGCACAATTGCTGTTTTACTGTCGTCAGCGTGCACCATAAGCCGTTCAAAAATCTCATACAACTCATAATCAAATACGGACGAAAGCGGAATGATTTCACCAAGTCCGTTGATGATATTATTCAAAACCAGAAGCCCGTTTGCTAGATTTCCTTCGAGAATCGTAAAAATATCCGTAAGATAAGGAATTTCAGCTGCGATATTTTCAGACATCGTAGAAGTTTTCATTGCCTCAATAATCGGCTCCAAAGCATCAGGGTTTCCGTAAGAAGTCAGGAATTTGACAGCCTTCAACTGTTCAAACTCGTCATCAGACTTAAGGTTAGCCATTGCATTGTTGTATGAAACCTCATCTTTCATAGCCCCGAGAGCCGCAGCACAGTTGGAATTTAAAAATTCATCATCAGTTTTGGCATTTTTTCTCAAAAGTTCCAGAGCCAGCGGATCTTGAATATATGTAAAAAATTTGGCGCAATAAGTTTTTTCATCATTTGTACCGTTTTCAAAGATTTCAAGCATTCTATCGGTCAAATCTTCATCGGCAAATTTTACAAGGGTTGAAATAATCACATCTTCATAAGACGGTGAATAGTATTTCAAAAATGAAAGAAGATTTTTGTAATTAGATTCGTTCAAAGCATTTGCAAGCCTGTCAGAAACATTTTGTTTAACAAAATCGAAAAGGAAATCGTCCTTATCGACGAGCGCCTTAAACATCTCCACATCAGCAGTGTTAACCAGATGACATGCCGCAGCCTCGTACTCCTGTTTGTTTTTGCCCGTAAGTTGTTTAATTAAATCTTCGACCATAAAACAAATTATAACACAGAAAAAATAGTTTATCAATTTTGCTATTTTTTCATTCCTATACCTTGAAAGAAAGGTCTTTTGATGTCATTAGAGAAAAAAGTCCGAAAGAATTCCGCTTTTTGTTTCTTTAATCCAGTTCTTAAGAGGTTCAAAATCTCTTTTATATTAATCGACAGAATTGCTTCACCGGTATAGGCTTAAATAACTCACTGAATGACAAATAATAGCTCTATAATTTCTAAAACAGGCTCGGTATCTCAAAATTAAGTTACAAAAAATGATTGTTTGTTTTTAAAACTTCTTCAACTTAGCGTATGCCGCATCCATTGCCTTCACACCCTGTTTGCCAAAATCAATCGTGTACATCATGCTCTCGCCCACCTGAATAACTTCTTTGATATGGCCAATGCCGAGTTTTTCGTGAAAAACTCTTTCCCCCTCATTAAAAACATACTCAACTACAGGCGAACTTTGTTCTTTTTCTATCTTTTCCTGTTCTTTCTGTTTTTGTTCGGCGGCCTGCTTGTTGCGTTCTTCAAGCATTCTTTTGATTGCATTGTCTTTAAAGAATTCTTTTACTTTTTCCTCATCACGCTCTTTGTTCACCTTGTTTTTTACCAAAATTGTGCGGGAAGGTGTTCTCTGAGGCTGGTTGTAGCTGCCGTAAGTCTGTTTTTGAGATTGAGTGCCAGAATTGGTGTTTAATTTTCCACCTGAGGCAAGTCCTTTTGTCGGAGCGACAAAGCCTTTGCCGAATCCGCTTGAGGGTTTGACATAGCCGTAACTGTCAGCCTGTGCTGCGGCGTAGTTGTAATTTGACTGGCCTGTTTTTGCTTTGGAAACCGCGTTCTGGAAGGTAGAAGAACCGCTTGTAGAACCTTCAAATGAAGTGGTCTCCAGAAGCTGGCGCGGAATTTCTTCAATAAACCTTGAAGGATTGTAATATTTGTATTCCCCCCACATCTGACGGCGCTTGGCTGATGTCAGGTAAAGTTTTTCTTCTGCCCTTGTAACACCAACATACATCAATCTTCGCTCTTCTTCCATTTCCGAAGGTACATTAAACGTTCTCTGGTGCGGGAAAACACCTTCGTCGCAGCCTGCAAGAAATACTACCGGAAATTCCAGACCTTTTGCTGAGTGTAAAGTCATCAAAGTTACGTTGTTTGCAATGTTGTCAAGGTTGTCTGTGTCAGACACAAGGGCAACCTGCTGGAGGAATTCGCCCAAGACATTTTCGCTGTCTTCAGGCACAAATTCGCCTGCAACGTTTACAAGTTCCTGCAGGTTTTCAATATCAGCCTCACTTTCAGGTGTATTCTGTGCCTGAAGTTCTGCCAGATATCCTGTTTTTTCGATTACGAGTGTCACAAATTCCTGCAATGAATAATTCTTCTGTGCATCTTTGAATTTCAAAATCAACTGTGCAAAATCTTTAATTTTTGAACGGGTTCTTGGCGGAATTTCGGTGTTTTCGTCGATTCTTTCGGCCGCCGCAAAAAGCGAAATGTCGAATTTGTCCGCATAATCCTGAAGATTTTTTACTGTTGTGTCGCCTATTGCACGTTTTGGAACGTTCACAATACGGCGGAAGCTCTGGCTGTCGTCAGTATTGTAGATAAGTTTTAAGTATGCAATAATATCTTTAATTTCTTTTCTGTCATAGAATTTTAAGCCGCCGTAAATTCTATATGGCACTGAGGCGGCCATGCAGGCTTCTTCCAGAGCACGTGACTGCGAATTTGTGCGGTAAAGGATTGCGTAACGGTTGTAATCCCCGCCGGAATCCTGCTTGATACGGCTTACAATAAAGTTTGCTTCGTCCGCTTCGTCCTGCGCTTCGTAATAATCTATTTTTTCGCCCTCGCCCTTATTGGAATAAAGAACTTTGTCCACACGTTCGGTATTGTTCTCTATAATTGCGTTTGCAACATTCAAAATATTGGCGGTTGAGCGGTAATTTTGTTCCAGTTTGATTACTTTTGTGTTTTTGAAGTCTTTCTGAAAGTTAAGGATAATTGTATAATCTGCGCCTCGCCAGCTGTAAATTGACTGGTCGACATCACCAACAACGCAAAGCGAACGTTCTTCAGGAACATCTGCCAGATTGTTTGTGTAGAGCATTTTGACTAATCTATACTGCGCAAGGTTTGTGTCCTGATACTCATCGACAAGAATATGCTTAAATCTGTTGTAATAGTATTCTCTGACCTGAGCGTTTTGTTCAAGAAGTTTTACGGTCAGCATAAGCATATCGTCAAAGTCGATTGCATTGTTGTTGTTGAGAGAATTTTCGTATTCTTCGTAAATCGAGGCAATTTTTTGGGACTTAAAATCTCTTGCAAAGGTTGCGAATGTATATGCGTCCTGCATTTTGTTTTTTGCGTTGGAAATAATAGATTTAACAAGTTTTGGCTGATAAACTTTGTCATCAAGGTTAAGCTTTTTGATAGCCTGCTTAATCACCGCAACGCTGTCGGTTTCGTCATAGATAGAAAAATTCTTATCCAGCTTTTTGCCTGACTGGAAGTTGTAATTGTCAATGTTTTCACGTAAAATTCTTCCGCAAATTCCGTGGAAAGTGCCGACCCACATAAATTTTACGGTATTTTCGCCTAAGATATTTCCAAGACGCTCTTTCATCTCTTTTGCGGCTTTGTTGGTAAATGTTACAGCCAAAATGTCTTTCGGACGCACTCCCTGACGCACAAGATATGCAATCCTTGTTGTCAAAACCTTTGTCTTTCCGCTTCCGGCTCCTGCCAGTATCAACAGCGGGCCTTTGACCGTTTGAACAGCTTCTTTCTGCTCCTTGTTAAGATTTTCAAGTAGATTTTCCATTCTCCCTATTCCCAAAATTAAATTTTTGTGTTATAATCAGCATACTTGAAAAAAATATTTATTGCAATTGTGATTTATCTCAGAAAGTAGGAAAAATGGCAGATGTAGAAGAAATTTTATTGGATGCGGGCGACAAAGGCAATGACGAACAACCGTCAATTATGGTTCCGATAGATGATATGGATACCGTGAGCGCAGATTCTCCGCACACAGTTGACGAACTGGCTCAGGAACTTGCAACAATAAGACAATCTGCCAAAAAAATCGCAATTATCGGAAGCCGTAACCTTCCGATTACCCATCAGCAAATGATTGAAACGCTTGCAACAGCGCTCGTAAGACAGGGCAACACCATCATTACATCAGGCGGGTCTTCAGGTACAAACGCTGCCGCTATCAGAGGTGCAATGAAAGCAAATCCGGACAAATTGAAGGTTATTCTTCCGCAAACAATCGGGCAACAGCCGAGCGACGTTCAGGATCAGCTTATCGGGGTTCCGAATATTATTGAACACGCTGACCGTGCGATGATGACTCTTGCTGACGCTTCGCGTGTTTGCAACAGAGAAATTATTGATGACTGCAACCAGTTGATATGTTTCCTTTCTCATACAAGTAAAACTCTTCACAACGCTGTTCAATACGCTGAAGAAGGTCACAAAGTTATTACTGTATTCTATTTAGACTAATTTCAACGAATAACCTTCAGATCAGTCTGAATTTATTTTAATTAACCCGCAGATATTATACAGGGTTTCGTTTGCTTTGTTGAGGTGGCGGATTATCTGCCTCATGTTTTTCAGAAAATTTTTCAGGTTATTTTTCTCCTGACGGGTGTAGTTTTCATAAATTTGCGGTGAATGCCGGATAGTAAGCGCAACTTCCGATGCCATTTGAAACATAAGAACAGATAATATATATTTCGGCGCAAAGGTTGAAAAAATATCGTGAATAATATCGTGAAAAGGTTTTGACTTAAGATAATCTTCAGAAAAGATTAATTTATTTAGCTTTTTAATTTCACCATAAGCTGTTTCCGTAATAGTTTCTGTCATGATTTCCTCCGTGCTATTTTCCATATTTTTATTTTAGTGGTAAAGCGTTTTTATAAACACAGGCAAATAGCACGATTTTATTGTTACAATCAAACATAAAAAAAATATCGATTAGAGAAAAAATTATCTCAGGAAGTTTTGAACGAAAAAGCCGGCATTTCTTGTGATTATTTGTCTGAAATTGAACGTGGAAGAAAGACTCCGAGTATAAAAAGATTATGTCTTATTGCGGATGCGCTGGAAGTTGATGTTTATAAATTGTTTATGCAATAAAAAATGGAGTGCTTTCTGAAAGAATTGTTATTGCACAATAGCAATAATACAATACGAAAATCTTGGAAAAATCTTTCATACGACAGCATCTTAGCATTTAATTTTCAGCTCCGGAGGCAAGAAGAAAATCAAAAATCCCTTCATTATACCTGTTATCAATGGCGCTAAAGGGTAAAACCGTTCCGCCTAGCTCCTTTTCAACTTTTTTTATTACATTCAAAGTCTTGCTCTTAGGCACGTAATCCATCTTTGTCAATATCGTTATTACAGGCAGATTATAAGTCTCAACCCACTCTCTCATCTGAAAATCATTCTTCTGTATGTCATGACGTGCGTCTATTAATTGAATTAGAGATTTAATTTGAGTTCTTTTCAAAAGATATTCTTCCAAATACTTCTGCCATCTGTTCTGTGCTTCCTTAGAAACCTTGGCGTAGCCATACCCCGGCAAATCAGCTATCGTAAATTTGTCGGAAAAATTGAAAAAATTAATAAGACGGGTTTTTCCTGGAGTATTTGATGTTTTAGCCAGTTTTTTCTGGTTTGCAAGCCCGTTTATAAAAGAACTTTTCCCGACATTAGATCGCCCCAATAGCGGATACTCAGGCAAACTAAAATTTGGACACTGACTCAGTTTCTCGGCACTTATAATAAATTTCGCCTGCAAAAATTTCATATTTTCTCCTGATTTTATCAAATTCCGCTATTTTGTAGACAAAGCCTTTTCCTGTTGTTCTTTCAACCTGCGTTTAAATAAAACCGTCTGAAAAAGATTGTACATTTTTTCGTTGTTTACAACCGTAATCTGCGTTTTGTCATCCAAAAAATCAACGTTTACTGCCTTCTGGTTAAAAATATTCGTTTCCAGATGTACAATCTGAAACAAACCTACTTTTAATATGCTCAAAGGTTCACGCAAAAATATTTCAAATGTCTTTCTGATGTCAAATTTCTTTTTATTCTGCATGGCTATTCCAGCTTAGTTCTTAAATCCGGTTAAATATCCCTATAAAAATTTTATTGTTTTAATCGGGTTTCGCAATATTCACGAAACCCGACCTTAATTTATTACATTTTTGTTTGATATTTGCTTATACGCTTCATAATGTCTTCTCTATCTGTTGCATTCGGGGTGTATGCAAGATACTGGTTGTAGTATTTTATTGCCCCCTGATAGTTGCCTTCTGCTTCGTAAGACATTGCTTTAAGTTTTGCAATTGGACCACTGTTATGATAGAAGTCAATTGCTCTGTTACAATATTCAATTGCAGAAGCATAATTCTTTTCTTTATATTGTCTTTGTGCAACATCAAAGAATTCGTTTGATTTTGTTTCGCAAAGATCGATGTATGCAAGGCTGTTCTTAGCAATTACATTATCAGGATCCTGCATAAGAGCCTTCTTCAAGGCAAGACGTGCCGTTCTGAACTGTTTGTTATGAACAAGAATTTCAGCCAGATACAACTGGTCATCTACTTCATCAGCAAAGTTGATTGCGTTTTCAAAAGTATAAACGGCATCTTTTTCTCTGCCGAGAGTCAAATAAGCTTCACCCTTAATTACACTGTCCATCAAGCTGTTTGATGCAGCCTGAACAATGTAATTCAAGCTTTCTTTAGACATAGGAAGCTGGTGAGTCAATCTTGCAAGTTTAATTTTTGCAAGGTGAAGTTCCAAATCATCCGGAGTTCTTTCAATAGCCTTGTTTATGTAATCGTAAGCAAGGTAAAGTTCTTTATTTGTCGTCATGCTGTCACTGTCAGCACGATCTTTTGACATTTCATAGTAAGTATTTGCAAGACCAATAATCGCGCGGTCACCGTATTTGCTGTCATCAAGCAATCTTGTATAATAATCAAGCGCCTGTTCGTATTTTCTTGTATGCAGGGACATATCGGCGACTCTCATAATACCGTCAACATAATTCGGGTTGATAGTCAGAACGGTCTTAAGCTGTTCCATTGCAAATTCTTCGTCTGCACGTCTTTCGTAAATATTTGCAAGGTTTACATAAGGACGTGAGTTTTCAGGTTTTACGGCAATTGCTTTTTTGAATGAATTAATAGCAGCTGCCTGGTTTCCTTGAATCAAATAGCATTCACCCTGTAATGTCAAAGCAGGAGAAGACATCGGGTGCATGTGGATTGAGTGGTTAAGCCAGGTTAAAGCTTTATTAAAATCACGCTGGCGGACAGCAACCTGACCTAAATGATACATTGTTGTGGGGTTATGTGAATTAAGTTTTAGAGATTTGTTAAAATATTGTTCTGCTTCAGCAAGATTTCCTTCAATAAGTTCAAGATTGCCTATGTTATCATAAGCTGTAGCATACTGCGGATTAAGCTGCAAAGCTACATTAAAAAGATCTCTGGCATCTTTTCTGTTACCGAGTCTTAAAGTTGCAACACCCATAGCGTTATAGGCCTGATAATAATTGCTGTCTGCATTAACAGCCGCTACAAATTCTTTTATCGCACTTTCAATAAGGTTTCTGGTATCTCTGATGTAAGTAACATCAGAAGATGTTGTTCGCATCAAATAAACAATACCCTGAGCATAGTGCAGCTGCGCATTTTTAGGGTATTTAGGAAGCAGTCTGTCGAGTTCTTCCTGAGCCGGTGCAAGTTTGTGCTGTTTAGCCCTTGAAATACATCTCAAAGCAAGAAGCTCAATATCATCCGGTTTTTTATTCAAAAGTTCCCGAATCTTCTGGTCTGCTTCTTCATAATGATTGTATTCTATCAACTTTTCTATATTTGCATAACTTTTCTGGGCTTTTGTGACTTGCGCCTGCAATTCCTGAGCAGCGAAAACATTGGATGCACATAGGATATTTGCGAAAATCATTGAAGCAATTAATACTTTTTTACAATTCATCGTTTCTCCTGCTTTACAAATTTGTTTAAAAATATAACTTTAACTATTCTAAAACTTTCAATGTTATTGTATAATATCTTTTATAAAAAAGCAATAAGGCAAATGATGGGTTTAAATTCAAGTTCAAAACAAGATTTGGAAGACTTCAGATCGTATATTATTGTCGAAAAAAATTTTTCTAAACATACCGCAAAGGCTTATTGTACGGACATTTTAGATTTTTTACTATGGATGGGAGATGAGTCATGCGAGGATGTGAACTTTTCTAAAGTTAGGGAATACTTACATTTCATACAAAAGTTTAACTACAAAAAAAATACTATCGCCCGAAAAATTGCTTCAATCAGAACATTTTACAAATATCTTTACAGGGAAAGAAAGGTTGAAACAAACCCCGCAATGAACCTTACTTCCCCCAAACGGCCCAAATCTCTGCCGAAATTCCTGACACCCGACGAGGTTGAAGAAATTTTGAATAATGTTAAAATGGACACCCCTTCAGGATTCAGAAACCGTGCGATTCTGGAACTTCTCTGGGCAACAGGAATGCGTGTTTCAGAACTCAGCGGGCTGAACTTTGGAGATTTAAACCTTGAACATAATGAAATCAGAGTTTTTGGAAAAGGAGCAAAAGAAAGAATTATTCTCGTTACTGACAGGGCAAAATCCTATCTTCAACGATACATTGATTCTGCAAGAGCCCTAATTCCGAAAGGTTTTCCGCTTGAAGAACCCTCAGAAAATTCGCCTGTATTTATCAACAACACAGGCTACAGGCTCCAGACCAAAACAATCCGAAACGTAATCAACGAAACGGCTGAGAAAATTGCTCTGCCCAAAAAAGTCACTCCGCACGTATTCCGTCACAGCTTTGCAACACACTTAATCGAAAACGGAGCAGACCTTAGGGTTGTACAGGAGCTTTTGGGGCATGCCAGCATTTCTAATACCCAGATTTATACACACGTTTCTACCCAGCATCTGAAAGAAGTATATAACGAAGCTCACCCGAGAGCTTAAGCTAAAAAATAAAAGGCGCTTATAATAAGCGCCTAAAATTTGTGTGAGTAAATGTAGATTTATAAGTTTTGCAGTAAAGATGCTTACGGTATTCAATTCAAAAGACTTATTTTATCTTTGAATTTTAAAAAATCATGAATTTATACCATATTAAATTCATCAAGTGCTTCCAACATAGAGAATGTGCTTACTGCGACATTGCCGACACGTCCAGTAACACCAGGTCTGCTTAATTCTTTTTGCAATGCAGCCATTTCTTTGCCTGAAAGACCTTTTGTTAAAGCTTTGTCAATTACAACATCCGTTGACAGTGTAAGAGCTTTTCCGTATGCTGAACCTGCATTCTGTGTTAACAGGTCAAAACCTATTTCTTTGTTGTTGTTTGTATTAAAGTTAATAATCGGTTCATTCGGTGCGGCCTCAGCTTTTTTTACTTCACCGTTTTGAATACCGTTAGGCTGTAAAATGTTGCCTTTTTTAAATTGTCCGTAATCTCCGTTAATACCGTTAGTCATCTCAAATCTCCTTTTCTTTTTCTTTTTCTTAATTACTCACATACATACAATCGGTACATGTATTAATAATCTTCAATGTTTAATCAAGATTTTTTACATTTGTTTACAATCATATATTTGTTCCTATTAATACTCTTAATCATCTCTTGTATATATAAAGTATTTTTTGATATACAAATTGCGTCTAATGTATATATTTTTCATATTTTTGTAACATTTTTTAACAATCACAAATTTAAAATTGGCCGAGATTGTATTATAGCAAGAACTTTCGACAAAAATTAGACTTGTGACTAATATTATTTTAATTATGTTTTGGTAGTATAAACTTATCTATTTTTAATAATTGAGAGAGAAAAAGTTTACGGGGAACGAAGCTATGGAAAAGATTTATCTGACAAATAGACAAAAAGAAGTATTAAAATATATTATAGATGGAGACAGCAACCCGGAAATTGCAAAGAAATTATCCATATCTATAGCAACAGTAAAAGCACATGTCAGTGCAATAATTGATAAATTTCATGTTGAAAGCAGGATTGACGTTACAAGAGAGGCGATGAAAAGAGGTTTTGACATCTAAATTAATTTCATTTTTTACAAAGTCTAATCTTCATCAAGACTCAAAACTGCCATAAAAGCTTCCTGTGGAACTTCTACACGTCCGACGGATTTCATACGTTTTTTACCTTTCTTTTGTTTTTCCAAAAGTTTGCGTTTACGTGAAATATCACCGCCGTAACATTTGTCAAGAACGTTTTTGCGCATGGCTTTTATGTTAGTTCTGGCGATTACCCGTCCGCCGATTGCTGCCTGAATAGGCACTTCAAAAAGCTGACGGGGTATAATATCTTTCAACTTTGCGGTTAATTTTTGACCGATATAATAAGCGCTGTCTTCATGACAAATAACAGATAAAGCGTCAACTACTTCGCCTGCAAGGAGAATATCAAGTTTTACAAGTTTTGAACGTTTGTAGTCGCAGAATTCATAATCCATACTTGCATAGCCTTTTGAGCGGGATTTAAGCTGGTCATAGAAGTCTGTGATAACTTCACTTAAAGGGATCTGATACTCAAGACTTGCACGGACTTTATCAATATAGTGCATATTTATAAATATCCCACGCTTGGTCTGAGAAAGTTCCATCAACGTTCCGACATACTCGTTTGGAGTGATAATCTGTACTCTGACATAGGGTTCTTCTATATAATCCCTGTACTGCGCAGGCGGAAGGTTAGCAGGGTTGTCAATTTCAACCATCTCGCCGTTAGTTTTGTAAACATGGTAGACAACGGAAGGTGCGGTTGTAACAAGCGCAAGGTTATACTCTCTTTCAAGCCTTTCCTGCGCAATTTCCATGTGAAGCATCCCTAAAAACCCGCATCTGAAGCCAAACCCCAGAGCACTTGACGTTTCCGGCTCAAAAGTAATACTGCTGTCGTTAAGCTTAAGTTTTTCCAGAGCTTCTTTAAGGTCGTGGTAATCGTCGTTATCCACCGGATACATACCTGAAAATACCATAGGCAAAGCTTCTTTATATCCCGGAAGCGGTTCTTTTGCGGGATTTTCAACTGTAGTGATGGTATCTCCGACAAATCTTGTCAATTCTTTTATAGACCCTGCAAAATACCCTACATCTCCGCAGACAAGCTCATTCACCTGAACTCTTGAGGGGGTAAGATAACCGAGTTCAACGATTTCATACTCTTTGCCCGATGCCATAAATTTAACTTTATCACCAAGATGCATTTTGCCGTCGATAATCTTGAAGAAGCAGAGCGTTCCGAGATACTGGTCATAAGCGCTGTCAAAAACAAGTGCACGCAAAGGTTTTTCAGATGTATCAGCCGGCGGAGGAATCAAATCCACAACCGCTTCAAGAACATCTTCAATCCCGATACCCGCTTTTGCGCTCACCGGAATTGCATAAGAAGCGTCAATCCCGAGGACTTCTTCGATTTCAGCCTTAACCCGCTCGACATCTGCGGACGGAAGGTCGATTTTATTAATGACAGGAATAATTTCAAGGTTTTGCTCAATAGCAAGATAAACGTTTGCAAGAGTCTGCGCTTCAACCCCCTGAGTTGCGTCTACAATAAGCAAAGCACCCTCACAGGCCGCAAGCGAACGTGACACTTCATAAGAAAAATCAACGTGCCCCGGGGTGTCAATCAGGTTAAGAATATATTCTTTGCCGTCTTTTGCTTTATAATTCATACGGGCAGCGTTAAGCTTGATGGTAATCCCTCTTTCACGCTCAATGTCCATGCTGTCAAGAATTTGATCCTGCATATCACGCTGGGCAACTGTACCTGTTGCCTCAAGCAATCTGTCGGCAAGTGTTGATTTTCCGTGGTCTATGTGGGCAATAATACAAAAATTGCGCACGTTATCTCTGTATTTCATAACTTTATTATATTGAGAAAATCGCAGACTGCAAGAGCAACGGTTAAAACCTAAAAATTAATAATATTTCCCGAAATATTGACCAAAAATCATTCTTTTATTATAATCATACCAAGGGCAAGCCCTTCTTCATCCTGCTTCATGGCACAAACTACAAATTTGAATACCATGGAAAGGGGGTGATAAAGTTGGTTTTCACGATAAGTGAAAAAGCGCTAATTATAATCTTGCTGATTATCCTAGCGCTCAAACTAACATAATTGGGGCTTTTAAAGAGAGGACGGCAATCCTCTCGCCCTTATTTTTTATTATAACCTATATTTCTAAAATTTCAACCCTGATAATTTTAAAGAAATTTCTGCGATTATCGCAGATTTATATTAATAATATTTCCTTTAATCTTGACCCTTATCCTGAATTTTTGTATAATAACACCATAGGGTAAGCCCTTCTTCATCTTACTTCATGGCACAAACTGCAAATTTGGATACCATGGAAAGGGGGGGATAAAATGGTTATTAATACACAAGAACTAGCTATAATCTTGTTGATTATGCTAGTTCTAAAAAATAACTAAACCGGGGCTTTTAAAGAGAGGACGGCAATCCTCTCGCCCTTATTTTTATTATAACCTATTTTTCTAAAATTTCAACCCGCATAGAACCAAAGCCGGAACGGCTCCGCCGTTCCGGCCTGATTATTCAATCTGTCTGTCTGTTCTGTTTTTTAGTTTTCTAATTCTTTCATTAAGCTGGCAAGATATTTTTCATTACATTCAAGTTTGCTTGTCAAATCTTTATATTTTTTGGCAAGTTTTGCCTTTTCTCCTTCATCTGTTAATTTTGTAAATTGACTTTTCATATATGACAATTCTTCTTTTATCAACAAAGAAGTCTTTTTCGCACTTTCGATTTCGCCTTCTTTAAGCTTTGAAGGATTTCGTTTTATATAATCGTCGATATTTTTAATATCCGGCTGTTTAATCTTGCCGAAGTTTTCTTTCGGAATATCGTTTATAAGCCCTTGAGCTTTTAATTTTTTGCCGACTTCCTCCATATTTTTGACACCATCCATAATCTTAAATTCGCCGGTTTTTGGATGGAAGTAAGGCTGAAATCCATATTTGCCCATTTCTTTTCTAACTTTTACAAATTCAGAAAAATCTTCTTTTGCAAGTTTTCTCAGTTTTGTAAGCGCTTCATCCGGGACGCCTTTTTTGAATAAATCAGGGTCAAATGGTTTTAATTCAGGAATAGCAACTTTTTCGGCTTTAGGCCCCTTCGGAGCGCCGGAAAGTGCATTTCCTGCCTCACGCCAGTATTTTTGTATGTCATTTGCATCATCTGCAATTCCTCTGTAAAGTCCACGTCTGACGTTGTCTTCGGTTTCACCGGTGTAGCGGCTTATCAAACCTACAGCTTTTTGTTCATCAAGTTCCGTAGAAACGCCTGCGGTTTTGCCGGATCTTATATCTGTTGAAAATTTGCCTTTTTGGCGTGAAATTGCCACTGAAACATCATCTACATCAAGCTGTTTGCCGAAATCTCCAAAACCGTTAGTGCGGAGGATATTTCCGTTTTCGCCGACATTCAGACGGTATTTAACAATACTTTCCGCAGTTCCGGGGTTTTGAAGTGAAACAGCACCGTTTGCAACCACTTCTTTGCCGTCACGAAGTCTGAATGCTGCAATGTTATAGTTTGATTTTGCTTTGTAAGCCACATCTAGAACCGGCTCTTGCATTTTGTCAACAACACCGGCAAGTTTCTTGTCTTTTGCGAGCATTTTTAACTGTTTTCCACCCAGCGACAAAGCGCCTTTGCTGCCTTCCAGTTTTGAAATCATACCTATTACTTTAGATATTGACAAATAATTCATAATCTTTACTCCTTTTTGTTTTTTCTTAATTTTTCCCTGCCATAGTCTTTGGAACTTGACGCAGCCCTAAAGTTTTTCAGGATTGTTTATTCCAAGTTCTCCTTTGTAATTGAAATTTCCCTTACTCTTTTATTAAAACAAAAAGGCGAAAAGTATTGCCACGCCCGCATCACATCATATCATATCATATCATATAGCAGAGTATAACTGGATTTCAGGCATTTTTAATTTATATTTACATTTCGTTACATTGTCAGATTTTGGGGTGTTTTACTTTCATTTCCAAATTGTAAAACCATCCTCGCCCGCTAAGTGAAGCGTGATGATTAGTTGAATGGTTGAAAAGTTGAAAGGCTGGATACGTAAAGCGTGAGAAGTGAAGAGTGAAGAAAATAGGCCCCTCTCCCCTTGTGGCGGATTTTCGGCAGGGTGGAGCGAAGCGAAACCCATAAGGTGCGGGTCGGACTTTACTCCGCTCCTGTCCCCGCCATCTGCGGGGCGGGCCCGAATAATTCAAGAGGAAGAGGGCTAGGGTGAGGGGCGAAATTTGTTGAAAAGTTGAACGGTTGACAGGTTAGTCATTGCGAGCCGGAGGCGAAGCAATCCAGCTTTTTTTTCTCCCTCTCCCTGATGACGGGAGAGGGTAGAATTTCTTTATGAGCACTGCGAATTTAGAAATTCGGGTGAGGGTGAATAACCAAAAATAGCCGAAAAATTAAATAAAATGTCGGATTGGTAAATCCGACCTACTAAACTGAGGCGCAAGCCGAAGGATCTGCTATAATCAGATTCTTCGCTCCGCTCTCAATGACAAATTTCCTCTATTTTTATCTGCCTCAACGGATGATTACGAACTTTTCTCAATATTGAGAAGCTTTTTCTTAATCTCCAGCCCTCCTGCATAGCCAGTAAGGCTTCCGTTTGAGCCGATTACTCTGTGGCAGGGAATTACTATCGGGATTTTATTTTTGTTATTCGCCATCCCGACTGCTCTTGAGGCTTTCGGATTGCCGATGGTCTCCGCTATTTCAAGATAAGTCGCTGTTTTGCCATACGGAATTTTCATTAACGCATGCCAGACAGCCTTTTGAAATTCCGTACCTTCAAGCTTTAGCGGAATGTCAAAGATTTTGCGTTTTTTCGCAAAATATTCGGACAATTGTCTGTAAGTTTCTTTTATTAGAGGAGTTTCAAGCCTTTTAGAAAAAAGTTCAAAAAAAGAAATTCGCGTCAAATAATCGTCTTCCGCCTCTATATAAAGCTTGCCGACAGGTGTGTCATAATCATAAAAAGTTTTCATCTAAAAAGCCTCCTTCTTTAATTATATAAGAAAAAGGCTTTTTTAAATTTAATATGCAAGATAATCAATTACAGCTTTTGCAAAGTTTTTGGCGGACTGAAAGTTCTGTGCCGTAATAAGGTTTCCATCGGTAATTACATTAACGGCGCCGGGCTTGTCTTCTATAAAACTTGCACCTTCATCCAGAAGCGCATCCTGAAGAAAAAACGGTGTCAGGTTATCTTTTTTGTAATACCTTTCTTCCTCATTTGTAAAAGAAGTTAATTTTCTTCCGCTTACAAACGGAATTCCGTTTTCTTTGGCTGGCAAAAGCCCTGCAGGCCCGTGGCAAATTGCGGCAATAAGCTTGCCGTCACGGTTAAATCTGTTTATTACATCCCCGAGAACTTCGCTTTTTGCAAGGTCAAACATAGGCCCGTGGCCTCCGGGCAAAACAATTGCGTCAAAACTGTCAGAATCAATTGTGTCCAAAGCTTCTGTGTCATTAAGAGCTTTTCTTGCATCATTCCAGATTATATCCTCAAACAAGTTTTCGCTCTCAGGGTCAATCGGCGCAATCTCGCCTGTCAAAGTCGCTACAGCTACGTCAAACCCGTTTTTCTTAAACTCATTGTATGGCACAGCAAACTCCTCAAACCATACACCTGTCTTTGTATGCTCTTTATCATTAAATTCACAAACATTTGTTACGACCATAAGAATTCTTGACGGCTTTTGCGGGGCAGTTTCTGCAACCATCTCTTCTTCTATCGTTATTTTTTCTTCGTCAATCATAAAACCTCCCTTTTGTAATATTTTTTCGTAAAATTTTATTTTACAAATTGCCGCGGCAGGCAATCTTTACAATTCTTTTGTTTAATGCCCCTTAAAAATTTTTATGATATTATAATTTGTACAAAAATGAACTTTTTTATGTACTTAGTCGTTCTATCATTGTAGGAAACAGGAGAAAAATAATGAAAAAAATATTATCTATAGTTTTTTTATTCGGATTGTTTTTGACAACAGGTTTGCAGGCATTTGCTGATGACGCCTCTGACGCAAAAGCTTTTTTTGAAAATTACGTAAAAGCCGCAAACAGCTACAGCCCGACAATTGAAAAAATGTATTCTCCAAACGCAAAAATCATCAGACAGGTTGTAAAACCGGACGGCGGACTTGTTGATGTTACAACCGACACCGCAACTTATATGAAACAAATGAAACTGGGGCAGGCAGGCGCTAAACTCAGAAATTACAAAAACAACTACACTGATATAACTGTTACCAAATCAGGCAACGGATATAAAGTAAGTTCACTCCGTCAGCCTTCAGGCGAAACTTACAAACTTAAAACATACATGATTTTAACCAAACAACCAGACGGCAAATGGTTGATTACAGAAGAAATGATGCAGACAAAACAGCAGATTTTCCTTAAATACGCAAACAAAAAATAATTCCCTCATTGCAGGAAGGACAAAAAGAATTATGTATGAAAAATTCAGATTTTTAACAGGCGGAGAGAGCCACGGCAAATGCTTAACCGCAATTATAGAAGGTTTACCGTCAGGGTTTGATATAAACCCTGACTTTATCAATAATGAACTCAAACGTCGTCAGGAAGGTTACGGCAGGGGCGGAAGGATGAAAATTGAATCCGATACCGTTGAAATAACATCAGGTGTAAGGTTCGGCAAAACGACCGGTGCTCCCGTTACACTTGTGATTTATAACAAAGACTTCGAAAACTGGGAAAAAATCATGAGCATCCGACCCGAGGACGAAACCGACGAAAAAGCTTTCACAAAATATCGCCCCGGGCACGCTGATTTTGCAGGATCCGTAAAATACAATCACAAAGACCTGCGAAACATTCTTGAACGCTCAAGCGCCAGAAAAACAGCAATCGAAACAGCCGTCGGCGCAGTTGCAAAACAAATTCTCGAAAAATTAAACATCAGAGGCTACTCAAGAATTTTACAAATCGGAACAGAAAAAGATAAAGAAAAATTTCATGCAGAAATTGACAAAGCACGTGAAGAAGGCGATTCTTTGGGCGGAAAATTCGTCGTAATTTATGAAAACATGCCTGTAGGCTTAGGTTCATTCGTCCACTGGGACAGAATGCTTGACGGACGAATTGCACAGGCAGTTATGAGCATTCCGGCGGTCAAAACCGTTTCTATAGGGAACCATCATTCATACAAGCTCCGCGGAAGCGAATTTCATGACGAAATGTTCATAGAAAACGGAAAAATCGTACGTGAAACCAACAATGCAGGCGGGATTGAAGGAGGCATGACAAACGGTGAAAATTTACAGATTTTTGCTTCAATGAAGCCGATTCCGACCATGAGAAAACCCCTTAGAACAGTTGATGCTTCAACAATGGAAGAAACAGAGGCGCATTTTGAACGCTCGGACACCTGTGCTGTTGAAGCCTGCGCTGTCATAGCGGAAGCCAGAATTGCCTGTGTTCTCTTAAACGAAATTCTCCTCAAATACGGCGGCGATAGCTTTGAAGAAATTATGAGAAACTTCTCAATAAATAAATCATAAAATTTTGCGTGAAAATAACACGAAATCTTTGTTTAATGTAAAATATTTTTATGAAGAATAATATCACGCTGATTGGAATGATGGGGTGCGGCAAAACAACCACAGCGCAGATACTTGCTAAAGTTCTGCCGGGGTTCACTCTTGTCGACATTGATTCTGAAATCGAAAAAAGCACAGGCAAAAAAATCTCTGAAATTTTTCTCAAATACGGCGAACCGCACTTCAGAGAACTTGAGAGCATAAAAATCAGACAGTTTCTGCAAAACGACAATCAGATAATCTCTGCTGGCGGAGGTGCTTTTGAAAACCCCGAAAACCGCAGAAGATTTCTCGAAAATTCAAAAGTATTCTTTCTTAAAGCCTCTCCCGCAACTATTTACGAACGGATTAAGGCAGAAAACCACCGACCGCTTTTGAGAAAAAATTTTTCTGTCGAAAAAATCGCTTACATTCTTTCACTTAGAGAAGGCAACTACAAAAAAGCAAACTATACTATTGACACCGATAAAAAAAGTCCTGCCGCCGTCGCAGGAGAAATTATGGGAGTAATCAATGCAAACTCTTAACGTGAAAATTAATTCATCAGAAAAATCTTATCCGATAATAATTAAGAACAATGATATTCCGGAACTTTACAGCGAAATTCTTGACATAACCGGCAAAAACAACTGCCTTGCCGTCATAAGCCAGAAAGTTTTTCAACTGTTCGGCAACTTTCTGAACCTTCCAAAAGAACGGATTTTTATTCTCAAAGACGGCGAAAAAGAAAAAAATTTCAAAACTTATCAAAAAATACTCGACAGAGCACTAAAATTAAAACTGACCAGAAACGATTTTATAATTGCTGTCGGAGGTGGAGTTTGCGGTGATATTGCAGGCTTTGCAGCCGCAACTTATATGAGGGGAATTCATCTTATACAGGTTCCGACAACCTTACTGGCCTGCGTTGACAGTTCTGTCGGAGGCAAAACCGGTATTGATACTGATTACGGCAAAAACCTTGTCGGCAGTTTTTACCAGCCGGACGCTGTTTTAATTAATACAAACTTCCTCAATTCCCTCGACGACAGACAATTTAAAACCGGTCTTGGTGAAGTCATCAAATATGCCTTTATCGAAAAATCCTGCAAATGTGAGGAAGATTTTAACTTAATCAACTACCTTACCCTCAATGCTGATCAAATCCTTAACCGTGATGCTAAAACTCTTGAAGAACTTATTAAAATCTGCATTTCTTTGAAAATTTCGGTTGTCGAAAAAGATGAAAAAGAAGGGAATTTAAGAAAAATTCTCAACTTCGGCCATACATACGCGCATGCAATAGAACAAATTACCCGTTACAAAAAATATACCCACGGCGAAGCTGTCGTAAAAGGGATTGAATTTGTTTTTAATATGGCTTATAAAATGGGACTAATTCTCGAAAGCTACAAATTCGTAGCCGAAGATTTGATAAAAAAATACAACTTTAAACAAATTCCGGATTTCAACATAAACAAAGTCATCTCCGCAATGAAACTAGACAAAAAAGCTCACCCGGACGGGATTGTATTTATACTTCCCTCAGACTGCGCAGCAGTAAAAGAATATAAAATGGTTGATAACGAAATTTTAAAATATTTCGGCTGAAACTGTTTTTTAATGCAAGTTATGATATAATAAACATGTACTTGAAAGGTCATTATCCTGAAAAATTTATAAAAACATGCAACAAATTCCGATAAAAAACATCTTATGTAATACAGGTTGTGCAACAGGTAATGAAATTGAGAGTAATTTGGAGGAAAAAGTTAAAGAATGAGAAACATTATGAGAAAAAGCTTTATATTTATGGGTCTTTTTGTAATCCTTTTCGGCTGGATTATAAGGGACAACGTATTTGCATACACGCCTGTAGAACTATATGACAATGTATGGCGTCTGATTAACACCAAATACGTAGACCAGACCAACAATGCCCAGAACTGGAACAAATGGCGCCATAAATATGACAGATACATCCGCACAAATGAAGATGCTTATGTTGCAATAAACACAATGGTAGCAAGCTTGAATGATCCTTATACAAAATTTCTGGATCCAAAAGAATTTGCAGAAGAAACAAGTTCAATCAAAGGTTCTCTGAAAGGAATAGGTATTCAAATCGGTGTTAAAGACGGCAAGTTGATGGTCATTGCTCCGATTGAAGATACACCGGCAGAAAAGGCCGGATTAAAGGCTGACGATGAAATTCTTGAAATCGATGGCGTTTCCACAAAGGGAATTACTGTAGATAAAGCCGCCGACAAAATCAGAGGCAAAGAAGGCACGCAGGTAACTTTGCTTATCAAACGTAAAGACACTGAACCAAAAACTTATACAATTACACGTGCAGAAATTGAAGTGAAATCAATTTCACAAAAAACTCCGCTTGAAATGAAAGTTCCAGATGATATTTCATATATTAGACTGAGTTCTTTCATCAGCCGCAACGCAGCCGCAGAATTCAAATCAATCCTTGATCAGAGCCAGAATAAAAAAGGCTTTATCATAGATCTTCGTTCAAATCCGGGCGGACTTTTAAGCAACGCAATTTATATTTCCGATATGTTTCTTGATGGAGGCACAATAGTTTCAACAGTAGACCGTGACGGTTACAAAGAAACATCCCGTGCAACCAGAGGGGTTCTGACAACAAAACCGGTTGTTGTACTTATCAACAAAGGTTCTGCATCCGCAAGCGAAATCTTCTCGGGTGCAATGAAAGACAACCGTAGAGCCGTCATTATCGGCGAACAATCTTTCGGTAAAGGTCTTGTTCAGGAAATCAACAAACTTCCATACGAAGCAGGTATCAATATCACAATCCAAAAATACCTCACTCCGAATGGAACAGATATCAACAAAAAAGGTATAACTCCTGATATTGTTGTAGAACTTAAAGAAGAAGACGTTAAAAATAAAAATGATGTTCAGCTTAAAAAAGCAATTGAAGTGTTGAATCAGATGACCTTAGGCCACGATCTGGCAATTCAATAAAAGTACTGTATATTAATATATGCAAAAACCGGACGGGTAAATCTCCGTCCGGTTTATGTATATATTAATTTATTGTTAGCCATACAAAATAGTTAAGAAATTCCCAAACTGACATTCTAAGTGCGAAGCCCGAAAGACCCAACGGCTTTTCTTAATCCTCGCTCTGATGAAAGACGAATGAACAATTCAATTCAATTCACTCTTCACCCTTTCAACTTACCTCACCCGTATAACACAAATGCGCCGCTTTCAATTAAGAAAACAGCGCATCAATCTTTTTCATACTAGCTAAACAAGGTTGTCATTCTTTTTGTTAAACATACTCTTCTTGCCAAAGAATCCGCCGAAAAATCCGGTAATATTAAAATCCTCATCAAGTTTGGTTTCAGCAAGCTCTGTCTGGCTGTTAGCAAGCTGCATTTTCCCTTCATCTTCATAAATAATACCGTTTTTTTCAACGCTGACAAGTTTTACCTGTTCATCAACAGGCACAAATTTTGTATCTTTAACAAAGATACTTGCTTTCTTTTCGATTGCTGCAAAATCGATATCTGCCAGAGTAAACTCGGGCAAATCAGATGGCATATCCGCAGGTTTTGCACCCAGAATATTTTTTGAGTTATCGATGGGGTCTAACGACATTTCAAAAATCCTTCCTGATACTATATACTTACTATCTATATACCCAATTACGGCAGGTTTTATATTAAACTTAAATTTAATTTCCAACTTTTTTAATTCTAAAAGTCTAAAACCCTGCTGTCATAAGGGTATACGTATTATAACACAAGTGTAAATTTTTGTAAAGCAGATACAAAAAATTGCTTAACTCATTATTCATGCTATTATTTAATTACAAACTGGGAGAAAATATGCATAAAGAGTGGATAATAAAAGACTGTGACAATAATAGCACTTCACTAATTAAAAGGCTTCTTGCAACACGTGGGATTATAAACGAAAAAGATGCAGAAGAATTTTTAAATCCGCTTCAAACAAAGCTTTCAGACCCTTATGTTTTTTGTGATATGCAAAAAGCTGTCGGAAGGTTATCCGCAGCAATTGAAAATCATGAAAAAATCGTTATCTGGGGCGATTTTGACGCTGACGGGGTAACATCAACTTCGCTTTTATACAGAACACTTTCTCACCTTGGTGCTGACGTCAATTATTTCATACCAGACAGAGAAAAACAGGGCCACGGACTGGATACAAAAGCGCTTGTAAAACTCATGACAACAGTTAAACCAAAAGTTATTATCACTGTTGACTGCGGAATTAGCGATGTTGAGGCCGTTAATTTCATCAACAGTTTCAAAATTGACATAATCATCACAGACCATCACGAAGCACCTGAAGAGCTTCCGAACGCTTATGCAATAATAAACCCCAAGGCTCCGAATGCATTAAATGAAAATCTTTCGGCAAAAGAAATTACAAGCCTAACCTCTCTTGCGGGTGTCGGGGTAGCCTTCAAGGTTTCGCAGGCGCTGTTGAACAGGTTTGAAAAATCAGAATTTATAATGGACATTCTTCCATACGCAGCAGTAGGAACTGTTGCCGACATAGTTCCGCTGGTCGGAGAAAACAGGCATATTGTACTTAAAGGGCTTGATTTGATTTCAAAAGGCAGGCATTTAGGACTTAAAAAACTTCTGGAGAGTGCCGGCTATAATCCGTCAAACGGAGTTACATCCGAACAAATAGCTTTCGGGGTTGCACCGAGGATTAACGCATCCGGAAGGCTTGATACTGTTGAATCGGCACTAAAAGTAATGCTTTCAGACAACCCGCAGGAAATAGAGATGGCCGTTATTTCGCTTAATGAATTCAACAAAATCCGTCAGACTCTCTGTCAGGAAACCTTTATGCAAGCTGACGAGATGGTCAAAAGAGAAGGAAATAAAAATCCTGCGATTATTCTGTTTAATCCGGAATGGAAAGTCGGAATTATCGGGATTGTAGCCTCAAAACTTGTTGAAAAGTATTATAAGCCGACATTTTTGATGACTTACTACGAAGAAGCCAAACAAATCCGCTGTTCTGCAAGAAGTATTGAAGGTGTTCATCTTTATGATGCTATAAATTCAATCGGAGATATTCTTGATGGTTTTGGCGGGCATGCAATGGCTGCAGGGCTTTCATTTTCTCCGGAAAAGACTCCGTTCAAACTTGTTAAAGAAAATCTTAACCGCATAATTAAAGAAATGTCCAACGGCAAAACTCTTAAACCCTTTATTAATATAGATTTAGAGGTTACGCCTGATGATATTACGGTAGATCTGGTTGAAGAAATTTCAAAACTTGAACCTTTCGGCGCCTCAAACCCGAGTCCGATTTTTGCAATGAGAAATCTTTGTGTGAAGGAAAAACGGCTTATGGGTGAAAACAAAGACCACCTGAGGCTTACGGTGCTTTCAGGAAACAGGGAGCTCAACTGTATCCGCTGGAGTGAGGGAGATATTTCTCTTGCCAAAGGCGACCCGCTTGACGTGGCTTTTCATCCGCAGATTAACGAATATCAGGGGAATACTACCGTACAGCTTATTGTTGACGATATTCATTCTCCTTATTTAAAAGATGAAACCGAAGAACAGGATCAGGCAAAGTTAAAAATTTACGATCACCGCAAAAAGACGGATATTCTCCCGCAGGTAAATGATTATGTTAAAAGTTCAAAACAAAACATTCTGGTATTTGCCGAAAGCAAGTCTGTTCGGGACAAGCTTAAGCCTTACGACGGCTTGATTGAACGCTGTGTTTCCAGAGAAAATCTTCGCCCCTGCGATGCTGTTATGTTTTTTGACTACCCTGCGGACAGAGAAACTCTTGAAAAAATTATGGAAGAAACTTCCCCAAAGTGCATTCATCTTATGAATTATGAAATCAAATACTTTGATGATACGGAATTTTTAAAAACTTTCACGGGTATGCTAAAATTTGCCTCAAATAACAATGACGGCAGGGTAGAACTTTTACGCTGCGCAAGCCATCTTGGCAAATCCGTTAAACTTATTGAAATGATGTTTGATTTATTTGCAGAGGCAGGATTTATTGAAATTCTGGAAAAAGCCGACGACCACTATACAATCAAATTTAACGGAATTACAAATCCTGACAGCATTTTGCACAATTCCAAATTCGCGCTTGTAATGGATATGGCAGAAGAATGTTCGCTGTTTCAAAAGTCGCTTCTGGAAGATGATGTCGAAGAATTGGCGCTTGTTTAGCCATCCTGAACTTTAACAGCAGTTTTTAACGGTGTATTTTGGCGTGCCATCCTTCCGCCGAGGATTATGCCGGTATGGATGAAAGCAAGCGCTCCTGCAAGATATCCGAGGTATTTATGTGACTTAACTTTCTTGTTTGCCGCACTCACAACACTCAAAGTTCCAAGGCCTAGTGCCCCGTAACCTGTAACTGAAACAGAATTCATCTTTATTTGTCGTTTTGTACCGGCATTATTTATGCCTACCCGCTGAACAGACATTTTTCCTCCAGTTTAGAAAATTTTATAAATCAGATAATAAATTGCCGCTGACAATATCATACATGCTGGAATTGTCAAAACCCACGCAGTTACAATATTTCCGACGATTTTCCACTTAACCGCATGCGCATGCAGGGTTGAACCCACACCCATAATTGCAGTTGAAATAACATGCGTTGTACTAAGTGGAATACCAAAATGTGATGCGGTTAAAATCAATCCCGCAGCGGAAGTTTCAGCAGCAAATCCGTGAATCGGTTTAAGTTTGATAATTTTATGCCCCATAGTTTTGATAATTTTCCAACCACCGTTCATTGTCCCTGCCGCCATGGTTAAAGCACAGGCAATAATTACGTAAATCGGAATTTCAAAATCGCCCGAAGGACTCTTATGAAGGACTCCGCCGGCCAATAATGCCAGAGTAATTATACCCATTGTCTTTTGTGCATCATTTGACCCGTGGCTCAATGCCATCAAACCGGATGACAAAAGCTGGAGTTTTCTGAATTTTTTATTAACCGTATCAGGGTGCGCTCTTGTAATAAGAATTACCCATGCCAGAAGAAGCATAAGCATAAATCCTGCGCAAAATCCCAGAACCGGAGAGGTAAACATCGGGATAATTACTTTATCCATCAAAGTTTTTATATGAACAGCACTCACACCTGCTTTAACAATAGTTGCGCCAAGAAGGCCACCTATCAATGCATGTGAAGAACTCGACGGAAGCCCGAGCCACCATGTCAGCAAGTTCCACAACACGGCCGCAAAAAGTGCACAGAAAATAACTGTCAATGTAACCATTTCTCCGTTGACAATTCCCGCTCCGATTGTTTTTGCAACGTGTGTTCCTGTCAAAGCCCCGATAAACTCAAGGCTTGCACCAAATAATACCGCCTGCTTAGGCGACAATACTTTCGTTGAAACAACAGTCGCAATTGCGTTTGCACAGTCATGAAAACCGTTTATAAATTCAAATGCCAGCGCCGCTAATATTACCGCTATTAAAATCAAAATCGTTATCGACATAATTTTCCTATGACTGCTTCAAAACTACGTTCAAAATCGTATCTGTGACATAAAAACATGCATCAAAGGCATTTTCTATTTCTTTATAAATATCTCTCAGTTTGATAACTTCCAGTGCATCATATTTACCTGAGAAAAGATTTCTCATCGCACGTCTGTGAATTTCATCACCCTGAGATTCAATTTCTTTCATTTCTATATTCAGTTTGGTTATCTTTTCTACATCAGAAACTTTTTTGAATTTTTTGATAATTTCACCAAGTTTTTCTGTTGCCTGAACCAAAGTTAAAGCCTGTTCTTTCATTTCTTCAGTGTAAGTATTTAATCTGTACACCTCAAGATTTAAACAGGCTTTTGCAATTTTTTTATTGATTTTATTCAACTGAACGGCGATAATCTGAATATCTTCTCTTTCAATAGGAGTTATAAAACTTTTGTTCAATTGCTTTAAAATAGCTCTATATGAAAGTTTACCTTTTTTCTTATATTTTAAAGCTTTCTCTTTATATTCCTCCGTCAAACTGTTATGCATAATTTCATCATACAACCTTGCGGTCTTTTGACATATTTCCGCACTGTCCTGAAAATATGTGAAAAACATTTTGTCTTCCGGCGGCAGAATATATGACATTAAATTAAATTTTGGCATGTTTTTTCTCCCTATATTCATACAAAGCATACCCTAAGCACACTTTTTTAAAAAGCTTTTTTTAACAAATCTTTATTTTTGATTTATTAAATATTTTTTAGCTAAACCGAAAGCGTACCTTCTTCCAGAGCTTTTTTCAAATCGTCCACATCAATTTTTGCGGCTTTTGCCTTCAAAATTTTTTCTATATTCTGTTTCAAATCCAAAAAGTTCATTTTGCCGACAAAATCCAAAAATCTGTCTGCATGTTCATCAGTCAAAATAAAATATGTTTTCTTTTCTCCGGGTTTTTTGTCCGAAAACACAAAACTGTCCGGCAAAGCTTCTTCTACAGCTTTTTTAAGGGCTTTTGCTTCTTTATGTTTACATTTGAATTTTGCAAAGCCTTCAAAATTTTGTTTTTCACACGGGGTATTCACGTTTAAAATCATTATTTCTCCAGTTTTTTGTACATCAGGATAAAAAACCGTAAATAATAAATTTTGCGCCTGATGTAAATTTTGTTATGTATCTTTACAAAACCTTAAAGCCAATTCGGGTGATATTGTATTGTGATTATATTAGTTGATTTAAGTCTGACATGTCCGCCTTTTATAAAGTTTGTAAAAGATCCGGTCGGCGGCAAAATCGTTAATGCCCACTTAAGAGGATAGACCAGAAGACTCATATCAAATCCATACTTTTCATAATTACTTGTCAATTTTGACCACGGAATTCCTTCTATACGAAAATCACCGAACACAACGCTTGCGGGAATACCGTTCATTCCGTTTGTTATTATTGTTTCGACTCTTGCTGTCGCAATTGTACCGCGTTTTATTACAACTTCGCCGTTATATTTTACGTCCCGAACTACTCTGAAATTTATTATCTGGCCTTCCTGAAGATATTTTTCATTTTTTATATTTTCCAGTACAGATAACCTTATGTCGACAACATCAGTATCTTCATAGTTATAAGTTGTATGGGTTTCAGGCTTTTTAACATTTTCGGCAGAAAGGGTTGCTTTTACCAGTTCATCTTCCACAAGCGCATAAGAAACATTCGATAAAAATGCTGTTATCAATAATGCCTGCAACAAAAATTTTACAAATTTATTCATATTTAATTTTTCCCTTTAAACCATTTTTGATTTTTTCGTGAAGCATTTTTCTATTCTCAACAGAGGTCAAAAGAAAATTCTGATAGTGAACATTGTCTAAATATGTATTGTTTACAAGAAAATAGGGATATTTCGTATAAATATATTCATAAATCATTGCAAGACGCTTTGATGTCAGGTTTTTATTGGAAATCATATCAAACCTTCTCTGAGGAGAGGTTTTTTGTATGTAAGTAATAAGCCCGAGTGGATTGTAGCCGGCTTTTACCATATAATCTACAGCGGTCTTATCCGCAACAATTTCAAACTTTTTCGGGGCAGCTTTAATCTGCAAAGCCCTCAGGCTTCCGTTAAAAATCCCGTCATATGTTCTTGCTGCGATGGCTATTTCCCGTGAAAGCACTGCCGCCAGTTCATCTTCACTGTCCACAAATTTGTATTTCCCGGCATAAACCACCACCTGACGCCGTGTCAAATCTTTGTCAACTTCCAAAAGCCCGCTTTTATCGGCATCACTGTAAACAAAAACAACTCTCTTTTCAATTTTATTTGAATTTAAAATCTTACTTCCGCAGTCATCTATTCTGCTTTGAATTGTTTGATGTTTAATTAATTTTGTTTCATCCGCAGAAAATGCCGGCAGTATAAATAACATCAACACACAGATTAGTATAAACTTTTTCATCCAAAATACTCCAAATTCTTAATTCTTTATGCTGAATAAGTTTCATTTTAACATGGCAGAGTAAGATTTTCAATCAATCCATGCCTTGAATAAGGCAAAACATCCCGCTTAACAAAGTAAGATATTTTTTATAAAGCTTTAATTTTAAACATGATGGGGATGTTCTGCAACTTTTGTGCTTGATTGTACAGAAGCACTGCTTTTGCCGCCGGTATTAAACAAAAATGCAAGCGGAATAAGCATAAACGCAATAAATGAAAATATCTCAAATACATCTACATAAGCCATCAAACGGGACTGTGAAAGCAAAGATTTGTATAAATAAGAATTTGTCTTTATTGCTGCGTAAGAACTTGATGCATTGGCCATAAAAGTATGCACCAGAGATGCAAATTTCTGCTGAAATACAAGATTAAAATTCGACAAATTTTCTACCAGAAATACCTGATGCATCTGGCTGTGACGTGCGACAAGGGTTGACGCAACAGACGCAATAACAGCCGTCATTGTGCTTTTACACAAGTTATGAAGACTTGCACCGTTTGTTAATTCAACCTTTGGCAAAGTTCCAAGAACAAGCGACGAAACCGGTATAAATGTCATTATTACCCCGATACCCATCAGCACCTGAGGAATAGCAATATATATAAACGAAACCGACAGGTTAAGGTTTATAAAAAATAAAACTGAAATTCCCAAAAAGAAAAATCCAATTGCTATCAAAATCATGTTATCAAACATTTTCATCAGATAATTAATCGCAATCATCATCAACACACAGGATACAATACGGGGAGAAAGCGCAAAACCGCTTAGCATTGCAGTATAACCCATCATGTTCTGCAAAAACTGCGGGATGAGAACGATTGAAGAAAACACAATCATATTAACAGAAGCACTCAAGATTGTACCTATCAAAAAGTTTCTGTCTTTGAACAATCTCAAGTTAATCAAAGGTGCATGGCTTTCAAGTTCACGGATTACAAAAAATACAAACATGCATACGGAAAATCCGGCAAGCCAGCTTATCCAAGCGCAGTCAAACCAGTTATACTGCTGACCTTTATCAAGGACAACCTGCATTGAAAGAAGCCACAAAACAAGCGAAATCATTCCTAAATAATCGGTTTTCTCAATTTTTTTGCGGATCTTAAGCTCCTCAATATTTGCATGAACCATTGCTATTGAAAGTATTCCGACAGGAATATTAACAAGATAAATCCACTGCCAGTCGGCATTATCAACAATAAACCCGCCGAATGTAGGCCCTAAAATCGCAAACACCATTACGGCAAGCCCGTACAAACTCATTGCAACCCCTCTTTTTTCAGGAGGAAATGCCGCAAGCAAAATTGCCTGTGAAACAGGTGTCATAGGCCCGCCGCCTATTCCCTGTATAAGCCTTCCCAGAACCATCAAATTCAGGTTTGGTGCAAGGGCGCAAATTAACGAACCTAATGTGAAAATCCCGATAAATATCTTTAAAAATCTCTTTCGTCCCAGCAAATTTTCAAGCCATCCGGACATCAATATTAAACAGGAATTTGCAATCATGTATGATGTAATAATCCAGTTTGCCTCGTCGATAGTTGACCCGAAGTATCCTGAAATATGCGGGATTGCAACATTGGTCGCTGATGTCGCAAGACAGGCAAATGATGTCGGCAGAAGGATTGAGAGCGCCACAAGCCACAAAGGCGCCGGAGTATGTTTATACACAACCTTTGGCATTTTACTTAACCTTTACCTCCGGAACAACAGACATACCCGGAACTATATTGTATTTTGAAATGTCTTCCGTAAATACGATTTTCACAGGCACTCTCTGCACTATTTTTACGTAACTTCCGACAGCATTCTCAGGCGGAAAAAGGCTTGCTCTGGCGCCTGTTGAACGTTGAATACTGTCAACTTTGCCCTGAAATTTTTTGCCGCCGTAAGTATCAATTTTTATTTGTACAGGCTGACCCGGCTTCATATTTGCTAATTGTGTTTCTTTGAAATTCGCAACTATCCACATTTTTTCCGGCACAATCGAAAACATAGGCTGGGCAACCTGTACGTAATTACCCTGTTCTACTGAACGATTTGTAATTCTTCCGTCTGAAGAGGCGTAAATCTTTGTATAGGACAAATTCAATTCATCCTGCTCAACTTCGGCCTCTAGCCTTTTGATGGAAGCAGTAAGCTCGTCATACCGCGCTTTTGCGGACTTGCTGTTTGATTGTGCGGCTGTAAGTTTATTAAGGCTTGAATCATATTCCTGTTTTGAAGAAATTCCTCTTTCAAAAGTTTTTGAATATCTTTCAAAATCAGCCTGTGCATATTCCAGATCCGACAAAGTTTTCGTAACCTGATTTTCGCTGTTTACAAGTGCTGCCTTTGCTTCATCAAGTTTTGCCTTTGTTTCTTTGAGTTTTGCCTGATAATCATTCGGATCAATCTCCAACAGAAGATCTCCTTTTTTAACCTCCTGATTGTCGTCTATATTCAGCTTCATCACAGGGCCGGAAACCCTCGGAGCAACAGTTATTACATGACCTTCTATAAAAGCATCGTCCGTTGATTTGTAATAAACAGTATGAACCGCATAAAATATCCCGCAAATTAAAAATACTATCGCAGTTACACTTGGTACTATAACTCTTTTTTTCATGTATTCGGGGCGTGTATCTTCTATTTCCACTATATCTTCTGAATTATCTTTTTTCACGTTCGGCTTCTCCTTTTATATTTGTAATTTAACTTTATCTCGTATGTTCATATTCATCTTTTCAAGGGTATTAAATGTCGAAATAATTTCCTCTTCCGTTATATTGTTGACTATAATTTTTCTTAACTCAATATCTGTAGATAATATCTTATCTCTGACGGCTTTTCCCTTTTCTGTTACAACAAGTTTAAAAATCTTTCTGCCGTTTGAGTCGGGAATTTTTTCTATAAAACCTTTCTGGTGCATTATTTCTATAATTCTTGAAATATTTGCCCTGTCTTTCAACGTAATTTCGGCAAGCTGCCTCTGATACATTATTTCTTCATTTTCAAGCAGTAAGTTTAATATTACATATTGATCCGGCGTAAGTTCAAATTTTTTCTCAGCAAACGTCTGAGATGAGAGGGCTCTTATAAAAGTCCCCGTAATAAAAACCAGTGCACCTATTCTGTCTTTTAAATATTCTCTGTACATAATTTATATTTTTCTATTTACATTATTTTTTTCTTGTGATGTAATTATAGCACAAGAAAAATTTTAGGATACAAGCCATGAAAAAAAACTTTATAATTATTTTATTTATAGCCCTAACCATATCAGCCCCCGCTTTTGCAAAGCAGCAAATACCCCAGAAAGCCGACCATATTGAATATATTAACCTTGAATGGTGGAAAAAATATAATGATGAAGATTTGACAAATAATCTTTTAAAACTTTACGAAAATAATTATGACCTTAAAAATGCAGCCCTGAAAGTTAAAGAAAATGAACAGGCTGTCAAAATGCAGTTTGCAAATGAACTTCCAAGCCTTGGTCTGTCAGGCGAATTATACAGAAATATGAGATCCTCAATGCAGCAGTTCGGAAGCATGCAAATTCCGAGTTACGCACAATACAACTATTACCTGCCGATAACTTTGAATTATGAAATCGATATCTGGGGCACAAACAGACTGAGAACCAAAAGCATGAAGCAAAGACTTGAAATTATAAAACAGGCTGAACGTGCGACTTATATTGCGCTGACTTCAGATTTTGTTGCAGACTACTTTAACCTGATAAGAACTGATGAATTTATCAAAATACAGGATGAGCTTATAAAAACTCAGGAAGAAATCGTTTCAAAGGTTTCCGACAAATATAATATCGGACTTTGCTCAATAAACGAACTTCTGGCAGAAAAAAGACTCCTGACAACCTTGCAGGAAGAGAAAAACCGCCACATAAAAACCCGTGACACTCTGATTAACAGCCTGCGTGTGTATTTGTCCGAATCCGCAGGAGATATCACGAGAAATACTTATGAAAATTTGACTTTGCTTAAAAATCTTCCGGAAGAATATTCTACAGAAATTATTGAAAACCGCCCCGATTACCTTCAGGAAGAAGCAAATATCAAGCGTATCGGATTTGATGTAAGGGTGGCAAAACGGGAGTTTTTACCTAAATTCATATTATTCGGACAAATCGGGCTTAATGCATATCATCTGGATACTCTGTTTAATTCAGCCTCCCAGATGTTTAACGCAGGAATTTTACCATCAATAGACCTTTTTTCAGGCGGAAGAAAAGTTGCTCTGTTGAGGCTTAGAAAATTTGAATACGAAGAAGCCCTGAACAGTTATCAAAAAACTATCTTAACCGGCATCAAAGACATGAACACAGGTCTTATAGCCTACAAAGAAGCACTTCAAAATTACGACGAAAGTCTGAACAGGCTGCAACTGCAAAATCAAACATATTCACTGATGCAAGACAAGCAGAACATAGGTTCGGCGAGCGATCTGGAAGTTTTATATTCAAAGGAAGCCTATTTGATGGTGAAAAAAGACGAAGTGTCAAACAAAATGAACTCTCTAATTTCAACAATCAACCTATACAAAGCTGCAGGCGGAGTAGATTTGTACAAGATTAATGAAAATATTTAGTTTAAATTTCTGCTTTGAAAACCCGTGACCATTATTCATTGACTTTTAGTCAAATATTACATATAATTGTCCCTAAACGGAGCAATTTATGAATAAAAGACAACTTTCCGCACAGACAACCAGACGCAAACTAATTACTGCCGGCCTTGAACTTATTAAAGAAAAAGGCTTTGATGCGATTAATGTTGAAGACATTACAAGAAAAGCCGGTGTTGCAAAAGGCTCATTCTATACATATTTCAAACGAAAAGAAGATATAGTGCTTGATATAAGCAGGGCGCCGTTTGGAGAAATTGCAGAAGAACTTCAAAATATGAAAAAAATGGAGTTGATAGAAAGATTAACCCATTATTTTCACAGGTTTATGGAGTGCGTGGAATCCTGCGGGATAAATGTCTGCCGTCAGTGGACAAAAGATGTGCTGGATCCGAATAATGTTCCGGACAACAAAGACGGTCAAAAATGGAAATATGATTTTGAAATGCTTAAAAGTATTTTAGAAGATGCCATTTCAAACGGAGAGTTGAAAAAAGATACTCCTGCCGAACTTTTAACACACATTATAATCAGCGAGCTTTACGGCATGATGACCTGCTGGTGTATGTCAGACGGCAAGTTTGAACCGCTCGAATGGACGCATAAATTCTGCAAAATACAGCTAAGGCCGATTTTGCAAAAGTATCTTAATTAATTACAAATTTATCCGGAAATCCCTGCGAGTTTCCTATATTCATTAATTATTGCATCATTTATGTCAATCAAAATAATTTTTTCAAACCATCCGTCCGCCGAGATAAACTCTTTTATACTTTCAAGCGCAATTTTGCAGGCCTTTTCAATCGGAAAACCATACACACCGCAAGATATGGCAGGAAATGTAATTGTTTTTATCCCGTATTCTTTTGCAAGTTTTAGAGAAGAAATATAACAGGATTTCAAAAGGTCATTTTCGTTGTGATTCCCGCCCCGCCAGACAGGGCCGACTGTATGGATTACGTATTTTGCCGGAAGCTTATACCCCCTTGTAATCTTTGACTCTCCTGTTTCACAGCCGTTTAAAGTTCTGCATTCCTCTACAAGCTCACGGCCTGCCGCCCGGTGAATTGCCCCGTCAACACCGCCTCCTCCAAGTAAAGTTCTGTTTGCTGCATTCACTATTGCATCAACCGCAAGATGAGTAATATCTCCTTTTATAATCTCTATTTTTGTCATGTTTTTATTCCCTGCCGGCAATTACCTCTTGAATTTTTATACTATATTTTTCGGGATTTTTCAATAAGTATGCCCATAGACAGCATGGTTAAAGACCTTTTATAATTCCAGTATTGTTAAGGACAGCACATTGTTTAAAAAATCCTTCAGCGGAATTACTTCTTCCTTTGCCGTGTCATGAGGATTTATCAATACAACACTATCTTGATCAACCTTCTTTAACGCATAAGAATGGTGAATATATAAACCGTTTTGTTGTTTTTTAAAGTTGCAGGTTATCGCATATTTATCGGGTGAAGCTTTTATTTTTTCAATACTTTTTATTATACTTTCAGGAACTTTCTGCTCTAAATTATAGTATGTAGTCGAATGTTTTCCCGTCAACAAATACATAATATCTGATGAATAACCGCCCGATAATGGATCCTCCATTTTCCCCATAACCATTTTGCCGTTAATAACATTCGGGCCGTTTTGTTTGTTATGTGCATCTTTTTGCAGCAGTTCCCTTTTATAAAACTCCGTGGCAAGCTCAATAGCCAGCATATCATCATCCCCGCACACGTAAGCTTTACTGAATTTTGCAGCCTCAAATGTCCTGTTTGGAATTGTTATAGTATAATTTACCCCTTTCAAATGAAGTGTTATGGAATTATCAAAATTCTTTTTTATTGATTTTTTTATAATATCTCTGCCTTGTTTTGTATTTGACAGTGCATTCACACCGGATAACAGCCAGCAATCATTCTGCCGCTGTTTAAAATGTCCGATTTCGCCGTCTATGCAAGAACTGCAATTGTTATAGTCAAAAATATACTTTACATTGTTCACGGATTCCAAAGGTACAGAGGCATATTTGGGCGCAAAATCCTTAACTTTTTCCTGACTTTTCTGCCACAACGATTGTATTTTAGACGGTTTATATTCAGTTTTCCCCTGTTCGTTATTTATACTTTGGTAATCCGCCTGTGCCGATATAAAATTGATGGTTCCCATAATTCCCCTTAAATGTCTTTATATAAATAAAAACACAGAACAGATTAAAATTGCTTTTTAGGAAAATATTTTAAAATTCTTTAAATTAGTAAATCATAGTCAATAGGTTGGACATACCCAACCGACATTTTATTACACTTCCGACCGCCGAAACTCAAACATAAAGCCAGCCTTGCCGAATAATCCTTTTATGCGTTCAGACAAAATGTCCCGTTTGTAAAAGAACAGACAGATTGATTTCTTATAACAGACACTTTGATTATCACAGTACACCTTACCTTTGAAATTTCT
>CALUVL010000008.1 GCA_944324225.1 Candidatus Gastranaerophilales bacterium
TTGGAAGGGGGTTAAAGTCAAACACAAAGCCGAAAGACGGCAGAAAAATATTTTTTCAAATGTCCCATTAAAACCCACTAATATTTCAAGGGCGGAACATTTGCGGGTTGCATAGTACCAATTTATGAGAGTTTCTCTCAAAGGTCTTTCGTTCCTTTCAATTTTTGCATTGATTTCGCTTTAAATCTCTTTAAAGTTACTACGTCAAGCGTTTTGAAATCCGAAGCACGCTGAAATGTTCGTATTCGTGGCATTGTTCTGGTTGACATTACCGTTCGAATTCACATTGCAGACGTTAGTCGCCGAATTACCGGAAGGATGTGCAACGAAAAACCTAAATTTTCGGTAGGGCGATGCCGGGCGAAGCCCGCAAGCCCGTAAGAGTCTAAAACACGATAACGGCGACAAAATCCGTCAAGGATTTTAAAGCCGTTTTGAGTGTTTGACTCGCCCGAATAATTTACTATTCAAAAACTGGTTTTTGCCAAGTTTTTGCGTTTTGTTTGATATTTTTAATTTTTTCAGATTTTTTCCACGCAACAAGCAAGATTAACTCATTACACAATAAATCAATAATTTCATTAAGACTGTCGATTGTTACGGAATCAACCGTCATTTCGAGTTTTATTATCAGATTTTGGAGTTGATAACAATTTGCAATCGCTTTTGTTTGGTAATTTTTTCTTAATCTTAACTCCTCATCATTCGTTACATAAATTGAATTTGCAAAAGAGATATTATCAACAAGCTCGTCGGCTTTATTTATCAATGGTACACCAATTAAAAGTCGATATTTTTTCGGAACATATTTTTCCTTGACACAATATTTTGTAATCAACATTTGTAACTGCAAAGCGTTAATTTCAAATTGCGTTGTTGTTTTTCCTCTTAATCTTTTATAAACATTACTCATAAGATACCTATACCGCCCGCACTTCTGGCGGGCGGATTAAAGATTGCGGAAATAAGTTTATAGCAGAACCGACACTCCCGCTCTGTAAGATTAACCTATTCGAAAGCCGAAGCACGCCGAAATATACGTATACGTGGCAAGGTTCTGGTCGACATAACCGTTGCCGGACACAAGGCAGACGTTAGTCGCTGTAAAACCGGAAGGACAACAAAGCCAGTAATTCGAACGGGCGTTTGTATTTGCTCCGACTTTTGCTCTTGAATTATACATAAAATACGGGTATTGTCGGGTCATATTACGGGTTAAGTTATCAATATTTGCGGTTGAATCGTTCGACCTGTTGTATGAGTTTGGCTGATAGCCGCAAATTTCAACTTCATGCGGAACCCACAATTTCCCCATATCAACCCAATCATAACCGCTCGGATAATTTACTTGTTTTGAAGCGTTGTATTGTTTTTCCATCCAGTTTCTTTTTTGGATTAAAACATTTTGACACGCTTGCGGCAACATTTGCAAAACTCCGCCGGATGAACAATTCATCCCGTGAGCGAGATTACCCTGTGCGGCTGTTGAATAGTTATTTACCCCGTTTAAAATAGCGTAAATTTTAGAGGATAACCACGGGTTCTGCTGTGCCGCAGTACCATTGTTTGTATTGCCGTCATTCCAAGTAAAATTAGTTTCAAGTGTTTTTTCTGATATGAAGTCAATATGATGAGGGATAACCGTATCACCCCAGCCGCAATATGTGTCGATACCCACAACAACCATTTTATGCTGTTGATTTGCGGCGATTTGATATGTTCCGCCGATTGTTCCGCCTGTCAGAGTTACAGGGATATAATCGCCTATGTGAATACCGGAATAATTTGCGGCTTGAATCCTTGCTTTAATCCACGCCCATACATCCCCGTCATAATCCGTATTGATTTCATCAGCATGCTTGACCGATAAATCGACAGGTGTATATAAACCGTCCGTTACGGCTCTTATATAATCAATCGCCTCGTCGCTTATGTTTGACAGATTAAGCAGACCGCCTATAACTTCGTCTATTTTTTCAAAGTTCTGGTTCAAATCTCTATCAAAGTCAAAGTAATCATCCCCGTCGTTTTCCATATCGGTGATAAATAAATCGAGATTTTCTGTGTAGTTATTATCAGTATAATCAGGCATTTTTCCTCCCGCAATTACAATATTTGTATTTTTGAATTTGCTGCATTTGTGATTTAGTTAAAACGTGGTGTATTTCTTTTTTTCTTAAATATTTAGGAATAAAATAAGCCCCGTTGTGAGCCGGTTTATTTTTTGCTATATCTTCAACTATCTTTTGAAATTCATTTTCATCAAAATAATTGTCAGATTGAACTATAAATGAATATTTCCCATTCTTTATAGTTATCGGATCAGATTTGCCGGAGTTTGTTTGTATAAACCCGTTCCCAATCAAACGTCCGCCGTAAGTGTTATAACCGGGCGGAATGTTTTCAATCACACGAACGTTATAACCTTTTTTTTGCAAAATATTTTCAATCTGTTTGAAAGTTTGACATCCGGCAAAACTTGACCACTGTGATTCGACGTTTGCTGCTCTTTCTTCAAGAGTTTTCCCCGCTGTGTCTTTTATTCCGAAAAGTTCTTCACCGTTTACAATATCGTTTTCATCAACGTTAACAGTTGGAAAATGAGTGAATTTTATATTCAATAACCTTTCTTTTACGTCAACCAGAGGCGACACAAGCAAATCTAAAAAATCAGACATAAACCCGACGGGGGTTCTAAAGGCTCTGCCTTTACCTAGAAGTTTTTTAAACGCAGTTTCAAGAGTTTTGTTCATCACTTTTCTCCGATAAATCTTCCGGCGAATCGGATTCGGTTGAATAATATGTATCGCCGTTAATTTTTAAGGTTCTCAAATATGCCAGAGAGCCAATTCCTAAATACTCTTCATTTATTACACCACCTGTACTATTTTTTAGAACAAAAGATGTAAAAGTTTCGCCGTTTAGAACACTCAAACACGCTGCAGATAATTCAGGTTGATTTATTCTTGAATTTGCTACAGAATAATCCATAACAACAATATTCGGCTTTTTCGTGTCCAAAACTCCTATAATGGCATTTTTTATATCATCATTATATGAAATATCGGTTAAACCGCTTATTTCAACATCATACGCCGTATAATTAGGGGCTTTTAATTCTACCCCCGCCATAACGGGGCGGCGGTTGTGAACCCCGGGTTCGGTTCCTTCTATTGATTGAGCAACCTGCAAAAATTGACCGCTTCCCTCAAATTCGGTAAAATTACCGCTTACCCATTTTGGAAACGGGTTCGGGGTGACACTGCCGGACGGCGTTCTGCTTAACCCGCTTCCGTTTGCTATAATATAAAGAGTGAGAACCCCTTCATCCAGTACATACGGAAAAACATCGGCAATCCCTGAAACCTCCAAAGCCCAGTTTACATAATCTTTTGCACTTCCTGTTTCGTTTTTATTTTTAAAACCGTAAAGGACACGCCGCCTGTAAGTTTCAACCTCTTCATCTTCCGTCCCCTCTATCTTTATTTCGATTACAACGGCAGTTGAGGGAATACCGTCCAGAGGATTTGCAATATTTAAAACAGTATCCGCCGGTAAATTGCCAACGCTTCCGGGTGTTGTGCATTGAACAGTTGTTTGTATTTGACCGTTTTCGGCGTTTACCTGTGAAACCGTCTTGTAAATCAGCCCTGTGTTTAAATCTTTATAAACCGTGCCTGACATCAAATAAGGAGCGGTTACACCATTTAACAGAATTGATAAATTTGCACTTGCACCTTCATTATAATTAACATCAATCAAACCGCCCCAAAACTTGAGAGCCGGCAATTCGCAGGTTTGCGGGAAACACTGTTTGTAAATCCAAACGCTTAACTGCCATATAGTCGCCGCAACACCGCCGATTGAATAACCGATTGTGTTAATAAATGATTTTTTTAATATCGGCGATGAGTCGCCGTATTTACTTTTTAACACGGTATATTTTGAAATAAAAGCGTCGAAAATTTCTTTTATTGTCTTTGTTGTAAAGTTAGCCACCTGAACCCCCTATAGTGCTTTTAAAACTTTTTTCTGATTTTCCCAAATTAAGGCGAAAGTCTGATTATTCCCTGCCGTTTCCTGTATTTTTATTTCAATTTCTATTTTGCCGCTTTGACCGCCGTAAGCAAAACAATCAACAGAATCGGCAATCCCCTCGTCTATCATCCATTTTAAAGATTTGTTTGCGGCGGCTTTTACAATTTTTAAATTCGGGGCTGTAACGGGCAGGTTTAAAGACTCCTCAAACTCGCCGTCCGATTCGTATTCTTCATAAACGTTTGAAAAATTATCACCGCCGAATAAAGATAAATAAACGGCGTTGTATAAAGTTCCGTCCCCTTTCAAATCGCCGCCCGTTAATACAACTTCTGCTCCGTCACCGTTGTCTTGTAATAGAATATCCATTATTTCACAATCCCTTTTTCTGCTGTTGTTATATCGAACGAACCTGTCGCCCCGTCACCGGCTTCAATATGTGAAGCCGTAAAATTACCCGTATGAACCCAGTCACCTGAACTTGTAATTGAAGCAGCATCAATATCTAATGTATTTGTAACGCTTAAATTGGCATTACCTAAAACCGTAATGCTTAAATCTTTCGAGCCTGCGGCTTCAATCGTCCCGTCATTTTTTAAATAAATTTCTGCCGCAACCGTCATATTTCCGGCATCATCTAAAACAGGTTCCAATGTTTCAGGATCAATCGCCACGGAATAAATCCGTTTTTCCCCTTGCTGTGATTTCCTTGAAACATCATCACGCCAGGCAAATATAACCCCGTCTGCCGGATTGCCGCCAATACATTCGCTCAAACCCTCGTTATTTAGACAAGGACAGTAATCATCACCGCCCGAATTGTACTGAATAATTTTTGTTGCACGATTTTTTAATGTAGTTGTAGCAAAAAAGCGGGTTTGAATATTTGTAAAAATTTCCGCAATTTTTGTTTTTAAAAACACTGTTCACCTCGATATATATCTAGTTGCAAAGCGGCAGCGATTCCGGTATCTCATAAGTGTAAGCACACGGCAAGGTTAAAGTAATAAGCGTTACATCAGGATGCCGTCGTTCTATTTCTTCAATAATAAAATCAGTTTCATTGTTTATTTTGATTTTTGAATTTTTTAAAACAACAAAATCCCCGGATTTTTTTCTTAAATTTTCGCTCAATTCAGCATAAACCTTGAAATGCTGTCCTATTTCGGAACAGGCAATCCGCCGTGCCGTATCTTCTAAACTCATAGAGTTGAAATCGTTTGAATCGTACCTTTTTGTAACAGGTACAGGCAAGGGGATTTGTACGATTGCCGAATCTGTTGACGGGTATTGCGAATTTACTTCATAATATCTGCCAAGACCGACCGTTATAAATTCCGCTCTTATTTCACGAACCCCAAGACATTTGCCGTCTATAAGATTAAGTTTTTCTTCTGTTTCGGGTTTATATCTTCCGATAAAAAGCCCGTCACCGGTATCTGTTAAAAGAAGCCCCCTCGAACGGCAAATCCGCCGCATAAATTCCCACACAGTTTCGCTTTTTTCAGCGGTGAAAGATGTTCCGATTTCGTTTGTGAAAACCTCTTCAAGTTCGGCTTCTCCTGAAAAATCTATTTTCTGGTTATAATAACCGGCGACCTGTTCTAATACACCCTTTATCGAACGGTCTGAAAATTCAAAAGGGTTAGGCATTACGGTTTCTGTCAGAACACCCGCATGCGATTTAACTTCAATCTGAACCCAGTTAGCGTAATTTGTAAGCGACGATTTTATATTTGCAACACGCCCTTTTAAAAATAATCCCTGTTCGTCACAGACAACAACCGAATCGTTGAAATTGAAATCGTAATCAAGGTCGGTTATATTGAACACAAAAGAAGCCCCTTTGACCGCTTCCATACCGTCATAGAGTGAACACTCCGAAAAATCATTATAATCCGTATCGCCATATCTTAAATAAATTTCACCTGTCGCCTTTACATCATCAGAGCCGGTTTCATCCTCTTCAAGAACAAGCACGCTTCCTGCTTCGATATTATTGTTCATTTTTGCAATATCGCCGCCCTTTTCGGGTGTTCCGTATGCACGGCGTGCAATATCGTCCCAGGTATCGCCGGCGGATTTTGTAAATTCTTTGTACACTGTTCCTCCGTTAAGTATAGACTTTTATTTCCCGTCCCCGTTTTAATAAAAAGAACTCATCATCCGATAAATTGTTTGTTCTTATTAAATAATTCAATGTTTCGTCAGGATCTTCCCTGAAATCATCTTTGTAATATTCATAAGCGAGTTCGACGGGCGTTGTATCTTCACTTAAAACTATAGTTTGTTCAACTTTTAATTTATATGACTGTTCCAATATTTCATTTGCTGCAGATAAAACAATTTCTTCAACGTTTCCGTCCCTTATATAAGCATCCTCAAGGTCAAAAATTAAAGAACTTTTATCATCAACAAACCCGTTCCAGTCGTCGGCTAAATCAACAAGATTTTTTACGGTTTCAACCGCTTCGGCTCTTGTTTCAAACTCTGTTGCCAAAAGCGATTCCGCAACCGATATAATAGCGGATGATGCAATTGAATCGTTCAGTTTTAATTCGTCAATCTGTTCCGGTGTATATTCCCCGCTTTCGCTTACAGTCTGCAGCGATGTTGTCTTTAAACTTGAAATAAGCGTATTCCAACTTCCGAAACTTGAAAAGTAATCAGACGGCAGGTCAAAAGAATTGGCAACATTTTTTACACGATTCGCAAGAAACGCCGCCTTAGAAAATATAACACCGATTTGAGAAGTTATTGTTGAGGCGTTTGAAACTAAATCCTGCCCGAGAATATCTGACATTATCGAATTAAGAGTTACATTTGAAGCCACATCAAGAGCGGTTGAAATTTTGTCAAGAACGCCTTTGAAATTACTTGTAAAAGTAGTAAGCCTTGACGGTGTTTCAATTGCGGCGGCTGTATTTCCGACGGTAGCCGCAATATTTTCTTTTGCTGTCGAAACGGCTTTTTTAACTTCCCTTTGTTTGCTTTTTTGGCTTTTCGGGTAAGTTGTAGGGGCGGTTTCGTGAAAATTTACTGTTACAACCGTGCAGTTTACTCTTTCAACAAGAGAATTTTTAACGCTGAAATCAATGACGTTAACCGTAAATTCATCTTCATAAGCGAGTTGTAGTTTTGATTTGCCAACCTCACAAAGTGCTTTTCTAAAAACACGGGAGCGTGTGTAATGGTCGTCACCAATAAAATAACAATCAATAGTCAGGCTCCTGCCGCTAATCCCCATATCTGTAAACGTGTCGTTGGAATCACCGACACGTTTTACAGATGATGAAGTTGAAACGGATGTTTTTTTACTTTTACTTGAACCTTTTGTTGAAATAGATGTTCTCGGGTTTTCTTTAACGTTACCTATATGTTTTTGGCTGTATTCGTTTTCAAGAGTTTTTATAACAAAACGGACTCCGCTCGGAGAAGTCCAGATTGTTTCCTGTATGGTATCTAATAACGGCATTACAACTCCTTTATTTATATTAAATTTTGAAAAATTAAGCCGGTTTTAAATTGAGATTTGACGGGCTTTGCAGTCTTGTGTTTGTTTTGGCTTCATAACCCGTTTTATTGTCAATTGTGGTTACAACCTCAATTTTTCCGTTTTTGTTTTCTTTGAATTTTGGCAGGTCTTTTACATTTTCCCCGCCGGCACCCGTGATTTTTATTCCGCCACCGCTTCTTATCTGTTTAATTATAGAAGGGAGGTTCATCAGGCTCGAAATGATAAACCCTACCGGACCAAGTGCCGCAAGAAGAATGCTTATAAAGTTTTCTTTTATAAAACCTCCGACTTTAGCAAAGACTTCTTTACAAACCGTCCAGAAAACAGACAGGTAAAATTTAACAGAATTCCACCAGTTGACAACCGATGTTGTAATTTTGTTCCATTGACCCTGAAAAAATTCCGCCACAAATAAAAATGTTTCCTGACAGTTTTGCCAGAATTCCATAAGCAGCGGTTTTGTGTTATTCCACCAGTTGATAACGGCGGCTTTTAAAGTATCCCAGTGTTTAATCAAAAGAGCAACCGCACCGAGAACAGGAAAAATACAGGAAAGAACTTTTCCGAACGTTGAACCTGTCATCCAGTCAGCCCATTCTTTAACTTTTTGGGTTACTTTATCCCAATTTTTCCATAGCAGAATAACAACACCGACTAAAGCCATTATCGCTAAAGTAATCAAGCCGACAGGGGAAGCAAAAAATGCCGCCGCCTGTGCCGCTAATGCCGTAACTGACTTCCAAACGGCTGATGTGAAGGCTGTAATCGATTGTACAAGTTTTGTATTCATCACAACCGACAACAAACCGCCTTCCATTTTTAACAACGCCATTTTAAGACGCCAGATGTCAATCGCTGTTTGTACCAGTTTGCACGCCCCTACTACACCCATTATCATTAAAGGCAGCGTAAACAACAAAGCGACCCAGTTGTTTTTTACAAAATCATAAAAACCTTTGACAATACCGTAAGCGAGTTTAATCCCTTTGAACAGGTTATTCACCGTATCGATTACCGCTACCAGTGCCGGTACGACAAGATTTTCCAGCAGGGTTTTAATAACCGGCATACTTGCCTGAAAAATCGGTATTATAACCGTTGTAAAGTTTTTGAATAATTCCTGAAATTTTTCAAAAAGCGGTGAACAGATTTTTAAACCCTCTTCAAAATTCTTGAAAAGAGCCGCAAACCCTTTTTCAATCGCCGGGGCATTTTTCGTTATGATTGAGTTTAAAGACTTCATAATAGCGTTATATTTTGGAAGTAATATATTCCCGAGATTTGTTTCTAATTGCTTTCTTTGTTCTTGAAATATTCTTGACTGGTTGGCAAAATTGCCGCCGGTTCTTTCGAAATCACCCTGCGAATTTCTGGTTGCATTCATTACATATTGATAACGCAACTCGATTTTTTCAGTTTGGGTCATATCTTTGAATTTTTTACCAAATCCGGCTTTTGCAGCATATTCTTCCAAGTTTTCCTGCGTCATTACAACGCCCAGGTTTTTAAGGGTTTCGGTTTCACCTGTATATATGCTTTTCAAGGCATTTGAGGTTATATCCTGACTTACGTTTTTGAATGACGACATATCAGCCGACAACTGGGTTAAACTCATAGCCATTTCAGCGGCTCTTTTGGTTGTCATACCCATTCCGGCACCCATATCACCATATAGAGCCGCCGTGTCAAGGGCGGTTTGTTGAGCAAGTCCCATTGATTTAATAGAGGTTTTTGACCACTCGACAACCGCATTTGAATCGGCTTTGAATGTTTCGTTTGTTTTGCCTAAAGTTTCCTGTAAATCAGACGCTTTATCAACCCAGGAGTTAAGAGTGTTGACAACATAGCCAGTAACAAAAATTCTTGTAATGTTATCAATGGATGATTTTATACCATTAAAAGATTTTTGCAGATTTGTACCAGCATCTTGCGATTGTTGTTTTAATTTATTTATTTGTCCTCCAAAAATCGAGGCTTTATTTTTCATATTCTGAAAAATACCGGACACTCCGTCTTTGGCTTTGAACGAAGTATAAACGCTAAACGCTTTTGAAGCCATTTCCCCTCCAATGTGTAAAAATCGGACGGGTTTATCCCTTCCGAAAATTCTCTTTGTTCATTACATAACACCGTCTGCCCCAGAAAATACAATCCGAAACATCCAGTTTTAAAAGCCCTGTTACCGTTTCCCAGTTGCAGGCAAGCAAAATATCACCGTAATAAATCGCCACAAGCGTGCTTACTACGAGAAAAAATCAACGCATGCCGATGCTATCTTCTGGTCTTGACCTTGCAGGGCTTCAATCAAAGGAATCGGACACGCCGCCACCGTTGCAATTGCCTCAATTGCAATCCCCATTTCTTTTTGTTCTTTAAATGATTTCATTTGACCCAAAGTTAAATGATTTCTGTAATATAATGTATCTCTTGTAAGTTCTCCTGCTTTGACAGGATTTATCAATTTTTGCACAAGACAGTTTTTCTCCTCATCCCAATAAACAAGCCCGCACATAACAGCCTGTATAAATTTGTTATAAACCGTTTCGTTGCCGCCGATCACGTTTGTTTTTTCATCACAAATCGAATCGAGGTCAATTCCGCAAATTTTATTTTTCATCTCTTCAATACACGCTAATGCCGCTTCTTTTTCCATAATTTTTTTGATTTCCATTTTTACACCTCTCTTATTTAGTTCATAATAAAGCGACGGGATTTTTATACACTACCCGTCATCCGTGTAAATTTCAGCAAGAAATAATTCTTTTTTATTGGCAATTACAAATTACGCATTAATGTACTGCCACTCTTCAAATTCTTCACTGTATTTAACATTTTTATAATCAAAAGCGATTATTTTTATCTGTGAAACAGTAAGGGGATTTCCGTTTTCATCAACACGCCCTTCAAGATATTTAGGCGTATATTTGTTTTCGGTTAATCTTCCCTTGATTTGAATATAATCACCCTCTTTTAAGTTGTCACCGGCTTCATCTGCTAGAGGGCGGGTTTTTGTATTAAAAAAATCAATAAAAAAATTATTCCATTTTTCACCCTGTTTAACGCTCAAATTTATAGTTGTGAGCATTCCGCCGGTTTCAAAACATTTACATTCTTTATATTTTCCGACCCTGCCCAGCAGGGTTACAGAATTTGTTAACAGTCCCATACAATCTCCCTTCTTAAAATATTAAAGCGTGTGAAGCCAACAACGGCGACCCGTTGAGGGTTGGCGTTTTGGCGTAACCGTTCAATGCCGCCGTTATGACCGAAGCCCGTAAGGGCGTAGGGAATGTACAAAATTTACAACAGTAAATTTTGACAGGCGGATTTTATATAAAATTGACGGGGAATAAACCCCGTCAACCCACCCATTCTTATATTCATCAATATAACGACGGGTAAAATTTATAAAATATCTACCGAAAAATCAAGACTTCCTTATTCCCGTGCCGTCTGTACAATGAACCTCAAATTCATTTGTCATATTACGGGTTGTGGAAATTTCAGCCTCGCCACCGATAATACTACCTGTAAGTTCATAGGTTCTTGAAATCGTTTCAAGAATAATAGGAATATCGGGAGTTGAGCAGGCGTTTTGCCACGCATCTTCAAGGCTTGCCGGAACTTTTACCCTAAGCCCCGTAATTTTTGGCAAAACATAAGACATATAACTGTCACCTGTTCCGTCGCCGTATTCCTGTGTTTCTGTTATTTTTAGACCGCCGTCAATAACGACCGGTTCCGTATCTTTCGGGATTGCAAATTTTGTTCCGTTCAGCGTGAGCGAAACAGCATCGCCGCATCTTGCCATTTTTAGACCTCCTATATTTTTAAAGTGTGTGAAATTTTTCTTCGTACAAGGCGATTTAAAGGGCTTTAAACCGCCTTGTACTTAGTTTACTACCTGTTTTAAATTTAAGAGGGCTTGCAAGCCCTCCTGTGATTTATGAAAAATACCGTTATTACTGGGTTTTAGCCTTTGAAATTAAAACCGATTGAATTAACTATGTCAAATATCCTTCCTGTTCCCGTAATATCAAAAACCGGGTTTATATTGACACGGTTCGGGTTGTTTGAATCGATTTCAACCTGCGTATTTTTCTGTGCTTCGGCGTAATTTGCAATCAATGCTGCAACCCCGAGAAGTGAAATCTCTGTATTAACAGCCGCTTTCACATCCTTTAATGTACGTGCTGCAGGGTTTGTTGTAATATCATTTTCACCGATTAGAATGACGGATTTCCATTCATCAGAATCCCTGAACCTTGCCATAAAATCATAACAAATATTAGCAACAACAGTTACATCCCTATCAAATCTGAATAAAGGGTTTGTCTTGCCGACAGGATGGTAAAAAGTCGCTAAATCCATTAAACGGTATGAACCGTCCGATTTTTTGACAATGTTTGAATAACCGGCTTTCAAAAGAGTATCTCTTTCTTTGTATTTAAGCGGTCTTAAGTTTCCGGCATCACCCACAATCTGAACATTAACCCCGTCATCACGGCGTGCCGTGCCTGTTGTAATTAAAGAAGCAGTATCCCACGTTCCCGGAACATCTTCACTTTCAGGGGCTTGAATTGCGGAATAACACAAAACATATTGAGCAATTAAGCCGTCGTTTCGCCACGCTTCAAATTTTTCCTGTAATTCATCAAGAACGGTTGATGTGGCATATTGAGAAACTACTCTTGTAACCCCGAGTTCTTCACTCATCAAATCAAGAACAGCATCGCCGTATGTTCCGACCCCCGCTGATTCCGTTGTTCTTGTGATTTCAAAAGAACAGCCATAAACTGTTGAATCGATGTCGTTGTAATCCTCATCCACCAGTTTGAAATCGAATACAGAGTCAGACCCTTTCCATTTTGCGGACAGGGTTAAACCTGTCGGGGTTGAGTCTGTTTGATTAAGTGCAACCGTAAACGGAAGTTCTAAATATTCGTCAAGAACTTCTTTTAATGCGTTGCAGCAATCAGCAACCGTCATCCCTTTTGCGAAAGTAAACGGAATTGCCGTTTTTTCATAAATATTTAAGTCTGTTCCTCTGACATCTTGAGCCGGGTTGTTGTGATAACTTGTTGCAATTTTACCGGCAACATCCGCTGCGGCTTCAAAAGTCAGGTCGTTTAATACAAAATAACCGTTCAATGATTTTAAAATCCCGTTTGAAGCGGTAATTGCCAGAGTCTTGACCTCTGCAGATGAAGTTTTTGGTTCTGCAACCGCCACAAAATAAGTTTCGACCTTTGAACCGTTTCCTGCTTTCGGGAAAAGTTTTAAAGCCATTCTGTGAAGCGGCGAACCGTAACCGAAAATTGTACCTATATCATCAGCACTGCCCGAAGCGAGTATAAGTTCGTTTGTTTTTGCTTTTGAACCCGTTTGTGCCTGACCCAGAACAACGATTTTTTCGGGTCTTAAATTTGCGGCATTTTGCTGATTTCTTTGTCTGACAATAACGCTTGTTGCCGAAGCAACGGCAGAAACGTCAAGTCCTTTTGTAATTGCCATTTTTATTATTCCTCCTATATTTTAAAGTGTGTTATTCAAGAATTATTCTGACAAACGGGTCAATATTCTCGTCCCGTATATCCGCTTTTGTATAAAATTCTTTAATATCAAACGTATTTGTATAATTGGTCGGCTCCGTAAACTCAACCTGAAACTCAAATTTCGCACCTAAAACCGTTGAAGCGATATTGTTATCGTCAGGTGTCAAGACTCGCTTCCAGGATTTAATTTTAAACCCTTTAATCAGCCTGTCGGTTGCAACATAAAGATTTGTTGCTTCCGAGCAAAGAATTTTATACAATTGAGCGGTTAAATAATTCAACCTATCCTCGGCGTTTGAGTCAGCCGTCTGGGTTTCTTCATTTAAACCGACCGTATAATATTCAACAACAAGATTTGCAGAGGCTTCGTTTTCATAGATATCCTGTTCGTCCGCCGGAAAATCAATTTCATTAAAATAAACAAAAACACAGGGCATATCCTGCACATCAGGGAAGCGAAACCGTTTAGGAAAAACCGTGAAATTTATTATCTGGTCAATCCACAAATCATCCGCCCCCAAATCCTTTGCGAGTTGCTTTTGCGAATCTCGTATATTTACAATATGCTGAACAATAGCATCTCTTACAAGAGTTAAATTCATCGGTGTAATTATTGATTGAAAACTCATCATAATCCCCCCGAACTTTTTCTTGTAACGGTTTTCCCGCTGCCATTTACGGTTGATGCCGAACATTTAATTAAATACATCCCGAGAGTCCTATCCGTTGCAACATTCTCAATGCGGAAATTTACGGGCGTTTTATCCATTTGAGGGAATTTTACTTCAACCTCCCAGGCTCGTGTCGGGATTAAATTTGTCAAATTCTTTAAAGCGTTAATGTCGATTGTTAATTCAAACGAATCTGCAAAACACCCCATTCCGGACTCGTCAAAAGACACTCCGATAAAAGTCGAAAACCCTTTCAGGGAAAACCCCTGATGATTTTTTGCGGGTTTTAAAACACAATCCACACTAAAACCGTTCCCCGTAAGAAGAACGGTTTCCTTGTGGATTGCGAGCATTTCATCTAAAACGCCCATATCTCCTCCAATATTCCAGTGTGTGAAGGTCAAACGGTCAAGGCGTTGAGCCTTACCGGCTTGACCCGTAACCGTTCTATACCGCCGTTGTTCCCAAAGCGTAAGCGACGGGAACGAACAAATCTTTGATTTGACAGGCGGAATATATTCCAGTGTGTGAAAATATTTAATTATTGCTTCACGGCTTCAAGTCGTTCGCTTTGTTTTCCTGCACGAAAACGCCGCTCACTATTTCGCCGCTACTTCGAGTTTGAGCCTTGCGGCTTATCACTCTACGCAAAATTAAACAATATCGTGAATTGTTGCAAATTCGTCAATACCGGCAGGGATTAAAAGCGGACGGGATTTTACGCCGTATTTAGTTGTAGCGGAACCGTCGTCCAATACATCATAAGCATACGGAAGCTGTTCTTGCTCAACTAATTGTAATTTGTTTCCGCCGATTCCCGGGGTTGTCGGAGCATTTGTATTATTGATTGCACCATAATAACGATAGAAATTAGGGTTCATCGGTACAATTAAAGCACAGCCGTCCGGAATATATCCGCATTGTTGACCCTCTTTAGCGAAACCGAATCCTTTCGGAACGGTATATTTTTCGTTATAACTCCAGAAGTTAACAACATAGGAACCGATTGTTCGTCTGCCGTGGAACATACCCCCCGGGGTTAATTCTTCCGGGATATTGATGTCGCTTCTTTTGATGCCGCTGTTCCAGTTGGAAGCCGCCTGAACGTTTTTATTTGCAAGATATGCGGTTAAACCTTTATCCTCAAAGAAAATGTTCCATTCGGAAGCCGAAATTTTGCCGTCTGTTGTACATAAATTGATAGCGTTTAAAATTACGCTGTCAGGATCTGCACTATCGGTGTTCCATTTTGCAGAGGATACGGAAATTGAGTGAGTTGTCTTTTTCTTGAAGTCAATTTTATTTCCGCCAGCAAGGACGATTTTTCCGTTAAACAAACCGTCTGATGCCTGTTTTTCTTCCGCACGTCTTTGCTTGTCCGAAAAGATTTCCTGACCATCATTGATTGCCTCAATAATTCTTGCAGTCTGGTCGTATTCGGTCTGACCGAATTGTGCTTTAAACACATCCTCTTCTGTTAAAGAGCCGATGTCGTTATATTCAGGCACAATAAAATCCCTTTTGTCGTATTCATCAAGAGAATTATATCTGCCGCCGGTACCGAGTTTTACATCAACAGAATAGTAACTTTCAACAACTCTTCCCTGTAACTCAATCTTAATTCCTTTTAACTGTCTTTTTTTAAAAAGATTTGCCAAAAGCATTGAGGGTTTTTGTTTTTTATCAAACCCGATTTCCATCGCTTTTCTGATTACATCTGCCATTTTATTATTCCTCCTATATTTTAAGTGTGTGAAAAATTTTAAATATATTCTTTTATTCGCCCAGAGATGAAGGAGTTGTTAATTCTTCTACGTTTACAAGGCGGAAATTATTTGTTTTCAAGGCGTCAAGAACTGTTTTATCTGTTGCATCCGCTTCTTTTACAAACACAAGTCCGTTTTTATCAACAACGCCGGAATCAAATACCCTTACAAGGTCAATTGTTGCCGAATTGCTTGTATCTTCGTTTGTAACGGTTTGAGCAAGGATATATAACGGACTGGATGTAAATGCCGCTGTATCGCTATCGCCTGCAACGTTTAAATCTGTCGAAAATGCTGTCAAGTTCCCTGAACTATCTCTGCCTAAAACCGTTCCGGGTACATAAGTTGTTTGTTTCGGAACGTAAACGCTGACATCAGCATAAACGCCGTTGTGGAATATTTTTGAATTGTCAATATGTGTCATTTTTATTGTTCCTCCGTATTTTTAAGTGTGTGAAGGCTCGCTTCGGCTTGTGTTGAACAAGACGAAAGAGCCGTAACCGTTCTATGCCGCCGTTTCAAATCTTTGATTTGTCAGGCGGAATATTTTTAAGTGTGTGAAAATATTTTTATTAAAGTAATTATTTGCTTTGTTCAATTCCCATAGCCGCAAGGATTCCGTTTAATCTTTTGTCCTCGGCTTCTTGCTGTGCCTTTGCCTTTTCTTCCTCTGTTTGTTTTTCCTGATTTTCAGGAGCGTGGGTTTCTTGTTTCGGGTTTACGTCTGTCGGATTTTCCTCTTCCATTTCGGCAATCTGCTGTTTATTTGTTCTTGCCATTAAAATAGAAGCCTGAAATTCGTTGTCGTTGACGTCAACGCCTGTTTTGATTGCATTAATAACAGCCTTTTTGTCTATATCAATAAACTGCATCAATGAAGCAACCCTTTTTTGTTCCTCTTTTTGACCTTCCGCTTTTGCTTCGTTGTAAACGGAAGCGTTTTGAAGTTTCAATTCTTCCAATGATTTAACCATTTCTACATCTCCTTTGCTTTCTGTCCGGTGTGGGATTTCAGACCCGCTCCCGTTTTGTACTGTCTGACCTGTCGGGTTATTCAACCCGAATGTTTTATTTTCATTGATTAAAGCGGCAATTTTGCCTGCCTCGTCATCAATTTTTAATGTTTTTATTCTTGCTTTGGCATCTTCTATTCTCATCCGCAATGCCGCAATTTTAATTTCTGCAGGCTCGTCATCCTGTTGACTTTCTTCCCCGTTATCATCAAGGACTTTTCCCAATTTTTTAAGTTTTTCACCCATAAACCAGGTTTCGTTGTCCATAATTTGACGGATTTCATTTTTTGCAAACAAGCCCTTTTTAACAAATTCCTGTGCATATAATTCCGCCATACCCGATAAAATATCGGCTTCTTTTTGCATTGCTCTGTAGTCGCCAATAGCAAAACTCCACGGATTATGCAAAACAACTATTGAATTAGGTTCAAACTCAACATCGCCGTCGCCTGCGAGCATTATATAAGCCGCCATTGACGAGCAGTCCCCAACAACGTGCATGCGGCGTTTGCCTCTGTCATATTTTTTTATGGCGTTAAAAATTCGTATTCCGTGAAACACAGAACCGCCCGGGGAATTGATTTCAAACTCGACATCACCGGATACCCTCGAAAGTCTTTCGGCAAAATCATCCCCGTCAATATCAACGCCGATAACGCCTTTTATTTTAAAAGCCATTTTTACCTCCTAGCGAAAGAACTTACATCCTGTACAAACACCGTCCACAACTTTTGAACCACAAATATGGCAGATGCCGCATAACCCTTTGTTTTTCGGTTTTTCGGCTTCCGGTTTTATTTCTTCAACCGTCTGTGGTTCTTTTTCCTGTTTTTCAGGTTCCGGGGCTTTTTCTTCCTGTTTTGGCTCCGGCTGGTTTTCAGGTTCTGTTTGAACAGGATCTAAATCGGTTTGATTTTCCTGTTCTGTACTCTGTTCCTCTATTTCGCCGTTTTCGGTATTTTCTTCTTTTTCAGGTTCTACAGCCGGTTCGGTTTCTTTTTGTTCGTCTGCAACCGGTGTTTGTTCTGTTTTTGGTGTTTGTGCTTCTTTGATTTTTTGTTTCAAGGTTTCTACTTTCCAACCGTTAAATGTGCCTTTTAAGCCTGCAGCGTAGGCTTGCTGTAAAATTTCTTTTTGTTCCTCTTCCGGTAAATCCGAAACTTTTAAAATTTTTTCTTCTGACATTTTAATACTCCTCTTTTTGTTACCTTTTTTGTGTGATTATATCCGTTTCCGTATCCTCATCATTCGCCCCGCCGTTATCCGGAGCAAACAGGGTTTCAAAGTTTAGCCCTGCTTTTTTAATCTTTTCTTCCTCAATTTTCCGGCGTTCGATTATCGAGTCAAAATCAGACATTATGCCTAAATCTTCAAGAGCCTGTTCAAAAGTCGTCAATCCGCCTTTTAATTTTGAAAGTACTGCGTTGACTTCTTTAACCTCGTCGATATGCGGAATTTTTACCCCCACAAACCTTGCCTTAGTATAGGCATTATCTAAATAACCGTCATCGTTTTTCAATTCAAGATATCTGGGAGCCTGAATATTACCTTTTAAACATTCCAGTTCGAAAAACTGCTCATATATCGGCTGATAAAAATAGTCGATTACTGAAAACTGACGGTTGTCTATAAGAATGACTTCAAACATTTTAAGAGCCGCCCTCGATGCTGAAAAATTATTTGAAAATTGCATAATAGCAACTTCAAACGGAATCCCGGCAGAGGCTGTATTATACTTCATTGAACCGTCGAGAAAATTTGTATAATTGACGTTCGGTCTTTTCGTGTCAAAGGAATTTAATTTTTGACCTTTAGGCATGTGAATAAATAATCCCGAAGCGATTTGTTTTAATGATTTTTTAAACCGTTCAATGCCTGCCGAATCAACTCCGCCTCCGTCTGCTGTTGTTCCTATTCCCTGATTTTCAAGAAAACGGGCAACACTCGGGATTGATTTTATCGGATTTACGCCCGTTGAGTCTTTGTCCTGCTCAACCCAGGCAGCAAATTTAGCGTTTGTTTCTGCCGCCATAACTTCGGAATTTGAATACATTCCGATTTTATGTAATTTTTGCATTATCACGCCGAGTATTGAATAAGAACGGGTTGAATTAAGTCTTTTTATACCGCAGGGGATAAGCCACGCCGTTAAACGCCCTTTTGAATCCCTTGCTTTAATGTATTGTTCTTTTCCGTCTTTATCCTGAACATAATACCCGATTGGCTTTTCGTTTTTGTCGATTTCAACGCCGTCAATAATTTTATTATGTCTTTCTGACACAGATTTTGAAGATTGAACAGCCAGCCCGTTAATTAACTGGTATTCAAGCATATTATTGACAACTCTTTTAACAATAAGAACATCACCCGCAATTAAACCGTTATAAAAAGCCGTTTTTGCCAGCGAATGTATATTTTGGTCTTTTGTTATCGAAATATTTTTATCGCCTTCAAGTAAACTCCAGAGTTCTTGAATATTTTTCGCAAAATCATCGGGAATATTTACGCCAAATAATCGCTTTAACAAATTCCTTGCCGGTGTCGGGTGAAGTTTTAATCCGGTTCCAACAACAAACTCTGTAAGTCTTTTGACCATTATCCTTGCAAATTCATTTATTGTAACAAGGGTATAAGCCCGGCGTGCCATATCGTAATAATCAACATCATACACATACGCTGAAAAATTAAACGCCCCCGGTTCCTGCTCGCCGTCAAATCCGCCGCCCCAGAATGTACCCGCCGGATATATAGCAGCAGAATGCCTGTCCTCTTTTCTTTTATTCCCGAATTTAAACGGGTTTAATAATAAATTTACAACCATTATATCGCTCCCGCATCACGAATAAACGTACAGTGTGAACCGCTTCCGTATTCGTTTTCCTCTTGTAACAACTGTTTCCAGTAATTTAATTCCGTTCTTATAGTTGCAAGCGATGCCTGCTGAACCGATGAAGAACCCTGACCCGAATTTAGTGTATATGATGTAACACCGCCCGATTTCGCCGCCCTCTGATAAGCCTCGTTTAAAGCGGTGATATTCGCTTTAATTTCTGATATCGTATAACCTGTAACCGTCATTATTACCCTCCTTTAATCAAGAACTAATTTAACCCTCGAATTGCTTTCAGGTATTCAAAAACATACCTTGGGTCGGGGTGGTCAAGTCCGAGAACATAAAGCGAAATGTTTCTTATAAACAAATCAGCCGCCGCCAGATTATAAACATTCAAGTCGAACGCCTCGTTTCTGCCGTGTTTTACCCATTGGATTTTTATGTTACCGCCCGGGGTTGTGATTTTTGTTCTCTGCTCTGTTGTTAATTGCCTGAAATATTCATCCGTGTATGAATTAGCAAAGGTATGCCAGCCGTCCGGATAATATGCTCCGTCCTGCGGTTCTTCCTGTGCAAAATACCGGGCGAGTATGTTCTTGTACAAATCAACATAGATTTCAACTAACGAAATATTTGTGTAATCTTTCAAATCGGCAATTTTTATCTTCTCTTTTGTGCGTTCGGTTACTCTGACACCTTTTAGCGGTAAGATTATCCCCTCGCCGAATGTTTCACAAAAATCATAAACAGCCGACTGGGTTTCCCCGTCGCCGGAGTCAACCAGTTGAGCGTTAACCGTACGCCCGTCAGTGAATATCTCGTCTTTTATTGCTCTGAACTGCTGCCAGCACGGATCATATATATCCTGCGGATTGCCGTAAAAAACACGGTGGTCAATTCCCCAGCACCTGAACCTGTCGCCGTAGGCTTTAATCTCGCATTCTATACGGTTTCTTTGAACGTCAGCCGCACAGGTCATAAACAAGGCTTCTTTCGGCACCGTATTCGGCGGCATTCTGTCGTCTTTGAGCCTGTGGACTTGCTGATATTCAACCCCGCCCGTTCTCTCTTCAAACGGCAAGCCTAAATCAAGGTTATAAAAAACCTGTAATTTTTCAGGGTTTTTCCCCGCCTCAACAAACCTTTGAACAATTCTCCACCACGGACGGGTTAATGAATATAAAGCCGATATGTGATAAGAAACATAAAAAGGCACTTTTGAAATCGCTGTCGGTCGCCATTCGCCTTTATTTTCTATGCTTCGTTTATGATGCTCTTTAAACTCGCCGCCGCAGTGTTTACATCTGTAGCGAACAGAAGAATAATCGCCTTCTTTACATTTTTCGCTGTCAAACATCACCCCGTAAGGCTTTGTCTTGATTTTGTCTTTTGCAAGGGCTTTATCATCTCCATATAAACCGCCGTCAGGCTGGTAGAAAACAAGTTCCTGCATTTCGCCGCAAATCGGACACGGTACAAAAAATTTACGCTGGTCGCCTTTTAGATAACAGGCATAAATTTTTGAATTATGTTTAAGGGCAGGGGTTGAGTTGTAACAAATTTTTCTTCCCAATTCCGAATATGCATCGGTTCTGCTGACCGCTATTTGAATCGGGTCGCCCTCATCTTTTATTTTATCCGGATAGCCGTCAAGTTCATCCAGTGATAAACGCTTAATATGAGTTGAACGCAATTCTTTCGGGTTATTTGCCGAAACAAATTTTAAAAAACCCCCTTTAAATTCCAAAAGCGACGATGTATCGCCCGTTCTTCTCGTGTTTCGGTTGTCGGTTTCAGCCGTGATTTTGTTTCTTAGCCCTGAATTATCAACCAGACCGTCAATTTTGATTTTTTTGTATTCTTCCGCCTGGTCTTTATTCGGAAAAACAAACATCATAGGACACGGGTCATAATCCATAGAATAACCGATTGAATTTTCAATAACGGAAGTGGTTAATCCTAATTGAACCCCTTTCATTATGGCGACTTCCTGCGTCGGGTCGTTTTTGGAAAATCTGTCGGCAATTTCACGGCAATAGGGGGCATTTTCAAATTCAAATAGACCGACCCTGCCTGATGCTTTACTATCTAAATACCGATTCATTTCAGCCCATTCAGACACAGTTATTAAGCTGTTATTCGGGATTAAAGCCGAAACAATACTGAAAATTTTGTCAATTTGTTTCGCTTTATCTGTCATTTTATCCCTCTCTGTCGGATTATTCGGGGTGTCGGCGGAGTAACGTCCGACCGACACCTTACGGGCTTGCCTTACGGCATCGCCCTACCGAAAATCCTCATAATATTTTTTTGCCGCTTCTTTGGCTGATTGAAGTCCGAGTTTTAGTGTTTGCGATATTTTTTGTGTTAAAAACTCAACAATCAATTCTTTCGGATTATCTTCCGATTGAACGGTTTTTATAATATCGCCTGCATAAATATTGGGGATTTCCGTCAACCGTTTAATCATATCGCCGAAAATCTCTTGAATACATCTGTTTAAAACATCGGTTTCAATAACCTCTTTTCGCTCTTTGGCAATTTTTAATTTTGTAAGTTCTGCTCTTTGCTGCTTTTCTTCAAGACGTGCGTTTAATAAATCGATTTCTAATGCCAGTTGATCGGCGGATTTTTGATTACGGTTTTTAGGTGTTGTTTCCTGAATTTCAGCCCTGTTTTTTTCTTTTTTTGGTTTTTGGCTAAGTTTTTCAAGTTTTTTTTTACGAAAATTACAATATTCGATATTGTCATCCGAATTTGTGTCGATTAAATCATCTTTATTAACCTTAATTTTCCCCTCTTTCAACAAACGGCTGACTGCCGATAGAGAATTGAAACAATATGCATCTTGAAATTCTTTTCTCGTTAAAAGCATTTTTAATCCCCTGGAAAATTCAACAGGGATTGTGCTGAATTATTCCTTATTTTTTTAAATTTTTTGACATTTCTTTGATTAACCTTTTTTCGGCTTCTTTTTCAAATATTTCACCGCTTTTTGTGCCGACTTTATCAGCGGCAGGTTTTAACATCGGGCGTTTGTGCAGTTCCTGTCTTTTGTCTTTAAAAGAATAGAGGAGTTTACCTGAATGCCCCTTTATTACTCGCCGTCCGTCTTTTTTCTTTATCGTTCCCGTATCTTTGAATTGGAAAATTCCAAATTTATGACGGGAGGTTTCGCCGTCCGGGATGAAATTTATTGTCTTATGTGTATTATGAACAACGGCAACTGCCTGCCTGAATTGTTTTGCAATATCACCCTTAACCGGGTTTTTTGCAATATCTTCAATCTTTTTAGCGTTTGTTCTTGCAATTAAATTCTGTTTAGGTACGGTCTTTTTGTAACTTCCGCCCCTTGTGAATTTAGTTGCTTTTGGTGTGTATTTACCTTTTGAAACAAGAGTTTCGCCGAACTCCTGCTTTCTTAATTGGTCGGTTTCTTTGCCGTAAAATTCAGCACGCTGCCCTGTTACGGCTTCAAGATTTTCAACGGTCTTTTCTGAAAAATTTGTTCTTTCGTACCCGATAGATTTCATTACAATATTGTTTTTTGGAGTACGAATAACCAGTTCTTCACGCACGTTCTTTTTGTATTGAACCATTGTTTGATAGACTTCGGCATTAAGTGTCGCCCGGACGGTGTCTATAAAGGCATATTTGTGAACATTGTTCAGGTTCTTTTCGTACTGTTTTAAATCTTTATCATCAATATCAAACATTTTAAAAAATTCCCCTAAACAATCTTGTTTGTGCCTGAATGTTATTCAGCCGCTCAACACTCATTTTGAAATAATCTTCATCTTTTTCAACGGCGATAAAATCTAAACCGAGGTTATAACAGGCAACCGCCGTTGTGCCGGAACCACTGAAAAAATCAGCAACTAACAGCCCCCCCCCCCCGCAGGGTTCGGGGTGTAATCCCGGAGTATTGTTTCTATGAGTTTTAACGGTTTTTGGGTTGGATGAATTGCTTTTTCGGTTTCGCCTGTTTTGACAAAACCCGACCACGGGAAATTATAACATTTTGCCACCCTGTCAAACGAAGTCCACGCCAATTCCCCGTCTGCAAAATTAGGCACTGGCGTATATTTATTCCAAAAAATAAAACCACGCCCGCCATATTTCCATAAAACAGGGAAATAATTTCCGCCGAAAATTATCTGATTTTTTGAAACCCGGAATATTTCCAAAAACAAATCATCAGAAGGAACACCCGAATCCCAGTCTTTTTTCTTCATTTTTGATTGAGAATGCGGGTTCTGGGAATAACTTATGCCGTACGGCGGATCGGTCAATACTAAATCAATACATTTGTCAGGTAATTGTTTCATTATATCAAAACAATCGCCTAGAGTGATTTTATTTTTCAGATTTTCTAAAATCATACAAAACCTTTAAACAATTTTATTTGAGCCTGAACGTCCTGTAACCGTTTAACCGAGTCCTCGTAATGTTTCAGGTTCTTTTCAACGCTTATAAAAGGTATCCCCAAATTATAACAGGCAATGGCGACACTCCCCGAACCGGAAAAGAAATCGGCAACAACCCCGTTTGATGAACTGTCGTAATAATCCCTTAAAATTCTTTCAAGTAATTTAACGGGCTTTTGTGTCGGGTGAATCCTGTACTCTTTATTTTTCATATCCTCTTGTATCATCCCGTTCCAGGTGAAAGAATATTTTCTAACCGCCGTTGAGAATGAAGTCCACGCTAACTCGCAATCCGCATAATTGCCGGTATTGTTTTTATCCCAGACAAGCCAGCAGGGTGAATTTTTGCCGATATTTTGTGCTAAAAAATTTCCACCGAAAATTATTTGATTTTTTGAAACCCGGAATATTTCATCAAAATAAATCTTATCAGGTATTTTATCATCCCAGTCGCTTTTCCCGTAGTCTTTGGCAACTCCCCTGTTTGATGTTCCTATAGTTCCACGTCTTGACATCTTTTCCCCGTACGGCGGGTCGGTAAGAACCAAATCGATACATTTATCGGGCAATTGCTTCATAACATCCAAACAATCACCGTGTGTAATTTTATTTAAAAATTTCTCAATCATAACCGGAATAATTTCATTTGACTTTGTGCATTTTTCAGCCGCTCAACACTCATTTTGAAATAATCCTCATCTTTTTCAACGGCGATAAAATCTAACCCGAGGTTATAACAGGCAACCGCCGTTGTACCGGAACCGCTGAAAAAATCAGCAACTAGCAGCCCCCCCCCCGCAGGGTTCGGGGCATAATCCCGGAGTATTGTTTCAATGAGTTTGACGGGTTTTTGTGTCGGATGAAATCTTTGTTCTTTGTTTTTCATATCCTGCTGCAGGAATCCGTCCCACAAAAAATAATAAATTCTTAACGGACTTTTTATCGATTTATAAATCAACTCACCGTCGGCAAAAGTCCGCCTCGGAACAATATTACATCTTTTATCCCACAAATCCCAGCAACCCAGGGGTAATAAATCAACAAAATAATTCCCGCCGAATATTATTTGATTTTTTGAAACTCTTATAATCTCATCAAAGAAAATTTTTGACGGACGTTCACTATCCCAATTTTTAGCCGTATATTTGTCTGACAACCCTGCATTTTTATCCATTCCGATGCCATACGGCGGGTCGGTAAGAACCAAATCGATACATTTATCGGGTAATTGCTTCATAACATCTAAACAATCACCGTATGTAATTTTATTTAAAAATTTCTCAATCATAACCGGAATAATTTCATTTGACTTTGTGCACCTTTCAGCCGCTCAACACTCATTTTGAAATAATCCTCATCTTTTTCAACGGCGATAAAATCTAACCCGAGGTTATAACAGGCAACCGCCGTTGTGCCGGAACCACTGAAAAAATCAGCAACTAGCAGCCCCCCCCCGCAAGGTTCGGGGCATAATCCCGGAGTATTGTTTCAATGAGTTTGACGGGTTTTTGGGTCGGGTGAATTTTTTGTTCGCTTTTTGTATTGCCGTCGATATTGCCATAATAAGGATATCTGTATCTTTTTGCCGGTTTGTTAAATGATGTCCAGGCTAATTCCCCGTCAGAAAAACAGTCCATAAACGAATTAACGGGCTGACATTTATCCCAAAATATAAAACCCTTTCCGCCGTATTTCCACAAAACAGGAAAATAATTTCCACCGAATATTATTTGATTTTTTGAAACCCTAAATATTTCACTAAAACAAATATCATCAGGAATTTTGTCATCCCATTCAAATTTACTCCGTGGAAGTTTATGCCCCTGTCTGCCTAATTGCATTGCATTTGCTTTTATCCCGTACGGCGGGTCGGTAAGAACCAAATCAATACATTTATCAGGCAATTGTTTCATTACATCTAAACAATCGCCGTGTGTGATTTTATTTTTCAAACTTTCAATCATTACAATTTTTCCGTTTTGACAGGGTTTACGATTTTTATTCCGGCATCTTCTGTTTCATCAATATATCGGGGGATTTGTGAAATCCCGTCTTTTAAAACTTTTCCATATACCCACGGAATTTTTTTTGAATGTTTAACTTCCGCCTTGGGTTTAAAAGGATTCGGAATATCGATTAAATCATACATATCGCAGCGGCGGTCAAAAATCTCATCCGCCTTTTTGCCTCTGATGATTTTTGTTTCATCCCAGTTTATAAAACTTGTTGATGAGTTTGCGTAAAATAAAAATCTTAAAACCCAGTGTTTACAATTAGGACAATGACCAACGAGTAACAGTTCTTTTTTTACGGGTCTGCCGTCTGAAAGTTTTATTTTGAAAAATTTTTCGCCTGATTTTAATTTAAAACAGTCAATGTATTTATAACTTTTTGTTCCTGTTTTAACTTCATAGCTGCAACAATCTAATATTAAAAAACCTTTCACACTCAACCCTCTCTTCAAAAGGCGATATATAAGAGGGCGTTTGTCTTATCAAGAAAGGAGGTTCGATTATGAGAAATCGCAGTTTCGCCAAGTTTACGCTTCGCCCTCGCATCGCCAAAGGTTACAGACACAGTCCTTCCCCTCTTTTATTAACTCGGTACCGTTCCCAATTAAACTAACCTGTTAACATAAATCAATTTACAAAAATTTTTTTCATAATGTAATAGCAAAATTGCTACTCTTTTTAAAGCAAACTAAAAAGCATGCCGCATCTGCGTTTGGCATGCCTTTTTTATAGAAAATTTTTTATTAAGATTTTTTTCGCTTTTGCCTTTTATCTTGAATTGGTCTGCGTTTTGGATAGTCGCAATTTTGCGACTTTTTAAGTATAGTGCGTATATTGGCGATATGACCGTTTAATTTTGCAAGTTCTCTGTCAAGATAAATATTGACAATCTCCTTTGTTGTACTGACTCCGTACTCTTCCCGGAGTTCTTCAAAAACTTTTCTGACAGTTGCTACCGAATACCCCAATTCCGCCGCTATTCTATCAGTCGGCACGTTTTGCAGCATCAACCCGATTATTTTGTCTTTTGCTGTTTTGCTCACTCCCATTTTTGCCCTCCTTATGGATTTTCAATTTGAATTTTAAACAACTCGCCGACCGATTCCCCGTACAATTCAGCGTTTTCTTTATTATTTTTTCTGAATGTAGGAAACATAATGTCTTTATCCCCTACAAATAAAAGTAAAATGTAATTTTGGTCGTTTGACATAAAATAAACACGTTGTCCGCTGGCGGTTTTTTCATCATACCCGATTAAATCCGGGAATTTTCTCAAAAATTCCGCCCCGTCCGCTCCCGTAAATACCGCAACCAGACGGGCGATAGTCTGACCGTGTAATTTTTTATAGTTTTGATTAAACCTGATTGTTTTTAATTCTTGCATACTTCCTCCCTGACATTTATTAAATTTGAAATTTGATTGCCGTACTCCTGAACAACCTGAATCGGTAAAAAGCCGTTAATCCACCGCAAACACGGAATGTTTTTCGAAGTGTACATTTTTAAAACTTCAATCTCATCATCAATAGCAAAAGCAATTTCACGCCCCGAATCAATAAAATGCTGTAGTCTGACTGCTTTGCTTTCGGCAGGAGTTGATAAATCGTTGTTCGGGCGAAAACTTATTGTAAATTCTTTACCAAATATAAGCCCCGTCCGCTTTTGAATGAAATTTATTGTTTCAACTTCAATTAACTCGCTCCGTGCGGTTAAAAAATGTATCTTTAAACCGCCTGATGCCTTAAAACACAAATATTTATACAAACTTAAATCTATCGTATTTCTGTCAGAATTTGCCAGCCGGTTGAATATATCAAACGCCTCGTCTTGTGTTGCGTTTAAAAATTTTACAACCTCCCAAATCCAAGCGGAATTTATCAAACAGCCGTCAAGATCGCAAATTATATATTTAGGTTTTATTTCTTGTTTTTCGCTCATTATTTCTCCTCTTTTAATCGGTTTCGCATGCGTTTATTTTCTTCTTTTACATCATTCAGACATTTTACAAGCCTGTTATTTATTTCTTTCAAAATCTTGACATTTTGCCGGAGCCGCCTGATTTCACCAAGTAAAACAATAATCTCGGAATCATTCATTTTCATCCCTCAAAATCTCTGCCAGTTCATCAGCATCCACGGGTTGAATATCCTCGGTGTAATTGCCGTTTGAGTCCCAAAAACCGACATCGACATTTTGTTTTTTAGCCTTACGGCGGTTCATTTCAGCAATCACAAGATGAAAAATTTTGTCCAGAACATCATCACTTGTCCGCTTTATGTAATTTGTAAGTGTTAGTTTCGGCATTATTGACCCTCCTTATATACAATTCTCTAAAATATCTAAAATCTTTTTCAGGGCTGAAATCCTGTTATCAACGTCGTTTAATTGCCAGTTTGTTAAATCTTCAAAATCGTGCTTATATTGAAGTTTATCTATTCTGTTTTTCAGTCTGAAACATTCTTTTTGCAAGATTTCATTTTCTTCACTGTCAAATTTTGCCGGGCTTGTATCTACTTCAAACCATTCGCAATTACCGCAATGACTACATTTTACAAACTTTTTCATTTTTCCTCCCTCGTTTTATTTATCACTTTAAGAATTTCTTTTCCTATAATCATTTGACAAAATTTGTTGCAATGATTATCAAAACCCGCACCGCCGTTATACGGACAATCATCTTCCCCGATGCACGGCGGTTGTTCCACAAACAAGCCTTTAGTCAAATTTTCAACTTCCCCGAGGGCGTTATAGTATTTTTTGAATTTTTGTTTTAATCTCTGATATTCATTAAATTGTTCTTCTGTCACCTGAACCGTTACACCCTCGCCGTCAATAGTTAAAACTTGATTTTTCCATATTTCAAGTTCACTTTTTAGTTTTTTATTTTCCCTTGTTTTAACCTGGATAATCTGTTTAAGCATTTCTTTTTCATACTTATTTTGTTTTATTGTCTTATTGAATAATTCCGAAATAATAGACTTCATTAGTTTTCCTCCTTTTGCAAAATTTTCGGAAATTCTTTGTATTCTTTGCCGTCAAGAACTGCCCTTACTTTTTTCTTGCCGGTTTTTAAAATAATCACCCCTCTTTTATTGTCGATTGACCGTCCTGTTTGTTTTTCCCACTTTTTAACATCTTTAGGAAATATTCCGTCAATTATGCTTCCGTCCTTTAGCATTATTTTTGCCGATAATTTAGAATAAATCGGATCTTCAATTGTAAACGGCGGATTTTGTTTAGCGGCAATCCATTCGCCCCATTGTTTAAAGAAAAACGGAACGTTTTGTTCTTGACATTGTTTTTGTATATTGCGAACCCAATCCGGGTGCATAGGTCTTGCACCCGTGCCGGACTCACCCCCAACTATCACCCAGTCAATCCCTGTCAAATCTAATTTTCCCAAATCTCCGAGAAGCGGTTCACAACTTAAAAATTTAACCTTAGCATCTGTATGACGTAAAAATTCAATCCTGTTTTTGTAGTTTTCTTTTTCTACGGTTACACCGAGCCAAACATTCGGCGGATAGGAAAACTCCCTTATTCTTGCGGCTCTTTTGGTTAAAATCTGAAAAATATGTTGTTTATTAAAGGAACAATATTCAAGTATTCTGCTAATTCGAATTTTTGAAATATCGGCATGAAAAGTATCTGACATTGAGTTTACAAAAATCATTTTTGATTTTCCGCCAAAATCCCGATTTAACTCTTCCTGATGAAAGACAACCTTGTTAAACCCGTTTTTATACTTCTCTTGTCCCATAGCAGCAAGGCGTTTTGTCATTCTTTCGGCATAGCAATTTTGACACCCTTCTGAATATTTTGTGCAACCGGTAACTGGGTTCCACGTTTCATTTGTCCATTCTATTTTTGACACAATTCATCCTCCCATTGCGTTTTGAGCCTGTCCTGTGTTACCTCATCCGGAACGAGTTTCACGGCTTTATAGTACAATTCAGCAAAGCGTTCAAATTTTTTAATTGCATGAAATGATGTTTTTATTGCTTGAAAAGAAAAAACAACCCCTTTTAAAAATTCAAAACTAAGCCAAAAAGAAAAACAGATAATAAAAGTAAAGCCGACAGCAAGTGCTGTCAATTCTAAAAATTTTAAAATAAATATAATCATTTTATATCCTCCGCATCTTTTTTAGCCTGTTTAATTAAACGGCAAACCTCATCCCAATCGCACCCACAATCGCAAGGACAAACGTCCTCATCACTTTCGCATAGATTACCGCCTGATATAAGGGCGATTTTATCCAGTACATTTTCAAAAATTTTCATTTTTTTAAAATGTGTTCTGCTCAATTTTGCCATTTGAAAAATCTCTTCAAGGCTGTAATTATTTTTTAATTCTTCATCTATTTGCGGGAAATTCATTGAAGAACCTATATATTTTTCAATTAACCCAAGAATAAAACTGTAAATCGCCCCGATTTTATAACCGGCGTAAGTGCAGTCCATAATCTTATAAAAACTAACTCTCTTATCGTTAAAATAAGCAAAAGCAACCTCGTCTATTCTGTAAGGTTTTGTTTCTTGCTCTGATATTAAATCCTCCGGGGATTCTTTTGTTAAATCACTTGTTTCTTCAATCGTTGTTGTCATTGTTTTTCCTCTTTCTTTTCTTGTATTTACCGAATTTTATTAACTTGATTTTATTTTTGACCGCCGAAAAACTTCTTGACGGCAACATTTCGACAATCTGACGGATTGTTTTTGTTGAGTAGTTTTTATAAACGATTTCTAACTCTTCACCCGTCCACCTTTCGCCGTGTTTTCTCTCTCCTCCCGTGTTTTTCATCTACACCACCACCTCGCTTTCAAAATTCATAAAACTAAAAATATGTGCTATAACATCAACCGTCCAGCCGTCCCCGATTACGCCGGCGGCTCGATTACGGTTTAAAACTTTTGTGTAACCCTCCGGCAGAGTCTGCAGCCGTTCTAATTCTGTTTGATTAAGATGTCTGCAAGACAAACGGTCGCTCAAATCTTCAAAAACAAGCGTACACATACCCGTTTGTTCGTAACGGCGGAGCATTTTTGTTTTATTTACTAAAGGTCTTGAATCGCTTTCTTTAATACAAAAAGCCTTTAGTCTATCAGCAAACCCGCTTGTTAAAATATTTTGTAAATAAATCTTTTTATCTTTTGGTTGTGGAATTGCACAAGTCGGAAACCCAAAAAGATTATAGTTTTTATCCCCTATGTTAGTCCAGTAATAACGGTTTCTTAATTGTGCCGAAACAAGACTTGAATTTATATTTACGGGATAAATACCAAGTGCCTGCGATATTGTTTCATAATCAGCAGGCGGCATTTCAACATTTTCAAGAAGAAAATATTTTGGGTTCAATTCCTGTTTTGCACGTACATATTCCCAAAACAAAGAACTTTTTTGACCTTTTAAGCCGAGGCGTGTTTTGTGTGCCTGCGATAAATCCTGACAAGGGCTTCCGCCAATAAGCAAATCACACCCCCCCCCCAACAGCCGAAACAAAATCGACGTTTCTTACATCGCCTAATTGTTTCGTGTCGGGATAATTTGTCATTGTAACTTTTATTGCATCGGGTTTAATTTCGCATGCAAAATATTCAGACACAATAAATCCGGCTCTTTCAAGAGCAATCCTGCCGCAACTTATGCCGTCAAATAAACTTACTACTTTTAAACCCTTTTTCATCTAGTTTAATTCCTTAAACATTTCTTTTATTTGTTCATAACAGCAAGAGCCGTTACATTTGCCGTCAGCACAACATTTTTCACAGAAATCGGCAAAATCGCCGAAAATTTCTTCTATTAAATTTTCCAATTTTTCTAATTTTTCAAGTTTTTCCATTTCAAAATAACCTCATTTGTAATCTGTCCGGGCTTATTTCAACCGCCTTTTGATTTTGTCTTTGTTCCCACAAAGCCCGGGCATATTTAACCATTCCTTCATAACCCTGTGTCCATTCGCTGTATGGCGGAAGTATCGGTTCATCAGCCAGAGAGCCGCAGCCTTGCGTGCAAAAATTCGGAACCCCGCTTGTTGAAATGATTTTTCCGCAGCGTGGACACCACTTAGAACTCATTTGATGAATCCTTTATTTTTTGACCGTGCAGAGCAATTGCCATAACATCACTTTTAAAATCTTTACCGCCTAATGCACCCGCACCCAGGTACATTTTACGCACGCCGGATGATTTCCACTCGACTTCAACTATCCCCAGTTGAGCCGGTAAATTCGGAATCGTAAACCACGCATGTGATATAAGTAAAAACTCGCCGAAGTCTGTCATATTACCCGAATTTAAAGCGTACGGAAAAAACGGTTTTTTCTTTAATTCAGCAAGTTCAGTTTCTTTCAACCTTAAAGAAGTCTGCAGGTTTTTATTCTGTTTAACGGTTTCATCGTGGTTCTGCAGCGACATCTTGATTGATTGAAGCCGTTTTACAATCTCTTCATCTTCTAAAAATTCCGGATCTCTTGTATCGTCCGGGCTTTTAATTAAGTCGTACATCTTTTCCGCAACGTCAGTTGAAATAATTGTTTGTACAGGTTTTGTCATTTTGCCTCCTTTATTTTTTCTTTTTATTTTCTTTTTCTATTGCTTTTCTTTTGTTTTTAACAACTTCGCCTTCAACACATTTAAAATCCGCTTTCGGAATAAAGAACTGTATCCCGTAACCTTTGAAATGCAAGAACCTGCCGTTTCTGACGGCTTTTAATTTTGAAATAGTGTAAGTGTATCTTTGATGATGACGGACTTTTCGCTCTATTGTGTGTATTTGAATTAAGTCGTTATCTCTCAAATATTTAAAAATTTCATACGAAACCCCGAAACATTCGTTCATCTGTCTTTTTTCGTCTTTATGAAACTCGTGAATGTCAGTATTAACGTTGGTTTTTCTTAAGATTATTCTGTTTTTATCCATATCATAGACAAGAACACCGATGCATTGTTTCGGGGCGTATTTTGTTGATGTAAAATAACCGCCCTCCTGAATTATCCGCTCCAGATATACGGTCGCCGACAGATGATGCCATTCCTGTGTTAATCTAAATTCTTTATATGTTTTTTTACAAATATGGCTCGATAATTGTTGGGCAGGCGAAAAATAATAAGATTTCCCGTCTATAATAACATCTGGGTTAAAGTTCAAATTTTCCTGCTCATAAGCGTTAACAACAAGATTGTCTAGTTCCTCTATAACAAGTTGGTTTCTTTCATCTTCATTCATATTCATGCCTGAAACCTCCTGTTTTTGTGGTTAAAAACTACAACCGGGGAATTATTGATTAAACGAGAAACGATAACTTCGTTATAAAATTGCGAATCCAATTCCTCCAAAGTGTGATTCGCTGATGTAATTATCGGGAGTTCGTTTACAATCCTGTAATTGACGAGGGTGTAAATAAATTCCTTAACAAAATCTGTCGGGGTGAGTTTGTCAATATCATCCAAAAATAAAAAATCCGCCGTTTTATAACGGTTTACAACCTCATCAACGGTTTTGTTGCTTTTTGAGTTAAAGCACCGTGTTATCTCGCCTTTTAAATCAACGGCGTTTACAAATTTACAACTAAAAAACCAGCGTGAAATCAGGCTATTACAAAGAATGGTCTGCAGCATTGTTTTGCCGGTGCCTGAATTGCCTAGTAATGTGAGGTTTTTCCCGTACAAAAAATTATAAATCGCCTGTTCAAAATACTTTAAAACTGTTTCTTTGGCGTTTTTTTCGGATTCACACTCTACAATATAATCATCAAACCCCATTCCGTTAAATAATTGAGGAGTTAAACAGGTTGCTTTTACTTTTTTTCTCAATTCTTTTTCGCTTACCCCTAAAGTAATATAAGCGTTCAGATTTTCGGTGTATTTTCTGATTTTTTTAAAATGTTTATTTATTTTTTCAGCATGCGGACAGTCGCAATATTCACCTTTATTCAGTTTTTCGCCGCAATATACGCACTCATCACCGTTTGTTCTTTCACCCAAAAAACCAACCGCCGTGCGTATAAACTCAATCTCTGTTTTTTGTAACTCTTCCATTAAAACTCCTTTTTAACCGTAACATTTAGCGTATTTGCCGCCCTCGTACTTATCTGACGGGTTTTCTTCTTTTATTTCCTGTCTGTTATATCTGCCTTCATACACTTTGAGGGCGTTTGTGTCGTTTTTTAAAACCCAGTCAAAAGAAAAGAAATTGTTGTTTCTGATAAAAGCCGATTTTTCGGCTTTGCGGAAAACCTCCTCCCAAAATTCTTTTTGGGGATTTTCTTTCAATCTTTTTACAACCTTTAACCGCCTGCTCTCTGTTAATTCCCGGGGCTGCGGGAAATGGATACAGATTGATTTATATAATTCAAATAAATCCTTACAGGTAAAAACGGCTTCGTCCGTTTTTGCGAATGTTAGTTGATTAGTAATTTGTTTATTAGTATTTAATTCTTTAGTATTTAGTTGTTGCGGGTTTTCCGCATACGGTTCAACCGCATTCGGGTTTTCCGTACATACTTCTACCGTATACGGATTTTCCGTATACGGTAAATTTGATTTACCCTGCTCAAAAATATGATAAATAAAAGTAAAACGTCCGCCTTTGTCATTTCGTCTTTCGATATCGATATATCCGAATTTTTTTAATTCGGATATTGTAGCATTAAGTGCATCTTTACCCTCTTTTATAATTTTACAAAGACCTGAAATAGAATAATTCCAATCATCAGGTAAAGCAAGAAAAACACTCATTAAACCTTTTGCTTTTAAACTTAAGTCTTTTTGATATAAGTGTTTATTGCTCATAACTGTATAGTTTTTATTTTTATGAACACGAATAACAGAACTGTTGCTTGTATTCTTATTTTCTTCTCTCATCTTAAAGGCTCCGTTTTTTGTTTTATTAAGACCTGTGAGCGATTCGCCTGTTATAACATCTTTCGATATGCCGTCTGCCGTACCGTTCATAAGTGTATTTGACGGCGGATATAGCAAGATTGACCGCCTCGATATTTATAACAAGCCTTTCCCTGTACATCCATTCAGGAAAATCAACCGCTCCCGTTTCTTTTTGTTTTTTTAGAAATTTGTTCAAATACTCTTCATAACATTCGTTTTTTAAGTATTCGATTTTATCCTGAAAACTCTTTTCCCTGCGGCTTTTGTAATCCGCTATAAGATTTTTAATTTTTTGAATAAGCGATTCTTTCCCTTTTTTAGCGGGGAATTTTAACACTTTTGACATTCGTCCTCCTTTGTTGTTCTTGCTGCTGTTCTATAGCGGCGTTTGCCAGAAAGGTAAAAAAACGCCCCCACAGCAAATTCCGCTCCTCGTCGGTGTATTCCTTATCGTCAAATTGAATAATTAAACCGATTTCTTTTTTAGCCATTCTGTTCAACCTTTTTAAAACAGTTTTTAAACAGAGCAAAATCGAGTTTTAATAAATCGCAAATTGCGATAAATTCCCAAACCTGAAATTTACGTTTACCACGCATGCAATATGAAAAAATCTGCGGTGGGATACCCGTCTTGTCGCAAATAAATTTTTGTTGAATACCCCGTTCTTTCAATATTGCTTTAACAATATTTTCAGGTCTTTCTATCTCTGCCATTTTTACCTCTTTTCTAATTGTTTTAAATAATTAAAATTAGTTTAAATAATCTTTACGGAATGCAGTTTACTACAATAAATAAATTTTTGTCAAGTGTTTTTATTTAAAATAATTAAAAAAATATTGATTAAAATAATTAAATGCATTATTATAAAGCAGTAGGAGGCTAGTTTTATGAAAAAAGAAGAAGCAGGATATGCTACCGAAGCGATAAAGCAAAAAGTTAAAAAAACTTTACCTTTAAAGTTGAAAGAATATAGAAAAAAGGCTGGATTAACTACTTATGAGGTCGGTGCGATGTTGGACAAAAACCAGTCAACCGTTGCTTTATGGGAAACCGGACGAACAATTCCGGATGTTCCGACATTATTAAAACTTTGTGATATATATAAAATCGCCGATTCTAGTTTTTTTCTTGAAAATGAACCACCGGAAGATTTAAAAGAGATAAGCAAATCAGAACGTGAACTTATAAAATTATGGCGTAATTGTCCGGACACGGTAAAAGCCGCCATAAAAACATTATTAAAAAATATTAACAAATAGGAGGAATAAAAAATGAAAAAACAAATTTTAACTTTTTTACTTATCGGAGTCGTTGCTCTTGGCGTTTGCGGCTGTTCAAATACTCAACAAACAGCAACTGAAAAGAAACCAGAACAACAGGAAGTTATAAAAACAAACCCAGTTGTTACGGCGGATTTAAAATTTGCCAATGGTTTAGAGAGCATTCTCAATTCAGGTTATTCAATAGTTGATAAAACAAAGGTTTATTATACAAAATCTGCAGATTTTCAAGAAGTGTATTTTTTGGGAACTTTAGTAAAGAAAGGAACACAATACTATAATGCTGTATGGGCAACAAATAATATAGAAAGTTTCGGAATGGGGCTTGTTTTTTCAATGAATGATAACGCAATACAATCTTCCGGTATGGGCGACGGTCGTACAAACAGAGAGCCTTTGAGTGAAACAGATGACGGCTATTCACGTATAAATCAAAAAGTGCTTGACGATATGTCGGAGGCTGTTAAATAAAATGATAAATAAAGCGGTTTTATACACAAGGGTTTCATCGGATGAACAGAAAAAGAAGGGATTTTCGCTGGATTATCAGGAAAAACACGGTCGGGAATATGCCCTTAAACACGGACTGAATATCGTCAAAGTGTTTTCAGAATCGTACACAGCCAAAAAACCCGGACGCCCCGCTTTTAATGATATGCTCCAGTTTGTCAGAAAAAACAAAATAGAACATCTGATATTTTTAAAATCTGACAGGGCTTCAAGAAATGGGGTTGACTCATCCGCCCTTGTGTATATGGCTGAACGGGATATATTCAACATCCACTTAATACAAGATAATCTTTGTTTGAACCGCCGCTCTCGTCCGACTGATTTTCTTGTATTTGAAATGAACAATATAATCGCTAATTTTTATCCCCGAAACCTTTCTGTTGAAGTAACAACAAAACTTCTTGAAAAAGCCGAACAAGGCTATTATCCCGAACGCTCGCCCGTCGGGTATATGAGAAAACCTAAAGAAAAAAGGGCTTATTTACAAATAGATCCCGAAAAAGCCCCGTATATCAAAAGAATATTTGAACTTTATTCCACTGGCAAATATTCATATAAAACCCTAGCGAAACAACTGCGGGATGAAGGGTTTATGATTTCACCGGCTGTAAAATGCGGAAAATCAAACATTGAAGATATTTTAAATAATCCTGTGTACATTGGTGATTTTATATTTAAAGGCAAACGTTATTACAATGCAAACCACGAACCTATTGTTTCAAGAGAGTTATATTCTATGTGTCAGGATATAATAAAAAGCCGTACTTCGGGAAAATCCACAAAGCACGACTTTACTTTTTCAAATCTTTTAAAATGCTCAAAATGCGGCTGTTATCTGGTAGGCGAACTCAAAAAGGGTAAATACATTTATTATCACTGCACGGGCAATAAAGGCGGTAATTGTAAATCTAAAAGTTATGTTCGACAGGAAAAAGTTGAACAAAAAGTTTTTGAAATATTTGACCAATTGAGATTATCAGATGCAACAATTGAACTTGCAAAAACCTGCTTTATAAATGAGTTAAAAAATCAAAATCAAAATGTTGAAGAAAGAATAACACACCTTGATTCCGAAATTCAAAAAAATAAAGACCGTTTAGATAAACTCTTTAATCTCTATCTTGACGACAAAGTTGACGAAAATTTATACGATAAAAAAAGAACTGATATAGAAAAATCTCTGGATGATTTAATTCTTTTGAGAGGAGCATGCACAAAAACAAGCGTTGAACTTATTAAATATAGTGAAAATCTGTTCGAACTCCTAAAAATGTCCGCCACGATTTATTCTCGGCTAAATAATGCCAAAAAACGGGAATTATTAAAAATGTTATGTTCGAACTTTTATTATGACGGCGAAAATGTAGTTATAACAATAAAAAAAGCGTTTGAACCAATCGTTCAAATCGCTAATTTAGAAAAAATGGAGGTTAGGAGATTCGAACTCCTGACCCCCTGCGTGCAAAGCAGGTGCTCTACCAGCTGAGCTAAACCCCCTTATTCTTTTGTCATCCGCTTTTCCCTTTTTATCAGAAAATTTTTGCGGTGCGCAGCGGTTTTTAACTATTTATTTCCGCCACAATTTTAATTCTACATGCTGATTTTTTTTTGTAAAGACTTTTTTTATTTTTAATTGCATTTTTTCGGTTTTTCCCGCTTTTATATAATTGTTTTCCGGATAAAACAATATATTTTTGCGAAAATTCACTCATTTTTTAACACAAAATTCTGAAATAATTACCGCATTATCACAAAATTAATACTCCGGATAAAAAATATTCATATGTCCAACTGATAATCGGATATTTTTGTTGTAAACTTATGGAAATGAAGGTTATGATATATATTTTTATAATTGTTTTTGTCATTATCTGGGCGGTTGTCGTTGAGCCGTACTCCTTAACTGTTAAAAAAATTAGTATTAAAGATGAGTCTTTAAAAGGATTAAAAATCGTTTTTGCCTCGGATTTTCATTACAAACCTTATGAAAAATTCAGATTGAAGCGTGACATCAAAAAGATTAACGAACAAAATGCAGACATAATCCTTCTTGGCGGGGATTTTGAAAACGGACACAAAAAAGGACAATCTCTTAACATTGAAACAATTGCAAAAGAGCTGGGTAATTTACAAGCGAAATACGGAATCTATTCTGTTTTAGGGAATCATGATGTCTGGCAGGGAGCATCAGAAGCTTATGAAGCACTTTCTAAAAACGGAATTTCCGTTCTGAAAAATTCCAACAAAAAAGCAGGCCCTGTTTATATTGCCGGAGTTGAAGATTTGCAAACCCAAAATCCTGATATCCAAAAGGCCCTTAGCGGAGTCAAACAACCTGTAATCCTTCTGACACATACCCCTGATATTATTAAAGATGTGCCTGATTTTGTAACACTGACACTTGCCGGACATCTTCACGGCGGACAGGTTCGTCTGCCTTTTCACGGTGCTCTTGTGGCTCCTTCCAAATACGGAACAAAATATGCTTACGGTTTTTTCCTTGTTAAAGGCAAAAAACTCTTTGTTTCAAAAGGAATCGGCACAAGCATTTTACCAATAAGACTTTTTTGCATGCCGGAAATTGTTTTAATTGAGTTTACTTAAAATAAAAAACCGCCGGTTCTACTCGGATACCGGCGGAAATAGTATTTGTTAATACTTAATTAGAGGCTTTTTGTTCACCTTTAAGAATAAACATCAATGGTATCAGCATAAAACAGGCAATTGCAAAAACCTTAAACGTTGTCATATAAGCACACAATGTTGACTGTTGAATCAACTGGTTATAAAGCATTTTTCCTGCCATATAGGTTGAATTAATCATATCACCGGCCTGATGAATAAATGTGGCCGCATACGTATTCAGTCTTTCGTAAAAATGCGGGTTTGCTTCTGTCATATTTTTCACAAGCCCGTTCTGGTGCACCTGTGACAGCCTTGAAATCATTGTTGCAACAAGAGAAGTTCCAATAGCACCGCCGATTGTCTTCAAAAGATTTTGAAACCCAGAAGCATTTGTCATCTGTTCATCTCTCAATGTTATACAGGAAAGTGTTGTAATCGGCATCATAGAAAAAACAAGCCCGATTCCAAAAATAAAGTTAGGCAAGACAATATTCATCATGCTTATTTCCAGATTCAAATCACTCAATATCCAACCGCCAAGCCCCATGCAGAAAAGTCCTATAATGCCGTAAGTTTTATATGACAATCTTCCGCCGAGCCCGCCAAATATCGCCAGAGCCAAAAATGCCCCCAAACCTCTTGGCATAATAGCAACACCGCTTGTAAAAGCGTCATATCCAAGCATATTTTGGAGTAATTGGGGCAAAATTGCAAGTGATGCGAGCAAAACACCATTTAATAATATCAACATGCCTGTTCCGCAAAGAAAGTTTTTATCTTTCAACACATCAAGCTTAATCAGCGGATTTTTACCCCATACCTGCCAGATAAAAAATAAAACAGCACCTGTAACTGCAATTGCAGACAACCAGCAAATCCATGGAGCATTAAACCAATCCGCATCATTACCTTTGTCAAATACAATCTGCAACGGAACAAGCCAAACACAAAGCCATAAAAAGCCCCATTTATTTAACTGAATATTTTTTTGTTTTCTTGCATACGGCGGATCCTCTAAAAATATTTTGGCAAGAAATATACATAAAAAACCAAAAGGTACATTTATAAAGAAAATATACGGCCATGACCAGTTTTCAGTAATCCACCCCCCCATAACAGGCCCCAGAATAGGAGCTACAACTACAACAAGACCGAAAACTGCCATTGCTTTATTTCTTGCTTCACCCTTAAAGCTTTCCATACACACAGCCTGCGCCATCGGCATCAAACACCCCCCGCCGACACCTTGCATTGCACGGGCTATTACAATCATTCCTATTGAATTTGAAATCCCGCACAAAAATGATGCTAATGTAAAGATAAAAACACCAAACATAAAAAAGGCTTTTCTGCCCATCAAATGACAGAAAAAATCTATCATCGGAATTACAATACTGCTTGCCATCAAATAACTGGTAAGAACCCAGATAGATTCTTGATTGCTAACAGAATATGACCCTGCTATATGCGGCAACGCTACGTTTGCTACGGTTTCATCCAATGCATACATAAACGTTGCAAGCATTACAGGTAATATTATTAACCACGGATTATGTTTCGGTACCCATTCTTCTTGTGTTATTACTGTTGTTTCAGACATTGTATTTTTCCTTATCAAAAAAGGTGAAGAGCACATTCTTTTCAAAAATGTCCTTTTACTCTTCACCTCTCACTTTTATTACACTACAATTTTTAATTTCTTATTCTAACCTTTGGAACAACTGACATTCCCGGAATTATGTTATATTCCTCCGGATTAATAGTTTCATCAAACACTATTTTAACCGGAATTCTCTGTACAATCTTTACGAATGATCCTACAGCATTTTCTGGCGGAAACATGCTTGATTTTGCACCCGACGCCCTTTGAATACTGTCAACTTTTCCTTTAAAAATTTTCCCAGGATATGTGTCGATTTTTATATTAACAGGCTGTCCGGGTTTCATATGTTCAAGCTGGTTTTCTTTGAAGTTTGCGACAACCCAGACATTGTGCGGAACAATTGTAAATAACGGTGCTCCGGTATTTACGTACATACCTTTCTCAACTCTTCTGCTTGAAACGGTTCCGGCCTGAGGTGCGTAAATCTTTGTATATGACAAATCAAGGGCTGCCTGATCCATTTGAGCTTTTGCTTCTCTTAAATCAGCGTCGGCAACTTTGTCGTTTGTTTTTGAAAGCAAAGATTCTTCAGCCTGTGTCATATTTGCCTGCGCAGCGTCATAAGCCGCCTGCGCATTGTCAAGAGTCTGTTTTGAAACTGCGCCCTGAGCATAAAGGTTTGTGTATCTATCCAAGTCCTTTTTAGCTACATCTATTTTTGTCTGGGCTGCCGTAAAAACAGCTTTTGCATTTTTTTGATTTAAAAGCACTCTTTCATATTTTGCTTTTTCTTCTTCATATATTGCTTTATAATCCGCATCATCAATCTTTGCAACAAGCATACCCTCTGTTACAGGCTGGTTATCTGTAATATAAACATCCGTAATCTGTCCGCTTACACGTGGTGCAACCTGAACGGTTGTTGTTTCCACATATGCATCATCCGTTGATTGATAATTCAAAATATCATGGATAAAAAATCCTCCGCCAACAGCCAGTAATACCAGTACTCCCGCAAATATATACCGTTTAAACGGCTTGTGGGGTTTTTCTTCTGCAGATTGTTCCTCTTTAATTGTGTTTTCTTCTTCCATTTTCTACCTCTTATTAAAATTATATATTCATATTTACTGTTTTTTCCAAATCCATTCTGAATTTTTTTAGAGTTTGTTGAACTTTTATTACTTCTTCAGGGCTCATTGTTTTGTGTGTAACACCTTCTAAGTAACTTTTTATTTTTTTATTTATTTTATCCAGTTCTTTCAGCCCCTTTTCAGTAATACCCATTTTTTTGACAAGCCTGTTGTTTTTTGTATCAATAAAACGGGTTATTAGGCCTTTTTCTTCCAGTGAATTTAGAATTCTGCCTGTGTTTGCTCTGTCTTTCAAAAGAAGTTTCGCCAGATCCCTCTGACAGATACCTGCATTTATTGAAACCGTATCAAGCGCAGAATATTCATCCGGTGAAAGTTTCAGCTCCAAACGCTCAAACAGCTGCTGTGTTAAAATCTTCATCAGCCTTGCAGTCTGTTCCAACTCGTAATGTATACTGTCCGTATAATGCAATTTTATATCTTTCATTTGTTTTCCGGTTTGTTTTATAATTTTAATTTATTGTTGTAAAAAAAATATGTTGCATTTACAACAATAGTATGCTAACATATGATTATTAAAAAAGCAAGTACTATTTTTTATGAGGTAAAAAAAGTTGAAAAAGGTTATTTCTACAGCAATTATACTCAGTTTAGCAGTTATACAAACATCCCCTTGCTTTGCACTTGACGAAGCAAAAACATCAACTGCTACCCCTAAACAATTTAAAAGCATGGTAAAAAAAGATAAAAAGAAAGTTAATGATGATTATAAATATGAATACGTTAACATTGATTGGTGGAATGTATTCAATGATGATATTTTAAAAGGCTATATAGAAAAAGCAATTGTAAACAATTATGACTTAAAAATGGCCACATTGAATGTAGAAGAATTTTATCAGCAATCAAGAATTCAATTTGCAAGCGAACTTCCGACAGCAGGTGTCGGAGGAGGCCCCGGATGGTATAAAGCTCCCGGAAGTACAAGCACTGATATGGCTTTCGGACTTCCGTTCCTTGTAAATTACGAAGCTGATATTTTCCTGAAAAACCATGACAAAACAAAGGCTTCCAAAAAACTTTATGAAAATTCAAAGTTTGACGAGCGTGCTGCTTATATTTCAATAGCTGGTGCCGTCGGTTCTACTTATTTGAATATTGTAAACATGGATAAAGCAATTGAAATTCAAACAGAAATCGTTGCTTTAAGAAAGAAAATCTTTGAATTGATGAAAGTCAGCAACGACGAAGGTTTAACATCAACTTCTGACGTTGTAAGAGCAAACAAATCTTATGTTCAAAGTGAAACAGACTTAATAGAACTCAACAAACAGCGTGATATTTTAATTAACCAGATGTATGTCTTGATAGGTGAAAGTCCTGAGAGCGGAAAAACTCTCGAAAGAAAAACTCTTGACGAAATTACATATAATCATGCCATTCCGGATTATATAGAATCCGATGTAATTATGCAAAGACCTGACTATTTGAAAGCTGAAAATTCTGTAGAAAAAGCCGGAATTGATGTAAGGGTTGCAAAAAAAGAATTTCTTCCTAGCATAAACCTTACAGGGCTTGCTCTTTTCAATGCAGGGGATCTGGGAAGTTTATTCACAACCAAAAATTCTCTTTTAATGCTTGGCGGAGGATTTTTACTTCCTCTGTTTACAGGCGGACAGAGAGTTGCTAATTTGAGATTGAAAAAAGCTACGTATGAAAGAATTCTGCAAAACTACTACAAAACTAATTTGACAGCCATTCAGGAAGTTAATGATGCGCTTGTAAAAGTCAGAAAAGACAAAGAAAAGGTTGACCAAACACTTAAGCAGGCAAACCTTGAAAAAGCGGATTACAAATTTTCTGAAATGAAATACAACGAAGGTACAATCTCTCTGCTTGATTTAATCCAGCAGAAAGAAAACCTGCTCTATATAGACCAGCTGGTTGCCCAGAATAAAGTCGAATTCATGATTGACTATATCGGTCTGTATAAAGCAACAGGAAGCAAACTACAATAATCATCACCTCTTTACTTTTAATCTAAAAAGTGAAGCGCCGGTAATTCCAGTTACCGGCTTTTTATTATTCTTTTTATTCTAGCGCACCGGATATCACCCTGTCAATGCCCGCCAAATCTTTAATTATTTCTACGTTTTTAAATCCGTTTACCTCCATAATACTTTTGACATATCCGGATTGACCAATGCCGAGTTCAAACATCAAATATCCGCCTCTGTTTAGAATTTTCGGAGCTTTTTCTGTTATCTTCCGATAAAACTCAAGGCCTTTTTCGTCATGAGTAAACAATGCAAGTTCAGGGTCAAATTTCACTTCTGTTTGAATATTTTCTTTTTCTGAGGGTGGAATGTAGGGCGGATTAGACACAATCATATCAAAAGTTTCGCCTGGTTTTACGTTTGAAAAAATATCGGACTTTCTAAAAATTGCCCTGTTATTAAGATTAAGTTTAGAAGCATTGTCAAGCGCAGTATTTAAAGCATCTGTCGAAACATCAAGCCCTATAACCTGTGAAGCAGTATATTTTGCAATCATACAAGCTATACAGCCTGAGCCTGTTCCGACATCAAGTATCATTTTGAAGTTTTTTGAATTTATAACATCAATGGCATGCCGCACAAGTAGTTCCGTTTCATCTCTCGGAATAAGCACTGAAGGATTCACAATAAATTTCTCGCCCATAAAATCTGCAAGACCTATTATGTGCTGAATTGGCTGTCTGGTTTTTGCTCTTAATTCAGCCTTTTCTTTGACTATTTCAAGCTTTTCGGGTGAAAGCTTTTTTCCAATAACAATATCTTTGTATCCGTAATTTGCAAAATGTTCAATTAGCATTTTAACCTCAACATTTGCCTCATTAGGTTCTATTCCGCTCTTAGTCAATATTTTAACTATTTCTGATATTGTTGTCATTTTTACAAACCTATATTCTGATTCAGTTTTAATTCATCCACTATTGCAAGTATTGATAAAAATTCATTCAAAAGCTCATTAAACTGTTTGGTATCATTCACGGGTTTGTTTATATTACCTAATTTGAACATATCTTTACTTGTAGAAATTGCTATCAGTATCTTGTTATCCTTTAAAGATGCCTCTATGCCTGATGCACCAAAAGCTTTCTTTACATTCTTAAATCTTTCTATAAACGAAGTTGTCAAAATGTATCTGGATTCAACCTGGTCGCTGCCGTCAACAAAATACATCTTGCTGAACTCCGGATCTTCAAGCTTTATCTCATCATAAACTTTCGAATTTAAAAATTCTCTTTTTCTGATTATTGTATGCCCCTTAAAAGACTTATTGAAATCAATCTGGGCAATTACCCCTTTGAATTCAGTATGGGTATGTCTGTGCCCGTCTGAATCACGTGTCGTATATGTTAATCTTGTCTCGTTAATATTTATATGCAGCCCGTGATATGTACCGTAAAAACTATCATCGTCTGTTTTGTTCTCAAATCTGTCAAATAATCTTGTTTCTTTCAGAGTGTATTTATCAATTACACTGGCATTTGTCCAGACAAAGTCGCCAAATGCTTTCATCGCTATTGGCATTACAGCTTTTTTTAACTTTGTTTCAAAGTTTTTTGAAAGAAATCCGGTAATAGCTGCGCCAAGAAGCAGAGGTAAAATAACGAATCCTAATATATCCATATCTGCAATCTTATATGCATAAAAACCAACAAGCGCACAAATAATTATTGCAATTATCCACACAATATTGCATATAAGCTTTACTTTGCCCCTTTCTCCTTCAAACCCCTGAAGCTTTGGCGATACTTCCTTATGGTAAACCTGAGTAAAATTAGACCTGAAATCTGTAATACTGTTAAATTCCATACATATTCTCCTGTTCATGCTCTTTAATTATTTTATCAATTTCATCTCTTGCCTCAAGCTTTGAAGAAAGTTCCTTCTTTTCTATACCGTACTTCTTGCAAAGCCTATCATAATAGTATAACTGCTTTTTTGTCGGAGCCTCATGACTCATCTTAACCTCCTTCAAAAAAGCACGTTTTTTCTTCTCAAACTCTTTCTGCGCTTTGATTATCGGCTCTTGAGATTTTTTGTAGTCATAATACTTGCGGCACTCTTTTATAAACAAAAGCGCCTCACGATAAAATTCCTCATCACCGAGGTAATCTTCCAAAAACTCAAAATGAGGATTATTTATATCAAAATAATACTGCTCATCTTCCAAAAACTTATCCAGAATCTGCTCAGAGTCAAGATTTGGCGACTTTTTTACAAGAGCACGCAAAAAACTGCACAGAACTGACTTCTGTGTCTTTGTCATGCTTAGAAAGATTTGATTTTTAATATTGTACATTACCTACTTTTTGAATAAGTCTTTCACAGAGAAAGTTTCAGGATTTTCAAAATGGAATTTTGCCAGCTTTTTAAGAATAGGATTGGTATGATGCTTAACAGTATTCTTTTCTTTTTGCTGAACATCAGTCATATTCTTATTTTCAATAACCGTCAACTCTCTTTTATCCATAGAAACATTATACCTCGTTATATTTATATAAAAAAGTTTGTAACGAATTAATTGACAAAAAAAACATATAAAACTTATATATATTTACAAAAGTTTACATTTTTCACTTTTAAAAAATCATGCCTTATTATAAAAGACCAAGCAAAATTTATCCAGTTTATAAACACCAAATAGTGCATAAAATCACCACCTGTAACCGAAAAAGAAAGTCTCGTCATTAGACAAGACTTATAAATATACATTTACCCCACAATCTTTATACCATAAAAAATATATATTGTCAAGCAGATTAATATTCTAAATCAGTAATTATATGAAAACGTATTTTTACAAAATAAAATGTAGAAAACCTGCTTATTTTTTGTAGAAAACTCATGAGTTTTCTACAATCTATCATCCATATGGATGATTTGAATATTTATTGACATTTTATTGAAAAGTTTTCTACTAAAAATTGAACAGCCTCAAATGCTTATATCAAAATAGATTTAATAGGTTTTCTACAATTATTTACAGCTTACTACTATAATTAAATATATAAATTAATTATTATATTTAATTATTAATAAATAAATTGTATAAAACTCAAAACGTGAATTTTTGTTTTATTTTTGGAGTGCTTAATCACTTTTAAATCTTTTTATAATATAATTAGACTTAAGGGTAATAAAAAGGAGTATGTATAAATGAAATTCTATGTAAAAAAGGAAGATTTATATAACGGGATAAAGATTGTAGAAAGAGCAACGAGTACAAAAGCATTACAGCCTGTATTAATGAATATATTGATAGAAACGGTTGATAACGGAACAATAAGACTTGTGGCAACAGATCTAGACTTAACAGTTGTAGCACTGGTTGATGCTCAGGTTGAAGAGGAGGGCCGAATTACATTACCTTCAAAGACTCTTAATGAGATAGTTTCAAAGCTTGGCGACAAACTTATAACTTTTGAAATGCCGGAGGGGGAATGCACCGTAAATATTACCTGCCAGAACTCAAAGTTTGAAATAATCGGAATTTCTGCAAATGAGTTTCCTGTAGAAGTATACAAGGTTGATTTGAATACAGAAAACAGTTTTGATATAGCCGTTAAACCTTTGACAAAAGCGGTAAGTCAGGCTGGATTTGCAGCTGCAGGATATGAAACATCAAATCTTCTTTCGGGGATTGTTTGCGATATTTCAGGCGATATTCTGGAAATTGCATCTACCGACGGAAACCGGCTTGCAAGGGTTCGTGAAAAAATTGACAATCCGGACGGAAGAACAACCCAGCTTATTATTCCTGCCAAAACTCTTAACGAATTTATAAAGATGAGTTCTTTTATCGAAGAAGATACCGTAAAAATCTATACAGAACGCACAAAACTTATTATAAAAAGCGACAGAGCTATGACTGTTTCTAGGCTTCTTGAAGGTCAGTTCCCTAAATATAATCAGCTAATCCCGAACGAAAGTCCAAAAGAAGCTCTTGTTTCAGTGTCTGCCTTGAAGTCCGCTCTTGACAGGGTTTCAATTATGGTTAACGACAAAACAAGTATCGTTAAACTTTCGTTCTCTCAGGGGAAACTGAAACTTACAGCAGATACACCCGACAGCGGTAAATCAGAAGAAGAACTTGAAATTGTTTATAGCGGCGAAGATTTGGATATCGCATTCAACTACAAATTCGTGCTGGAAGCTTTGAAAAATATGGAATGCGACAATGTTAAAATAGGTCTGAACACAAGCCTTTCTGCAACAGTTCTGAAACCGGACAGCGAAGATGATTTTGTCTGCCTGATTATGCCAGTTCAGATAAGATAATTCCAGAATTAAATAAAAAATGTCATTTTGAGCGAAGCGAAGAATCTCCAGGAATTTTAATTAGTTCCTTCTGTTGGCGCCTCAGGATGACATTTTATTGTTTAACTAATTGCCAATAATAAATTAATAATATCTCCTGTAAGTGCATTATGTATTTGCAGGCGATTTTGTATAATCTTGATTTTGAGGGTAAAGCCTGATTATCACATTAACTTGACTGAAAGCTCAAACTATAAATTTGTAAAACTTTCACGAAAGGAGGTGATAAGATGTGAATATCAGTATAACTGAAAAAGCGCTGATTATAATTTTAATAATCATAATAGCGCTTAAATTACACATTTAGGGGGCTTTTTAAAGAGAGGACTGCAATCCTCCCGCCCTTATTTTTATTATAACGTATTTTTATTAATTTTCAACCCTGATTCAATATTGTGGTAGAATAAAAAAGAGGAGTATAAAAAATGAAAGAAAAAGCTATTGAATATTATATGAACGGCGGATGTTCCTGCAGCGAGAGTGTTATAAAAGCGGCAATTGATGAAGGTTTATGCGACAAATCGCTGCTTGCTGTTTCTACGGCATTTTCAGGCGGAATGTCTTCAGGATGCGTATGCGGGGCTGTTGCGGCTGCACAAATTATCTCCGGATTGCACTTCGGACGTGAAAACCAATACGGAAATGAAAATACGGCAAGAGAAAAAGCCGCCTTTATTGTGGAAGAATTTAAGAAAAATCATAAAGTCACCTGCTGCAGAGTGCTTTCAAAAGGTTTGGAAGGTCTGGCAAGAAAGCAGAATTGTTCAAAGTATGTAGCAGATGCGTGTGATATTTTACAGAAACTTCTGGAAGTAAAGGTATAAGATGCAAAACATTCTTGCTGTATTTATCGGAGGCGGAACGGGAGCAGTGTTAAGATACCTTGCGGGTGTTTTGGCTGTGAAAGTTTTGAATGTAAACCTTCCTGTATCAACATTTGTGGTGAATATTGCAGGATATTTTATTCTCGGATTTTTGTTTGCATTATTTGTAAGCAAACCTGAGGTTAATCCGGCCCTGAAACTTGCACTGACAGCGGGTTTTTGCGGAGGCCTTACAACATTCAGCACGTTTTCTCTTGAGTTGTTCGAAATGTTGAAAAACGCACAGTATATGCAAGTTTTGGTGTATTTAGTATCAAGTTTGGCCGTCGGACTTTTGGCGGTATGGATTGGAGTGAACAGTGCAAAACTTATTTAACTTTGATAAATTGAATTTCCTGACAGCCGGAATGCCTTTGACTACCGGAAAAGGCAGTTACGGCAGAGCTTTCGAGATTTTGGAAGAAATGAACCTTGACGGCATGGAACTGGAGTTTGTACACGGCGTAAGGATGAGTGAAGATACAAGAAATCTGGTTAAAAAAATAAGGGAGGATAAGAATTTTATTCTGACTGCCCATGCGCCTTTTTATGTGAATTTAAACTCCAGAGAGGAAGAAAAGGTTGAAGCAAGCGTTCGCCGCATTATTGAAACAGCTCAGGCCGCCAAAGATACAGGAGCTTTCAGTATAACATTTCATGCTGCATTTTATCTTGGACAGGATAAAGAAATTGTCTTTAATCAGGTTAAAACCCAGATTTCAAGGATTGTTGACGTAATAAAACAGGAAAATATAAATGTCTGGATAAGACCAGAAACTACCGGCAAATCTACCCAGTGGGGCGATTTGGATGAAATTGTCGAGTTGTCAAAAGAGTTTGAAGGATATGTTCTTCCTTGTGTTGATTTTTCCCATCTTCACGCACGATCCGGCGGAGAGTTTAATACAAAAGATGAGTTTTCTCAAATTCTTGAAACTATCGGCTCTAAAATAGGTCAGTATGCGCTTGAAAACTTTCACGGGCACCTTGCAGGCATTGAATACACCGCAAAAGGCGAAAGGCAGCATTTGAACTTGAAAGAGTCAGACATGAATTATGTAGATTTATTAAAAGTCATGAAAACATTTGGCATAAAAGGTGCTCTGGTCTGTGAAAGTCCAAATATCGAAGATGATGCTAAACTTCTTAAAGATACTTATTTATCCCTCTAAATAAATTATTTTTTATCTAAATCGAAAACAGATTACCTTCTTGAATAACCAAAACCGGTAATGTGAGTTGCAAGAAGTAACGTACATAATCAGGTATAAGTTTGTTTTTTAAAGAAACTTTTCGGGGTTTTTCAAAGAAAAAGCCCTATAAACACAAGGAGGTAAAAATGACTATTAAAAAACTTACTGTGGCAGCTGCAATTGCCGTTGGAATAGCAACGTGTTCCTTGAATCAAGCAATGGCGGCCTGCCCCTGCGAACAGCCGATGCCGACTGTGACCGGCCCGGCCTGTCCGTGTGAAGAAGCCCTGCCGGTAGTAACCGGTCCTGCTTGCCCGTGCGAAACAAAAACGCCTTGTCCGAAGTGTAAAAAAGCACTTCCTGATTGTGAATGCGAGAAAAAAGATCCGTGTCCGCCGGATCCGTGTGACCCTTGCGAAAAACAAAAATCAGACTGCGGATGTCCTGATGAAATCAGCTGTGATGACCCGCCGGAACCGGCTTGTGCTGTTTGTCCGGGAACAGGTAAACCTGACAGAAAAGATATGAAACAGGTTTACGGCTATCCTAATGCAATCTATGGTACAAACAACTATGTCGGACAGCCTGCAAATTCAATCTTCTCAACAGATACTCCGCTTGCCGGAACCCCAAGAACACTTTCTTCTAATGTGAATGGTGTAACCGTTGCAACAGACGGACAAATTACAGGTGCGGCTTCAGAATTGCCATGTCTTAATGAAGATCCGACAAGATACAACGGTATTCCAATTGAAAGAAATGAAAGATTAATGGATGGTAATAACTGTCCTATAGACATTCAAACCGAAAACTCAATTGATGCTGTCAGAAAAAGTTTTGTTCCTTATGAAATAAAAGAAGGAATAACAGGAGCTGCAGCTCCTGCTGCAACTACATCATCATGTATGTTTCCCGATGTTCCGAACAACTATTGGGCCTCATGTGACATTGATAAATTAGCAATAAATGATGTTGTTGTCGGTTACCCTGACGGTATGTTCAAACCTAATAGAAACATTTCACGTGCCGAATTTGCAACAATGCTGGTAAAAGGTTTCAACCTTGACAGCTGCGGTTTGACTCAGGAAAATATCTTTAAAGATGTTCCAACCCACAACTGGGCAAATGCAGCTATTACAAAAGCTGTTAACGAAAAACTTCTTGCCGGTTACCCGAACGGCAAATTTGAACCAAACCACCCGGTAACAAGAGCAGAAGCTTTGACCACTATTGCAAAAGGTATGACATGCGATATGGATCAGTGCAAAGCTGATGAGATTTTAAGTCATTATGCAGACGGAGCCAGTGTTCCTAATTGGGCAAGAATTCCGATTGCAAAATCACTCCAAAACGGCGCACTTAAAGATATGCCAAACCCGAACATGATTATGCCGAACAAAGACGCAACCCGTGCTGAAATTGCTTCAATGATGCAAACTGTTCGTGTGGCATTAGGTTATGACACGAACCCGAAAACCGCAAACAATATCTGTCCTGCCTGCCCTGTAAGCAAAAATGCTTTTGTAGAACAGGAAGAAATAGTTAAAATACCGACACTGAAGGTTAAAATGCGTGACCAGCTGACCGCAAAATCCTCACACGTCGGCCAGTACTTCAGGGCAAATACCCTTGAAGATATTACAATCAACGGTGTTACTTATCCTTGCGGATCAACCGTAACAGGTCAGGTTGTTGAAGTAATAAGACCTTCAGGCTGCGACAAAGGTGCTTTGAAACTTTCATTCACCTCAATCAAAAACGGCGATTGCAAAACAAACTTGCCGAAACAAATTCTGAAAGCTCAGGTCAACAAATCAAAACAGGTTAACCCTGTTGCAAGACTTGTTGAAATGCCGTTTACACTTGCAGGTTCTCTTGTCGGTATAACAGGCCGTACAGTCGGCGGTGTTGTTACAAACCTCGGTAACGCTGTAGAAAACGTTTCTAATGACGCAGGTTATATGCTCGGACACGCTTTCCAGGGCCAATTCGGCGCAGCAGCCCGCAACCTCGGCGACGGACTCTGGGAAACTGTTAAAGCTCCGATTGACGTTACAAGAACAGCGTTATCAGGTACAATGGGCTTGTTCCAGACTACAGGCGACGAATTTGCTTACCTTGTTGACCCCCGCGGATACAAAATATCTGCCGTTAACCCCAGAGAACACGTTACTATTGCATTCGGCTGTTCTGAATAGCACACGAAGTGTGCTCTTACACATCGGAACTGGATTAGGTTAAAGCCGCTTTACAAGATAAATCAAAAATATTTGAAATAAAGGTAAAGCCGCTGGGAAAGACAAATGTCCTCCACCGAATTAAGTAAACTCCGAAGATGCACAATCCACGAAGTGTGCTCCTACGCATCGGAGCAGAATCAGGTCAAAGGCGCTTTACAAGATAAATCAAAAATATTTGAAATAAAGGTAAAGCCGCTGGGAAAGACAAATGTCCTCCACCGAATTAAGTAAACTCCGAAGATGCACAATCCACGAAGTGTGCTCCTACGCATCGGAGCAGAATCAGGTCAAAGGCGCTTTACAAGATAAATCAAAAATATTTGAAATAAAGGTAAAGCCGCTGGGAAAGACAAATGTCCTCCACCGAATTAAGTAAACTCCGAAGATGCACAATCCACGAAGTGTGCTCCTACGCATCGGAGCAGAATCAGGTCAAAGGCGCTTTACAAGATAAAACAAAAATATTCGGAATAAACGTAGAGCCGCCGGGAAAGATAAAATCTTTCCGCCAATTCAGGTAAACTCCGAAAAATAAAAATCAGCCGAACAGTAAATTATTCGTCTGCCAGAAGAAAACCGGTTATTAATTCGCCGGTTTTCTTTTTTATGAATAATATATGTTATAGAACTTCAAAGCAATTGTTGTTTGATAACAGTAGGGTGTGGTAAATTTTAATTTACCGAAACTATGATGTTTCGGTAATCAGAGATTACCAAAACTTACTAATCTGAGGCTTTAGCCGAAGGAGCTTCTGAAAACGCAAGAAGATTCTTCGGTCGTTTCACTCCCTCAGAATGACATTACAGACAATATTGAGCGATTTCTTATCGACATATTGCTATAGCGCATTTATTTCTATTCTTTTATTGCTTCGCCTTTCGGGTTGTACATTTCCTGAACCTCGCCGTCTTTTGAAGTTTACCAGTTTCGGTTCCTGAATACCGGCCATTGCCTTTGTGTAGTTATTTCTGTGCCGTCATTCATTGTGATATTATACGGCCCGCTGCGTGCTCCGTAAACATCCTTTACATCATGACAAATCGTTTTGATAAATGACTCAAAATCTGTCGTAAACGTATAGTTTTGTTCTGCAAAGATTTTAGCAAGATCGAATCCTGTGTATATTTCTCCGGTGTTCAGGTCTGCTCCAGCAAATTTGTCTGATTCAACCATTTCGCCGGTTTCATTTTTCTCATAATTTTTTACGGAGACAAGATTACCATCTTTATCATACTTGACTTCGTGTTTAAAAGTTCCGTCAGCATTTGTAATAGAATCAATTCCTTCGTCTGTTTCAAGGTTCAAATCTGATATTAAAGAATTTCCGTTAGAACAAGGTATTGTCATTCTGGAAATATTTCCGACCCATGAATATATTCTTTTTGACCCGTCCCGTACACATTCAATTGAACCGTCAGAATTTTCCTTAAATTCTTTCAGTTCTTTTTAAAGGCATCAATTACAAATTGTCTGTCTTCCTGCGCAAGTTTGGTCATAAAAGCCTGCTTGCCGGATGATGTCATATTTTTCAGTATATCCTGAACAGCATCCCACGCTTTGCCAATCAGACCTTTTTCTTCCGCCATCTGCGCTAATGAGGCGTCTTTAAAATCGCTTTTATCAACTATACCGTTGTTATTAAAATCACCGAATATTGAATTTTGCTGCGTCTGTGCAGCATTTTTGGCTTTGACTCCGAAGTGGAATAATTCTGCTGTATTCCGACACTATTAACGCCCAGTTCTGCCATATTTAATCCTCTTGTTCTTTTTATACTCTTTTATATATAAAGTCTTTTTATAAAAAATAATTGCGATAGCTATATGATGCAATAGGCATCTATTCGCATAGCATATGGGTTTTTGATAGTCTTTACATTTCGTTACATCTTTAGGTTTGATTTGTGGTAAGATTGTCTTATGGAAAGAAAACCAACAGTTGCAATAGTCGGACGTCCGAATGTGGGAAAATCTACATTTGTTAATCGTCTTCTAGGGTCAAGAAACTCTATAGTTGACGACCAGCCAGGAGTTACACGTGACAGAATTTATTTTGATGTTGAATGGCAGAACAAACCTTTCACAGTAATTGATACAGGCGGAATTGTTCCCGGTGACGAAGATGAGATTATGATTTCGATTTTTGATCAGGCAAGAATTGCCTGTGACGAGGCCGACAAAATCGTCTTTCTTGTGGACGGAAAAGACGGGGTTAATCCCGTTGATTACGATATTGCAAACATTTTACGTCAATCCGGAAAGCCTGTTATTCTTGCGGTGAACAAGCTTGACAATCCTGAATCGCTTTATATGATTAATGATTTTTATTCACTTGCACTGGGTGAACCTGTCGGGATTTCGGCACTTCACGGAAGCGGCGGGGTCGGCGATTTGCTGGATATTATTACGGAAGATTTTTCTGATGATTTTGAAGAACAGGAAGATGACACCATCAGAATTGCGATAGTCGGGCGCCCGAATGCAGGCAAATCTTCAATAGTAAACAGTCTTTTAAACGAAAACAGGGTTATAGTTTCTGATATTTCAGGCACAACCCGTGACAGCATAGACAGCCGTATAACTTACAAAGACAAGGATTTTATAATCGTTGATACCGCAGGTATCAGAAAAAAAGCAAAAGTCGAATACGGTGTTGAAAAGTTTGCGGTAGATAGAGCTATCCGCTCCATCAAAGATTGCAACGTTGCCCTTCTTGTAATTGATGCAAAAGAAGGAATTTCCGATCAGGACAAAAAAATAGCCTCTATTATTCTGGAAGCCGGAAAAGGTATTATTATCGCCGTAAACAAATGGGATTTAATTGAGGATAAAAAAGCCAATACGATGAATCAGTTTGACAAAAAATTGTCAAATGAAATTCCGTTTTTGGAGTTTGCGCCGAAGATTTATATTTCAGCCCTGACCCGCCAGAGGCTGCCGCAAATCTTTGAAAAAGCCGAAGAAGTGTACGCTCAATGCACAAAACGTGTTTCAACAGGGCTTTTGAACAAAGTTATGAAAGAACTTTATGCCCTCAATCCGCCGGCAACAGTCAAAGGCAAACGTCTCAAAATCTTATACACAACCCAATCCGGAGTATGCCCGCCGACTTTTGTAATTTTTGCGAACAACGCAGATTTACTCAAAGACCACTACAAAAGATATATTGAAAACAAACTCAGAGAAGCCTTTGGATTTTTCGGAACCCCGATAAGGCTTGCAATCAGAGAACGAAGCGAAAAATAAAAAATAAATGAAAGGAAAAAAAATGCAGATTTACCCGATACACCGGAAGGAATTTAACACAGCCCAAATTCATTTTACTTTTAATCATCCATATAATAAGGAATGTGCAGCAAGATATACAGGCGGAGAAGATGATAGAAAAAACAAAAAAGGAAAGCCCCTTGGCTGTGAAAATGACATATATGATAAAATACAGCAAATGAAACGTGACAATTTACTAATAGATACTAATAAAAAATTACATTCTATGATTTTGCTTAATAACGCTATTTATGAAAAAGTAAAAAGAATGGAGAAAATCGTAGACTTAATGTTATCAGCGCAAATGGAAAATCCGGAATTCAGCAACAATCTGATAGACCGTATTACACACAAAAACTCAAACAAAGATGACATGCTTGAAGAGGGTGACGAACAAGAAGCCTCTGAATTAGATACAATCGTATAAACAAATTTTGCAAAAATATTACAAAAAAGCCCCGATATTTGGGGCTTTTAACTATTTGAAGTTTGAAAAAACTGTTATATGAGATTTTGTCATCTTGAGCACTCTGCCGAATAAAACGATTAAGTATGGTTTTGTGAGAGGACGAAAGATCCCCTAAAAATCAGATGAGATTCTTCTGGCAAAGCCATCAGAATGACATGTTATTTGGAAAGACGGGGCTTTTGCCTTAGAATCAAGTTTTATTCGTCTTCCTGACGCTTAATCATTCCTGATGTCACAGCATACAGTGCCGCTGAAATCTCTGCTGTTGTTGAAAATGGGCCGTATGATTTGATGAATTTTGCAACATCAAAAGTGTTCAAATACTGTTGAAGCTGGGCGCTCGAAGCTTCTGTCAGGTTTGTTGTGTAGAGAATGTTCTGGATGTAATTCTGGACTTTTTCCTGCACTTCTTCTTCTGTGTAATCGTCATCTGAAGAAGACAATTCAACTTTATCGCCTTCTTGTTTTTCTGTTTTTTTAGCATCTTCAGCGTTTTTTTCTTCTTCCGCTTTTTGTAATTTTTCTTCGTCCTCTATGGCTGCAGCAGCTGATGTGTATGCTCCTGCTGATACTCCTGTGATTTCCATAAGATACCGTCCTTTCTAAAAATATAGTACATGTCGTCTATCGGAATTATGTATAGAAAACTTTAGAATTTATTAAGAACTGTAAAAAACTTTATGCAATTATCCCTTGATATACATAACAGTTATGAGATTCTTCGCCTAATTGTCATTCTGAGGGCAAAGCCCGAAGAATCTCTTTAAATTTTATAATGGATCCTTCGGCTGAAGCCTCAGGATGACATTTTCGTAAATTTTTCCGTCATTCTGAGCGAAGCGAAGAAACTGATATTACAGCCTCAAAATGACAAATTTATTTTTGTTTTTTTTATGTCAATGGATAAATTGCGAAACTCTATTTAACAATCTCCTCTGTTTCGTTGTACATAATCATGTAAAAATCAGGGCTTGTCATATTGGGATTTCGCTTCATAAACTTTTCTATGTCGAATTTTTCAAGGTATTTGTCTAATTTTTCAATAACTTTCGGGCGGTCTTCGTGCTCGGATTTAAGATTGGAAATGTATGAGTTTACCATTGAGCGGATTTCGTCTTCCGTTAATATTGGCATTCCTCCGAGTCTAACTTCATCGGGTTCTTCTTCTTCAAGGTATTTTTTTAGTTCTTTTTTAGGGTCTTCTTTTTGTCTTTTACCGCCTGAGTCCGAGGATGTAGATGAGGATATTGCCCTGTTGAATGGGTTATTGACCGAATTAAACATATAATTTTCTCCTGTTTTTGCTTAGTTTACGGCAAGTTTGAAGAAAAACTTTAATTTTTTCGTTTATTTGGTTTAGATGTCGGAAAATATTTTCTTTTCCAGAGCGGAGATTATAAAGTCATAGCGGGGCTTATCATTTTGGAACCACCAGCCTATAAGGGTTTCAAAAGCAGTTGCCTGCCGGTATTCGTTTTGATTTGATCTTCTGCCGACAGGAATTGGAAGATTTCTGCCTCTGCGGGCAACCTCTTTTTCTTCTTCGGTAAGAATAGGTGTGATTTGTTCCAGAAGCTCTGCCTGAAAACTTCCTTTAACTTTTGCAGTTGTAATTTCGTGAAGCTTTTTGGCATTGTTTGTCATTAGAATTGTTTTCTGACGGATTAAGAGTTCCCAGAGTGCATCCCCGAGATATGCGTAATTCCTTAAGTTGATTTCTTCCATAAAATCAGTTTACAACAAAATGAAGATATTGAAAAATCAGTTTATCCATGTAAAAATTTTCTTATCAAAAAAGGGGAGAGAAAATGTCAAAGAAAATATTTTTTGTAATTTTGTTAAGCTTTTTATCAACGGGAGGATGTTTTTCGGAAACAATTTTGTCGCCCCAGACCATAGAGGATGAAGTTATTCATGTGGAAAAGCCAGTTCAGGCATACACTCTTATGGACAGAATAAGAAAAGACCGTAACACGATTTATAATGTACTAAACCTTACCCCGACACAGATTTGCAAAACAAGGGAGATTGAAACCGCAAGATTTGAGGAGATTTCTCCTCTTGTGGATGAACTTTTGTTGATAAGAAAACAAATAAGAGATTTGTGTACCGCAGGAACCTCAAAAAGAGAAATAAATTCTCTTGAAAGAAAATCTTCTAAAATCGAAAAGAAAATTAAAAAGATTTGCGATAAATACGACAAATGTTTTGAAAAACTTTTGAATAAAGAGCAGAAAAATAAATATAAAATGGTGCAGAAATTGCGGTTTGAAGATCTTGAAAACTTCAAAAAAATCGACAAATACGGTAAAAAACAATCGGATTTAAGACCTTTTGGATATGGAATCAGCCAGCCTGCATATCTTGAAAATTTGAATGAACAAAGATCTTTTAAGAATAGATGCAAAAAGTTTTTTACAAAAGAAGAAAAAAAGAATCAGTAGTGAAAAATTTTGACTTATATAGCAAATTCCACAAAATTTTTGAAGGCAATGTCATACTGAGCGTTAGCGAAGTATCTATATAAAAATAGATTCTTCGGGCAAAGCCCTCAGAATGACAAACTTTTGATTGTATCTATGGAACTTGCTATATAAGTCAATGAAAATTTCGGGCAAAGCTTGTCCATCTGTTAAAAATCTGATACAATCCGTGTATGAATGAAATAATTGACGGGTTAAAAGAAATTGGCTTAAACAGCTATGAAGCAAAGGTTTATCTTGCTTTGTTAAAAAAATATCCGGCGACTGGCTATGAAATAAGCAAGCTTGCAGATATTCCGCAATCACGGGCATACGACACCCTAAAGGCGCTTGAAAACTCCCAGATTGTGATGAGTTCCAACACAAAACCAGTCACTTATACTCCGATAAGACCGAAAGAGCTTACAAAACGTTATAAAAGAAAAATAACTTCAACTCTTGATTTTTTAGAAAAAAAACTTCCGAATGTAAAGGACGATTATACAGAACCGATTTTGACGGTCAGCGGAAGCAATGAAATCAGACAAAAAGTTATCGAAATAATTAAAAATGCCAGACAGGAGATTTATCTTGAAATCTGGTCGCAGGATTTTAAATATATAGAAAACGATCTTCTTGACGGATATAACAGGGGTTTGGATATTAAAATTGTCGGTTATGACAATTTTGAATGCATGTTCGGCACTGTTTTTAAACACTTATCTTCCAGAGAGATAGAGCATTCTCTTGGCGGGAGGATGATTTTTATAACAGCAGATAATAGCGAAGGTTTGTTTGGCAAGGTTGAATCTAAAAAACACGAAAATGTTACGTCAATCTGGACAAAAAATGAAGATATCGTGTTTTTGATAAAACAATTTATTGTGCATGATATGTATTTGATAGACATTGAAGGACAATTCCCGGAACAGTTGAAATATTTCTACGGTAAAGGTATGAAACGGCTTAAAGATAAAGTTCTGAACAATAATGTTCAGTATCGTATCCATTAATTGGCTGTTTTAATCTGCAAGGTTTTTGTAGATTTCTTTTAGGTAATTTTCGTCATTAAGTTCTGTAATAATCCTGCCTTTTGGGGCTTCGTTTACATATTTGTTTTTAATAGGAACTTTTTTCTCGGCCTTCATAAGGAACCAATCATATTCAATATCAATATGACCCAGATCCATAGCTCTGTAACCTGATTTGCATAAGTCATAAGCAAGCACTGTTGCTGTAGGGCCAAGTGCAATTATAAATAAAGAGTTTTTGGGCAGTGTTTTGCAGTTTTCTAGGATTTGCTGATATTTTGTCCAAGCATCTTTTGGCGGACAAATAATCCTTTTTATTGATTTTGCGTTACTAAATAAATCATTCTGATAACCGAGTCTCGAAGCTTTTCCTTCTACAAAAACAATATCTTTATTTTCCCAGAGTTGTTTAAATTTTTCAAAATATTCTCCGCAGTAACTTCTGTCTTTTGCTCCTATGTATGGTCTCGATATTTCCGAATCATAGTATTGTTTGTTAAAATTAAGCAGAGTATAGATATTTTGTCTGTTTCTGTAGTGGTATTTTCTCCAAAAATCAACAGCATCAGCTCTATAATGATCAAGACATCCAAAATTGTTCGGTATGCCTGTCATTACACTTTCATCATCAGTTTGTAAAATATACTTAAGTCTGTCTGCAAGTTCTTTTGAATAAATTTGAAATGGCAAATTATTGCCAAACATCAAGTCAAATTCTCCATCTCCGAATCTTGCAAGTGACTTTTCTGAAGTTAAAAGAATTTCAAGTGCTTTATTGCGTTCCATTACTTTTGGAATATTAGTATTTGTCCCTGTTTCATAAGGATAATTCTGTTCGGCAATAAACTGTTTGCTTGTCAGCTTTTTGGGTAATGTCAGTTTAATGCCAAAAATTTTTGCCTGAATCCTTTTGCTGTCCTTAGTATTATTAATATACCAGATATTCTTTTTAATGAAATCTTTCATATTATTCAAAAACATACGCTTTTATATAAAATTATTTTTTACTCTTTAGAAAGATTATACCATAAATTAAAGATTATTTTTTAAGGGTTGAATAGTGCGTAATTGATCTGATCGGAATACCTGTTTTTTGTGATATTTGCTTGATAGTCAGGCCTTGTTGTTTTAGGTTGAGTATTGTGTTTATTTTGTTAAGTCTATGATCTTCAAAGATAGTTTCCATCCCATATTTTTTTAATATTTTGTTAAGGGTCGGCTCTGCAATATTAAGCTTATTGGCTGTTTTGTATTTTCCAAGCCCCTGGTTTGCAAGATTGAGAATGCTTGTTTTCAGGTTGTTGTCAAGAGTTTCCTGAAGTTGATATTTTTTTATGTATTTTCGTGTTTTATCATTGTCCCAGCCCATTTGTTTTGAAAGTTCGCTGATAGATGTGCTTGTTTGAGCTAACTCCTGCAGCTTTTGCAGAATTCTTTCTTTTTCCGGGTCTTGTTTTTGTATTTTGAACTGATAGCGCATGCTCCGTACGCTGGAGCTTTTGATGCCTTTCATTTCTGCAATCTCTTCGTCAGAATAGTTTGATTTTAAAAAATTCAGATGTTGTTCTCTTTTTATGGCTCTTAAACCTTCCGGAAATCTTATTTTTATCCATTTAATGATTGCATTTTTGTTTGCCAGAACAGCTTCAGAAAGTTCATTTAGGGATTTCCCCTGCTTGATAAGTTCAGGTAAAATGGCGTCAAATTTTGGTTTTAATTCTTTGAATGACGGATATTTTGTTTCTCTGGGGGTTCTCAGGGAAAATATTTTTATTAGTTTGTAAATTTTTTGTTCGTTAATTCCATAAAAAGAAGCGATTTCTTTTACCGTTTTTCCTTCTTGCAGAAGCATTTCAAGGTTAATTCTTGAAAGAATATCTTTATTTTCAGGAATTCTTCCGGTAAAATGGTTATTTTGACTGTTGTTTTGATTGTAATATTGAAATATTTGTACGGGTATAACTTTCATGACGGCTCCTGTTTCTCTGTGTAAATCTCAAGATTAATGCTTGATTTATATCTCTGCGGGGTAATAAAATAAGATTGAGGAATGTCCTCAATCTTATTTGGAGCGGACGACGGGACTCGAACCCGCGACGTCAACCTTGGGAAGGTTGCATTCTACCACTGAATTACATCCGCTTTTTTAATTGAATTCTAGCACAACAAAAATATTTTTGAAAGTAAGAATAATTAATATAATTAAACATTTACAAATGTGTACAATTTGGTATAATAGACTAATAAATAAGAAAGGAGTTTTTATGAAGAAGAAATTGGTTATAACGGCAGTGGTTTTCGGGTTAATCGGATTTTTTGCTCTTACAAATAGTGTAATGGCAGCCCAGACAACAAAAAGTACATCCGGCAAAGCGACAAAAGCCCAGCTTGATAAACTTGCAAGAGAAATGCTGAAAGCCGCCGAAAACCGTGACAATGCGGCTCTTCAGGCTCCGTTCAGGAAGATGGCTGAACTTGGGGTTGAATCTGTTACGCCGCCGGAAGTCCACGCTAAAAGAACTCCAAATTGCCCGCCGATAAAGATGGAATTGAACGGCAGAACTCTAAGCGGTAAATTATGCGCACGTATGAGTTATGAATACGAAGGAAAAATTTACTGGGTCGGTTACTGCAAATAATAAAAAGAACATTTATGTTGTTAATAATACGGTGGGATATTTGTCCCGCCGTACTTTGTTTTACACAAAAGAAATACCGCAACAAGTACACTAATTGCGGTTAATTCCTTTCCAGATTTAAGAATATGTTACTAACTGTCTGATGATGTTTTATATCTGTAACTCAACATACTGTATGAGCCTGAAGTGTCGGAAGAACTGTCGTCGCCGTAGAATGTTGACATATTGGTTGCGAATTTATGTGTAAATTCATCCATTTTTTCCTGTTTTGCGCTGTCAACCGTGAAAGCGGCAATTTCAGCGTTGGTAATTCTTCCGTCTCCGTTCGTATCCATTTCGTCAAAATGTTCAAGTATGTTGTTAATAGTTGAACTTGACAGTCCGCTTGCACCGGATAGGGCAAGTTGTGTGAATTGTTCTTTTGTCAGCCCCTGCGTAGAGAGGTTGTTTGTCAAAGTGGTCATTTCATCTGAAGAAATTGTTCCGTCGCTGTTTTTGTCTATTGTTGCAAAGTTATTTTGCAGATAAGACGCAAATGTTCCGTTTAATATAGTTGCGTTTGATGTATTTCCGCGTGCGTCCAAAATGTTGTCCAGCGTAACACCGTCATCATATTGTGACGCAATTACCGAATATGCATTGGTTAATCCGGCATATATACCCGATAAAGAACCGTAATTTGCCATAATTTAAGCCCTCTGATTACTACCTTTTTATTTTTATGCGGATTTGTAAAGCCCGAAATTAATACCAGTTAAACTCAAATCTTTTTATATGCCGTAAATCCGTCATGATTATTCTAATGATTTTTTCAATTTCGTCAACCCCATGGAAGAGGTTTTTGTAAAATTATGTTACAAACAGCCCTTTTTTATTTAAGAAAATAAAAATTTATTCCGACATAAAAAATGTGAACAGACAGTTTTATAAGGAGTGTGTTTTATGGACGACAAAAAAATTCTTGATATGGAAGATTTAATGATAGATTATGGTGAAATGACAAGCTTTGATTTTAATTCATTGTCTTTTAAAGAAATGCAGGATTTGCAAAATATAACAGGAACTGACTATGCCGAGCAGGCAATCCCGTTTAAATACGGCAAATTCGATATTATAGATTTGTTTCATTCATTTATTTCACAAAAAAATTCATAAAATAACAAAAAGTCTTTGAGGATTGAATTATGGATATGAAAGAAATTTTTGAAAACGGATGCTTTTCACCCGTGTGGAACGAAGTTGAAGAAAAAGAAGTCTATGTTCCGCAAAGAAAAGATTTAACAACGCTTCTTGCCGAGCTTGAAGATATCAAAAACAATATTGATGATATAAAAGCAAGGCAGTGGCATCTGGCAAAACTGATGAAGTTTCATCAAGAAGGCCTCCCGCTTGAATAAGAAGAATTAGCCGAAATATGGCAAACCTCTCTTTTGATTACAAAAGAGAGGTTTTGTATTAGTCTTCAAAAATATCTTCTTCCAGAAGCAAATCGTGCCCGATATTGTGCATCAAATTCAGATATCCGCCGTAATAAAAATCCATTGCGGTCAGATATTCGTTCAAAATTGCCTGATGGTTATTTTCTGTCCAGATAAGATTTATCAGAGAAATCTGTCCTTTTTTATACAAATCGGTTGAGGTTTTAAGTATTTCGTCGGATTCTTTGAGGATATCTTTGTAATAATCCATATTCTGGCGGGCATATTTAACGTTGTTGTAATTTTGTTTCAGGGTGATTTTGAGTTTATTTTCAAAAGAAGCTTTGTCCATTTTGGTTTTTTCGAGGATAGTTCCGGCTTTAGCTATATCGGGTCTGTATGTGTAAAAAATCGGAAGTTCAAACCCGCCTCCGACAAAAGCCCCGGGCCATTCGTTGCCTTCTCCGTTATATTTTACCTGCCATGCGGCGCCTCCGCCTATCATAATATTCGGGATTCTCTGGCGTTTTGCAAGAATGTATTCCTGCCCGTAGGCTTCTATGTTGTTGTCTGCAATTCTTATTGAATGACTGTACTTCATAGCTGTTGCCTCTATGGTTTTGTAAGGCGGAATTTGAATATCAAGAATTGTCAAATCATCTTCAAACAGGGAAGATTCCTGTGTATCATACATTTTGTCGCTTGAGGGAACGTTTATTATCTTGTTGAATTCAAACTGTGCATTTAGAAGTTCTGCTTTTGCTCTGTTAAGTTCAATAAGCTGTTTTTTATATCTTATATCGGATTGAAGGTTGTCAATTTTGAAATTGGGCTGTGTTTGGGATTTTGTTTTAGCAATATCACATAAATCTTCAAACAGGCTTTTTCTTTTCTCCATAATGTCTTCAATGGACTTGAAGTAAAGCACTTCAAAATAGGCTTTCATAACCCTGATTTTCAATTCGTGTTCAGTTTGGCGGATCTGGTTTTCGGTGGCTTTTTTGCGGGCTATGGCGGCTTTTTTTCTGACCCCTCTTTTGAATGTTTCAATCGGGAACATAACCCCTGCCTGACTTGAGTTTCCTGTTGTAATCTTGCCGAGCAGAATATTTGACTGAGCCTGCGGGTTTTGAAGCCTGTTTGCAATTTTGATTTCCGAGTTTGCAATATCGAGTTCTTTGCGTTTTGCTTGAAGGTCGAGGTTATTATCAAGAGCCAGCCCGACAGCTTCGTCAAGCGAAACTCTCACAACCTGCGCAGGGGCAGGCATGCTGAATATTAATAAATATACTATTAAAACAAAGGCTCTCATTGGTATCAATCCCGCAAGATATATTACCATAAAAAGTATTCGGGGCAAATAAAAAAGCGGGTTTGAATACCCGCCGGTTTACAAAATTCAAGAAGGATTGTTCAAAAAGTACTCATTACGGGTTTGCCTGCAAATTCGATTAAAATTTCAATAACTTTCGGCATCTGGCAGACGAAAGAATAGTTTCCTTTAGCCAGAGAACATTTTTTACAGTCGCAGCCGATAGAATAGCATTCCAGAGCCTGTTCTGTCCATGATTTTGTAATAGAATTGGAAATCTCCCCGTTGGTCTGGGGCTGAAAAGCATTTGTTTCGGATAAATCAACCTTTTTCATACTGTTCTCCCCCAAATTGTTACTAACCCCGCAACTTTATTTTAATCGTTCAAGATACTTTTTTAATCCTTCAAACGGAGGATTTGATAGAAACAAAGCCGTTATCTTCAGCTAAGAAGAGTAATTTTTGCCATCCTGATGTTGTTTGATAATAATTTTATTTTAATATAAGATGTAATTAATTACGGTAGAACATATGGCAGAAACTTTTCAGGAATTAATAGCGCAAATAAAAGACCGGCTGGATATTGTAGATGTTGTATCCAAAGAGGTTATTCTGAAAAAACAGGGCAGTCATTACTGGGGATTGTGCCCGTTTCACAAGGAAAAAACACCGTCTTTTTCGGTAAACCCCAAGCTTGGCATATACAAATGCTTTAGCTGCGGAGCCGGCGGGGATGCTCTGTCTTTTATACAAAAAACAAGAAACCTTGAGTTTTTCCCGATGATTATGGATCTTGCCGAACAGTTCGGGATTGAGGTTCCAAGACAGTTCGACAAATCGGAATCAAAAGATCTTAAGAAAAATATGCTTAAGGCAACCCAAAAAGCCGCAGAATTTTATAATGATATGCTTCTCAACCACAAAAACCCGGAAATTAACACTGCGTTTGAATACCTTACCGCACGGGGAATTTCAAGAGATATTATAAAAAAATATTCCCTCGGGGTTGCACCAAGAGCCTTTACGACACTTTATGATATCCTGAAAAAAGATTTTTCTGATGAGGTTCTTGAAAAAGCAGGGATAATAATTCCCGCCAAAGAAAGCGGCAAGTTCATCGACCGTTTCCGCAATCGTATTATTATTCCTATTCAAAATGAGACGGGGGATTATGTGGCTTTCGGAGCCAGAACAATGGAAAAAGATGCCCAGCCAAAGTATTTGAACTCGTCTGACTCAATGATTTATAATAAAAGCAAGGTTTTATACGGGCTTTACACGGCCAGAGATGCCATAAAAGACGAAGACGGCGTGATTTTGATGGAAGGATATTTTGACGTGATTTCAGCACAGGCTCACGGGATAGAAAATGCCGTTGCGGCCTGTGGAACAGCGCTGACGCCGGATCATGTCAAGCTTCTTTCCAGATATACAAAGTCCAGAAGGATTTATCTTTCTTTTGATACGGACAGTGCAGGTCAAAAAGCCACAGGCAGGGGAGCCGAAATCATTAAAGAGGCGTTTGCCGGGCTCGGGAATATCAAACAGTTTGACGAAAGCTATATCTCAACTTCCGACGACAAATACGCCTGCGAAATCCGCGTTATCTGCCCTCCGGAAGGTAAAGACCCTGACGAATTTATCCGCACAATCGGAGCCGACAGCTTTAAGCAGATTGTCAACAATGCGCCTTTATTGATTGATTTTCAACTAAACAGTATCCTGAAACATAAAAAAGAAATTAAAACACCCCTTGAAAAAACAAGGTTTGTAAAAGAAATAACACCGATTTTGCAGGAAATAAATAACGATATTATCAGAACAGAATATGTAAAAATGGTTGCAACAGCACTTGATATTGACGAAAAAGCTCTTGCGCAGGAGGTTCGGCGCAGAAAAGTTTCGCAAGACCTCAAAGATGACGGTAATCAAAATATTACTAAAATTGTAACAAAAAATGTAACAGTTTTGGAAAAAGCGCAAAAAAATTTATTGAGTGTTTTTTTTGTACCTGACAGTCATTTTTCATTTGCCCAGATAGACGAAATGATAGGTGACACTGCATTTACGGACGAAACGTTAATAAATGTAAAATCTACAATTGACAAATTAATATGTAGCGTAAATAATGTAAAAGAATTGATTGAAAAATTATATACGGAATACTGCGAAAACCCGGAGATACAGCAGGTTCTGGCGGATTTGACAGGTATTTCGGAAACTTTCACCAATTTAGACCCCAAAGACTTTCAAACGGTAATCGAGGAAAATAAAAATAAGATTTACCAGTGTCAAAGGGAAAAGGAAAAAGAAAATTTACGGAAATTATATATTAATGCTGTTGATGACGACACTGAAGCCCTGAAAATACAAATGCAGCTTAGAGATAGAATAAATAAAAGGTTAAACTTGGAGAAAATTAATGACTAAAAAAAGACAACCTAACTCTTCAATTGTCAGCATTTTAGAAGATGATAATCTTAATATTCCGGACATTGATGAGGATTCTTCACTTGACCATGCCAATGATGATGTCAATTACATGAACATGGACATAAGCACCGATAACATTGAAGATATCGTAACAGCAAAAATTGACAACAAAATGAATCTTGATGATATCTATATGATGAATTCATCAGAGGAAGAAAATCAGAATGATTTTGAACTTCCGAAAGGCATAGCTGTTGATGATCCTGTGAGATTGTATTTGAGAGAAATTGGGAGAATCAAACTTCTTTCCGCAAATGAAGAAATTGAACTTGCAAGAAAAATTCTCGAAGGCGGAACCCCCGGTGCAATCGCAAAAAGAAAACTCGTTCAGGCAAACTTGCGTCTTGTTGTTTCAATCGCCAAAAAATACGTAGGACGCGGAATGCTGTTTTTGGATTTGATTCAGGAAGGCAACCTCGGTCTTATTCGTGCAGCAGAAAAGTTTGACCACGAAAGAGGGTTCAAATTCTCTACATATGCAACATGGTGGATCAGGCAGGCCATCACAAGAGCAATCGCAGATCAGGCAAGAACAATTCGTATCCCTGTTCATATGGTTGAAACAATTAACAAACTTAAGAAAGTTACCCGCCGTCTGGCTCAGGAACTTTCAAGAAAACCGACCGAAGATGAACTGGCAATTGAAATGAATGTTTCAATACCAAAACTTCGTGAAATAATTAAAATCGCCCAGGAGCCTCTTTCTTTAGAAACCCCGATAGGTAAAGAAGAAGACAGCCGTTTAGGTGATTTTATTGAAGATAAAGAAGCGGATGCACCGATTAAGACAGTGGCATCGGAACTGTTGAGAGAAGATCTTGCAGAGGTCCTCTGCACACTTTCTCCCAGAGAACGTGATGTTTTAAGACTGCGTTTCGGTATGGATGACGGCAGACAAAGAACGCTTGAAGAAGTCGGACAGCTTTTCGGGGTTACCAGAGAACGCATCAGACAGATTGAAGCAAAAGCTCTGAGAAAACTCCGTCATCCGAACAGAAGCAAACGCTTAAGAGAATATGTAGAATCATAGTCATAGTGTATGGCCCCTTAAACAAAAGGGGCTTTTCTTTTTATGTAGTTATTGTTGACTTTTTGTTGCAAGTCCATTATTATTTTTATAAAAGAAGGGCGGCTTATGTATAAGAAGATTCTCTGTACAATATTGCTAATGATGCTTGTTCTCTGCGGATGCGGAAAGAAAAAATATGATAGTACTTTTCAGGCAGTATTGGACAGAAAGAAGCTTATAATAGGTGTTAGAGTTGATGCAAAACCCTTTGGTTTTATCGGTAAAGACGGTTACAATTACGGTTTGGATGTTGATTTAGGTTCTTATATCGCAAAAGCTTTGCTTAATAAGTATGACAATGCTGTAGAATATGTTCCTGTTACAGCGCAAAATCGTATTTCGGTTCTTAATGCCGGTAAAGTGGATATGCTTATTGCAGCAATGTCAATAACAGAAAATCGTAAAAAAATTATGGATTTTTCAGTTCCGTATTATGAAGCAGGGCAGGCGGTAATGGTGCCTCATTGGAGCAAGATTGCTTCATTAAAGGAACTGAATAATAAAAGAGTAATAATCGTTTACGGCTCAACCGGAGAAAACAGTGTAAGAAGGGCGCTGCCAAATGCAACGGTTATCGGTTATAAAGATTACGATAAGGCTGTTGCCGCACTCAAGGCCGGGGAAGCTCATGCTATAATAGCCGATGACTCGGTACTTTTGCCATATGTATATGACGACAAGTCTTTGAAACTTTTGCTGGGCAGATATTCTGTTGAACCTTATGCCATTGCTTTCAGGAAAGGTAAAGAATCAGAAAAATTAAGAGAATTTGTTGACTTTTTCCTTCAGGATTATGCACAGTCAGGCAAGCTTATTAAACTTCAGCAGAAATGGGGGGTTAGATAATGAAAAAGAAAGCTTTAATAATATTAATATCAGTAATAGTTATAATCCTTGTGACAATTATTGGATTTGTTGGAATTAAGATGAATCAGGTATTAACAAATATTTCTTTTGAAGGCGGTAACGGCAAATGTTATTATGTTGTGAAAAACGGGCTGGGCAATGCCTTTTATTCAAAAACCTTTACAAGAAATGATCTTATGCAGTGCAGTTTAGAAACGGTTACACCTGCAACGCAAAAGACAAAAGGTACATATGAATTATATATACATCTTCTTAACGGGCAGGATGTATTTAAAATAAAAACACAGGACAAAGATAATCTTCAAAATGTGTGTTCTAACATAATTAATGGTAAACCTTTTTATTATGAATTCAAAATCGTAAAATAATTGAAGCGAGAAGATTTATTCAGCTTCTTTCAGAACGACAATTACGGATTCGATTTCTTTTTTCAGATAATCAAGCTGCTGGTCAATGTTAGCGGAATTGTAGATTTTGCCGTTGCCTGAGTATGCCAGATAAGGTTTGTATTTTTCGGCTTCAGTCCTGAGGTTTGAAACTGTTTTTGCCCGCAGGCTCAATTCCAGAAGTTTTTGATAGCTGATAAAGAAGCTTTCGGGTTTGTTTGCGTATTTATCTCTGAAATAGTCGGCATTTTTATTAAAGAAGTAAACTTTTGCCGCAAACTTTTGAACATCTTCACGATTTTCGATAGAATCGTACAACTTTTCAAGCATAAGTATAAATTCATTCAAGTCGGTTATATACTGGCTTGTTTTGTCTGGTTTCAGAATTATATTAACAAAAGAAGAGTCATCTCTCGGGATTGGTCTTAATTCATTTACACTGTGAAATTGTTTTGTTTTATCGAAAATCGGCGCACCTACAGATGGTTCATTTGGCTCATGTTCTTTTGTAAGATTCGGGAGCGTACCAAGGTATCCTTTTCCTTCTGTATCGTCAGTATTATTTTTACTACCGAACAGGGCAAAAGCGGAATTCGCCGAAAATATCAACACAAACAGTAAAATCAAAGACTTTTTCATACATCAATTATAATGTTTTTTAAGAAAAAATCATCATTTGTTTAAACCAGTTTAAAAATGAGGTATTTTCAGATTTCAATGCAGATTTTATCTATGGCTGAAAGGCAGGACTTTTAAGCCGGTTCTATGATGTTCGTGATTTTTGTCCGGGAGTTCATAACATTTTATGCATCTTGCTTCATAAGTTTCATCACCACCTATCATAATAAGCGGTGAATTTTTATCAGCCGGTTTGCCATCAATAAGTCGTTGAGTGCGTGTTGCATGTTCGCATCCACATTTCATACAGACGGCATGAAGCTTGTCAACTGTTGTTGCAATACACATTAATTGAGGCATTTGTCCGAACGGTTCCGCCTTAAAATCAAGCTCTAAGCCGGTTCCGATAACCTTTTTGCCTTCTTCCATAAGTTTTGTGATAACTTTGGTGATGTTGCTGTCAAAGAATTGTAATTCATCAATTGCGACAACTTCATCATCAGGTTTAACGAGGCTCAAAATCTGGATGGAATGCTTAACTTTTAAAGCATCAAGCCACAAACCGTTGCGGGATTCTATGTAATCGCCTTTGGAGCGTGTATCCACGTCAGGTGATATAACTTTAACTTTCTTTTTGGCAATAATGCATCTTCTGACACGCCTCAAAAGTTCTTCTGTTTTGCCGCAGCTCATCGGCCCTGTGATTAGTTCAAAACTGTAACCTTCCATATATTAAAATGTCCCCTGTTTCCCAAAATATTGTTCTCTTTAACATTTTTAATTATAATCCTATAACATTTATTTTTAAAGTAAAAATTTGTTAATTTTTTAAAAAGTTCAGCGTGTGTGTGGGAAGGAAATATTTTAATATACCGGCGCAAGGTGCGGGGAATATTGAAACATTTTGCAATGCATGTTAATATTAGAAAGGTAAATAAATACAAAAATAAGGAGCAGTAAAAAATATGAAAACAGTTGATATGATTGAATTTCAGGGGGGGGGGGGCACCTGCAAATAACGCTCC
>CALUVL010000009.1 GCA_944324225.1 Candidatus Gastranaerophilales bacterium
GCCTTGCAAACAGAATATGACAGCATCAAGTCAATAATAGAAAAGACAGTAGAACGCAACTTAAAGCTGTATTCATAGGATTTGAACATAAAAAATTAATATACTTGCGAAATAATTTCAAAGGCATTATCATATTGTGTAAGAGGTTGTAGTGAACAGGCGTAAATTTTCTAAAATATTTTCAATACTGTTTTTTATAGCTTTTGTCGTAACTGTTTATCTTTTCCCGAACTGGTATGTAATGCAAATTAATAAAGTCCGCGGCATGTATCTGGTATGGCAGGGTGACAAAGCTCTTAGGAAGTTTGAGATTCAGGATGCAATTGGGTATTATCTGAAAGGCCTTGAATTATACCCCGGTCATTACAGTGCATGGTTTAACTTAGGCAATATTTATGTCTTGTATGAAGATTACTACTCAGCTGCCGATGCTTACGAAAATGCAATTAAATACAACCCGAATTACGTTATCGCAAGAATGAATTATGGTATAATTTCCGCAGAACGTCTTGGTGATTTCGATGGCGCAATTGAGCAATATAATACAATTTTGGGTATTAGAAGAAAACTTGTTTATATTCCGTATGTTTTTAATAATTTAAAGAGTTATAAAACTAATATAGGTCTTGCTTATTATAATATGGGCGTAGCATACAGACAGAAATCAATTTACGAGGAAAACGCAAGAGGGTATCAGGAAGAATTAAACCTGAAAAAATCAATCACTTATTATAAAGAAGCAATAAAAATATTAAAGGATAATTATGATGCTTATTACAATTTAGGTCTGGCTTTTCAGCTTTATGGCGATTTGAGAAGTGCTGGGCTTGCATATTGCAAGGCAATTGAGGTTGCCCCTCTTAATTATGATGCTCATTATAATCTGGCATTGTTGCTTAGAGAACTCAAATTTTATAAGGAATCAATTGTTGAAATGCAAAAGGCTACTCTTTTGATAACAGAAAATGACAAATCCTCATATAGACAACAGTATGTTTTTCAGGTTCTGAATGATATCTCACGGAGATATATGGAAACTAAAGGCCGAATTAATTATCTAGTTGAAAACGAAAGTGAAAATGAATCCTCTATGGAGGCCGCAGCCAGGTCTGTAAATTATGATAATGGACATTTTACAATGGATAATGATTTTGATAAATCCATGTACGAAAACTTTAGCAAATGCGGGTCTCTAAAGCTGTTTGTAGAAGAAGGTGTTAATATTGATGAAATTCTGACACGTCAGACTTTCTGATCTTATCCTTTTACAGCTCCTTCATTTTCGCCTGAAATAAAGTATCTTTGCATGCAAAGAAAAAATATTATAATCGGAATCGTTGAAAGAATTGACCCAGCAGCGATAAATCTCCAGTTGGAACTGAACATTCCCTGAAGATTGTTAACCCCGACCGGAAGAGTGTACATAGCGTCTTTAGTAAGCACAATGCTCGGCCACAAGAATTCTCCCCAGCTTCCGATAAAAGTAAAAATCGCAAGCACTGCAAGCGACGGTTTAACCATCGGAAGCAATACTTTGGTAAAAATTTGAAAAACATTGCACCCGTCTACAATTGCGGCTTCTTCCATCTCTTTAGGTATTCCCAAGAAAGCCTGACGCATAAGGAATATTCCGAATGCGCTGACTGCAAACGGCATAATCAATCCGACGTATCCTGCAAAATTATTTACGCTGTCCACAAGGTGAAGCTTTAAGGTTATCAGGTAAACCGGAAGCATAATTGCCTGAAACGGAATCATAATGGTTGCAAGTATTGCAAAGAATGTTATTTTTTTACCCTTGAACTCCATTCTCGCAAGCGGATATCCGGCCATGGAAGATAAAATAAGATTCAAAAGCACTGTTCCGCCCGCTACAATCATTGAGTTTACAAAATATCCGATGAAATTTACCTTATCCCAGACGCCTGTATAGTTTGCAAGGGTAAAGTCTGTCGGTATTATTGTCGGCGGGTAGGCAAAAATATTTTCGCTGTTTCCTTTTAGTGATGTTGATATAAGCCATATAAAAGGAAATATCGATAAAATGGATGTTATTATTAAAATTATATGTATAGGTAAATTTTTGAATAATTTTTTCATATTTGATACCTGTTTTTCTCAAAGAATAGGATATTTACAAGCGACAGCGCAAGAACAATTACCAGAAGCACAACTGCCATCGCCGAAGCAAATCCGAGATCAAGATTTTCAAACGCACGTTCATAAATATAATAAACAATTGTTTTGCTTGAATTTAGAGGCCCGCCCTTTGTCATAACATAAATTTCCGCAAAAACTTTCATTGCAGAAATTGCGCTGATTGTTGTCACAAGCGCAATTGTCGGCATAATATGCGGAATTGTGACGGTCAAATGTTTTCTGAAAAATCCGGCACCGTCAATTTCGCAGGCTTCATAAAGTTCTTTTGGAACACTCATGAGTGCAGCCAGATAAATCATCATATAATACCCGATTCCTTTCCAGATAGTTACGATTATTACCGAATACAATGCCCAATTCGGATCTGTAAGCCATCCGATTTTGGACAGCCCGAGAGTCGTAACTATGAAATTCAAAATTCCTTCGTCAGCGTAAAGCCATTTAAAAGCAATTGCTGCAACAACTATTGATACGATTACAGGAAGATAAATGAGAATTTTGTATAAGGTCACCCCCCTTATCTGCCTGTTCAGGAGCACTGCAAGGAAAAGCGGTACTATCGCCAGAATCGGAACAGCAACAATTAGATAGATGAAAGTGTTCAACAAAACTTTATAGAAAATCGGACTGTGGAATAGTTTTGTGTAATTTTCAAATCCCGCAAACTGCGCATGGTAAATGCTGTTTGAATAGTCCATAAAACTCAATGCAAATGTTTGAAAAAAAGGGATAAAAAAGAATATAACAAGCACAATTACAGCCGGCATTAAAAACAGATATGGAGCATATTTGCAATAATACTTAAACATAAGTCAATTATTGCATTTTTTAACCTGCCGGTCAATAATTTATCACTCCTTAAAAATTAAAATATCGCATTTTGAATTTTCCAAAACTTTTTTGCTGACCGAACCGAGCAAAAAATCTTGCATTTTGGTTTTGCCTTTGCTTCCTGTAACTATAAGATCTGTGTGTTTTGAGGCCGCATAGTCAAGAATTTTTTGTGCTGGATTTCCGCTGAGTACAACTCCTTCAGTGACTAAAAAGCCCTTATGTTTAAATCTCTCTGTCAAATCATGAAGAGTTTTTTGTGAAAATTTTTCCTGTTGTTCTTCAATTGCCAGTATCCAGTTAGAATCAAGGGTACCATTTAAAAATAGCATATCTGCTGTTTCATTTACAGTGCATAGGTAAATTTCCTTATCCTCAAGATTTAATTCAGCAAGCGCTCTTGTGATTGCCAGATTAGCACTGTCTGTTCCGTCTGTTGCAAAGAGAATTTTTTTGCCGCTGTTTTCTTCTTTCGAAATGTAGGTAGAAAGTCCTTCACTGTATGCAATTTCTCTCGATACGGAGCCGAGCCACTTTTGGATTCCCTTCTTGCCGTGTGAACCCAAAAGTATTAAATCATATTTTTCTTTTGTACTTTGTTCAATAATGCTTTCAACAGCACTTCCACATTGTTTGACTGTTTCCCCACAAAGTATTCCGTTTGCTTCAATTTCCTTTTTCGTGTATTCAAGAATATCGTCAGCAATGTTTGCGCATGAATTATTAAAACCTTCTGCTTCAACAATAACATTGTCTGGAAGAAAACTCCAGTCAATAACACAAATAGTGTCCATAATCACATCTTTTGCCCATTTGGAAAAGTTGTGAAGTGCATTATAACTTATTTTTGAGCCGTCTGTGCAAAATAAAACTTTCATAATTATCTCCTTAATCTTTGTATGTGTTTTATTTAATATAAATTATGTTAAGGAAAATTAAATTATCTGGTATTCTATATTTTTTTTTGTTATCATATTGTTAGGAATTAGTTTCTAGGATAAAGTGTTGTAGTTATGACTGCTGAACAAAAGGTTAACCTCAGGGATTACAAAAATTTAATTGAAACAATTGCAAAGGTTGAATATCAAAAATTTTCAGTTTCGCATTTGATAGAGCTTCCGGAATTAATAAATATCGGAAACCATACACTATACGTACTATTTAAAAATAATTCACCGGAAAACTACAATAGCACCTATCTTTCAACTGCTATCAAATGGGCTATAAGAAACGAAGTCAGACGACGCTACAAATGGTACACTTTAAAGAACAGAAAACAGCAGATGCAGGAAGCTGAAGAGGCGAATGAATTAAGAGTTGAAGTATATAAGACGATTCTTTCAATAGATGAGATGCAGGATTCGGATATGCCGACACAGATTAAGGCAGAAGACAAAACTCCTGAAGAGTCTATTGAATTTGCAGAGTTGAAGGCTCATATTCTAGATGCAATGAAACGTCTGCCGTGTCGTGAAAGAGAATTAATCGAATATAAATTTTTTAAAGAAAAAAAGCTTCGTGAAATAGCTGAAGAATTTGATATTTCACAATCAAGAATTTCAAGAATAATTCAATCAGGACTTGATAAAATTAAAAAAGACTTGAAAAAACAGGGGATTATTTGAAGTTTATGAAAACAATTTTTGAAAAAAATAATAATACTGGCGGTATATCTTTTACTGATGAAGAAATACATGTCGATTTTATTGATAAAAAATTATTAAGAACTAACTCCTGTGGTTTGCCGGATATTGGCGAACTTGAAGTAATGAGGCATTACAAAGAACTTTCAGACAGAAATTTTTGTATTGAAAAAGGCTTTTATCCTCTCGGTTCCTGTACAATGAAATATAATCCAAAAGTCGGGGAATTTTTGGCATCATTAGAGGGGTTTGCAAATCTTCATCCTTTGCAGTCTGATGAGGATTCGCAGGGTGCTCTTGAATTGATGTATAAGCTTCAGGAATCTTTGAAAAAAATTACGGGTATGGATGCAATATCACTTCAGCCGGCAGCAGGTGCTCATGGCGAATTGACCGGCATGATGGTTATAAAAAAGTTTTTTGAAGTTAAAGGTGAAAAAAGAACTAAAGTTATAGTACCGGATTCTGCGCATGGTACAAATCCGGCAAGTGCAGCGCTTTGCGGGTTTGAAATTGTTTCGGTAAAATCAAACGAAAAAGGGCAGGTTGATATAGAGGATTTGAAAGGTCTTCTGGGGCCTGATGTTGCCGCAATAATGATGACAAATCCTAATACTCTCGGAATTTTTGAAGAAAAAGTTCTTGAAATTTCTGAACTTATGCACAAAAACGGGTCGCTGTTATACTATGACGGAGCTAATTTCAATGCAATTATGGGGTATACAAATCCAAAACTTATGGGTTTTGATGTTGTGCATCTGAATCTTCATAAAACCTTTGCAACCCCTCATGGCGGCGGCGGCCCGGGTGCAGGCCCTGTCGGAGTGGTTAAAGAACTTGCTGAATTTTTGCCGTCGCCTGTTATAGATTTTGACGGGCAAAAATACTTTAAAAATTTTAACCTCAAACATTCAATTGGTAAAGTTCGTGATTTCAGCGGCAGTTTCGGGGTTCTGGTAAGAGCTTATGCCTATATTCTTATGATGGGCAAAAATCTCAAAGAAGCAAGCGAAAATGCGGTTTTGAACGCTAATTACCTAAAAGAAAAACTTAAAAATTATTTTACACTTCCGTATGATGTTCTTTGCAAGCACGAATTTGTACTTTCAGCAGAGGATTTGAAGCATAAAACCGGTGTTTCGGCTTTAAATATAGCAAAGGCCTTGATGGACGGCAATACACATCCGCCGACGATTTATTTCCCTCTGATTGTTCATGAAGCAATGATGGTTGAGCCGACGGAAAGCGAAACAAAAGAACGGATGGATGAGTTTGTTGATATTATGGTAAAAATATACAATGAAGCAGAATCAAACTCTGAAAAATTAATTTCGGCTCCGCACAATACTCCTGTTAAGCGTGTGGATGAAACTCTTGCTGCAAGACATCCTGATTTGTGCTTCAAAGCGGAATAAAAATTTTATTATACAAATTAAATGAAAGGCAGAATAAATTGACTGATAAAGATAAAAAAATAAAAGTTTCATTTCCCCATATGGGAACAATATATATAGCGTGGTCAGCGGCATTAAGAAAGGTCGGTGTTGAACCTTATGTTCCGCCATACACAAGCAAAAGAACACTTTCACTCGGAACAAAGTATTCGCCTGAAGCAATTTGTCTTCCATACAAGCTTATTATGGGCAATTTTATAGAAGCAATAGAAGGCGGGGCTGATTACGTTGCAATGATTTCATCTCCAGGATGCTGCAGATTGGGCGAGTATGGCAAATGTATTAACAATGCCCTTTCTGATTTAGGTTATCATGCAAATTATATAGAATTGCAGTTGTACGATGGAATTCAGGGAATTTATAATTTTTTGAAAGAAGTTTCTCATAAAAATGATCCTGTGCTGTTCATAAGAGCTATTGTGCTTGCAATAAGAAAAGTGTTTATACTGGACGATTTGCAGGCAAGATTATCCTATTTAAGAGCAAGAGAATTGAATTTCGGTGATTCAGAAAAACAATTTAACAAAGCTTTGAAAATAATTGATGATGCAATGAGTACACGTCAGCTTAATAATGCTAAAAAGCTCGCATTTGCTGAAATGGATAAAGTTAAATATGATCCAAATAAAGAAGTATTGCATGTAGATATTACAGGTGAAATTTATCTTGTATGTGACAAATTTTCCAATCAGGATATTGTCAAAGAACTTGGTAAAATGGGGGTTGAAACAAGAAAAAGTTTAACAGTAAGCGGATTTTTAAAGGATGCAATAATTCCTAAAATTTTCCGCAAAGGCGAAACTCATTTACAAAGAGCAAACCGTCTGGCGAAACCTTATTTGATGAGAGATATAGGCGGAGATGCTCTTGAATGTGTGTCAGATGTTGCTTATGCAAATGAAAGGGATATTGATGGTATAATTCATATAAGTCCTTTCACCTGTATGCCGGAAATAATGTCACAGAATATATTTCCTGCAATGAGAGAAAATTGTGATATACCTATTCTGCCTCTGATAATGGATGAACAAACCGGAAAAGCCGGCTATTTAACACGTTTAGAAGCATTTGTTGATTTGATGAAACGCCGTAAACGAAGACGGGCTATGGGGCTTAATAAGAAAAACACAGAAGAAAAACAGGAAGAAGTTCTTAAGTAAACTGCAGGTTATTTAATTCAAAATTTATGAGGTTAATATAATATATATGTTTAAACTTTTTAAAGAGGCGTTTAAAACTGCAAATGATTGTATAATACTGGCAATACCGCTTGTGTTATTTATGTGGATTTTGTCGTTTTATTTCGGGTTTTCAAATTCTGTTGTGAACTCACCAGCGGAAATTATTCTTGCATTTATAACTGTATTGTTTATGACCGGAGCGTTTTTATCCGGCTGGTTTTATATGGTAAAAAAAGCTATTGAAATTTCTCATAAAGTATTTGTGCTGGATGCAGACAGAGCAAAGGCAACAATGAATCTTTTTAAAGATATTCCATATGGTATAGGACAGTATTTTCTGGCATTTGTGTTGATGTTATTGGCTTTTTTGTTAATTGTTGCGATTGCTGCAATGGTTGTATATTTAATTGGAGATATCTATATTGGTAATGTGTTTACTCCAGAGCAGCTGAGTTCCGCATTATCTTCAACTCAGGATATGAAGACTTTTATTGAGTCTCTTGATAATGAACAACTAATAAAACTTAACTTATGGAATCTGCTAATTATGGGAACTACAACTGTTTTATCTTTTATTTTGATGTTGTGGATTCCTGAAATTATTTATAAAACAGTAAATCCATTATTAGCACTTTTCCGCTCAATAAAAAAAGTTTTTGTTAAATTTAAGACCTCATTAGGAGTATTTATATATATATCAGTTTTAAACTTGGTGATGTCGTTTATAGGAACCTTCACGCTTATTAATCCTCTGCTGTATATTTTAATAATGGTAATTTATTTTTACTTTATTATATATGTCGTAATTTTGTTGTTCCTTTATTATGAAAGAGAATTTAGTGGAGCAGAATGCGGTGAAGAAACAAAAGCCTAAAGTAATAGCTGTTGTTGGTCCTACTGCTTCAGGAAAAACTGATTATGCGCTTGCCCTTGCAGAAAAAATTTCAGGAGAAATTGTTTCTGCTGATTCGCGGTTGGTATATAAAGGATTTGATATAGGAACTGCAAAACCTACAATTGAGGAACGCAAGTCCATCCCACACTATATGATAGATATTGTGGAACCCGAGGTGGATTATTCTGCAGGACTTTATGTTGAGGAGGCAACAAGAATGATTGATAATATCATTGGAAGAGATCGGGTTCCGATTGTGGTTGGCGGTACAGGGCTTTATTTTAGATTACTGCTTGAAAATTATGATGTTCCGAAAATTGAACCTGATTATGAATTTAGAGATATGTTAAGAGACTTTCCAGCAGAAGAACTTTATAAGATGCTAAAATCAAAAGACCCGCAGCGAGCAGAAGAAATAGAACAGAATGATAGGAAAAAAATAATAAGAGCTCTGGAAATGTCTGAACATCTTGAAAAACCGCTTTCTGAATATAAAAAAGAACCTTTGTATGATGTACAGTGGATAGGACTTAATTTTGAGCGCAGTGTTTTATATGAAAGAATAAACCGTCGTGTTGACATAATGGTTGAAAGCGGGCTTATAGATGAAACGAAATTTCTTTTGGAACAGCACGGACGCATTAAGAATCTTGTTTGTACAATAGGATATCAAGAGATGCTTGCTTATTTGGACGGAATTTTAACCTTAGATGAAGCAAAGGATAAATTAAAACAGAATACCAGAAATTATGCCAAGCGCCAGCTGACATGGTTTCGAAAAAATAAGGATATAAAATGGAATATTGAGCCGGTAAAACTTAAAAAGTAACAAAATTTTATTTATGATAATATTACATTAAGGGATATGTCCTTGTTAAATTTAGAGAGGGATAATATGAATAAAAAAGGTTTAAAAATAGCTGGAATTTGCATTTTAGGAATTTTAGTGTTTTGTTATGTTGTTTTTCTGGCTATTCCGTTGTTGGTGAATATTTATTTAAAATCTCATAATGCAGATGTAGTAAGAATGATAGAGGATGTAAGCGGCTTTAAGGTTGTGTTAAATGATATAAAACTGGTTACATCTCCAAAACTTACTGCTGGGATAAAATTGGGTCATGCAGAAGTCGCTCCGGCAGGCCACGAAAATATATTTTCAGCTGACGGATTTGATATTAGATTATCCATTTTGCCTCTTATAACAAAAAGAATTGAGCTTGATAAGATTTCTGCTAAAAATACCAGAATATTCATAGCTGTAAAAAAGGATGGTCATTTTGTAATAGAAGATTGTTTAAAGAATATTTTGTCTGATACCACTACAGCTCCTCAGTCTTCTACTACTGGACTTCCATTCGGGTTTAAGCTTTCTAACAGACTTCCTAATATATATTTGACAAATACAAACATTGAATTTTACGATCAGAATAAAGCTAAAAAATATTACTTTGAGGCACAAAAGTTTAATTTAACTGATTTCGTGTTTAATAAAAAGGTTAAAATAGTTTCTAATGGTGCGGTTTATCTGGATGAAACAAAGCATTTTTCATATGATGTCAAAATAAAAAATCATATTATGCCGAATTTTGATTTGAACGATATGTTGTTTCCTGCCACTGTTGAAACAGTTAGTGCTCCTGTAAACAATGTTACAGTTGCAAAAACATCTGCTCCTGTAATAAATGTAATTGATATATTTGAAGCAATTCATACGAACCGGCTTGCGGCTGATTTGAAAGCTGATGTTGAAACTTACGGCTCTATAGAAGATTTTCATTATTACGGGTACATTAATGTTGACGGAATTACCATTGCTGTTGACGGTAAAACTCTTCCAGAAGGTATTGTTAACGTTGAATTGAATCATAATAACGCTAAAATATCGGCGTCTCTTCACCCTGCATCTGATGAAAGCTTAACTTTGCTAAGTGATATAAAGACGGGTAAGAATTTTCAGTTTTCGGTTCATGTAGTTTCAAATGCGGGTATAAATAATATAATTAATTTGCTTGACAGTGTCGCCAAATCATTCGGAATTGATGATCTGGATTCATTGTCCGGTACTGGAAATATTGATGCGGATTTTTCTGTAACCGGTGATAAAAAGAAAATTGCATCTTCCGGATATTTTAAAATACCATCAGGATCTCTAAATTACAAAGCATTTAATGTGTTAATTGACAAAATTAAAGCGGATATAGATTTTTCAGATAACAACGTAAATATTAAAGACATTTCATTTTCAGTATTTAATCAGCCATTAAAGATGTATGGAACGATAACAAACAAAGCAGAAACAGATTTGCACCTGACTGCAGATAAACTTTTAATCAAAGCACTTGTAGCTGCGGCAGGACAAGTATCTTTGTTGAAAGAAAATATTTTTAATTCTGGTACTTTGTCTATGGAAGCTATTTTACAGGGGAAATTATCAGCCCCTGTTCCGTCTGTCAGTCTCAGTGTTGATAATCTTAACATCAAAAATATACCGTCAAATATGACACTGAAACTCAAGAGAGCTTTATTTGATATAACTACTGATGATAATGCCTATGAAGGGCTGTTGAATATAGAAACGGCTGATATTGTATCTCCGTTTGCGACTGTAAAAGCTCCACGAGCTGAAGTTACAATTAACGAAAAAGATATAAATATTGACAGCGCCTATATTCTGGTTGACAATTCAAGAATTGATATTTCAGGATCAGTAAAGGATTATGCGGATCCTGAGGATGTAAGTATAAATATCAATGCAAGCGGCAGTCTTGTCGGATCAGACTTGCTGAGTTTTATACCTGCAGATTTCAGAACCGGCATGAGCGCTAAAGGCAAACTTCCGCTGAAGGTTTCTGTTACAGGTAATTTTAAACAACAATTGATTAATGCCAATCTTGATATTTCGCCAAATAATTATGTTTCAATTCTTGATATTGATTTGTTGAAAAATAAATCTGCGGTTATTAAATCAAGTTTAAAAATAGCGGATGATTCTTTGAAAATTTACGATACGGGTCTTTCTGCCGGCGGTGTCAATATTGCAACAGTTGACGGGGTAATAAATAATATTTCCAGAACTCAGAATATGTCTATAAATTTGGCCGTTCCGTCTTATGTTTCAATGCCTGTACCAATGATGGGTAAAAATTCTGAAATTAAACTAACCGGAAATCTTCATGTCGGCGGTACACCTTTGAATCCGACATTGAAAGGAAAAGCTTCAATTCCTTTGATTGATCTGCCGGATATGGCTGTTAAATTGGAAAATCTGGATGTGAATTTAAACGGGCCTCTTGCAAAAGGTAAAGGCACTTTAGGTAAAATTACTTCCGGCGGAATTGTTGCAGAAAATCTGGCATCGGATTTCACTTTTAATCCGAATAACGGAGTATTTTATTTAAACAATATTAAAGGAACAGCTTTCAAAGGCGATTTGACCGGGGATGTTTCTTATAACATGATAAACGGTAAAATAGGTGTTAACCTGAAAGGTTCAGGGCTTGATGCCGTTTCTGCGATTAATGGTGCAGCAGGCATTAAAAATGCACTTACAGGTACACTTGATTTTTCTGCTAATGTTACAACATCAGGGGTTACAGATGTTGATATGATTAAAAATCTTAAAGGAAATGTTTCGTTTGATATCAAAAACGGTGCATTTGCCGGTATTGGCCGTATTGAAAGTCTGTTGTCTGCAAATAATATTATGTCAAATGTTATTCTTAAGGCTGCAGTTGCAGCACTTTCTTCTCTTCCTGTAATCAAAGAAAGTGCAAATTTTGATTATCTGAAGGGCGCAATGACTTTTAACGAAGGCTGGGCAAATATTTCTTCAATTACATCTTCTGGTGCTAATGTAGCTTACTATATAACCGGTAAATATAATATTTTAAACGGATCTGCCAATGTTACGATTTTGGGTCGCCTGAGCGCTGATGTTGTTGCAGTTCTCGGGCCTCTTGGAGAGCTTTCTGTTGATAAATTAACTTCATATATTCCTAAATTTGGCGCACTGACTGCAAATATTATTAAAACGGTAACTGCCAATCCAGCTAATGAAAAGACGGAATTTATACCACAATTATCAGGTGATGATGAAGTCTATAAGGATTTTAAAGTCGAATTCAACGGCGGTGTTGAAAGTTCAAGTTCTGTCAAGTCGTTTAAATGGTTGAATAATCCTGATATGTCCGCAATTGAATCAACAAGCCTGAAAGAACAGGTTCAAACAAGTGCAGAGAATGTAAAACAGAATATAAAAAATAATGTTGATGCTATTAAAAATTTTAAAGAACAAACTTCCTCTGACTTGAAAACTACTGCCTCTGACCTTAAGCAACAGTCTGAAGCAGCTAAAGAAAATATTAAAAATCAGGTGCAAAATGTAAAAGACAGCGTTGATGAAATTATGAATTTATTTAAAAAGCCATCAACTTCTGCTCCGGCAACAGACGCCGGGGCTGTATCACCTGCTGCACCGCCTGCGTCAACTGCACCTGCGCAATAGGTTATAAAATGCAGGCAAGCACCATAAGAAGCAAAGTTCCTATTTGTACAGCTGTTGTCAGATTTTGAGAAAATCTGTTGCTGTCATATTTGGCTGCAGTTTTTTGTGCTTTATATGCACTAGAAATTCTGTTAATTCGAGTTTCGTTATCATCTGTTGAAAAATTGGTACCGAACATGGCGCTTTCAAGTCTTGAAAGTCTGTTTTCTGTTGAATCATTTTTAAAAGTTTGATTAAGTATATTTTTTTCAACTGTGCTTAGGTTGTATTTTTTTCCACTATAAGCTTGAGAGGGCTGACTGTTTGCGGTTTTAAAATTTTTTTCCATAGCTTTTTGTCTGGCATTGAAATTTTCGTAGTCAAACCCATCGTATGTCTGATATTTGTTAAGATGGTAGTCTGCTCCGAGCGGCGGAACATAGTCATCATAGAATTCGTTTGAGGATTGTGCTATTTGATTATCCATAAGCGATTTTGGCTTAATTTCTGCTTTAAGCCTGTCTGTTCTTGTCGCAAGGTCATCGTTTATATATTCTTTCCCGAAGGTTTCCAGCTCCAGTTTTGAAAGTCGTTTTTTGATATCTTCTTTAGGGGTTGATTTATTGAATACTATTTCTTCAAGTTCGTCTACGGCAGGGTAAGTGACATTTGATGCTGCAACCGGAGCCTCTTCTATTGCAAATTCATCTTCTGCAAAAGTGTCTTCTTTGGGTTCAATTTGCTGGCCTATTAAGTCTGTTGCCATATCTTTTTTCAACCTTGCAATTCTTTCAGATGCAGGTTTTGTTGACACTGTTCCATAAATGCTGTTTTCAAGTCTGTCAAGTCTTGCACTTTCGCTTTCTGAGTTGTAGGTGAATCCATAGAGTGAATTTTCCAGTTTATCTATAACTTGATTATTATTTGCTGCTAACACAGGACTTATGGCAAGAAAAGATATTAATCCGATTGTAAGAATTTGTTTTTTCATATTGCAACTCCTTAAATGTAGAATAAGGTTTTGCGTTATTGAAAACTATTCTACGGAGCTGCGATTTTGAAAAAGCTAAAAATCATAATAAAATTCTAAGCAAAAAGCAGTATGTTTTTTATTTCATACTGCTTTTGTACTAAACATTAGTTTAATTTTTAACCTTTTAATCTTTTGAGATTTGCAAGTTCTTCCTGATAAGGCGAAAGTTTTGTGATTTTTTCGATAATTCCTGGCAGAACTTCAAGTACATAATCAATTTCTTTTTCTGTTGTGTATTTTGATAGCGACCACCTAATACTTCCATGAATTGAAGTGAACGGAACATTCATTGCCCTTAAGACATGGCTCGGTTCAAGAGATCCTGATGTGCATGCGCTTCCTGAACTTGCGCATATGCCTAAGTCGCTCAAATGGAGCAGAATAAGTTCACCTTCAATGTATTCAAAGCCGATGTTTGTAGTGTTCGGGACTCTGTTTGCAACTCCCGTGTTGAGGCGGGAATTGAAGATTGATTTAATTATTCCTGTTTCGAGTTTATCTCTTAACCTTTTAACTTCGGTCATTTCGTAGTTAAGACTGTCTGCTGCAAGTTCTGCGGCTTTTGCAAGCCCTACAATATAAGGAACGTTTTCAGTCCCCGCACGTTTGCCTCTTTCCTGATGCCCGCCGATAATCAATGGCGTTATCAACGTTTTAGAATTTATATAAAGTGCGCCTACACCTTTCGGTGCATGAAATTTGTGTCCGGAAATGCCGAGTAGATCAATTCCTGCCGCCTGAACATCTATAGGAATTTTGCCTGCAACCTGAACTGCGTCAACAAAGAATTTTGTTTCTTTGTTTTTGGATTTGATTATTTCCGAAATCTTTTCTATCGGAAATATAACACCTGTTTCGTTGTTTGCATACATAACTGACACAAGTGCGGTGTCGTAATTTATTGCTTCTTCCAGTTGTGCAAGATCAAGTTCTCCGTTTGCGTTCACTCCGATATAGTCAACTTTGTAGCCTTCTTTTTCTAGTGTCTGATAAAGGTTCAAAACACAGGGGTGTTCAACTTTTGTTGTTATGATGTGGCGTTTGTTCTTGTTCATGTTTAAGACGCCGCGGATTGCTGTGTTTGCGCTTTCAGAACCGCATGAGGTGAAGATGATTTCTTTTTCGCTTTCTGCATTTAGAAAATCTTTAATCACTCCTCTGGCATCTCTTACAGCATGGTTTGATTTTTTTGCAAATTCATAAATGCTGGAAGGGTTTGCGTATTCTTCCTTGAAATAAGGCATCATTGCCTCAAGAACTTCCGGAGCAACTTTTGTTGTTGCGTTGTTGTCTAAATATATAAGGTTCATTATGCCACCTCGATTACGTCTATATTCTTGTCTACGGTTTCTCTTAAAGTACTTTCAACGAAAGCTTTCAGAGTCAGATGTGAATTTTTGCATCCTGAACATTTTCCTCTGAGTTTTACAAGAACTTTGTTGCCGTCAATATCAACAAGTGTAATATCTCCGCCGTCTTTTCTGAGTTCCGGAGAAATTTGCGATTCTATTACGTTGTTGATTTTGAGAATTCTTTGCGCCGGAGAAAGAGCCGGTGCATCTTTTTTGTTTTCTTCTTTCTTGTAATAGGTGTCAATGATATCCTGAATAAGACCTTTGCACTTTCCGCATGCACCGCCTGCTTTGGTGTAATTAGTTACTTCTTCAACTGTTTTAAGTCCGTTTTGCTTGATTGCATCCCAGATAAGGTTTTCAGTTACATTGAAGCATGTGCAGACGATTTTTTCTTCTTTCTTTTCATTTCTCAAATCATCAAGGTCTGTCATATCATCAAAGTTTTTAAGTGCATCTTCTAGAGCCTCATAGCCCATAACAGAGCAGTGCATTTTTTCCGGAGGAAGGCCGCCGAGCTGGTCGGCAATGTCTTTGTTCGTAATTTTCTTAACTTCTTCTACTGTTTTTCCGATAATCATTTCAGTCAGAATGCTTGAACTTGCAACTGCGCTTCCGCATCCAAAAGTTTGAAATTTGGCATCTGTTACAATTCCGTCTTTTATTTTTAAGTATATTTTTAGTGAATCACCGCAGGCAAGAGAACCAGCTTCACCGATTGCATCAGCGTTATCGATTTTGCCGACATTTCTGGGGTTTCTGTAGTGATCCATTACTTTTTCCGAATAATCCCACATATCATTTTCCTTTATTTATCTAACCATAATTACATTTTACCGTAAAAAAAATGTAAGCTTTAGTTTTTAATATAAAATTAATTATTCGTGAAAAATACCGGAATTATTCTATAATAAGTGTTTCATCACTAAGTTTTGTCTTTGCACCGATTGCAACCGTTGTTTTACAGCTTGTGTGCGATATCTTAAAACCGCTGACAGCAGGGATTTTGAGTTCGTTTGCGGTTTCTTTAAAAAGTCTAAGAAGCCATTCTTTGTTATCTGTATCAGCAAAATATCCGAAACATAAAGCTCTTATATTATTTCTGAATTGTTCTATATTAATCAGTTGTCTTAGCATTCTGTCGATTTTATAGACCGGCTCATTGATATCCTCTGCAAAAAATATAAAGGGTTCCTCAGGTATAAAATCAATTCCGCAAAGTGATGCAATGGTTGCAAGATTTCCGCCCCAGAGGATGCCTGAGGCTTTCCCTTGGCGGATTATATTGTTGCCATTTATTGTGTAAGAATCAGAACTTACTGCTTTAAAAAATTCATTCATTGTGAAATCAGATTTTTCAGGATTTCCAAAATCGCTTAAAATCATGGGGCCTGAGTAGGTTATAAGTCCGGCATTTTTTAAAAACATGAGATTAAGTGCCGTAATATCAGAGTATCCGCAAAAGATTTTGGGGTTATTTCTTATTATTAAATAGTCAATTTTTTCTATTATTCTGATTGCTCCGTAACCTCCACGCATACAAATAATCGCATTAATTTCTGGGTTTTCAAAAAAAGCATGCAAATTTTTAATTCTTGTATCATCATCTCCTGCAAGGTATCTGTCTTTTTTGTAAAGATCGCTGCTTATCAATGTTTTGTAGCCTTTGTTTGCAAAATAGTCAACTGCAGTCATAATTGCTCTTGTATCATTCGAAACTGCCCCGGATGTTGCTAAAATCCCTATTGTATCTCCCTTTTTCAACCTTGCAGGTTTAATTATGTTCATATTTTGCCCCTTTTAAAAAAAACTCTGTTATAATGATACCATGAATGAAAAATATATTCCCCTATATAGAAAATATCGTCCGCAAAAATTAGATGAAGTTGTCGGACAGGAACATATAAAAAAAGCTCTGGCTAATGCGATTGAGATGAATAAGATTTCTCATGCGTATTTGTTTACGGGGCCAAGAGGCACCGGCAAAACTTCTACGGCAAGAATTTTTGCAAAATCTTTGAACTGTGTGAACGGGCCGACAGTCAATCCTTGCGGAGAGTGCGAAAACTGCCGTGATATTACAAATTCGGTTCCGATGGATGTCATAGAAATAGACGCCGCAAGCAACAGAAAAGTCGAGGATGCACAGAATATTCTTGAAAAAGTAATGTATGCGCCTGTAAACAGCAGGTTTAAAATCTATATCATAGACGAAGTTCATATGTTATCAACTACTGCTTTCAATGCTTTGTTGAAAACATTAGAAGAACCTCCGAAAAATGTTATATTTATTCTTGCGACAACAGAAGTTCATAAAGTTCTGGATACAATCAAAAGCCGTTGCCAGAGGTTCGATTTCAGAAGAATTACAACATCTGATATTGTAAAACATCTGAGATATATTTCTGATTGCGAAAAGATAAACATTACAGATGATGCGCTTGCTACAATTGCGAAAAACTCTGCCGGTGGAATGCGTGACAGTATCGCACTTCTGGATCAGTTGAGCGTTCTTGGAACAAAAGATTCAATAACTACTGATGATATCAATGCACTTTTGGGCAGAATTTCTTTTGATGTGCTTCATCAATTGAGCGAATGTATTTTATCTTCAAATCATGCCGGCGCTGTTGAAATCCTTGAAAAAATCTACAATTCTGGTAACGAACCCGTTCAGATTTTACAGAATTTGCTTGATTATTTTAAAAATCTTCTTGTTGTAAAAAATTGCAATTCGGATATAAGTATAGAAATTACGCAGTTGAATGAGCTTCAGACAGGAGATTTGAAAAAACAATCAGAAAATATTGAAACTCATCAGATAATTTCACTGTGTGACAAGTGCGCCTCTTATATTAAAGATCTTAAATCAACCAATAACCCCCGACTCTGGCTGGAGATTGCGATTATTGATCTGGCAAACCTTGTTGAAAATACAAAGTTAGATGCACTTCAAGCACGCTTAAGTGCGCTTGAAGGCGGCGGAATAAGGCCTGTTGAGTCTGCTGTTCACCAGAGAATTGAGCCGCCAAAACCTTCCTATGTCCCGCAAAAGGTTGAGCATCCGGCACCTGCTGAACCTGCAATTGCCGAAGAACATCCCGTTCATCATGCTGAACCGGAACATCCGAAAGCTCCTGAAGTTACTCATGATACATCAGACTTTTCTCCGATGCCGACTTCTAAGGCAGCCGCAGGAGATGATATTTTGGCTCTCTGGGGAAATCTGCTTGCAAATATTCCCAGTGCTCCGACCCGTGCGCTTTTAAAACAGTGGGCTAAGCCAGTTAAACTCTCTCAGGATGATGTCGTTATTACCGTTAAAAACGAAATTTATCTTACGCAGTTTGTTTCAGGAAGCAAGAAGGCAGTGCTTCAAAAGGCTGTTGATGAGCTGTTCGGACAGCAGAATACAAAGATTACGGTACGGCTTCCGCAGCCGGGTGATGAAATTCCGCAGGGAAACGTAAATATCCCAAAGCCTAAGCCGGCTCCGGCACCACAGGTTCGAGAGTCGGAAAATGATGAGCCGAAAACCGTGAAAGAAGTTGATGAGGCTGTTGATGGCTCAGAGCAGGCGGATGATTTGGAATCTTCTGAAGATACAGATCAGGCAACAGATGCGCCGAAACAAAGATTCGAAGACATGCACTCTGATACAGTGAATATGGTTATGGATCTCTTTGACGGAAAAGTAATAGAATAAAAGAAAGGTAAAATAATGAAAATAGCAGGTGTTAATCCGGTGCAATTTAGTGGTGTTAAAGAACTTCAGCAATATAAAGAAAATCCTATAACAGAAAATTTTACTAACCTCTCTCAAGATGAAAAATTAAATGCTCTTCACGAACGGTTGGTAAGATTGAATAAACAGCTTGCAAATTTTGAAACTGCGGTTTACAAAGATAATATTACTCTTTCTAAAAATCAGGAAAAAATTCAAAAATTTGCAAAGTATGCAGCGACATGTGCGCTTTACCCTCCAAAAAATGCTGATGACGCAAACATTCAAGCAAGAAATATGGACATTGCTACAGATAAATATTTTAAAGTTGATGTGATAGCATAGCTTATTTAAGTCTATAGTATGTCAGCAGAATATCAGGTTCAAAGGTTTTGATTTCAACAAAACGGAAGTTTGTCGTGTCTTTGATAAAGTCGATAGTTTTGCCGGCGAAGGCTGACTTTCCTCTGTTGTCGGATAGGATTTTAGGTGCAATAAAGTGATAAACCTTATCTGTGTAATCAATTAAAGACCCGTTTAAGACTCCGCCGCATTCTGCTAGCAGGCTCATAATCCCGAAGTCATAGGCCGTTTTTAATATAAACTCAATATCAAGTTTTTTGTTTTTAACAGGGCAAGGCAGAAATCGGATGTTAGGATATTTTTTATTTGTCTTTAATGCTTCATCATGGAATACGTAAATGTTTCCTGCCCTGTAGATATTTGCGTTTTCAAAATCGGTTTTTAAAGTCCTGTCTAAGATAATTTTATTTTTATGCGCCATTGTCGGATTGTCTGCAAGGACAGTAGATGAGCTTGTGAGAATAGCGTCATAGCCTTGTCTTATGTGTTTGACTTCTGCTCTTGCTTTTTCTGACGTAATCCATTTTGAATCTCCTGTATGCGCCGCGATTTTTCCGTCAAGTGTTGTTGCGGTTTTGAGGGCAACAAAGGTGCGGTGTTCTGTCATATTTGTAATGAAAATTTCATTTAATTTTTTCGCCTCATTTTCCAGAATCCCTTCCAGAACTTCTATTCCTGCTTTTTTAAGTTTTGCTATTCCGTTTCCTGCAACAATTGGATTAACGTCACGCATAGCAATTACAACTTTTTTAATTCCGTATTCAATAATTAAATCTGCGCATGGCGGGGTTTTGCCATAATGAGAACAGGGTTCTAGATTTACAATAAGAGTTGCTCCGTTACAATCCGCAGGCGAAACTTTCAAGAGAGCATCACGCTCGGCATGGGCTTTTCCGCATTCGGAATGAAATCCCTCAGAAATTATCCCGCCGTCATCATTTATGATTACACATCCGACCATTGGATTGGGAGATGTTTTGCCGTAACCTTTTTGTGCCAGTTCAAAGCATTTTCTCATGTATGTTTCATATTGTTGCATATTTGAATTTTATCAAAAAATCTGGTAATAATAAATTTGTAATATTAAAAAGAGGAGAGTAATAATGGATATCAGATACATAGGCCACAGTGCTTTTCATTTCAAGTCAGGTGAAAGGACTATTCTTGTCGACCCTTATGTAAGCATTAATGACAAGTATGACTGGCATGCTGAAAATATTACGGATATTTTCGTAACCCACGGGCATGCTGACCATATCGGCGAGGCTGTTGAAATTGCAAAGGAAAAAGGTTCAACAGTGTCTGCTGTTGTGGAACTTGCAAAATATTTTTCTAATCAGGGAATTACAACAAACGGCGTTAACTTCGGAAGCTGGCTAAATTACCCCTGGGGAAGAGCTATATTTGTACCTGCATTTCATTCAAATTCTCTTCCAGACGGATCTTACGCAGGCAGTGCCGCAGGTATAATCTTTGATATTGAAAACGTCAGAATTTACCATGCCGGAGATACTGCTCTTACAAGCGAAATGAAACTTATTAAAGAATTGTATCATCCGACTATTGCAATGCTTCCTATCGGCGGGCATTATACAATGGATGTTGTTCATGCTGCAGTTGCTGCTGACTGGCTCGGTGTAAGAACTGTTATTCCTATGCACTATAATACCTTCCCTGAAATCAAAGCGGATCTTGAGTTGTTCCACAAACTTGTTAATATGAACAATACAAATTGCATGATTTTGAACCCGGAAGAAATTGCCAAATAGGAATATGAGGATTTGTTTTGTGAAAAGTTCAGATGATTAATTGATTTTGTCTGTTTGGTATGATATAAATACTTTTTGAAAAGAGGAACTATGGATATCTTATTTGTAATAGACAGAATTGAACTAAAGTATTTTGAATTTAACAATCTTGTGACAAATTTTTGGATTATAAGAGAACTTATCCGGAATAATAACAATGTTTTTATAACAACAATTGATAAACTTGGAATTAGCGGTGAGAAGGCATATTCTCACTGCTTTTCCGTTTTTGAAAATCATGGAAATATTCTCTATGACAGACAAGAAATAAAACGTGACATAGAAACATTTCCGCTTGTAATGTTCAGAAATGATCCGCCTGTTGATTTGGATTATCTAAATGCAACTTACATTTTTGATTTTGTGGACAGAAGTAAAACGTTTGTAATGAATGAACCCCGTGCAATCAGAGATTTTAATGAAAAACTTCATACAATGTTGTTTTCTGAGCTGATGCCGGAGCATATTGTTACATCTTCTAAAAAAGATATTCTGGAATTTTTGAACGAATATAATGAAATCGTTCTGAAACCCCTTAACAGATGTTTTGGAGCTGGTGTTATGACTCTTAAGAAAGGTGACAAAAACACTGCAGTTATAATAAATGCCATGACAAATAGCGGCACTACTCTTGTTATGGTGCAAAGGTATTTGGAGAAGGCTAAATACGGAGATAAAAGAGTGCTGTTTCTGGGAGATAAGGTTCTGCCCTATTGTGTGCAGAAGCTTCCGTCAAATGATGACTTTAAATTTAATGAACACTGTGATTCTAATATAATTAAGGCTGTGTTGACGGAGGAAGAGATTGAAAACTTTGCACCTGTTGCTAAAAAGCTAAATTCTACAGGAATTTTTATGACAGGGCTTGATGTCATAGACGGCAAAATTATAGAAATAAATGTGACCAGTCCGTGTTATTTTATTAAAGAAATTAACAATCACTTTGGTGTTGAGCTTGAAAAAGACATCACTAAATATATTTTGTCAAAAGTAGAGTCGTCAATTGCAGTTAGTTAATTTTTTTTGCAACTCCGCCGATATCAATAATTTTTACAATAGCCTTCCCTTTTTCATCAGTTCCGATTACGGCATTATTTTTGTGAAGATCATAGTGTGTAAGTCCGGAGTTTTCAAGTTCAGATTGCAGATATTCAATAATAATTTCTTCCTTTGGGCGAGGAACATATAAACCTTTTGAATTAGTTGCACCAGGTTGAATATTTCGGTCTATAAGATCCATAACTTCAATGCCTGTTTGTTTTTGAAAATCATAATAAAAATCCTGAAGAGTTTTGTAGCTTGGCTTAAAGTGTACTATAGGGCTTATATATTTGGGCGGTGTTGCATATTCTGATGCTATATAGTTACCTTTGATATCGCCCCAGTATATTTTTGAAATATATTTGCAGTTTATTTCGTTTATATTGAGCCAGTGTGCAGTTTCAGCTTTTACGCCGTTGTAGTTTGAATCCAATACATCAGGATTTGTTTTTTTGAATGTTTTGATAAATAATCTTTCAAGGGTTGGATTTTGTCCTTTTTCTCTGAGTACATAGCCGCGGTTTATGTATTTCCCGAAAACCTTTCTTTTTTTGAAGTTTACAGAGTTTGTTTCAGGAATAATTCCGAAATGTCTTAAGGTTTTTGTTAAATATTTGGAAGCGTCTTTAAGATTTCTGTTTTCTTTGTCATTGCCGTTTTTTGAGTAGTCTTTGCTGGTTTTAGGTGCATTGTAGGGTTTTAAATGTTTAACAGCAGCTCTAAATGCATGCAACACTTTTTTGACAATAGCGTCTTTTTCGTTTTGTGATTTACCACGTAATTTTTCAAGCCAGTGCGGTGGAAGTGTGCCAGCTATCCAGTCATTGTCAGGATTTTTTAAAAATACATCTTCAATTTCTTTTTGCGTTTCAACAAACTTTCTCGCAAAGATCTCTGTAGCTCCTGTAAAGGCAACATGTTTGGAGCTGTTGTAGGTGTTGTAATGATTATAACTGTTTTGAGCTGGGGTAGTAAAATGTATTTTCATTGTACTAGTATTGTAGCCGAAAAAGGTTTTATGTAAATATTTATTTTACTCTTGAAAATACCTCGACATCAATGTCATCAAAAGTGTTTGTATTAAAATAAGCGCATGATGCCACCATTGCAGCATTATCTGTACAATATTTCATAGGAGGAGCAAAAACTTTATAGCCATCGTTTACAAAATCAAAGATTTTCTTTCTGATTTCGGAATTTGCAGCAACTCCTCCTGCAATAACAACCTGTTTGTATCCTCTTTCTTCAAGAGCTTTTTTTAGTTTTTTTGCTAAGGTTTTAGAAACAGTTTCCTGAAAGCTTGCACAAAGATCCTTAACTGTATTTTCAGATAATTCGCCGGTTGGCGATTGAGCTTTTAAATCCTTAACAAGTCTCAATACTGCAGTTTTAAGTCCGCTGAAACTGAAATTGTATCCATCGACTTTTGCCTGCGGTAAAATATAAGCTTTAGGATTGCCTTCTTGCGCAAGTTTGTCAAGCCTTGGTCCGCCCGGGTATGGAAGCCCTATAAGGCGTGCCACTTTGTCATAAGCTTCACCTACAGCATCATCAATTGTTTCGCCGATTATTGTCTGTTTCGAATAGGAGTCTACATCAATAATCTGGGTATGCCCTCCACTTATAAGAAGCGCCATAAATGGCGGTTTTAAATCTGTATCTATATAGTTTCCGCAAAGATGAGCATTTAGGTGATTAACTCCGATAAAAGGTTTGTCATAAATAAGCGACAGTGTTTTTGCGGCGTTAAGTCCTACAAGAAGACATCCGACTAGCCCGGGGCCGACGGTTCCAGCAAAAGCAGTGATATCTCTTGGCTCTAACCCGCAGGTTTCTTTTGCCTGTTTGAAAGCTTCATCAATAACAATATTGATACTGTCAAGGTGTTCTCTTGCCGCGATTTCCGGGATTACACCGCCGAATTGCGCATGTGTTTTGATTTGGGAAGCCACAACGTTTGCGATAACTTCTCTTCCGTTTTTGACAATTGCGCAGGCTGTTTCATCACAGCTTGATTCAATTGCCATAATGTAATTGTCGTAACCGCTGTCCGGCCCTATTTGCACTTCTCTGTGCGAAAATGTTGTGTGTTTTGTATTCATTGCAATCTAATTATATTATGAAAATGCCATCTTGCAAATGCCTCTTTTTTTTGTTACTATCCCGAAAGCAAGGGATATATTATGCAATTTTTAGACAAAACCAAAATAAGAATAGTTTCTGGCCGTGGCGGCAACGGAATGGTAGCCTGGCGCCGTGAAAAATACGTTGATAAAGGCGGCCCTGCAGGCGGCGACGGCGGCAAAGGTGGAGATGTTTATCTTGTTGCTGATGAAAATATGTCTACCTTGATGGATTTTAAGTACAAATCCGTATTCAAAGCAGAATGCGGCGAAAACGGCGGAATTAAAAACTGCCATGGAAAATGGGCTAAAGATTTGTATATAAAAGTTCCCGTCGGAACTGTTGTAAAAGACGTAAAAACAGGTAACATAATTGCAGACCTGACTGAACACGGACAAAAGGTTCTTGCAGCGCAAGGCGGCCGAGGCGGAAGAGGAAATGCACGATTTGCAACCGCACAGAAGCGTGCACCTCAATTCTGTGAACCAGGTGAACCAGGTATAGAAAGAGAATTAATTTTAGAGTTAAAGCTTATTGCTGATGTTGGACTTTTAGGGATGCCGAATGCAGGAAAATCCACCTTGATAAGCCGTATAAGTTCTGCTAAACCTAAAATTGCAGATTATCCATTTACAACTCTTGTCCCGAATTTAGGAGTTGTAAGAGGTTTGAACGGTGATGGTTTTGTAGTTGCTGATATCCCGGGGCTTATTGAAGGTGCCTCTGATGGTGTAGGATTAGGACATGATTTCTTAAGACATGTCGAACGCTGCAGATTTCTTGTTCACCTTGTAGATTTGACGGAAGAAAATCCCTTTAAAAATTATCAGATTATTAATGCAGAGCTAGAAAAACATTCACATAAACTTGCTTCTCTTTATCAGATTATTGCGCTTAATAAAATTGATGCAGTAAGCGATGATAAAAAAGAGGTAGTTTTAAATGAATTTAATGCTGCTTCAGATAAAATATTTTTAATTTCGGCAGTAACAGGTGACGGTGTTCAAGAGCTTGTAAATTTCATGTCTGAAATGGTTGAAAAAATAGAAAAGCCTGTTTCTGAAATAGTTGTTGAAGAAGATGCAGGTGCATATAACAATGATGACAGCGAGTATGAGATTTCAAAAGTTTCCAAAGATGCCTACATAATAGTTGGCGGCAAAATCAACCGTCTTGCAAATGTTACTGACGCCAGAAACACAGAACAGGTTATTAGATTCCAAAATATTCTGACAGGTATGGGTGTGTTTGACAAGTTAAAATCTATGGGAGTCAAAGACGGAGATACAATAATTGTCGGACATCTGGAATTTGCTTATTACGCCGATGAGTTTTTCGGATAATGAAAAGATATTTAAATCTCGTTTTTTTTATTTTTTATTGATATGCTTAAACAAAGTTCAGCATGACAGTAAACTTCTGTTATATTTATATGAGCTGACTTTTTAATCTTGCATTTTATCTCTTTATTCGTTAAAATATTCTATCATATAAGGGGACATCATGAAGTGTTATAAGTCTAAATGGATTTTAACATCAGAAAATGAAATCTTAAAAGATTATGCTCTGGTCATTGATGAAGGCAAAATTGTTGATTTAATACCTAATTCAGAAGTGAATTTTGAGGATAAAAAGGTTAAGGAGCTTGGAAATGCTGTTATAACGCCAGGGTTTGTTGATATGCTGACGCAGTTCCAATATACGGATTGCGGGGAGTTTTCTGTCAAAGGTTTTAAGAATAAGTTAAAAAAAATTTTCCTTAATCTGAATAAAAATTACATCTTTGCTGGTGTGAAGCAAGATAATTATTCTCTCAAGTGGACAAACCTCTTGGTGGATTATTTTTCGTCAGGCAGAGGACAGAAGATTGAATCGTTTAAATCAGGCGCAATTCAATCTATTAAGTCCGGTACTACTTGTTTTGCTCAAGTGTCTAAGGAATTTAAGTATTTTGATATAATAAATAAATTGCCAATAAAGAACTATTTGTTTTTCGAAGTCTTTTCAGACAGCAAAGAAAAGAGTAAAAAGACTTTCAAGGAACTCAGAAGTAAAGTAGAGGATTTGATTTACCACAAAGGCGATAATACACATATTGGTATAATGCTGAATTCCGTGTCAGGTGTGCATAAAAAACTTTGGGAATTGTTTTCCAAATATTGCCGCAAGCACAATATGCTTGTAATGACGCGTTTTGCAGAATCTATGGATGAAATTGAATGGTTGCAGTTCGGATTTTCTGACATAGATCTTTTGCACAAATTTATGGGGCTAAGGAAAATTACTCCGTATTCCAAAGGTATTTCGCCAGTAGATTATCTTGATAATTTGAAAGTTTTGACAAACAAAATTATTATTGCAAATGCAAATTACGTAGACGCAGGAGAGCTTGAAAAATTGGCAGAATTGGGCGTAAAATATATTTACCAGCCTAATTATTCAGAAGAAATCTGCAATAGAAAACTTGAATTTTGCGACGTGCTCAATTATTTTGGTGAAAATTTCGGATTTTCTACTCAGAGTTTTAGCAAGGATAAAAATTTCAGCATTTTGCAGCTTGCCAATAAGGCAAACGAGTCAGTAAATCTTCCGGTAGAAGAACTTCTTAAGTACTTAACGATTTATCCGGCAAGAATTTTGAGGCTTGATAATATTACCGGATCAATAAAAATCGGTAAAGATGCGGATTTTAATGTTTTTAAACTTGATGAAGGAGAGGATTACAAAGCATTAGAAAAGTATTCTTTCCCGTATGCTACATATTCAAAAGGTCGAAAATTAGTGAAAGAAGGTAATATAAGGTTTTCATTATGACAATTTTGAATGAAAAGTTTACTATACACACAAAAGGAAATACACAGATAGTCGATATAACCCGTCAGGTTCAAAATGCAGTGTACAAACATAATTTGCCTAATGCAGTTGTGTTTGTATATGTAGCAGGAAGTACTGTTTCTCTTACTAACATAGAATATGAGCCTGGATTGTTAAAGGATTTACCTGAAGCATTAGAAAAAATTGCACCTGTGGCTGCGGAATACCATCATGATGAAACATGGCATGATGGAAACGGTTATGCCCATGTAAGGGCTTCAATAGTTGGAAACAGTACAACCGTGCCGTTGATTGATGGCGCATTACAGCTTGGGCAGTGGCAACAGATTGTGTTGATTGATTTTGACAACAAGGCAAGAACAAGAGTTGTCCATGTGCAGATAGTTTATTAATCTTTAAATTTTAACAGGTCTTCAATATCTATATTAAGAGCATTAGCAAGTTCGAGAATTTTACCGAGCGACATATTTTGTCTGCCGCATTCAATGCAGGCAATGTAATTTTGATTTACATCCAAAATAACCGATAGTTGCTCTTGGGTTAAATCCTTTTTTATTCGTTCTATTTTGACATTTTTGCCAAATTTTTTTAATAATTCCTGTTTATTCATAAGTAATAATTATACAAAGTTTGACTTATAACTTCTATTGTGCTATAAGATTTAAAGTATTAGTTATAGCTTATGAATGGCAGGTGGATTATGAAATTAATAGGGTTTACCATGGCAGAAGTTTTGATAACTATTGGAATAATTGGACTTGTTGCTTCAATGACAATGCCGACGTTGATTAATAATGCCAAAAATAAAGAACTTGAGGCCGCTTTTAAAAAACAATATTCGCTTTTGACACAGGCTATAAATCACTTGCAGGCACAGGATGTATGTACTCACTCTTCCTGTATACCGAATGGAACTACATTGCTCAATTATTTCGATAAGATTTATAAGATAAATAAGCGATGCGATGATATGCCGCCAGGGCTGCCTGAATATGACAAGTGGTGTTTCCCGAAAAATCAGCGGGACAGCAAATATACGAATTATAACAAAACTTCTTCTTATTTGTCTACGGCTTCATTTGATGACGGACAGTTTTATACAATGGACGGGGCATTGATTTCATTTGAAAAAAGGGCTACTGACAGCAAGGTTATTATAAGTGTAGACGTGAACGGCCGTGCAAAACGTCCTAATGCATTTGGGCATGATTTATTTATGTTCCAAATTATTGATAAGGGACCAGTTGGTGTTTTGATGCCTATGGGGGCTGAAGGAACTCTTTATGAAGATAAAAAAAATGTGAATTATTGCTCAAAAACTTCAACAAGTGTCATGAACGGAGCGTCTTGCACAATAAAAGCACTATCGGATCCGAAATATTTTACAAATCTTCCCTGAAAATCCGCTCTTGTAATTGATTTATGTTCCTGCTAAAATCCTGATATAGTACGAAATATAAAGAAGGGATTATTATGACAAAAAGAGTTTTATTGTGTATTATGGACGGCTGGGGCATAAGTAAATCACACCCTGAGTATGATGCAACCAAAATAGCAAACCCTGTTCATGTAAATGAACTTGAAAAAGAAGGCAAGTTTATAAAAATTCATGCTGACGGCGAATATGTAGGACTTCCGGCAGGCCAGATGGGAAACAGCGAAGTCGGACACCTTAACCTCGGTGCGGGCAGAATTGTTTATCAGGAACTTTCTAAAATTAATAATGCTATAAAAAGCGGAGATTTCTTTAAGCGTGAAGCTTTCCTGAAAGCAATTGAACATGTCAAGAAAAACGACAGTGCTCTACACCTTTGGGGGCTTGCTTCAGACGGCGGTGTTCACTCAGCATTAGGACATATTCTGGCGTTGATTAAGCTTGCGGCAGACAACGGACTTAAAAAAGTCTATGTTCATGCATTTCTTGACGGACGCGACACTCCTCCGCAGAGTGCTATGACTTTCTTAAAGCCAATTGAAGATGAATTGAAAAAATACGGGCTTCCTCCGATTGCTACAGTAAGCGGAAGATATTACGCAATGGATCGTGACAACCGCTGGGATAGAATTGAGAAAGCATACAATGCTCTGCTTCTCGGCGAAGGCGAAACTGCATCTTCCGCCGAAGAAGCTGTTAAACAGTCTTATGACAAAGGCGACAACGATGAATTTGTTCTTCCGACAGTTATAGGCGAACCTGAAACAAGAGTTAAAGATAATGATGCAGTTATTTTCTGGAACTTCAGACCTGACAGAGCAAGAGAAATTACAAAGGCAATAAATTTTGAAAACTTTGACGGGTTTAGCAGAAAAGCTGTCAGAAAAAATATTTGTTATGTTTGTATGACACAGTACGACGAAACATTCCCTTATCCTGTTGCTTTTGGTAAAGAGCATATGAAAAATATCCTCGGTGATGTGCTTGAAGCAAACGGCATTAAGCAATTCAGAACAGCAGAAACAGAAAAATATGCTCATGTTACATTCTTCTTTAACGGTGGTGTTGAAGAACCACAGCCTCACGAAACAAGAGTTCTGGTTGCTTCTCCGAAAGTTGCAACATATGATCTTCAGCCGGAAATGAGTGCACGTGAAGTCTGTGACAATGTACTGAAAGCAATTGACAATCCTGAATACGGTTTTATTCTCGTAAACTTTGCAAATCCTGATATGGTAGGCCATACAGGAGTCTTAGAGGCTGCTGTTAAGGCAGACAAAGTCGTGGATGAATGTGTCGGAAAAATTGCCGAAGCTTGCAAAAAGCATGATGTAATTATGCTTTTGACAGCAGACCACGGAAATTCAGAAGTTATGGTAAACTATGAAACAGGAAAACCGATGACGGCTCATACGACAAACGAAGTTCCGTTTGTGTTGATTAATGCTCCGAAAGAAATCGAACTTAAAGAAACCGGTGCATTATGTAACGTTGCTCCGACAATTCTTGATCTGTTCGGAATTGAAAAACCGGCAGAAATGGATGCGGAATCATTAATTAAGTAAGTAGTTTCCGGCAGTTAAGTTTTCCTTTTCTGCCGGAATTTTAAGTTAGCAGACAGTTTGGATGAAATATGGCAGATAATAAGACTTTTGATATAGATTTTTCTTTTAAAAAAAATAACATTGACGAATTATTTTTTAACCTTTCAGAAAATCCTGATGGGTTTAAAAATAAAGATTTTCGATATACGCTTAGTCTTATTTACCAGACTGTAGAAGATGAGTTTAAGGACGTTTTCCTAAGTCCATACACTCCTGCAAGAAATACTAATTTTTTTCTTGTAAACGAAAATGGTAAACTGTCATTTTTTGTTACACCAACAAACAACTTTGAATATTATCTTAAGTCAAAAGGATCTTTATTCAAATTTCGTTCTCAGGTTCTAGATGATTCGGTAGGGTATCCGATGAGTCTTGATCTTGTAATGGATTATTTCGGCGGTTTCGGGGATGTAGTTGACCTTGATGCTGTGACTCCGACCTTTATCTATATGAACAATCTCACTCATTTTGTGATGAAGTTGATTGAAAAACTATACTTTATTCCGACTGTCAAAACACGGGGTTCAATGTTCAGAATTGTTTATGAACCTATAATTTCAAACCAGCAGCTTGCAAGGTTTATAAATATATTCGAAGAAAATATTCCGGAGAATTTGTTTATAAAAGGTGAAAAACCAAAAGATTTTGTGCGAGATTTTATATACAATTACATGAATTATGTAATATATAAGTTTCTCGGAATTAAGGCTTATAAGTTTAAGGATGTAAAATCCGGAACTTATATGATTAAAGATCTTGAGCAGAGATCACAAATGAAAGGAATTGATATTGCAGAGAACTTCTCTCAGTGGTTTGATGAGCTTTATCTCGGCAAATATGATGTAATTCCGTTCTTCAAAATTGATAAGGTTGAGGGCGATGACGAATTGTTCCGGTTGAAAGTTCATATCAAAAACCGCAAAACAGGTGAGAGTGTTCTTGTTGATGATTTATATACAAAGGATAAGATTTTTGGTGCAAATTCTGCCGATATTTCACGAATTGTGGAAAAACAGTTAAATTATGCTATACGCTATATGCCCGAACTTGAAGAACTTTTTGAAGATGAAACAAAACTGGCTCTTGATTTGAATCTTAATGAGGTTTACAAAATAATAACCCAGACTGCATATTATCTTCAGAAAGCGCAAATTGAAGTTATTCTGCCCAAAGAACTTGTGAATGTCGTTGTTCCCAGAGCCTCAATTAATGCCAAAGTCAAGGCTTCACGCTCCAAGGATCTGGCTGATATCTTCAACAACACTTCATCATCTAAAATTGCGCTGGATGATATTCTTGATTTTTCTTATGAAATTGCAATCGGGAATGAAAAAATTTCGCTTGAAGAATTTAACAAACTTGTTGAAAACAGCACTGGTCTTGTAAAATACAAAAATAAATATGTCTTGATTGACAAAGAAGAAAGCAAGAAGATTTTTGAACAGATTGCAAAAGCTAATTTAAAATCACTTTCAAGAATGGAATTGATTCATGCGTCAATGTCCGGTCAGCTGTATCAGTATGATTTCGATTACGATTCGGCATTTGCAAGGGTTATACAGGACTTCACAAAGCCTGTGGATGTAGAGCCTCCAAAAGACTTGAAAGGTGAACTTCGTCCATATCAGATGACCGGTTTGAAGTGGCTTTGGACTAATATTTCAAAAGGTTTTGGCGTGTGTATGGCTGACGATATGGGGTTAGGTAAAACTATTCAGGTCATAAGCCTTATTTTAAAAATGAAAGAGGAAAAATCTCTCGATAAACCTGTTCTAGTAATTTGTCCTACAACCTTAATCGGAAACTGGATGAAGGAATTGCAGATGTTTGCGCCGTCGCTTGATGCAACTGTTTATCACGGTGCGGAAAGAAAACTTGACGTAAAACATGATGTAATTTTGACAACTTATGCGATAATGAGAATTGATGTTGAAGAATTGAAAAAACAGCAATGGGGAATGATTATTGTAGACGAAGCCCAGAATATCAAGAATCCTGATACTGCACAGACTCTTGCTATCAAGATGCTTAAGTCCGACGTAAAAGTCGCAATGACAGGTACTCCGGTTGAAAACAGGCTTACTGAGTTGTGGAGTATATTTGACTTTATAAACACAGGATATCTCGGCTCGTTGAAGGATTTCCAGAAAAGTTATGCAATTCCTATTGAAAGATTTAAAGAAAATTCACGTGCTGCAAAGCTTAAGATGTCAATTTCTCCGTTTGTTCTAAGACGTCTTAAAACCGACAAGCACGTTATTACAGACCTTCCTGAAAAAATGGTTATCAACGATTACTGTTATCTGTCGAAATCTCAGGCTGTTCTGTATGAAAAAACTCTTAATGAGATGATGGAAAAGATAAGCGGCTTTACAGGTATTAACAGACGCGGTAATATCTTCAAACTTATCACTGCCCTTAAGCAGATTTGTAACCACCCTTATCAGTTCCTTAAGGGCGGAGAAATGAGCAAAGAGCTTTCAGGTAAAATGGACAAGTGTATTTCAACTGTCCAAAATATTCTTGAAAACAACGAAAAAACTCTTATCTTTACTCAATACAAAGAAATGGGCGATATTTTATGCAGGGTTATTGCGGAAGAATGCAACACTGATCCTTTGTTCTTCCACGGTTCATTGACAGTGCCGCAGAGAGAAGACTTGATTGACAAATTCCAGAATAATGATGATTCGAAGATAATGATACTTTCTCTCAAAGCCGGTGGTACAGGTTTAAACCTCACAAGCGCAACAAACGTAATTCATTATGATTTGTGGTGGAACCCTGCAGTTGAGGATCAGGCGACTGACAGAACTTATCGTATTGGTCAGGATAAAAATGTCATGGTTCACCGTATGATTACTCTTGGTACTTTCGAAGAAAAGATTGACGAGATGCTTAAATCCAAAAAGGAATTGGCCGATCTTGCTGTTTACGAAGGCGAAAAGATTATTACGGAACTTACGGATGAAGAAATTTATGAAATCTTTACTTTGTCGGCTTAAATCAGTAATGGACTTCAAAATTCTGATAAATTAGCATTTCACATATTGTGGATGGCAAATTTTGGCTTATTGCTTGAAATTTATTTTGTTTTAGTTTATAATCTGAATATATCGTACAAAAGGACCATAAAGGTGGTGAAAACATAAATGGCAGAAGTTAAAGTCGGTGAAAACGAGAGTATTGAAAGCGCACTCAGACGTTTCAAGAAAAAAATTCAAAAAGCTGGTATCCTTTCAGAAGTAAAAAAACGCGAAAGATATGAAAAACCGAGTGTGAAAAGAAAACGTAAATCTGAAGCTGCCCGTAAACGTAAAGTTTAAGGGATGTTTTGAATAAATTTTAAAAAGCGGAATGTTCCAAATTCCGCTTTTTTAGTTCGTTTAATTTGTTATTTACTTAGTTTCAATAAAGTTTGTATTCGGAATAAAATTACTTCTGGTATCGTCGATTTCAATTTTATTTATAATATTTGCACGTTTTTTGCGGAATAGCATATCAACGAATGCTTCAAGACGTGTGATAAAACCAGCTTCGCCTGTTTGCTCATCAATTGTAAGATGAAGAAGCGGTTTGCCGAAATGTTTGGCTCTGCGTTGAATTCTTTCGACCATTAATGAATCAGGTCCACATCCGAAAGCAGTTAAAGTTATTATACCGTCAATCCGGTTGTCTTTAAGATAATGTCCTGCAGTTCCTGTCATTTCATATTCGTTAGCCCAGTATCTTTCGCCTCCCAGGGTGTTTATACCTTCATCCATTTGTTCATCGGATAGTTGTAAGGATGTTACAACTTTAACATCCATTTTTTCAAGTTTTTCTATAATTTTCATAGAAGTTCTTTCATCATAGATATTGTATCCGTGAGAAATCAAAGCAACAGAAATTGGATATTCCTTCGTCTGATTTTCAATGAAAATTTTACCCTGAAGAGCGTAATTCATAGCTTTTTTATAACTCATACCTGATTTGGTCATGATAAAGAAATTGTTATAGCATCTCCAGCCCGCTTTAGAAGCTCTTTTAATTATATTTTCATCAGTAATATCAAAGTAAGACGCAATTTCTTTCAAAAATGCGTATAGACCCTGGTTTTTGGCCGATTTGTCAAGTGTTGCCTCAACCATGGTAAAATCTTTTTTAATAACATTTCTGACAAGGTCTGGCAGACCTCTGATTTTAGAGCAGTTATAAATTTTATTAGCTACAGATTGAATTGATGGAACAAAAATTTTATCAACACCTTTATCCAGAAGGTTAAGAATGTGGCCTATATAAACTTTAATCGGAAGACATGTTTCAGTAACAACAAGCGCTGCACCCCTTGACATGGTCTGTTTTGTTGTGACGTCAGACAAAACTATTTTAATACCCAGATCACTGAAAAATCCAAAGTAAAACGGATAATTGTTGTAAAATGACATTGCACGGGGTATGCCTATAACTTTTTCATTCGCTTGTATATTTTCCACGGTATTCTCCCAATTGGTATTTTGTAAGTTTTTACTACCATAATAATACTTCAAAAAGAAATAAATTGCCAGTTATTTTATTAAAAATTAATATTTGTTTTCAAAGCCTGCTTTTTATTGTAAAATCAGTATGAAAGGAATAAACAATTGCCGCATTTTTTCATAAATTCAGAGTCTGTGAATAATGGTGAGATAAGCATTTCAGACAAGGAAAATTACAATCATATTGCAAAGTCGCTTCGTGCAAAGCCCGGCGAGCGCCTGCTTTTGATTGATGAAAATCGTATTCAGTATGAAACTGTAATAAAGAACATTTCATCCGCGGAAATTCAATGCAAAGTTTTAAAATCTTATTACTCGGAAAGAGATTTAAAGTTTGATTTGTACCTTGCGCAGAGTCCTTTGAGAAGTGATGCGCAGAATTTTGTAATTGAAAAGGCCACAGAACTCGGTGTCAGAGCGGTATATTCGGTTATAACAGACAATTGCGCCTTGAATAAAAGTGTTGCCTTGAAAAAAATTGACAGATGGAACCGCATTATGTATGAGGCCTCAAAACAGTGCGAAAGAGCTGTTATTCCTCATTGTGAAGATTTATCGAGTTTAGAAGCATTGCTTAATAGCGGACGTTTTGATAAGATTGTAGCTTTTTGCGAGCGCTGTGCCACCAAAACAATCAGAGATTTCTTTGATGAATCTCCTGTTAAAAACGGCGAAAGTCTGCTTGTTATAATCGGCCCCGAAGGCGGTTTTTCTGAAAGAGAATTTGATTTGTTCAGAACAAAATCAATTCCGATGCTTACTCTCGGTGATTTGATTTTGAAGGCGGAAACAGCTGTAACAGTTGCATTAGGAAATATAATATATGAATTTGGACTTAGAGAAAAAAATTAAATCTGATGAAATATTGATGCAGATTGCGCAGAATTTTGACGGCGAAATTTATCTTGTGGGCGGAGCTGTTCGTGATTGTTTGTGCGGCAAGTCAACTAATGACAGAGATTTGGTTGTCACAGATGTTGACCCGAAAACTTTTGCAATTAAAGTTTCAGAATTTTTTGATGCAACTTTTGTTCCGCTGGATGAAGAAAATAAAATTTACCGTGTTGTAATGAAGGATAAGATTAATTATCTTGATATTACGCAGCCCGTCGGCGGAAACATTGAAACAGATCTTTTAAGACGCGATTTGACGATAAACGCAATCGCAGTGAATATTAAAACCTTCGAATTGATCGATAAAACCGGCGGATTGGATGATCTTGAAAACGGCATAATACGTTCAATTTCTGAGAAAAATTTTCTTGACGATCCCCTAAGGATTTTAAGAGTTTATCGTTTTCAGGCGCAAACAGGATTTAAAATAGACGAACAAACTGAAAATCAGCTGAAAAAGCATCTTGATTTAATTGCAAATCCTGCTGTAGAGCGCATAAACTATGAAATAATGCATCTTTTTTCAGGTGAATATACTTCGCAAACCCTGAAGGCAATGGATGTGATTGGTTTGCTGGAAAAAATTTTCCCTGTTGTGGAAGAACTGAAACAAATTCCGCCAAACTCTCATCATCACTTAAGGCTTTTAGAACACTCTATTGAGACTGTAAGAAATATCGGCGAAATTTACAAAACTTCTCTGGACAAAGTAAAAGAACATCTTGACCGTGTGGATTTTGGCGGATATTCAAGGCTTGCTCACTTAAAGCTTGCTGGATTTTTACATGATATTGGCAAATTTTCAACGTGGACAATTGAAGAGGATACAGACCGCCACAGGTTTATAAAGCATGATGATGTGGGGGCGAAACTTGTTGTTCCTATTTTGAAAAAACTGTCTTTTTCAAATAAGCAGATTGACTATATATCCTGTATGATAAAAAATCATATATATCCTGCAGCGCTTATGACTGCGCCTGACGTAAATGAGAAGGCCATGATGCGTTATATTAGAAAAATGGAAGACAACTCTCTGGATGAAATAGTTCTTGCAAAAGCTGACAGATTGTCAGCAAGAGGGCCTGTGATTACAGATGAGATGGTTGAGAGTAATATAAATGCTCTGACACATCTCCAGAATTTCTATTTAAGTCTAAAAGATACACTGGAACCGCTTCCAAAACTTCTCGACGGAAACGAGGTAATGAAAATTTTGAATATAAAACCGTCTCCCAAGCTTGGCGAAATCATGGATGCTCTTCATGAAGCGCAAATTAATGGTGATGTTGTTACAAAGGAGCATGCCGTCGAGTTTGTAAAAAACTTTGTTTAATATATACAACATATATATAAATCAAAATATTAAGCGTATTTGTTACAATTATTTACAAAAATTTTTGGACTCGTTTTTTTTAAATAAACATTTAAATCTTTCAAAAAGTCTTAATTTATCAGAAAAAACACTAAATTTTGACACTAAAAAGTCAAAATTTAGAAAAAAAATCAAAATGTGGTCTTAATATCTCTTTAACATTTAATAAAAAAAGCGCAATTTTTAAAATTCACAGCTTTTAATACTTTTGTGTAGTTGTTATAATATGCATTGTAAAAAATAAACCAGACATTTTATGATTGAAAAGATTAATATAACAAGTGTAGACAAAAAAAATACCCCTGTGTGTATTAATAAAAAAACAGTAGAAAATCAGCCTTCATTTAAAGGTGGTATGGTTGATCTGCTTGTAAAAGGTGTTCAAAAATGTGAAGAACATCCGATGCTTAATGTTTCTGTTCTTGATTTGTCTACGGCAATTATACCCCGTACTATTATTGAAACTACAGCCGGTTCAAATAAAAAAGATAAAGACGGCAAACCGATTGTTGATGAAAACGGCAAAAGAAAGCGCCAATTCAACTGGATAGGCGGTTTTGAAGCTTTAAGAAGAGAAGGATCCGGACTTCTTATAAATTGTATATTCCCGAGTTTTATCGTAATGGGTACCGGAACATTGTTTAACTGGCCGATTATGCGTAAGTTTGATAAAAACCTTATTAACAACTGGGCTAACGGCGAAGCTTATGACAAAATATTAAAATTCTATAAATCAGGCGAGCAGAATGAAGTGCATATGAAAGATTTCTTCAAACGTTCAATTCTGTCACTTGAAGGTGTTGACGGCAAAGCTTATGAAAAAGGCGGTGTGAAGTCTTTTGCAATGCTTCTTGCTGACAATCCTGAAGAAATAAAAGGTCTTAGTAATGTTGATGAGATAGTAAGCAAAATTCGTCTGAAAACAGATGCGGAAGATGCAATAAATATTCTTGCGAAAGCTGCAAATGACGGTAATTATGAGAATACAAAAAAAGCTTACAGAAAGCTTGTTGATCTTACTCACATTTCTGAAAATATCAGATTTGCCGGCGAAGAAGGTTTTCTTGGCAACAACCTTTATTCCTTCTGTAAGGATACCCCAAAAGTTTTGCATGGCGCAAAGACACAGAGAATTTCAACAGCAGAAGAGCTTGGCGCATACTTTAAAAAGACTAAGAAACTGGTTAACTGGAAAAGTATTGGCGGACTCGGGCTTATTATTCCTCTTGCAATTTCCGCACAGCCTATAAACAGATGGATTACACACAAAATTTCAGGACGCAAAGGTGCTCCGATTTATAACGACTACGACGAGAATAAAGAGTATAAAGAACCCACTAAAACTGAAAAACTTCAGCTTTTAAAACAAAAAGTTATATCAATAAGTTCAATGCTCGGAGTCTGCGGACTCTCAATGATAATGGATAAGCCGAGCCTCAAGTCATTGTTACAGTTCAAAGGCTTGTTCCCGACAATGGATCAGGCAAGAATTATATCAACTGCAACATTTGCAAGCCGTATGGGGGCTGCGGAAGATAAAAATGAACTTAAAGAATCTACAATCAGAGATATTGCAACCTTCTCAAGCTTCTATTTCCTCGGAGATTACGCTGCAAAAGGTATTGCATCATTTATTGAATCACGAAGCAAAGGTAAAGTAACATTAATAAACAGATTGAAGAAACTTGATGATAACGCAAATGTATTCCAGAAATTCTGGAACTGGGCAAAACATACTTCGCTTAAATCAACGGATGAGCTTGCAACTGCTCATGACAAGCGTTTAAGAACAATTTGCCAGCTTGGCAATATTGCATTCTCATTAATATCTCTCGGGTTGTTTATACCACTTTATACAAGAACTCAGGCACAAAAAAATAAGGCAAAAGATGATCTTGCGAAAATGGATGCATCAAATTCGAATACCACAACCGGCGGCGCCGGTACGGGGGCTGCGGCATCGTCGTCAAATTTAAGTATGACAGGTGCAGCGGCCGCAAATTCGACTTTCAAAAAAGCATTTATGAATTCGTAAGGAGAAAATTATGAAGATACTGGAAACCCCGCAATTACAAACTCAATTAAGAAACAAAAAGGATCAACAACAAAATATACATTTTAAAGGCGCAGGCGATGCAATAAGTTTAGGATTAAGATTTTTAGACACAAATCAGGCCTGGGGTGCAAATGCTGTTGATGTTGGGTCAATGGTTTTACCACGAACCACTGTTGATACTATAAACAGAGGTCCTGCTGCCGGACTTGAAACAGGACGTCGTGAAGCTTCCGGTACTATCAACCATTCCTTAATCGGCGTTTACGGATCTCTGGCTGCACTTGCTTTTTCTCTGGCACTTAATAAAAAATTTAATGTAAAAGCCGATAAGATTTTTGCAGATAACGAAAGTTTTGATATTATAGGCCGGTATTTCCATAATAATGTTCAAAAGAATGGCCGAGAAGGTGCTCTTGATGCTACATTAGAGAATGTGTTGAAAAATGTAACAACAAAAGTCAACGGTGACGACAAATCACTTTCTGAGCATGATGTTCAGGTTATTAAAGACAGGTTACTAAATGTGCTTACAAGTCCGGATGTTGATAAAGAAACAATACCGGATTCTACACGCAGGTATCTTGTAAATTATGTTATGTCAGCAACAGGGGCTGAGTCAGACTTTACATTGAAAGGATTTAATAAAGAAACAACTTCTAACCTTTCAACTTTTATAGAAAATCTGTATAATATTTCAAAAACTTTGACTAAGGAAAACGTAATTAAAGAATTTGAGAACGCCGCTAAGTTTAGTGAAAATACATTTATCAATGCCATTAAAAAATTAAATAATCGCAGAACCATAGCTGGTATGGCAATTGCTTCCGGTATAGGGATGTCTATTCAGCCGATGAATATTTACCTCACCAAGAAAAAGACAGGAAGTGACGGATTTGTCGGAGTTGAAGGCCGTGAAAAAGATAAAAGTTTCGGATTTAAACTTTGGAAGCTTGCAGCTGCTGCTGTATTTGGAGGCGGGATTGTTGCTAATCTTGCAATGAAACAGGGCGGACTTTTGAAAAATATTCAATATAAAGGACTCGTTCCGACGATTAACCAGTTCAAACTTATTTACGGGCTTACTATTATGTCAAGATTTATGGTTGCCCGTGATAAGGACGAACTCAGAGAATCCGTAGTTAAGGATGTTTTAGGATTCTTTAACTGGCTTGTACTCGGCAATTTCGTCGCAAAAGGTGTTGTACTTGCTCTTGATAAAGAAAAATCTCTTCTTAAAAATCCTGATGAAAAATCCTTCTTTAAGAAAAAACTTAAAACCCGTGATGAGGTTCTTGTTGAAGGATTGAAAAAAGCAAATATATCTTCTGTTTCAAAAGACGGCAAGGCTCTCAAGTTCTCTCAAATGCTAAAACTTCTGCCGGCATCTGAAACCGGTAAGGCTGTCGGCCGCCGTTTGAAGATTTTGAACCTTGCTCAGGTAGCCGGATACCTCTACTCAGGACTTGTCCTCGGTATAGGTATTCCAAAACTTAATATTTATATGACAAATAAATCTGAAGCTAAACGTAAGGCCAGATTAGCTGCTAAGAAAACTGCAGAAGCAAATCAACAAACCGTTCTGTCTAGTAACACTACTCCGGTTATACCTGAATTAAAGCAGCCTACGATGAATGATTTTCTAAAAAAATAAGTTTAAAAATCCGCAAGTTATGATTAAACTTGCGGATTTGATTTAGTAATAATATATTTTCAGTTTGAGAACTATCTGGCTCAACTAACCGACTTGAGCGTTTGCACCGGAAACAACCTCAATAATTTCCTGAGTAATTGCAAATTGACGTGTTTTATTGTATTCGGTTGAAAGTGTCTTAAGCATTTTTTCAGCGTTGCTTGTGGCTGCTGACATTGCAGTCATCCTGCTTGCAAGTTCGCTTGCCTGTGCTTCAAGCAAAGATTGAAATATAATATTAGCAACATACATAGGAACTACTTTTTGCAAGATATTATGCATATCGGGAATAAATTCCATAATAGGTTCCGCAATATTGTCGTGAAGTTTTTCTTTGACCTCTTCTTTTGTTTGAAGCGGAAGAACTTCCCAGCTTTCTATAAAATAGCTCATCATGTTTTTAAATCTTGTTGTTATGATTTCTATTTTATCAATTTTGCCGTTCACAAAGTATTCCGCCATATCAGACACAATTTCATGAGCGCCTTCGCCTGTCGGGTTGTTTGCTATTGCAATATAATTTTTGGCGATTTCGCAGTCAAAATTTTTGCATCTTCTCTTTAAAGTACCGATTCCCTTTTGACCGACTACAAAAAGAACAACTTTTATTCCTTTTGCGTTGTAATCTTTAATTACCTGAACAGTTTTCTTTATAATGTTGCTGTTGTAGGCGCCTGCAAGTCCTTTGTTAGATGTTATGACAAGAATACCCGCAGTTTTTAGTTCTCTGCACTGAAGAAGAGCCGGATAATTGTCTATTGCAGATTTGATTTTTAATGTCGTATCGGAATATGTACCTACAGAATCCAGAAGCTTTTTGAACATTTTGTTCAATTCTTCCGTAAAAGGCCGTGACATTTTAACGGTCGATTCAGCTCTTTTTACTTTTGCCGCCGCAACCATTTTCATTGCACGTGTGATTTTTTTTGTACTTTCAACACTCTGTATTCTGTTTTTTATGTCTTTTAAATTTGCCATTGTGTTTTACCTAAAATGTTTTTTTGAATTCTTCAAGACTTGCTCTTAATTGAGCCTTGTCGTCATCAGAAAGTGCACTTCCGTCATTCAAGTTGTCAGAAAGTTCTTTCAAGTTCGATTTCAAATGAATGAACCAATCTTTTTTAAATTTAGCAATTTGATTATTCGGAATATCATCCAGGATACCTTCGTTAGCTGCAAACAGAATTGAAACCTGTTCGGCAACGCTAAGAGGAGCATATTGAGGCTGTTTAAGAACTTCAGTCAGTTTTTCACCTCTTAACAATTGATTTTTAGTCGCCTGGTCAAGATCTGATGCAAACTGAGCAAATGCTTCAAGTTCTCTGAACTGTGCCAAATCAAGACGAAGTTTACCCGCAACCTGTTTAATCGCTTTAGTTTGAGCTGCCCCCCCGACACGTGATACCGAAATACCGGCATTAATTGCAGGACGAACGCCCGAGTTAAACAAGTTGGATTCAAGGAATATCTGACCGTCCGTAATTGAAATTACGTTAGTCGGAATATACGCTGAAACGTCACCAGCCTGAGTTTCAATAATCGGAAGGGCTGTAATACTTCCGCCACCGAGTTCGTCATTTAATTTAACGGCACGTTCAAGAAGTCTTGAGTGGAGGTAGAATACATCTCCCGGATAAGCTTCACGTCCAGGCGGTCTTTTCAGAAGCAAGCTCATTGCACGGTAGGCCTGAGCGTGTTTACTCAAGTCATCGTAAACAATAAGAACATCTTTGCCTTGTTCCATAAATTCTTCTCCGATTGCAACCCCTGCAAACGGTGCGATATACTGTAACGGAGCACTTTCGTTTGCTGTTGCAGAAACAATGATTGAATATTCCATTGCTCCATGTTCTTCTAAAACTTTGGCAAGTTGTGCAACTGTTGAAGCTTTTTGACCGATTGCAACATAGATACAAATTACATTTTGCCCCTTCTGGTTCAAAATAGTGTCAATTGCGATAGCAGTTTTACCTGTTTGTCTGTCTCCGATAATCAACTCTCTTTGTCCACGTCCTATTGGTGTAAGAGCATCAATTGCAGTTAAACCAGTCTGAAGAGGCTGGTGAACAGATTTTCTGGCAACAATACCTGGGGCAACTCTTTCTATCGGACGGGTTTTGTCTGATAGAATTTCACCTTTTCCATCAATAGGTTCTCCTGTCGGGTCTATTATTCTCCCGATAAGTCCGTCACCTACAGGAACAGAAGCAATTCTGCCTGTTGTTTTTACGGTCATACCTTCTTTGATTTGGGTGTATTCACCAAGAATAACAATACCAACATTATCTTCTTCAAGGTTAAGCGTAATGCCTAAGGTGTCTTTGCCGTCGTCAAATACAACAAGCTCGTTTGACATTACGTTTCTTAACCCGTAAACACGTGCAATACCGTCACCGATTTCAATTACAGTCCCTGTGTTTGAAACTTCGGTTTGCAGGTCATAATTTTCAATTTTACTTTTGATTATTGAACTAATCTCATCAGGTTTTATTAGAGCCATAATTTCCCCTTTATATTAAATTTTTACTTAAATTCTCTAACTTATTTTTCAGGCTTGAATCAATGACATCATCATTTATTTTTACAACAAGCCCTCCGATAATTTCTTTGTCAAGCAGCCAGTCTGCAGTAACATTTTTTTGCAGTCTGTTTTGAAGTTTTACTATTATTCTCTGTTTCATATCATCATTCAATGGAACCGCCGACGTAACCGATACCCGTTGAATATTGTTAATCATGTCAAGTTCATTTTTGTAAGCTTCTACAATTCCGCTAAATTCTGTAAATCTCTTTTTCTCAATAAGTACCTTTAAAAAATCAATTATTTTTTCATTTATATCTTTTTTGAAAACTTCATCAATAATAGAGAATTTAGTTTCATCAGAAACAGCCGGATTTATTAAAACCTCAGACAATTCTTTTGAGGAATCGCAAATTTCTTTTACTGATTCGATATTTTTAAGAATATCATCATAAGACAGGACATTATCCCTGCCCACCTGAACGAGTGCATCAGCATAATTTTTTGCGGTTAATGATATTTGAATAGAGTTCATAATTTATCCTAATTCTTCAATGCTTTGATTGATATATTTTTCGTGGAGTTCCGGATGAGCGTCAAGAACAGATTTTATATGTCTTTTGGCCAATTCCGAAGAAGCCGAGGCTGTTTTTTTTGAAAGTCTAGCTGAAATAGTTTTTTCTTCTGCAGTTAAGGCTCTTTCTATATTGTTTTTAATATTTTCCACCTTTTTCTCAGTTTCAAGTGCAATATTTTTCGCTATTTTTTCAGCCTGTTTTTCAGCAAATTCAATTTTTGTTTTTATTTCTGACTCAAGATTTTCTACGGATTTTTGGGCTGCCAGAAGCTCTTTTTCGCCGGAAGCTTTTTCTTCTTCAGCCTTTGCTATTGTGTTTTTGATGTTATTTTTTACATTTTCCAATGCTGCAGCCAAATTTGTCTTCTTTACAATCCAGGCAAGAATAAGCACCATTACAACAAAGTTGAAAAAGTTGCTCGTAACTATAAAATTCCAAATTTGACCTATTGTATTCATTTTAGCACCTTATTAATGTAATCGTAATCAACATTTTCAATAGAAGTTGTTTCGCCCAAAATCTTTGCTGAAATATTTTCGGCAAGCTCTTTTATGTTTGACACAAGTGCATCGGCTGTTTGCCGTTCTTCATTGTGCAAGGTTTCTTTTGCAGAAAGTATGCTCTGTAAAGATTCTCTTTTAGCGGATTCTGTCAGAACTTTTGCCTTTTCATTTTCTTCTTGCACCTTGGACGAAACAATATGTTTTGATTTTGCTGAAGCTTCATTCAGCCTGTTTTCTTTGTCATCTAAAATGTTTTTTGTTTTTGTTTTTGAATTTTGTGCAGCATTATGATTGTCATCAATATAAGTTTGTCTTTCGTTAATGACTTTTAAAATAGGTTTGTAAAGTATTGCATTCATAATCATAATGAATACTACAAAACTAAACATTGCAATTAAAAATGTTGCATTAAATTCAAACATAACAAATTCCTTTTATTGATAATAATTCTTATGCAAAAATTAATAATAAAGCAACCAGTAGTGCATAAATAGCTGTTGCTTCTGCAAGACCTGCACCGATAATAAAGTTTTTGAAGGCTTCATCTTTCATTTCAGGTTGTCTGGCTATAGATTCAAGAACTCCTTTAGTTGCAATACCAAGACCTAAACCTCCGCCTATTGCACCGAAACCGATTGCAATACCTGCTCCTAATTTTGCTAAATCCAAATTCGCTAATTGTTCAACTGCCATAATTTTTTCTCCTTTTATAATATTACTCTTCGTTTACTGCCATTGATATATAAGTTGTTGAAAGCAAGGTAAATACAAGCGCTTGAATTAAAGCTACAAAAAGTTCAAACAGCATAAATGGCAGTGGTACGAAATACGCCACAATTCCTACGATTGTAAATACCAGAACTTCTCCTGCAAAAATATTTGCAAAAAGTCGTAAAGCAAGTGAAAAAGGTCTAACAAACAGTTCCAGAGTATCAACAAGTGTTATGATAATGCCGTCAATACTGAAACCATGGAAAAAGAAGTGAAATCCTTTTTTTCTTACTCCATAATAAATATAATATAGTGAAACAACAATTGCCATAGCAGCCGTCATATTGATATCATTGTTAGGTGAAGCAAGTTCGCCTGTTTTCAAATGAATCAGATGCCAGGGAAGTTGTCCTACTAAATTTGCGGTTAATATGAACATAAAAAGCGTAAGTATAAGTGGAAGGTGTTTTTTAGATGCTTCTTCTCCCATGCTTGCTTTTGCAATACCTGAAAAATATTTTATTATTCCTTCCGCTACAAGTTGAAGCTTTGAAGGATAAATAGAAGTTTTGTGCGTTGTTATAAGTGCTACTATTATCAGCAAAAGCATGGACATCCACATTGTAAGAAGTGTATCCATATTCATTGATACAGGATGGTTAAAAAGATTAAAACTATAAATCCAATGTTCCATTTTCTCTCCCTTTTCAAATTTATTCTAACTCGTAAAAAAAAAAATCGCAAATGTTTTTTGTTTGTATTATTATAACAAGTGGAAAACTATTTTTACGGGGGAACATGGATTTTATAACTTTGGAGGAAGTTGATTCAACCAATTTGTATGCCAAAAGAAAGTTGGAGTTTATATCAGACAGAACTGTAATTTCTGCCAAAAAACAGACTTGCGGAAGAGGCCGATTGAACAGAAAATGGGTAGATTTAGGAGAAGGAAACTTGTTTGTTTCTATTGTCCTTAAACCATCAGATTTATTTGAGCAAAAATATTCTAACCTTACACAATACCTTTCGGTATGTATTTGTAGAACTTTAGAAATTTATTCTTTGCAACCTGAAATAAAGTGGCCTAATGATGTACAGATTAATGGTAAAAAAATCGCAGGGATTCTTTGCGAGACAGTTATGCAGGGAACCTCTTTTAAAGGGTTGGTATTGGGCTTTGGAATAAATATTTCTGCTTCGAAAAACAGTGTTTTACAGGTTGCAGACAAAGAAGTAACATCGCTTGCTCTGGAAATCAAGTCCTCTTGCCCTTCCAAAGAAGTTTTTCTTGATAAACTCCTTTCTATATTTTGGGAGGATTATGATAATTTTTTAAAAGAAGGTTTTATATATATAAAAGAAGATTATTCAAAAAGAGCACGTTTTTTGGGTAAGAAAATTCGTGTCTGTCTTCAGGACGGAATTGTTGAGGGGGTTGCCTCTGAGGTTGACGATTTCGGGGCTTTGGTTCTTGACGAAAAAGATAAAAATATTGTATTAACAATAGGAGATATATTATGACAGAAAATTTTTGGGTATTACTTGAAGAAGGTCTTATTTTAATGGCTATTGGCATGGGATTTGTCTTTGCATTTTTAACTATTATGGTATGGGTTATGGATGCTATGTCATGGTGTGTCAGGCAGTTGAATAAAATTTTTCCGGAAGAGTTTGAAATTATTGAAAAACCGGGAAAACGTTCAAATGTATCTGAGGACGAAGCCGTGGCTGTCGCAATTGCAGTAGCAAAGGCACGTGGTTAATGTGATTTTAGTTTGAAGAAAGGATATATGTTATGGGAAAAAAACTTATTAAGGTTATGGATACCTCATTTAGAGATGGGTTTCAGTCTGTTTACGGTGCCAGGGTTTTTGTTGATGATTTTATTCCAGCTCTGCAGTCAGCTGTAAACGCCGGTTTAAGACATTTTGAAGTCGCTGGCGGTGCAAGATTTCAGTCGCCGATTTTCTATTGCAATGAAAATGCATTTGAAACAATGGACAAAATCAGAGCCGCAGTCGGTCCGGATATCAACCTTCAATCTCTTGCAAGAGGTGTGAATGTTGTAGGGCTTGATTCGCAACCGAGAGATATAATAAATCTTCATGCAAAAATGTTCAAAAAACATGGTGTTACTACTGTCAGAAACTTTGATGCGTTGAATGATGTTAACAATTTGATTTATTCCGGTCAGTGTATAAGAGATAACGGTTTGAAACATGAAGTTACAATTACAATGATGGAACTTCCGATAGGCTGCACAGGAGCACATGATGTTGCTTTTTACGAGAAAGTTTTGAGAAATATTCTTGATGCCGGAATTCCGTTTGATAGCCTTGCATTCAAAGATGCTTCAGGTACTTCTAATCCTAGAAAAGTTTATGAAACAATTAAAAGAACAAGAGAAATTCTAGGACCTGATGCTCATATTAGATTTCATTCTCACGAAACTGCCGGTACAGGTTTAGCAGCTTATCTTGCTGCTCTTGACGGTGGCGCTGATGGTATTGATCTTTCTATGAAGCCTGTTTCAGGAGGAACAGCACAGCCAGATATAGTTTCTATGTGGCATGCTCTAAAAGGAACAGATTATGATTTGGGTGTTGATATTGAAAAAATCCTTGAAACAGAAGAAGTATTCAAAGAATGTATGAAAGATTATTTCCTTCCGCCGGAAGCTCTTGCTGTTAATCCGATGATTATCCAGTCACCATTGCCGGGCGGAGCTTTGACCGCTAATACACAGATGCTCAGAGATAACAATTTGATGGATAAATATCCGGAAGTTGTTGCAGCTATGAAAGAAGTTGTTGAAAAAGGCGGTTTTGGTACATCTGTAACACCAGTTTCACAGTTCTATTTCCAGCAGGCATTTAATAACGTTATGTTCGGCAAATGGAAAAAAATTGCTGAAGGTTACGGCAAAATGGTTCTCGGCTATTTTGGAAAAACTCCGTGCGAACCTGATGCTGAAATTGTTAAGATTGCATCAGAACAGCTTAATCTTCAGCCTACAACAGAACTTGTTGTTGACATAAATGACAGAGATCCTGAAAAAGGAATTGCTGCTGCAACCAAACGTCTTGAAGAGGCCGGTTTGCCTGTTAATGATGAAAATATCTTTATTTCTGCCGCATGTAAGGAAAAAGGTATTTTGTTCCTTGAAGGAAAAGGTACAATAGGGGTTAGAAAATGTGAACCCGGAGCCGGTGAACTTAAAGAAGAATCTTCTTCAAACGGTTATACAGTTACTGTCAACGGCAAAAAATATGCTGTTGCAATTGAAGGCAAGAAAGCTACTGTTAACGGAAAACTTTATGATATTGATATCAAGGCGGGTATTGAAGCCAGCCACACCTCAACAGGTGAAGCAAAACCTGTTAATGCTGCACTTCCGGGAACTGTTCTAAAGGTTCTTGTAGCAGTCGGTGATACAATTCAGGAAGGTGATGTTATTGCTGTTATTGAAGCAATGAAAATGGAAACAGAAATTAAATCACCGCTTTCTGGGGTTGTAAAATCTGTGGAAATTGAACCCGGAAATCAGGTTAAAACAGGTCAGGAGCTTGTTACAATAGGTTAAGTAAGATAATAAGGAAAAAGAATCATGAATATTGCAGACAGTTTATATAAACTCTGGCAGTCAACAGGTATTGCAAACTTTATACAACCTGCTGATCCGTCAATTACAAGCGGGTTTGAACAATTTCTTCATCAATTCGGATCCCCGATAATGATAGCAATTTGTTTATTCCTGTTATGGTTAGGTATTAAAAAGCAATTTGAACCGCTTCTTCTGGTTCCGATTGCATTTGGAGGTCTGTTATCAAACATCCCCGTTGCGGGAATTGCAGAACCGAACGGTTTTTTAGGGATTATCTATGAAGCAGGTATTCATAAAGGGTTGTTTCCTCTGATAATCTTTATGGGGGTAGGCGCAATGACGGACTTCGGCCCGCTGATTGCGAATCCTAAAACGGCCCTTTTAGGCGGAGCTGCACAGTTCGGAATATTTGCTGCTTTGCTTATGGCTTTGTGCTGTTTTGGTTTTACACTTCCACAGGCTGGTGCAATCGGTATTATCGGTGGTGCTGACGGCCCGACTTCAATTTATGTAACAACTAAACTTGCGCCGGAACTTTTGGGGGCTATTGCTGTTGCGGCTTATTCTTATATGGCTCTTGTGCCGGTAATTCAGCCTCCTATTATGAAACTTTTAACGACAGAAGCTGAACGAAAAATTGAAATGAAACAATTACGAGAAGTTTCAAAAAGAGAAAAAATCGTATTTCCTCTTGTCGTGTTAGGGCTATGTATAATATTTCTTCCGGATGCCTGCCCGCTGGTTGGTGCTCTGACTTTTGGCAACTTATGTAAAGAATGTGGTGTTGTGGAAAGACTTTCTGATACAATGCAGAATGCTTTGATTAATATTGTAACTATATTCTTAGGTTTGTCTGTTGGTTCAAAATTATCGGCAGATCAATTCCTTACAACACAGACTTTGTTTATTCTTATTTTGGGAATTTGTGCTTTTTCATTTGCTACAGCAGGCGGTGTTGTCTTTGCTAAAGTTATGAACTTATTTTCAAAAGATAAAATTAATCCGCTTATTGGTTCAGCCGGAGTTTCAGCTGTTCCGATGGCAGCACGTGTTTCTAACAAGGTAGGTTTGGAAGCCAATCCTCAAAATTATCTTTTGATGCATGCGATGGGGCCAAATGTTGCAGGGGTAATTGGGTCTGCTGTTGCAGCAGGTATATTGCTTGCGCTTTGCCACTAATGATTTTAGACGAATAAGAAAAAGACCGTCTTTATAAGGCGGTCTTTTTATATTGTAATGTCAATTTCTTTGCCAATTTCATCAATTAAAGGGAAAATTTCTTTTGCAAGAGCATCTTTAGTTATGTTTGGATTAGTGTTAATTATTTGATTAATTTTTTCTGTTGCCTTTGCTATATCTGGATAGTTTTGTAAAATTTTGCCGCCAATCTGTTCGGCAAAATATTTGTACCCTCTATGGCCTGTAGCTTTTATTGGTTTTTCCGAAAGCGCTTTTACGACCTCTCGAACCCCCTCAATGCCATTACTGTAAAATATTTTTTTGCTTGTAACTTCAAGAACTTTTCCAGTTTCAAGTCTTGTGCCAAAGCTTATTTTGTTGTTTTTTATGTATTCCATATTTTGTTGACTCTGCTTTCCTTGCTTCTACTCAGTCGTTTCAGGTTAATTTCACTGCCTAATTTTTCTTCTGCCAGATTTAATATGTAATCCTGTCTGGCTTCGGTTGTGTTGTCCATACTCATTGCAAATAATTTGATTTCTGGAAGTTGTTCAGTTATATATTCCCCGGTCTTTTTTAGAAGTTGTTGAAATATGGAATCATGGTGAAGCATTTCTTTCTTTTCGCTCTTTGTCAGCTTCAGAATTGATGTAATAATATTTACACTGTCGCTTTTTCTGATAAACGGTTTTTGGCATGCACAGCTGATAAGCCGTTCTACCGGATATTTTTCTCCAAAATTGACCTGTTGATGCATATTGTTAATTCGCATATAGTTCTGCCTTTCTGATATTTAGAAAAATGCAAAAAATATTTTTTTGCTACCTATTTTTCTTTTTTGTAATAAAATTTATAATAAAAATATTAGGGAGAAAATATGAAGAAAAAACTTGCTATTATGGGCTCAAACAGCGGAAGAAATCTTGAAGCAATTGTAAGTTACTTGAGGGCTTCAAAAAATATGGAATTTGAATTTTATGCAATTTCAGATAATTTGAATTCTGAATTTTTGAAAAAAGCTGAGGCATTGAATATTCATTTTAAATATTTGCCTTATGAAGAAAACGCAGGGTATATAGCGAGCGAGAATTTCGACTTAATTGCACTCAGCGGTTACACAAAAGAATTGAAGCCTAATGTGCTGGAACTCGGGCGGTTTATTAATATTCATCCTTCGCTTTTACCTGCATTCAAAGGTGCTGATGCAATTGCGCGTGCTTATGGTGCAGGTGTAAAGGTAAGCGGAGTTACTGTGCATTCTCTTACCAATGAAATCGACGGTGGTAAAATTATTGCGCAATATCCTGTGTTAATAGGTAATCTTACACATTTGGATGAGTTTGAAGAACAGATTAAACAACTGGAGGATATCCTTTATCCGATTGTGATTTTGAAAATAATTGAGGATAAAGTTTTTGATTTTTCTGATTTGCTCGGAGGCTGTGGTGGAAACTGCTCGGGGGATTGCGGAAGTTGCGGCGGTCATTAGGTGTACATTAAAAATAATTAAAAAGTATTAGTGATTTTTTTATACAACCATTGTATAATTTATTTGTTGGAGCATGAGAGGGGGGCATATGTCAGTAGATGATGCTTTGGTTATGATACTTGCGGGAGGCGAAGGCAAAAGACTTTATCCTCTGACAAAAGATCGTGCAAAGCCTGCTGTGCCTTTTGGCGGCAGATACAGAATTATTGATTTTGTATTAAATAATTTTATAAATTCCGGCTTTTTTAAGATAAAAGTTTTAACACAATACAAGTCAGACTCTCTTAATAAGCATATAACAAGAGGCTGGGCTTTGTCACCGTTTTTAAATCAATATGTAGATCTGGCGCCGGCGCAAATGAGAACAGGATCTGACTGGTACAGAGGTACTGCTGATGCTATTTATCAAAACGTGTTTCATATAACAGACGAAAACCCCAGATATGTTTGTATTTTCGGTGGCGATCATATTTATAAAATGGACGTTTCCCAGATGTTAAATTTTCATAAATTTAATTGTGCAGATCTTACAATTTCTGCCATCCCTATCCCGATTGAGGAGGCGCATGAATTCGGAATTATGGAAATAGATGACAACTGGCGTCTTACGAATTTCGTTGAAAAACCAAAAGAAAAACCGAAATCTATTCCGGGTAATCCCAATTATTGTCTTGCTTCAATGGGCAATTATATTTTTGAAAAAGATGTATTGCTAAATGCCTTAAACGAGGACGAAAAAATTGAATCTTCAAGTCATGATTTTGGTAAAAATGTAATTCCTATGCTTCTTGCAGAAGGAAAACGGATTTTTGTGTATAATTTTGCATCAAACGTATTTCCGGGGATGACCGAAACGGAAAGCGGCTACTGGCGGGATGTCGGAAGTATTGATGCATACTGGCAGGCAAACATGGATTTGCTTGAAAGTTCGCCTGAATTGAATTTGTACTCAAGAGAGTGGCCGATAAGAACTTTTAATTATAATTATCCACCTGCAAAATTTATCTGGTCTGAAGGTGATCGTGTAGGTATGGCAACTAATTCAATGGTATCAGAAGGTTGTATTGTATCTGGTGGTGGTCTTTCCAGATGTGTGCTATCGCCTAGAGTGCGTGTAAACAGTTATTCTCAAATTTCAGAGAGTATATTGATGGAAAATGTTGATATTGGCAGATACTCAAGAATTCGCCGTGCAATTATTGATAAAAATGTTGATATTCCGCCGAATACCAGAATCGGTTTTAACAGAGAAGAAGACGAACGACGCGGATTTTACGTTTCTCCCGGCGGGGTTACTGTTGTGCCGAAGGGTGCAAAATTATAAAAAATTCGCAAGAAATTTCATCTTTTTCAGAAACGGAAAATTTTGTTTCAACATGATAAATCTGGTGAATTTTTGTGACTTTTTGGCCGGATAGAAATTTAACATTGACTCGAGCATTGCATCTTTAGCTGAAGCAATAAGCTGATAATCAGGGCTATAAAGATCCTTTAAGACACTAAAAAATGGTAATTCGGTTGCTTTCATTTTTTCAGTATTTTGTTTAAAGAAAGTATCTTTCAAATCTATTACAGCTGAATGTATCTGCATAAATGTCGCACGCGGATTTTTTTCTCCTTGTTTGTATATATTAGCAATCTGTGCTCTTCCAATTCAGATTTGTCCGTCCAGGTAGTTCCGGTATATGTTGTTTGTAAGGTTATTTTTAAATTATGTATATCTCATTGTGCGCCTTTTTGAGTTTTATTATAGTTTATAAATGTAAAAAAAATATAAACAAAACTTCATTTGTAAAATTTTTGTAATAATATAATTTTTGAAGGCAATTTCATACATTTACTATCTTTATAGACTTGGGTATGCGCATATGGTAGCAAAGATTACGTCTTTTATAACAAATTCATCTGTTTACAGATCAATTAAAGCCGGCGGACAAAAGGTTCAGCAGGCATTTTATGATGTGATACCGAACAAGGTTATAACAAGTGAAAAGTGGCAAAAAAGAATTGAGTGGGTAAACAAAGAAATTTCAACACCCGAAAACAGATTGATTTTAGGCGCAACAGCTTTGATGTCACAGCCGTTTATTGATGCGCATAACAAATCTGTTGACAATGATACCCGAAAAGTTTCGGTTTGCAGAACACTTGCTAAAATTATTGCAGGAACATTCACAGGATACTTTATCAGAAAAGGCTGCATAAAGGCAATTGATAAATGGTCAAAACTGCCGTCATCCGTTGATAAAGCCGGAAATAAAATAAAACTTACAAAATTAAATACTCTGTTTTCACCGTCAAATGCGCTTTCGGATATCAGTAATGCCTTTGTGCAATACAAAAATGCGCTCGGAACAATTCTTGCTCTAGGTGTTATGACAATTACAAATTTTGTAATTGATGCTCCTTTAACCAAATTTTTAACAAATAAATTTGTAGCAGCTGCAGGAGGTGTAAAGCATGACGGTTCTAAGTAATCTTGCTGAAAACATCTCTAAAAATTATATGAAGTGTAAAAATTATCTTTACACTCATTACGGTGAAAATCCAGGGAAAATGCTTGTTCATACCGGTGTCCTCGGATGGATTTTGTCTTCTGCGGCACAGGTTCTGGCTGTTGTGGTTAACGATAAAATCCCTGCTAAAGAAAAAATGTTTCTTATTCCGCAGGAATTTGCAGATGCAGGAGTTAATATTCTCTCATTTTACCTTGTCACAAACTCTTTTACTGCTGTTGGAAACAAGCTTGTAAAATCAGGAAAACTTTTAACACCAAAGCTTAAAAATTTCGTTGAAGAGCAAAAAATTCAAGATTTAGGAAAAGTTACCACTGATATTTCAAAAAACATGTCAGGCGATATCAGAGATCACTTCATGAAATTTAAAGGTGGAGTAAGCATTATTGCGAGCACTTTAGGCTCAATCCTTTCCTGCAATATAATTACTCCGGTATTGAGAAATCAGTATGCAGCAAGAAAGCAAAAAGAAATTCTCGCAATGAAGGATAAAAATTCCTCTGAACCCTCAGTGCCTGGTGCTGTGCAGAAAGCTTCAAAACATTTTACAATCCGTCCGCTAAGTATGGCTGACTACCAGAAGCTTGCTTATATGAAATTTTCCGGTAATTCAACTAATATGCGCATTTAGATTAGAAAATTCGCAATTCCGAGTAGCGCAAGCCCGATTATTACAGTGAAAATTGTCATTATAAGATAAAACGGATCAAGTTTGTTTGTCGTGTGCATTGAATATATTTTTTCAAGCACGTTTTTTGCATAATCTTCTTTAAGCTCATTTTTAGTCTTGTCAAATGATGAGTGAAGCAGTCGTTTGAAAGTGTAAAAATTTTCCAAATCTTTTCGTGCAATTGGATTTGAAATGGCTATTTTTCTGATTTTTATGTTTTCATCGTCGCTTAGTTCATTATCTATGTATGCAGACAGATTTGCTCGAAATTCTTCATATCTTTTTTGTGCGTATTCATCCTGCACATAATTATTATCATCATTGATTTTTTTAGAGATTTCGTTAAAATTTTTTGCAATTTTTATAAGCTTTAAGTATTTATTATTGCATTTGGGGCAAATACTAAGATGGTATTCTACATAATTTTTAAGTGGATTATTAAGTTTGTTTTCTACATAATAGGTAAGCAGGGCGCACACCTGATCACAGGTTAATTCTTTTTGCATATATTCTCCTTTCATTTAGATATAAGCCTTTAGACCTTCCTGAAGTTTGCATCTGGCTCTTGCAATTCTTGATTTAACAGTTCCGACACTTGAGTGGGTTGCCTTTGCAATTTCTTCGTAACTCAGCCCCTGTAGTTCTCTTAATACAATGGCAATTCTGAAAGGTTCGGGCAGGCGGCGGATGGACTCCTTAATTATTTTTTCAAGTTCATTTGAAAGACATTTTTCGTGCGGTTTGCATTTGTTATCCGGAATCAGTGACAAGATATCCAGATCAGAATTTTCACAGTCATTTGTTTCAATTGACACGGTGTCAGGTTTTCTTGAAGATTTTCTGAGTTCATCATAAAAAAGATTTGTTATTATGGTATTCAGCCAGCTTTTGAAGTGCTTTGGATTTTTTAAATTTGAAATATTTTTTGCAACACGCATCAGTGCTTCCTGTGTCAAATCAGAGATGTTCTCACGTTTGTCCGTAAGATACGAAAAAGCTGCAAAAACATTTTTTTGTTCTCGCTTAATCAGTTCTTCAAGGGCTTTTAGATCATTTTGCTGTGACAAAACGACAAGCTCCTCCAGTGACATTTTTTTGTATTGCAGTTTCGGGGCAGACATAAATTTCTCCTTACTCTAATAGTAAGGAATATTTCTGCGGAATTGCTTGTACTTATGCTTATAGTCTGCGGGCAATATTATTTTTATATAAATAATATTATTCAGCGGAAATATAGCCCCTTAGTGCGGTGTAGGCCGCTACATAAGGGGATGCAAGATAAATAAATCCTTTTGTATTGCCCATTCTGCCCTGAAAATTTCTGTTTTGTGTTGCAAGGCAAACTTCACCGTCTGCAAGAGTTCCTGCATGAACCCCGACACAAGGCCCGCATCCCGGAGGAAGTATTGCTGCATTGGCCTCAACAAAAATATTTATAAGTCCTTCATCAAGCGCTTTAAGGTAAACATCTTTTGATGCCGGACAAATTAAAAGTCTTACATCAGGATTTGCTTTTTTGCCTTTTAGAATATCCGCAACAACTCTTAAATCTTCAATTCTGCCGTTTGTGCAGGTCCCGATAAATACCTGATCTACTTTGACATTGCCAAGTTCTTCTGCCGGTTTTGTATTATCAACTGTGTGCGGACAGGAAACAGTATGTTTTATGTCTTCTGCATTAATTTTTATAATTCTTTCATAAACAGCATCAGAATCAGGCTTTATTGAGCGGAATTTGTCTTCACGGCCTCTGGATTTTAAATATTCTTTTGTTTTTTCGTCCGCAACAAAAAGACCGGCCTTAGCACCCGCTTCAACTGCCATATTCGCAAGAGTGAAGCGTTCTGACATTTCCATATTGTCAATAGTGTCGCCGCAGAATTCTAATGCTTTGTATGTGGCACCGTCTGCGCCAATCATTCCGATAAGATGAAGCATTAAATCTTTAGAACAAATTCCGGGTTTGAATTTCCCTGTTACTTCAATTTTGAAGGTCGCAGGAACCTTAAGCCATGTTTTACCGAGAGCCATGGCAACAGCAATATCCGTTGACCCCATTCCTGTTGCAAAAGCGCCCAGAGCACCTGATGTACAGGTGTGAGAATCTGCTCCGACAAGAATTTCACACGGATTAACAAAAGTTTCTACAAGCCTTTGGTGGCAAACACCTGCACCAACATCAGATAATATCGCTCCGTATTCTTTTGAAAAATCTCTTAAGACTGTATGAGTGTTGGAAAGCTCTTTTCTGGGGCTTGGAGAAGCGTGATCTATGAATAAAATAGTTCTTTCAGGATTGTTTAGTTTTGATTTGCCGAGTTTTTTAAATTCTTGAACAGTTAAAGGGCCTGTGCCGTCCTGTACAGCACAAACATCAACTTTTGCTATGACAAGTTCTCCTGCTTTAACCTGTTTTCCAGCATGTTCTGAAATTATTTTTTCTGCTAAAGTCTGCCCCATAGTTTCTCCTTTATTTTTCTTTAAATTTTATCACAAAAAGATTTTTCTTAATACAAAAAAGTTTTGGGTTATTCTTCCAAAACTTTTTGCTTTATATGTTATTTACTTGATGTTTTTATTTTTCTTCAGAAATTGCGGTGAGCACATCAAAGTGCGAAAGTTTAGACTCTGTGCCGTCTGCGTCTTTTGCGTCAACGGAATTTCCTGAACCATTTGCTGTGTAGGTTGCATCAAGTTCGAAAGTGTTTCCTTCTGCTGTTTTGAATTTAGAAATTGTGCTGCCGTCTCTTGTGAGAAGATAACTTGTTTCTCTTGCGGAACTTCCTTTCGGATATACTTCAACAAGAAGGTTATTTTCTCCGGCTGAAGTTAAGTGAAGTTCTTTTTCAATATATGAGTTGTTATCTCCTATTGTAGTTAAATCCATTTTTACAATATTTGAATTTTCGTCGTAACCGTTGTATTTAATCTGATTTACAACACCATTTTTTTCATCTAGCCATGTTATCTGTGCAGGAATCATATTATAATCAAAAGCTTTTGTTGCAACATATTCTTCTGTCAGATTTTTTGACTCAAGCCCCATAGCATCTATAAAGTTCAAAACGGTTTGAAGTTCTGCGGATTTGTGTGCATTATCAGGAACATAAACTATACCCGGTGAGAATGTTACATTGCCGATATTTACTGTATCTCCGTTTTCAATTTTGTATCTTGGCATTCTCAGTGCCGGAGTTTTGTATGTTATACCGTTGATTATTGTATCAGGTTTGTTATCCGTGCTGTCGTTTGGTATTGGCGGATCAATATGATTCGGGTGATTGCAATCTTCTTCAGTAAATTCTTTTTCGCAGGATGTAAACAAAGCAGGTGTAAATGCTATTGCTGATGCCAGTGCTAAAGATTTTGCGGCATTCTTAAGCAGAACATCAGTTGCTTCACTTCTTTTTTGTTCTCCAGAAAAAGCAGGTTGAGAGTTTCTTTTTTGAAGTTTTATATTTCTGTTTTGAAAAACATTAAAAGCTGAAATTGGCTGAATATTCATTGATTTCTCCTTTTTAATTCTTCAATGTCTTTTTAAAATTTAAAAATATTTTTTTTTGCTTGATTATGAAGAATTATTTACATAAATTTAGACAATTTTATGAGGCATTGTCAAAAGATTAGATTCTAAACGCTCTTTAATCGCTCCTTCCGGTTCATAATATGGAGATACAGTCATTATTTTTGCTGCTATATCAGGATAATAATAGATAAACCGGAGTTCGCTGTCGGTCAGCGGCTGCTGTGTATGAACGTTTGCGTATCTTGCAAGTTCAAGAATGTTTCTGGCTTCATGTTCATCTTTAAATTCAAGTTCAAGATTTTCGTAAACGTTTCTGAACCCTTTAATTCCGCCGTATTCGCCTGTAGTAATCATTCTTCCGGTTTCAATGATTTCAGGTTCGCCTCTTCCAAGTTCTTCAAAGTCATATAATTCGTAATTTCTTCTATCTTTGAGTGCCCCGTCTGCATGGATGCCTGACTCATGCGCAAATGCATTATCGCCGACAGCAGGCTGGTTTATCGGAATCGGAACTCTAAAGGCATATGATGTATATTTTGCAAGTTTCCAAATTTTACTTAAATCGATATTTTCATCTATCAAGTATTTATTTTTAAATCCTGCTGATTTCATAACTGCAAGAAGGCATGAGGCAAGATCTGCATTTCCTGCTCGTTCTCCCATTCCGTTTATTGCTGTGTTTATATAAGCATCAACCCCTGCATCAACGGCGGCTTTTGCACCCATAACAGAACAAGCCGCAGCCATTCCAAGATCATTGTGGTAATGAAGTTCAATCGGCATCTGAACGGCTTTTGCTATTGTATAAATTCTGTCATAAGTCGTTTGCGGGTCTTCATACCCTAAAGTGTCACAGTAACGGAATCTGTGTGCTCCGCATTTTTTTGCTTCGGAAGCATATCTGATTAAATAATTTATGTCGCTTCTTGAAGCGTCTTCAGCATTGACGCCTATTGTTTGCGCACCTTTTGAAACTGCGCATTCAACAGCTTCACAGGTCATTTTTATGATATCGTCAGGTGTTTTTTTACCAAGATACTTACCGTTTATCATTTGTTCTGATGTTGATTGTGAGAGGTTCAGATGCTTTAACTTCGGAACGTTTTTGAATGAAAGTTCTACGTCGTCCGCAATTCCTCTCATCCAGCCCGAAAGTTTTGTCTTTGTAATAACTTTTCTCTCTACAAGTTCAAGGTTGCCGTTAAGATAATTTATTTCGTGGCTTGTTGTCGGAAATCCAAATTCCGACTGGGTAATTCCCATATCATCAAGCATTAAGTTAATGATTGTCTTTTGGAGTTTGGCAAGCCCCAGCCTTGAAGTCTGCACACCATCCCTGTTTGTAACGTCCACAAAATAAATATTAGCCATAACGTTTCCTTTCTTTTTCAGTATTATACACTAAATATATCTAAATAACTTGCTTTTTTATATAAACTTAATTAAAATGAATATTATAGTTCAGGCTTGGTTGTTAAGAAAGAAACATGGCTACAGATACAAAAATATTACAGAAAAAGATTAATAAAGAATATAAAGGCGGTAACGTAAAAAACGCAATTGAGCTTTGTCAGATAGGGCTTCAGGAAGATCCTACAAACGCTGATTTGCACCTGAGGCTCGGCGATTTATATTTGGCATGGCATCTTGATATCTATAATTCAGCCCAATATATCGACGAGGCAATTACTGAATATCAACGTGCAATGGAAACTTATATTGATTCGGCTGAAATTTACTATAAAATAGGCCGTGCACATTTCTACAAAGGAGATCTTGATAAGGCAATTAATTATCTTGACATGGCAATCTCAAAAGATAATAAATTCGCAAAGGCATATTATCTTCTTGCAGAAACTTACACTAAAAAAGCACATTTTTTGGAAGCCTCCATGAACGCTAAAAAAGCGATTAAGTACATGCCTTTCAGAAATTCATGTGCGCATTTTCTTCTTTCAAATCTTTACAGCGTTTCGTCTTTCAGATCATTTAAAAATAAAATCAAAGCAAATTTTGAATTTATCTTGTCTGTTTTAACTCTTCCGTTTGATATTCAAGCCATTGAAAACGTTGTAAGAACCATTTCTTATTTTAAATTTTTCCCTATACTTGCAAAAGGTTTTTACATGGTGCATACCAGAAGCGTTGATGCCGCAATTGACACTTATATAAAAGCTATTGAAAAAGCTCCGGGGTTTGTTCCTTTGTATTGTCTGCTCGGGGATATTTACAGAAGCCTCGGAAGATTTGATGACGCAATCACAGAATACAAAATGGCGATATGGCTTGATTGTTTGAATATAGAGGCCTACAGACATCTTTGCCAGGCTTATGAGGAACTTGGAGACTATGATAGTGCTGTAGAAATTTATCAGAAGCTAATCCAGATTATGCCTAATATGCCGGATGTACATTCAAATTTAGCTAATATCCTTTATATTAAGGGTGATGTTGAAGGCGCTATTTCGCATTTTCAAACAGCGGTTACTCTTAATCCACGTAAGCAATGGACTAGTATTATTAACCAGACTTTAGGATTTGTGTATCAGGAATCTAAAAATGATATTAATGCAGCGATTACTTCTTATCAAAGTGCTTATCTTCTAACTCCTGAAGATATTGATATCTATGTGAATTTGGGAAGTGCTTTTTATGATAAAGAGGATTATGACAATGCTCTGACTGTTTACAGAAATGCACTGGAGCTTGACCCAAAAAATGCCAAAATTCACTGTAACCTTGGATTTCTCTACTGGGGCAAGGGTGACATTGATGAAGCAATCAAAGAATATGAAATGTCTATTGAATATGATCCAAATTATGATATTGCATATAATAATCTTGGTGTAATTTATCTTGATGATTTGGGCAGAGTACAAAAAGCTATAGAACTCTTCAAAAAATCTGTTGAGTGCAACCCTAATTATGCGCTTGCACATTTTAATTTAGCCCGCGCAATCACAATCACAGGCGACAAAATTGAAGCCGCTAAACTCTATCAGATTGCGCAGGATATTAATAAAATTACAAACGAAATTGACCCGCAGGATATCATTGATAAAATTAACGGGCTGTTTTCATAGTTTTTACGCTTTTCTAATTATAAAATGGCTGCGTTACTTCTTAAAAGTAATTTTATCTGTTTGCGGCATGAAAAGTTCTTTAAAAAATTCCTGTATTGTACAGTCTTTCCTTTTGCCGTTAAACATTAAATTAATTGCACTTTTGATGTTTTCTTTTCCAGTTTGTGTAAGCTTGCCGGATTTATCAAAATTGTCAGGCATTATTTTCCTGATAAATTGATCTGTAACGTTTCCTCTCAAGCCTTGTTCAAATACCATGTTTTCAGCAACATCCTTGTATTTTTTTGCTCCGAGGGTAAAATTTTTTCTGAAATCATTTATATCAGCCTTTAAAATCGAAACATTTTTTATCATTTGTAAAACTCCTTATAAAATATATTAAAGCACAGAAATATGAAAAGAAGTTTTATTATTTTGAATTGTAATTTAGATTGTTACATTTTCGGAAGGTTCAAAGGCTTTTACTGGCAGAATAAATCCGAATGTTGAACCTTTTCCGACTTCTGATTGTACAAAAACTTTTCCGCCATGATGTTTTTCTATTGTTGTTTGAACAAGATTTAATCCAAGTCCTGTTCCTTTTATTGTGTGTGTGTTGTTTTCTACTCTGTAAAATCTGTCGAAAATTTTCTTTTGATGTTCTGGCGCAATACCGCAGCCCTGATCTGTTACGCTCACCTTAACTTCATCTGTGTCTTTTAGATTTTCAATCTTTACGGTGATTTTGCCGTTTTCCGGTGAATATTTAATCGCATTTGACAGAAGATTAGTTAAAGCTCGTTCTATACTGTCGTAGTTCAATTCAACTTCCGGAATGTCGCCGTCTTTGGAAATTTCTATTGTCAGATGATGTTCTTCAGTCAAAACATTCATCTGATTTGCACATTCCTCAACCAGACGAACAATATTTACAGGCTCTTTTTCAAGCACTGTGTCCGCTTCAAGTTTTGAAAAGTCCAGAATGTCATTTACCATTCTGTTTAGCCTTATAATTTCCTGATTGATTGTTCCTATAAATTCTTTCTGAGTTTCATAGTCAAATTCGTTTCCGTAATTGTAAAGCGTATCTATGTAGCTTCTTAAGACAGTTACGGGTGTTCTCAATTCATGCGAAACATTTGAGATAAAATGTGCTCTCATTTGTTCCATTTCAGTTTCTTTGGTAACGTCAATCAATACAATAATATATCCGACATAATCGTTGCTTCTGGTAAACATTGGTGAAATTATTGATTTGATAATTCTTTTATCTATTGTAATGTTAAATTCTATAGGTTTTGATGCAATAATCTCAAGCGGTGTATCTTTAAACTGTTCAATTTTATCTTTAAAACAGAAGCTTCCGTCAGTGTCGCAGTATTGTTGGATTTCTGTGTTTAGAAGCGCATCCTCGCTTACTTCAAGGAGTTTTTGTGCGTGGTTATTGACAAGGACAACTTTGTCATTGTTGTCGCATACAACAACTCCGTTTGCAATGCTCATTAAAACGGCTTCGAGTTTATTCTTTTCAAGTGTAAGTTGTTCAATATTTTGCTCTTCATATATGTGAAGACGGTTAGACATGTCGTTGAATTCGTTGAATAATTCCTTAACCTCATTTGAAACGTCCTGATCTTCAATTTTATAGCCGAATTCACCGGTAGAAATCTTTTTTACACCTTCCTGAAGAATTCTGAGTTCACGGGTGATTAAGTAGGTGTTTATCAGAATTACAAAGGCAAACACTACCCAGGCAATTACAAAGACAAATAGTAAGGAAGCCCGTGTCGTTGATGAAATCTGACTGATTACATTGCCGGAAAGTGCTACTGTTACTGTTCCGAGCGTTGTAACGTTTCCGTTTTTAATTCCTTCTAAAGGGGAAGTAACCGTAATATTCGCCTTTTTTATGTTTTTGTGAGTATCGTTTTTGCCTGAATAGATTACATTTCCGTCTTTGTCCCGAAATTCGATTAGGACAATGTCATTATGGCTTTTAAGGATGCTTTCTGCATGATTTTTTAAAGTATTATTTGTATCTGCGTCGTTCAAACCATTAGTAAGTTCAATGCTTTCTATTGCAAGCATTTTTGATATTACCTGTCCGAAACTTTTGTAGCCGTCATTGAGTTTTTTTTGAATATTTATAATTGCAAAAATGGCAATAAAAACTATTAAAACAGTACTCAAAAAAAGTCCCGTAATAATCAACCTGTTCTGCGTCGTTAAACTAACCTTGTCTCCCATGCTTAAATTATATCACCTAAAAATTACTTTGGCTAATAAAAAACAAGAAGCGTTTTTATCACTCCTTGTTTTTTATCTTGAATTTATCTTGCGCATATAGTTCGTGCAACATATACTCCAGAAGCTGATGCTTGTATAAGGCCTCTTGTGACACCTGCACCGTCACCTATAGTAAACAGATTTTTAACGCCTTCTGTTTCTAGTTCGTTTGTCAATTTAACTCTTGCTGAGTAGAATTTAACTTCGATACCATAAAGAAGAGTGTATCTTGAGGCTGTGCCCGGGCAAACCTTGTCAAGTGCATAAAGCATTTCTATAATACTTGTCATTTGTCTGTAAGGAATGACAAGGCTCAAATCTCCTGGAGTAGCGCAGGTTAAAGTCGGCGTTATTATGCTTGATTTAATTCTTTCAGGCGTTGAACGTCTGCCGTCAAGAAGATCTCCGAATCTTTGAACAAGAATTCCGCCTCCGAGCATATTGGCTAAACTTGCTATATGCTGGCCGTATTGTATTGGTTCTTTAAAAGGTTCTGTGAACTTTTCACTTACTAAAAGTGCAAAGTTTGTGTTATTTGTTGTCTTTTCAGCATAACTGTGACCGTTGACTGTAGCTATTCCGTTGTAATTTTCCTGAACAACTTCTCCGTTCGGATTCATACAGAAAGTTCTGACTTCATCTCCAAATGTTGGTGAGTGATAAATAAGTTTTGATTCATAAAGTTTATCTGTTAAAGGTTCAAAAACAGGAGCAGGAAGTTCAACTCTTACACCGATATCAACGGCATTATTGACCATTCCGATTTTGTTGTTTGCAAATTCTTTCGTAAGCCAATCGGCACCTTCCCTGCCGGGGGCAATGATCGTGTATTCCGCTCTGACAGTTTCACCGTTGTCAAGAGTCATCCCCTTAACTTCTCCATTTTCAACAATAAGATTTTTTGCTGAAACATTATTTATGATTGTAATTCTTTCATCAAGATAATCCTGCATGTTCTTTAAAACGTCAAGGCTTCTTTCAGTGCCGAGGTGTCTGACAGGTGAATGAACGAGTTTGAGTTCAGCAAGGGAAGCTTCTCTTGCAAGTTCTCTGAAAATCGTCATATCTGTTCCAAAGACTTCCTCTGTTGCTCCGAATTTAAGATAAAGTTTGTCTGAATAATCTATCAGTTCTTCAACTTTTTCTCTTGGCATATAATCTGCAAGGTGTCCGCCCACATCCGGAGTCAGCGTTAATTTCCCGTCAGAAAACGCACCTGCTCCGCCCCATCCGCAAAGTAGTCCGCATTTTTTGCAGTTAGGACATTTTTCATAGCCTTCTCTTAGCAGACAAACTCTTTTTTCTATTTTTTGCCCTTTTTCAATTAAAACAACTTTCCAATCCGGTTTAAGTTTTGTAATTTCTAGTGCAGCGAAAATTCCTGCAGGGCCTGCTCCGATAATAGCTACGTTGTAGTTCATTTGAATTCCTCTTTTGTTTATACTGGTGTTACATGTAAAATAATGCGAAAATCACGCATACATATCTACAATACTTTGAACAAAATATTTTTAAAATAGTTTGTTACATTTTTGTAAAGAGAAATTATCTGTCTATTGTTGCTCTAAAGGGTTTTTTCTTTGCAGCGCGTGCATGGTTAATATTGCTTTGAAGCTCGGCAATTTCATCATTATCATTTATTTGGCGGGCAAGTTCAAGGTATTGTTCAGCTTCATCAAGATTGTTTGAATTCAAATGAGCTGCTGCTATGTTGTAGTAAATTAAATATCTGTCTGACTCTGACTGTGCACGTTCTAGTGCTTCTCTTAGAGCCTCTATTGCTTTTGCATAATTCTCTTGATCTGCATATGCTACAGCAAGGTCTATATAGCCGTTTGGAATATCTGGTGCTGATGATATATAGTTTTCAGCTTCTCTGATTTTTCTTGAGCTTATCTGGCGTGCGTTTCCAAGGACTATAGGTGAATATATAAGACCTTCTTTGTTAAATTTTGACATTGGTACATTTGTTATATCCGGTATCATTTTGTATAATAAAACTATAGTATTTATGTCATCTGTTGATAGATAATGAAATGCATTTCTATATCGGGTGTAATTAGTTTCCGGTGTGCTTGACATATACATCAAGTCATCTGAACTGTAGCTGTGCCCCATAATACCAAGGGCGTGGCCTATTTCATGCAGGGTTGTGTTATAAATTTCTTTGTCAGAAAAATAATTTCCGTTTGCATCTTTGTCATACATTGTAATTGTCATTGATTTTAAATGTTTGCCGGATATTTTCGGAACAGTATATGCAACAACATATTTACATATTCCATCTTCGCAAATGTCTTCAGGAAGCGGGCTAAATTCAACATAAATATCTGCATTCCCATCTTCCACAAAGGTAAAAGACAAAAAGTCCGCACTGGCTGTCCACTGCATAAAAGCCTTTTCAATTTCGGCTTTGTAATAGTCGGGAACTGATATTGGTGCTTCGATTTTTACCTTAAGCGGAAATGTATTGACATCCCATCTTAGAAGGTTTCTGTCATAAGGCGCCTGTTCTATATAATTGCTGCCTATATTTGCCAGAAGATTGTTTCGCCAGTTGTCAACCTGCTGGCGGGCAAGCTTTCGCGCTGCATCATCCGTTTTGTCCTCTGAAAATTTAAACATCTCTTTTTGGATTTGTTCTACAGGTTTTAGCTGTGACATTGCTTTAACATAAAAATACCGTATGTCACGATTATTAGGCCTTAATTTATATGCCTTGCTTAATATATTGTATGCATCTATAGGTTTATTATTTTTTAGAAAGTTTTCACCTATAGAACTCATCAGGTAGGGTAACACAAATAATGTTGTTACTAATATTAACAACCCTGCATAGATTATTAATTTATTGTTCTTCTTTTTGTTCATCTAATTTCCCTTGTTCGAGAAGTTTTTCTAAAGCTCTGGTATCCCCTTTAAGTTTAAAATATTCTGCAAATTTAGGCGTGGTTTTTAAATTGAAACTCCTGCCATTTTTATCCCGAGTGCGTGTAATTAACCCTTTTTCTATAAGTTCAGACACATGTTCGTATGCTGTAGACCCTCGCAAATCTTTTAATTCGGTCTGCCTTATAGGTTCTTTGAGGGCTATTACTGCAAGTGTTCTCATCACAGCTGGTCTTAAATCCACAGGACAAAGCTTTTCAACTATATCCATATGTTCTTCTTTTACCTGAAGAATGTAACCGTTTTCATCGTCAATTTCAAGCGCTCCGTCGCGGGAAGAGTAGTCCATAATCAGATCAAGAATAGATTCTTCTATCTGCTCATTTTCCACTTCCAAAATCTCTGCGATTTCATTTGTTGTGAGAGCCTTTGCTGTTGTAAACAGAACGGCTTCAATTCTGGCTTTCAAGTTTTCCATTTTCGTCCCCTTTTACAACATACAAATCTGAATAAAATTCGTCCTGAACAAGTTCATAATCTGTTTCGGCTGTCAAAAACAGCAGTGCAATATATGCGCTGATCTTGTCCATTCCAAGTAGTGTAAGCTCATTAAGTTCAATTTTATCTTCCTTTTCAAAGATTTGTGAAAGATTTTCTTTTAGTCTTAAAACGCAATCTTCAATGTATTCTTCGTGTGCAAGGTTAATAATATCATCGGCAGTAAATCGTGAGTAGGACTGAACACGGCGTTTTGCACGCTCATGAGCACTTTTTAACGATTGTTTCTGCTCTAACTTTTCATAAAATTGTAACTGGCGTATCAAGTCATGCAAGGTTACAACACGGTTTCTGTTCAGGCGGACACTTGTTCTACGCTGTAAAACATCATCAATAGAAACAACATTATTGGTTGGAACATAATCATCTTGCTCGCCATAATCAACAATAAAACCGTCGTCGTCATATTCAATATTTTCCTGAGGCTGATCATCAAACTGCGTAATATCAATACCTTCAAGAACATTTGATTTCAGTTTTAAAAGGACAGAGGCAAAAAGAAATGTTCGACCGGTAAGCCTTAAATCCTGAGATTTCATCTCGCACATATGCGCCAGATATTTGTCCGTAACATCAACTATATCAATATTCCAGGGATCAATTTTGCCTGCTTTTGCCATTGAAACAAGTATCCCGATCCCTTCATTGTCGACATTGATGTTTTCAGGAATTACTAAAGTATTATAATTAAGTATTGCTGTTTCGCTACTCATAATTAATCTCTAAGTTTTACCCCTGTAACCCGTGTTATTCCCTTTTCTTTTTGAGTTACACCTATCGTCCTATTTGCTGATTCTATCATAGGTTTACGGTGACTAACTACTATAAATTGCGTATTTTTTGACTGATTCTGCACCATTTGGGCGATACGTTCGACGTTCATTGTATCCAAACTTGCATCAACTTCATCAAATGCATAGAAGGGTGAGGGCATATAACGCTGAATCGCAAAGACAAATGCGAGTGCCGTAAGTGATTTTTCTCCCCCTGACATACTTTCAAGACGTTGAAGTTTTTTATCTCTTGGCTGGGCTTCTATTGTCATACCGCCGGATAGCGGATCGTCTGGGTTTTCAAGCTTAAGTTCGCCTTCGCCTTCTGACAGTTGATGGAAAACTTGCTTGAAGTTTTCGTTTATATTGTTGAATGTCTTCATGAAAGCTTCTTTTTTAGACTGTTCATAACCGCTCATTCTGTCTAAGATTTCTTTGCGTTCTTTGGAAAGAGTTTCAATCTGTGTTTTAAGCTCCTGCTGGCGGGTTTGCACTTCTTCATAAGCTGCAATTGCTCTCATGTTTACATCACCTAAGTCCTGCATTCTCTTTTCAAGACGTTGAATCTGACTTGTAATTTCTTCAATCGAGATTTCTACTGGTTCTAATTTGTCAATTTCGACTCCGGTATTAACAAGTTCAGCTCTTGCAGACTCCAATTGAGGTTCAAGCTCTCTTCTACGAGCCCTGAAAGATTCTATTTGTTCTGCAATTTTTTCAATTTCATATGTACAATCTTTTTTCTGCTTGTCTATTTCATTCAAATCAGCCTGAATTGCGTCACGTTCTTCCAGCAGTTTGCCAAGTTTAGTTTCTATTTCTTTTATTTGTTCTTCAAGTGTTTCGGCTTTTTTATTAAGTTCTTCAATTTCTGTTTTAAAACGTTCTTTATCCGCTTCTAGTTTTTTGTTGTTTGCTGCAGTACGTTCAATATCCTCACTGTTTGTAAGAATCATGTTTTCCTGAAAAGCTATTTCACGGTCAAAATCTTTTCGCTCATTTTTAGCAGTCATCAACTTTTGATCCAAACGTTTAATTTCAGCTTCCACACCTTCGGTTTTCGCCTTCAGGTCTTTCAGATCCTGCTCATTTATAAGTTTTTCTACCTCTTCAATTTGCGATTGAACTTCCGCCATGCGGTCATAGACCTCAACGGTTTGCTCTTCAAGTTTGTCCAGTCGTTTGTTATAATCTTCAATTTTGGGTTCAGAGTCTTTTACAAATTGATGTTTTTCAGCAAGAAGCTTCTCACTGTTATCATAATCCCGTGTCATATTTTCAAGTTCACGTTTGGCATTTGCGCATTCGTTCATTGAATCTGAATATTTTTGACGGATATCTTCACGTTTATTTTCTAAGTCCTGCCTTTTTTTATTTAGAGCATAAGCTTTGTTTTCAAGTTCTTTTAATCTGTTTTTGAAGTTTTCAAGTTCAGTATCATCATTCTGGCTAAAGCTTAAGCCGGTTCTTCTTTGGGAACCGCCTGTCATGGAACCTGATTTCTCAAATATTTCACCTTGAAGGGTTACCATCCTGTATTTGCCGATAAGCTTTTTGGCACATTCCATATCTTCCACAACCAGAGTTTCACCTACGGCATAATAGAAGGCATTAATGTATTGATCGTCAAAATCAACCAAATTTATGGCAAAATCAATTACGCCTTTGTCTTTAGGCAGGTTCAGGCGAGCCGGAGCTTTTACGATTTTATTAAGCGGAATAAATGTTGCTCTGCCGGCACCCGAAGACTTTAAAAGTTCAATTGCAACAGAAGCAACATGCTCATCATCAACTACAATGTGTGTCATTCTTCCGCCAAAAGCCACTTCCATTGCAGTTGAATACTCTTTATCTACAGTTCCTAATTTTACAAGAGGAGCGTGAACACCTTTTAGATGGGCATTCATAACAGTGTCTATTGCGCTGTTAAAACTTGATTGGGCAACCTGTTTTGTTGCTTCCATCGTGGAAATTTTTCTTATTGCCATCTGGATATCATGGTTTGCGTCATCAATTTCATTTTTGGTTGTATCCAAATCATGAAGGATATTCTGCTGAATAAGTTTGAAATCCTCCATTTCTTTTTGTAGCTGCTCTACAAGAGTCTTTTTTAGTTCGTAATTTGTTGTAAAATTTGATTTTAAGTTTTCAAGTTCTGCAATCTCTTTTTTTGCCTTTTCTAAAGATGCTTGCAGGGTTTTTAAATCATTTTCCAGAGGAAGTTTTTTTCTGATAAGTTCGTTATCCTTGTCCTGAAGAGATTCATAAGTTTTTCTTAACTCGTTTCTCTTTGTAATGTGCTGATCTGCAGTAGCATTAAGCCCTGTCATATCTTCAAGAATTTTCTTTAGTTCAGTATTTTTTTCAACTATATTGCCTTCTATAATCTTTATTTCATCCTCTTTCATTTGAATTTTAAGATTAAAATCGGCAATCTTTTGATTATGGGTTTCAATACCGTTTTTGGCATTCTCAATTCGCCTTAGACCGTCCATAATCTGCTTGTCAGCATAATTGCTTGCATTATTTTTGCGGTCAATTTCACCTTTAATTCCTTCAAGCTGTTTCTTTAATTCAAGCTGATGTGCCTCGCCTTTTTCTTTTATAACCTCTGAAACTTCTTGAAATTTAGTTTTTATCAAGGTTAATCTTTCATCTAAATCTTTACTTTTTACTTCTTCTTCTTTTTTCTTTTTGGTAAATTCAAGAATATTTTCGTGTGCTTTTTCTATATTCTTTTTTAAATCAAAAAATCTGACTTTGGTGATTTGTCCTTCAAGTCCTGTTTTTTCTTCTCTTAGTTTTTGATATTTGAGTGCAACTTCTCTTTCCTCTTTTAGCTGTTCAAGCCTTGTGTCGACCTCGTTCAGTATTACCTGCGACCTTTCAACACGCTGTTCAACTGTTGTAAGCTCATTTGTTGCCTGTTCTATTCTTCTGTCAAAGTCTGCAACTCCAGCAATTTCATCAATAATTTTACGTCTGTTTTTGGGTGAACAATTGGTAATCCCCATAACATCACCCTGCATCATTACGTTATAGCTGTTCGGCGTTACATTGTATTTTTCAAGTTCCGCATGAACATTTGTAAGCGTTGTGACAGAATCATTTATGTAGTATGTACTTGCATACCCCTGGGATGATTTTCTGATTTTTCTTGCTATACTTAAATCCTGACCGTCTTGCATACCGCCGAAAGTTACTTTTACAAAGGCCTCATTTCTTTTGGTGTATGTAGAAATAAAATGAGAAAGGTTTTCGGCTCTCAACTCACTTGCATTTGCCAATCCAAGCGCAAACAGCACACTGTCGATTATATTACTTTTTCCAGACCCATTTGGACCGGAAATTGTTGTAAATCCTTCCAATAGCGGAATCTCTGATTTGTTGGCAAATGATTTGAAATTATCTATTTCAAGTTGTTTTATGTACATTTTCCTACCCAGTTAAAGTCTTAATTCTATTAGACAATAATATGTTTAGCATGTCAAAGGATTAAACAAAACTTTACAGATAAAATGTTCATTTTGTCTAATATTTAAAAATTATGCTGCTTAAGTTTTAAAAATCTTCTACACACAAAAAAAAACGACTTAACCAGTCGCTTAATTAAAAGGGAAAAAAAGGAAATGAAATTGAAAATATAAAAATATACAATAACCGCAAAAGAGATAAAGTATTCAATTTTTGCGGGTAATAATTTTTTTTAAGAAAAGTTCTCCTATAAAACTG
>CALUVL010000010.1 GCA_944324225.1 Candidatus Gastranaerophilales bacterium
GTATTGAGCTACCGTCGGCTCTGATGGTTCTTTGGCTTTCCACGCTGCTAGATCATTATTATATTGCTCTTCATCAAATTTTTCTTCACTCAATGCCCACTTCAAATCATGTTCTACTAGGTGGATCATACGATGATACAAATCTGCATCATCAGGATTATTTAAATCTAATTTATCGCCACCATTATAAAATCGCTGAGAAAAATCATAATACAAATCTTCAATTTTATCAGTAACAAGCATTGTTCCATCACAAGGTTCTGCTTCATTACAATCTATTTCATGTTTACTGCCACATCCACCCCAATCTGAGGGACAATTTACATAATGAGTTTCATCATCTGCATCATGTTCTTCTCCACAACAATATTTCCCTTCGATTGCATCTCTTAATTGTTCCATAATTACAGGGCTTCCACCTGCCTGATTAATGCTACTGCTTTGTGAGCCCTCTTCCCACCAATGTCCGCCTGGCTCACCAGCATACTGAGAATCAGATGCGGCAATAGTAAACTCAATGCCGTCAGAAGTTTTATGCGTGCCTACATCCAACATATGCTCCAAAACATCACAAAAATGCAATACAGCCATATATCCCCTAGAACATGGATTTATTACAGTTGTATAACAGCCACCTGCAGTACCTTCTGTAAACTGTTTATAGAGCTCTGACTCACTTGTTACAGTTTCATAATACTTTTCATCATTCTCATCAGGTTTTTCTGTCTGCCATTTGGCATATTCTTCTTCATACTTATCCCAGGCTGTTTCATATTCAGGGTTTGTCACCTGAATTATGTCTCCTTCCCCAAGGTCGCCTAATACGCCGTATTTTTCCAAAAATTCTTCTAACGTGTTGGAATTCTGGAAATTGGCTGCATCTGTTTCACTTACCAATATCTGACCGGCTGCGTTTATCAAACCATACTGGTTCTTTAGTTCTCCATATTCGGTAAGTGCGGCGCCGGTCAAATCCATTGTTATCTTTTCGCCTGCTGCGTTATAATAATTGTACTGGTATTCGGTCTTATTTAAGGCTGCAACATATTTGTCGCTTGCCTTCTGGGTGCTGTCTGACAGGCGGATTTTTGCATTTGACAAATATTGCGTTTCTAGTTCGACGTGATTTAATCGCGCCGTTATTGATAACAATCTCGCTTGTGATGCTGACATTCCCATTTTTTTTGCGTCCTTTCGCCTTGTTTCGACCTTTTTATTTTATTTGTCGGAATTTTCCGTAAAAAATTTAGTTTTATACTAAAATTGTTACATTGCTTTACAAAATTCATACCAGCTGATATAATCACACTATGGAATTATGTATTTTTTCAGGAACATTCAATCCAATCCATAACGGACATCTGTATATGGCTGAATATGTAATTACACATTTCGGAATATCAAAAATTTTATTTATACCTGCATTTGTTCCGCCAATGAAAGACACAGCCCCAGAATTAGCCAAACACCGCTATAAAATGGTCGAACTTACAATTAAAACAAACCCACACTTTGAAATATCTGATATTGAATACAAGCATAGCGGAAAATCATACACATACCTAACAATTAAAGAACTTTACGAAAAATACCGGATTGATGGTAAAATCAAATTCATAATAGGAACTGACGCTTTTGAAGGTCTTGACAAATGGTATAAAAGCGAAGAACTTAGAAAAATGTTAAAATTTATTGTATTTGTGCGAAAGAAGGAATTTGACAGCGCAAAATATGACAATATGAAACTAAAAGGGTATGATTTTGAATTTGCAAGTATGCAATTTAATGACATCTCATCAACAGATATTCGGAATAGAATAAAAAATAATAAAGCACTAACCGGACTTTTGTCGGCTGAAGTTGAAAGGTACATCAAAAAAAATGAGTTATACAAAAATTAGCGAACAAGAAATACTCAAGTGGCTTAAAGAAAATTTGAATGAAGAAAGATATATACACTCTCTAGGTACAGCAGAATGTGCAGAAAAGCTTGCTGCTAAATATAATCTTGAGGGAAATAAAGCTTATACAGCAGGGCTTCTACACGATTGCGCCAAGTGTTTCTCTAAAGAAAAACTAAAAGAAATTATAGACAAACATCTTAATGTTGAAGAATGTGAAATGCTAAACTATAAAACTCTTCACGCTCCGGTCAGCGCTTATATTGCACAGAAAGACTTTGGAGTGAATGATCCTGAAATATTATCTGCTATACGCTGGCATACTTTAGGCAAAATTAATATGTCTGATTTTGAAAAAGTTATATTTCTTGCGGATAAAATTGAGCCTAATACAAGAGATAAAAAATATTCAGAAGAAATCTTAAGCATTCTAGAACAGCAAAACGGTTTAAATCTTGCACTTTTAAAATGCTATAAAGAAACAATCAAAAGCCTTGTAAATCGTGAATTAAAAATCTGCATGACAACAATTGATATCTACAACAACCTGCTTGACACAAAAAATGTTTCAGATATTTAATGAAATCTTAAACAAAAGGCATGTTTATGATAATATCGACTTAAAGAGGTAGTTTTAATGAAAGTATTGGAAATTAAGAATAATTTAGTAAAAGTAGTAAATGAAACAGAAGAGAAACTTGTACTGGCAGGTTTTGTAGTAATAGAAGACGATAAAACACCATATGTAGGTCAAATTGTCAGCCTTAAAGCCGACAGCGGAATCAGTTATGCAATAGTCAAATTATTGTTTACCTTTGATACTGAAGGGATTGTTAAAAACTATGACGGCTCAATCCCTAAACTTGAGGCCGAAGTGAATATATTAGAGGCTAAAGATTTACTGGAAATTCTGCCGGTGCAGACGCCCGTGAAACTTGGCAAACTTGCACAACAGGAATTTTTACTGAGCGTAGACCGTTCAATACTTCAAAACAACCTCTTAATCTGCTCTGACAGCGCTAAAAACTCGGCGATTCTTGTTTCCAATTTTGCCAAGCAAATCGAAAACAATGCCGAAAGCTCAATTATTTTTGACATTGACGGTAAATATGAAAATGAGAAAAAATTTGTTTTTGGAAAAGATTTCAAACTTCCTCTGAATTTTGACTCAATCAATTTTATTTACGGCAATGACTTAACAGATGTCGATGCAACAAGCAGAGCTGTAATTCAGGATATTTTTCTCGAAGTTCAGGACTATACCAGAACAATCCCTGAAAAATTCATCCCGTTTGATACTTTTATTGATGTTGTATCTCAACAATATAGAGAATCAGGAATACCTGAACTTGCACTGTTAAAAAATAATCTTTTGAAATACAAAGAAGAAAATGTTTTTGCCCAATCAAAATACGAAGTAATAAGCCTTAAAGAATACATTCGTGACAATTATACAACGATTATAGATATTTCACATATTGATTCCAAACTGCAACGGGAAGTTATTGCATATGTTTATAGCGTTCTGGAAGATATGAATTCTCCTATCTATTCATTTGTTAAAGTTAACGATAAAAATAGCGACAAAAAACTGTTGAAACAACTACTTAACCAGAATAAAATCTACACAAATCTTATCTGCAATCATAACTATAAATATGTATATGAACTTAAGGCACAAACTGATAATTTAATTTTGTTTGCGCCAGAAACGACAAGACATGATTTTGCCTCATACAATACGTTCCTGAACAAATTAAATCACGATGAGTTTGTTGTCTGGGGAAATTCAACCCAGCGGATACCTCTGATAATAGAGCTTTCTCCACTTGAACTTATCAAAGATGAACCAATTTATATGACGGAACCAGAAGCTCCTGAATACACATCACAACTTGAAGAAGTTGATGAAAAGGATACAGCAACAAGTTATATACAACCCGTTGCAGCCCATCAGGCCGCAGAAGGACTCAAACAAGAACCTGAACACGATTTCACAGAAGATGCTGATACATATACAGACCTTTCAGATGACATTGAAAGAAAACCTCAAGAAGAAGATTATTCAGCCATCAGCGTCGAAGAAGAGGTTGCGTATGAAGAAACTGATGATTTTGATGCCGAGCTAGACAAAAGCATAACAGAAGACCTTGAGGATCCAAATTCTGAATTAATGAACGCAGCAGCAGCAGAAGCAGCAGCAGAAGAAGAAGAAGAAGAAGAAGAAGAAAAAGAAGAAACACAGGAGGCACAGGCTAACGATTTTTTTACGGAAACTGATCCCGGCACAGATTTCGGGATAATCAACGAAGAAGTCATAATGCCTGATGGTGAAATTATTGAAGAAAATTCCCCTGCTGAGCATGTTTTGGCAAATACTATTGAAGTCCCCGAAGAAATCCCAGAAGAAACATATTCTCATGAAGAACATTTACAGAATGAACAAATATTTTCAGAAGAACTGATTATACAAGACGAACCAGAGCTTGAGCCTGCAGAACCTGAACTATTATCTGAACAGGAAATGCTTGAACAAGAATCATATGAAGAAATTCAGGATGCTTCAACAGAAAATTTTCCTCTTGAAAATCAGATTGAACAGCAAATTGATTTTGAAGCCCCTGAGGTTGTTCAACCTGATAGAGAAAGCTTTAGCCAGAATGCTGAAGAAAACATACCGCAGCAAATTGAACTTCCAAGCCCTGAAATGGACGAAAGAATAGAAGAAGACATCAATTCTGAATCTGAAAACAATTTGTATGAGTCTGACAGTCAGACACCTTTTGAAAATGAACTGGAACCTGAAACTCCTGACCTTATGCAGGAAGATGAAGATTTAAATAACGTTCTTATTGAACAGGTTGCAAAAGATATTGATCAAACTTTTATTTATAACAAAATTCAGGAAGATAATATTGAATCTACCTCCTCTCCGGATGTGCTGACTGAAGACGATTTGAATTTCATTGATAATATCAATCACGGAGAAAATGAAATTCTTGAACCTGTGGTAGAACCGCTTGATAACTTTGATGATGAGCAGGAGCAGGAAGAAGACAAAGAGGAAAAAGAAGAAACGCCTCCGGTAGTTCCCGTTTATCCTGCGAACACCCCAACTACAAACCAAACATTTGAACAGGGAGATCATGTAACACATCCCAAATACGGTGAGGGAATTGTTGAAAAAATGATTAAATACGGTGAAAAAACTCTCTGCTCCATAAACTTTGTCAATGTAGGAAGAAGACTGCTTGACCCTGCAATTTCAGAAATTACGAAGTTGTAAATCTTGCCAAAACAACGTATTTAGTTTAAGCTTTTACTAAAGGGAGGATACCAATGGCAGTCAGAAAAGTTTTAAAGTATGGAGAAAAGAGTTTAAGAGAGCCGTCAAAAGAGGTTCATAAAGTATCACGAAAAATTACTGATTTAGTTCAGGATCTGCTGGATACATTGTATGCACAAAACGGTGTAGGTCTTGCAGCACCTCAGATTGGTGAAAATTTAAGAGTTTTTGTTATTGATGTTTCAACAAATGAAGAACCGCTCAGGCCGCTTGTATTCATCAATCCGAAGATTATAAAGAAATCAGGCGCAATAGTAACGGAAGAAGGCTGTCTGAGTTTTCCTGAAGCATATGCCAATGTAAAAAGATACAAAAATGTAATGGTAAAAGCCACGGATATTCACGGCCGCTCATTTGTTATGGAAGCCAAAGACGGATGCCTCTTGGCACGTGCAATTCAGCATGAAAATGACCACCTTGACGGAATTCTGTTTATTGACCACAGCGCAAACAGATTTGAAACAGAAGCTGTTCTTGAAAAACATAACCTTCCGCCGATTGAACCGGAACGTCTGATTTCCGAGCCCGATATTGATGCGGAATTGGAGAAAGAAAAAAGTAATGATTAAGATTGTATTCTTTGGCACCCCTAAAATAGCGGTTAAATCTCTGGAATATCTGAATGCATCTTCTGATATTGAAGTTTTAGCAGTTGTAACCCAGCCGGACAAACCTGCAGGCAGAGGCAAAAAAATCACAATGTCACCTGTGAAAGAGTTTGCAATCCAACATTCTATTCCTGTTTTTCAGCCAAAATCAATCAGAAAAGAACCTGATATTCAGGAAGAACTAAAACAGCTTAAGCCGGACTTCTTTGTAACTTTTGCTTTCGGTCAAATTTTATCTCAGGAAGTTCTTGACATTCCCAAATATTGTACAATCAACCTTCACGCATCACTTCTGCCCAGATACAGAGGGGCAAATCCGATTCAGCGGGCAATTATTAACGGAGATAAGGAAACGGGAATATGCACAATGATAACGGAACTAGGGCTTGACTGCGGAGATGTCTGCCTTAAAGAAGCAATTCAAATTCCGGAAGATATGAACTGTGAACAGCTTTTTGAAAAAGTAAGCGATCTGTCGCCGGAATTGCTTGAAAAAACACTTAAAGGTCTTGTCTCAAACAGCATAACACCAACTCCACAGTGTGAGGACGGCGTTTGTATGGCCGGAAAACTAACAAAAGAAGAAACCGAAATTAATTGGAATAAAACCGCAGAAGAAATTCACAACCTTGTCAGAGGAATTTACAAATTTCCGTGTGCCTACTTTATGCACAATGGAAAGATTATAAAAGTATTAGAAACAAAAGTGGATAACACCTGTACATTGCCAGCCGGTGTACTCGGTAAAGCCACAAAAGAAGGGGTTCCTGTCGGCTGCGGCAACGGCACCATATTGCTCACAAAAGTCAAACCAGAAGGCAAAGGCGAAATGTCTGCACGTGACTGGTATAACGGGATTAAAAACAGGTAATCACTATGACAAAAGGGATCCGTGGAGCAACTACAGCATCAAAAAATACAGAAGCCGCAATAAAAGAGGCTACAGTAGAACTTTTATCAGAAATGATAAAAGCCAACAAAATTGATATTTCAAAAATTTCACATGTTATATTCACGACAACAAAAGACTTAGATGCTGCATTTCCAGCAAAATTCGCAAGACTTGACATGGGTTTTAGCGAAACCGCAATGATGTGCTTCAACGAAATTGATGTTCCCGGAGCCTTAGAAATGTGCATTAGAATTTTGATTGTTCTCAATTGTGATGACGATTTCAAACCGCAATTCGTCTATCTTAACGGCGCAAAGAACCTCAGAAAATAACAGTTGCCGCAAGTCCCCAAAATTTAGAAGAAAGCAGGCTGTTTCACGTTACCTTACAGACAGAAACTTGTGCACCTGCGGAATGAGTCTTACCTTATTGTATTTTTTCAGGAATTTGTCTAAAACAGTCACTGCAAATACAGAAGTTACACTCATTTGTTCTTCTACCATTTTAGGCTGTAAAATCAAGAGCAAATCATATTTATTTGCAAGTTCTATACATTTATTAATTTCTTCATCAGTAATATTATCGTCGAAAACAATTTTGGCAAAGCATTCATGACCTTTGCAAATGCTGAAAAATTCATCATGTCTGTCAAAAGAATTCATCATACCAGTTGCACTTTCAAGTTTTATGTCAGCCGCAACAACATCAATATAATCAATAACTCTTCTCAACTCATCCGGCAGAGTAGCATTTGTTTCCAGATAAATCTTCAAATTATTTTCTTTCAAAATCGGAAGAATATTGCAGAGAAAATCAACCGAAAGCAGAGGTTCTCCACCTGTTAGAGAAATTGAATAAATAGTCCTCAAATCAAACTGTTTTATAACTTCCATAAGTTTTTCGGGAGTATACTCCTCGCAATCGCCCTCAAAATCAGTATCACAATAGTGGCATCTCAAATTACAGTTACAAAACCTTATAAATAACTGTTTTGCACCTATATAAGGACCTTCGCCCTGAATAGAGGCAAATACTTCTTTTATTTTTGCGGTATTTCCTGATTCAAAATTTTCTTCTTCAATCATTTTTAGACTTCTCTCTTAAGTTTTCACATGAAAGTTCTTTCAACTTGGTGTAAAGATCAATTTCTTCATCACTAAGTTTATCCGGAATTTGTATCTTTACAGTAACAATTATATCACCAACAAAATTATTTTTCTTTACACCATGCGAGGATATTCTAAAAACCTGTCCCGATTTTGTCAGAGGCGGAAGACTAAGTTTTACAAAACCAGACAAAGACGGAACCATGATATCTCCGCCGAGTACAGCCTCATACGGAGATATCAACACTTCACAAAGCAGATTATTTCCGTCAATTTTAAAAGCAGAATCCGGCATAACGATAATTTTAAGGTATAAATCACCATTTTTACCGCCGTTTTCACCTTTTTTCCCCTCGCCTGACAGCCTTAGCTTTGTACCGTTTTTTACATTCTTAGGAATAGTTACATTAATTTTTTGATGGTTGACAATTTCGCCTTTGCCGTCACAATGCTTGCATTTTGAATCATTTATGAACTTTCTGCCCTTGCAATACGGGCAGACTTCAGTATTTATAACATTTACTGTCTTATGAGTACCATTAATAGCTTCTTTCAATGTAACAGAAACATCCGTATAAATATCAGCACCTTTTTTAGGAACATGAGTTTTGGCTTCCGAAACATTTTTTTTCTTCTTTGGTTTTTGAGAAAAGCCGTCTATAATATCATTTATCAAGTCACAAATGTTCTTATCCTCTGATTTTTTATGCTCTTTCCCGGTGTAATCCGGCTTAGATTTTATATGAGATTTTTCAAAAGTATCATGTTTTATTGTATCTGATGAAGCAGAAGAATTTCTGTAACTTTTTCTGTATGGTTCGCTTTTATATTTTTCACTGCATCCCGAACTTTTGAAAAAACCGTTAATTGTATCATACTGTCTTCTTTTAGCCTCGTCACACAATGTTTCATAGGCTTCCATAATATCTTTAAATTTCATTTCTCCGTCAGGATTGACATCCGGATGAAATTTTCTCACAAGCCGTCTGTATACGCTCTTTAATTCTCCTGATTCGACATCAGGAGTAACCCCTAAGATTTCATAATAATTTTTATTGCTCTTTAACATATAGAATCTTATAATGATGCTTAAAAAAATATCAACTAATCAACAGATTTGCAGATATCTTTACGGTATTTCTTACCGCTAAAATTAATAACATCAACATTTTCATAGAGCAATTCCCTGGCTCGGGATAAAGTTGAGGCCGTTTTGGTAAGAACAACGGCTCTGCCGCCGGATGTAAGATATTCCATATATTCATTTCGCTTTGAATTAAAATGATTAACATCCAAATCATCCGCAAGCTCCAGCCCTGAAATAATATTATCTTTAAGCTTTCCGCTTGACAAAACACAAGATACCGAAGAGTTTTCAGAAATATCAATCTTGTTATAATCATCCGCAAAAGAACCGACAGCACATGCTTCAAAAAGCGTATAAAGATTTTCATTAACCAGATTTAAAACAGCCTGACAATCGTGATTAGCAAGGAATGGTTTTAGTTCCAAAATTGTAAACTCATCAGCTGATGTTAAAACACCTTCAACCCCCAGAATTCCAAGATAAGGTGTTTCTTTGGATGCAAGATTTTCTATAACTGGTCCAACGACTTCATCAAGAATTCTGTTCTGAATTTCAAATGACAATTTGTAATCAGGACAATACCCGCCCATACCGGGAGTCAGGATTCCGCCGTTGCCGTCAGACATAAATTTGTAATTAGCAAAAGTTGTAAGCGGGAGAAAATGATACCCGTCAGTTATCACATACATTATAAATTCATGTCCATAGACAAAATCCTCAAGTAAAATTTTTTTAGCTCCTGATATAAAAAGATCTTCCACAAAAACAGATGCTGATTGAATACTGTTACAGACCTGTCTGTCAGCACCTTCAGTGCTTTCGTCAGTTCTTATTACAACCGGAAATTCTGATTTTTTCAAATACTCAATTGCCATCTGTTGCTTTTCAAAAATACCAAACTTCGGTGTTGGAATACGTAATCTATAAAAAAGCTTTTTTCCTGTAGATTTTGAAATAGCAGGAAGAGCACTTGATGCAGACGGGCCAAAAATTAGCTGGCCATTTGCCTGAAACAAAGACACAAGATCCGCTTTAATTGCACCTTCATCAGAACAAATTGTCATATCTATCGCATTTTCCAGAACAAAATTTAACAATTCAGAAGTATTTTCCGGTCTGATATCAACACGCTCACAAAATTCTCCCATTACATCATTTCCCGGAGCTACATAAATTTTCCCGATAAAATCATACTTCGCAAAAACTGAAGCAAGAGCATGTTCTTTTGCCGAACTGCCAACTATCAATATTTTTTTATTCTCAAGAGCCATAAATCAATTATAAATATTTAAAATATTTATGCAAGATGTAATTTACTACAACAAAATAATGATTTTATTAAGATTTATAAAAAAAATTAAAAATTTGTGTTATAATAATGACGGACAAAAAAATATAATTAATAATAATTTGTAGCAAGTGTAACAGGTAGAGATTATATGGCAGATTTAGTAAGTTTATTATCAAATGTTTTTACAGCACAGCATGCGCCGGCAACAGTTTCAACCCCTGCGGTCAGCACAAGAACAAACAATCCCTTCAGCAACAATCCGTTTGTAAGTTATAACGGAAATCGCTATAACAGTGCTACCTATGGCAAAAATACACCTGTTAGAGGCGGTTATTTTGCAGGATATTACAATGGAAAACAAAATATCGTCGGACAAAGATTATTTGTTGAAGTATAGTGTTAGTTAATATTAATAAGGAATACGGCTTAAATTTTGAATAAATTAAGCCGTATTTTTTAGTTTTCTGTTTTTATTTTATAAACATCCGACTTAAACGCATATCTGTATAAAGCATAAAATACGACAAAATCAACCAGAAATTCAAATATAACACCGGAATAGCTATCCAGAAGAATATGCTGTCCTGTTAAATTTAAAAATGTTTCGCTACACACAAAAGGTTCAGCCAGCGCCATCGCAATCATAGGTAAACTCAAAATTTTCCAAAGTATCTGCCGGCCAATCCGCAGGTCGTATGCATAACCAACAGCAACAAATATCTTAAGTAAAATAAAAATCAAATAGAAAACATCTCCCAAAGCTATGCCCTCATAATCTATAAGAACAAGCACACTGCTCAAAGAAATCAATCCAATAAGAGCAACGTAAGTTAAGAATATTTTCCAATAAGGCTTTGCCACCTCAGAAAAATTCTCGTAGTTTTTTTTATAAACGAAACATCCTGCAAACACCGGTGCATAAAGCACAGAATACATCAAAACAGATAAAACAAGCAGTCTTGAAATTGTCGACATATAAAAAACACTGTCAAGAGTGCCAAACTCCGATTTTACCTGAATAGCTACAGTATTTAGACCAGTCATAACTGATATTACAACACTAACTACAAAAAATAGGCATGTAAAAACAATCAGGAAATTCATAAATTTGCGACCGAAAAGTTTCTTTTTCCAGCCGAGCGCAAAGAATAATCCGAGCACTAAAACCGCAAAAACACTGAAGATATAGCTTAATGAAATAGAAAACTCACTTAATACAAAACCACCAGATATTCCCCCTATATTTAAAAAACAAAAAATAAGCGTCAAAATTATAAACAATATTTTCCAAATCATTCTGCTACTCCTCATATTGAACTTAACATATATATCACATTTTGTAAATTATCGTTTATTAAACAGTTAAGGAATATAAAAAAAAGATATATTTTAAGTATAATTATAAAGGACATGTGAGGAAAACATTAAATGAATGCTAAACAGATATTAGAAAAAATAAAAACAACCCAGGCATATATGAACTATTCAAGAATGTGGCCATTTGTGAAGCCATACTGGTTTAGAGCACTTCTTGCCGTATTAATTTGTATTCCGATAGGCTCTCTGGATGCTGTGATTGCACTTTCACTAAAGCCATACATGGATCTTGTAATGGTTGAAAAAACTGTTGAATCGCCATGGTATATACCTTTCGGAATCGTTGCTTTTACGTCAATACAGGGAATGCTCAATTATCTTGCAACTTACCTCAACACATGGGTCGGCGGGAAAATTACAAACGACCTGAAATTTGAACTATATAAAAAACTTTTAACTTTTGAAACAGCCTATTTTGACCGAAAAAAATCAGGAGATATTGTATTCAGATTTAATAACGACGCCGACACAGCTTGCGCCGGACTTCTTGACAACCTGAAAACCTTCGTATCCAGATTATTTTCATCTATTTCACTTGTCTGCGTTCTTATTTATAACTCATGGCAGCTTGCTCTTATTGCAATTTTTATACTCGGATGTGCATTTTTACCGCTTGCAAAAATCAGACAGCGAATTAAAAGTGTCATGGATAAATCTGTAGTTGCAGGTTCTACAATCATTACGGCCTACAACGAAAGCTTTGCAGGAAACAAAACTATCACTTCCTATAACCTTGCGGATTATCAGGAAAATAAATTCAAAAATATTCTTCATGAAATATTCAAATTTAAAATCAAAATGATACAAAGAACATCCTGGCTTTCACCGATGATGCACGTCATTGTTTCTGTAGGTATAGGTATAGCAATAGGGTATGGAAGCCACCTTATCTTAACAAAACAAATTACAAGCGGAAATTTTGTTTCATTCATTACAGCTTTAATTATGCTATATACCCCGATTAAAAATCTCGGAAACAACTTTAATTCAGTACAATTCTCATTTATGGCTATTGAACGTGTGTTCGGTGTCCTTGAAAGCAACCCGAGAATTAAGGATAAGCCAAATGCTGTGGAACTAAAAACAATTAAAGATGGTATTAGCTTCAAAGATGTTTGCTTTGAATACATCAAAGACAAACCAGTTCTAAAACACATAAATCTTGAAGTTAAAAAAGGTGAAACCATTGCATTTGTCGGCAACTCCGGAGGCGGAAAATCCACAATCGTAAGCCTTATCCCAAGATTTTATGACATCAAATCCGGCTCAATCAAAATAGACGGAATCGATATCAGAGATTATACTTTAAAAAGCCTCAGAGCTAATATTGCAGTTGTATTTCAGGATAATTTTCTGTTCTCCGGCACTATAAAAGAAAATATCCTTCTTGGCAAAGAAGATGCAACAGAAGAAGAAGTACAAAAAGCCATAAAAATGGCATATCTGGATGAATTTGTTGCAACGCTTAAAGACGGTCTAAATACACAGATCGGAGAAAGAGGAATGCTGCTTTCAGGCGGTCAAAAACAACGAGTCGCAATTGCAAGAGCCTTCCTTAAAAATGCACCGATTGTTATTCTTGATGAAGCAACCTCCGCTCTGGATAATAAATCAGAAGCAATTGTACAAAAAGCAATTGATAACCTTATGATAGATAAAACTGTTTTTGTAATTGCACACCGACTTTCAACAATACAAAATGCTGACAGAATTGCTCTAATCAATGAAGGAGTACTCGCTGAACTCGGTACACACGAAGAACTTATGCAAATTGAAAACGGTAAATACAAAAATCTGTATAATATGCAATTCAGGGTGCAAAAAGAAACTCAAAAAACACCGGTTACAGTCTAATTCAAACATAATTTATAAAAAGGGATAAATATTAATGAAAAATACACTGACAGCGAACCTCAAAGGGGACATCCTCGGCGGTATAACTGCCGGTATTATAGCACTTCCGCTTGCAATAGCTTTTGGAGTTTCAAGCGGACTTGGCGCAACAGCAGGGCTTTACGGAGCCATAATTGTAGGGCTTCTGGCTTCAATATTTGGCGGAACGCCAACACAAATCTCTGGTCCGACAGGTCCTTTGACGGTACTTGTAGCATCAATTATTGCAGCAAACTCTGAAATACCTGAAATAATATTTGCTGCGCTGTTTTTATCAGGGATTTTTCAGATTATTTTCGGGCTGCTTAAACTAGGAAAACTGGTTAATTTTATCCCGTATCCGGTAATATCAGGCTTTATGAGCGGAATAGGCTCAATTATTATTCTTCTTCAGGCAAATTCAATTCTCGGAATAGAATTTGCCGGCACCCCGATTGATGGCTTGATTAACGCCATAAAGTCGCTCGGAAGCACAAACATGCAGGCTTTATTGCTCGGGATAATTACACTTTTAATAGTATTTTTTACCCCGAAAAAACTTGCAAAAATCGTTCCTCCGCCACTATTAGCGCTTATTATCGGAACCAGTATATCAGTATTTTTCAACTTTAACGTACCGACTATCGGAGAAATTCCGTCAGATTTTCCGGCGCTAAAATTTCCGGAATTTCATATTAATCAGATAGAAACAATTATCCCAATTGCACTGACAATTGCAGTGCTGGGGTCAATTGACACACTCTTAACCTCGCTTGTCGCAGATTCAATGACGAAAACAAAACACAGGTCAAACAGAGAACTTATCGGGCAGGGAATAGGAAACCTTACGGCCTCACTCTTTGGCGGTCTAGCCTCCTGCGGCGCGACAATGCGTACAGCCGTAAACATCAGAAGCGGCGGAAGAACAAAAATGTCAGGAGTTATTCATTCCATATTTCTGATCCTTATTGTTGCATTTCTTGCACAGATAGCTTCCAAAATTCCGCTTGCAATCCTTGCCGGGATTTTGATTAAGGTAGGTGTCAGCATAATTGACTATAAATTCTTAAAAGTGATAAAAATCGCTCCGAAAAACGACCTGCTTGTAATGCTTCTTGTTTATTTCATCACAATATTTGATGATTTAATTTTGGCAGTAGGAGTGGGCGTTGTAATGTCATCAATACTCTTTGCGGCAAACGCAGCAAAAGAAACAAACGTAAAACTCAGAGAAATTCCAAATGACACAACGACAAATTACATAAATGAAGATGCTGCAAATAATATAATGATAATGCATATAGACGGAACTCTGTTTTTCGGCTCGGCATCACAGATTGCCTCAAGAATAGATGAAGTTTGGGACAACGAGGCAGTTATAGTGGACTGTTCAAGCATAAAAACAATAGATATGTCAGGTGTATTTGCGCTGGAAGACTTAATTCTTACACTCAAAAGCCGGGATGTACGGGTAATAACAATTTTCAACAACAGAGACATCGCCGCCCTTGCACTAAAACTCGGCTTAAGAAAAATTATTACATCAAAAGATATAGCCTTCTCAACAGAAGAAGCCGTGAAAAACCTTTAGATTACAAAATTCTAAGTCTGCAAATTTTTCTTAAAAAAATTAATAATATCTTGAACAGATTCAGCGCACAAAACAGGCTTGTATTCTTTCATGTCCTCTTTTAACTTAAACCCGAACCCGTAAGTTACACCTATAAAATCAATTCCTGTTTCTTTGGCTGCTTTGCCGTCATGAATACTATCGCCAATTAAAACAACTTCCTCTTTTTCTTTAGTTAAATTCTTAATACAGCTTTGCAAAATATCCGTTTTAGTTAATCTGTTATCATTATCTGCTCCACATATCGTATCAAAATATTTGTCTAAGCCAAAATGCTTCATCAAGTCGATTGCGTAATCTTCACGTTTATTAGTTGCAATGGCCTGCAATATTTGCCGGCATTTTAAATATTCCAGTATATCAACTACTCCATCGTAAACCTCGGCCTTAAATAAATCTTTCGTCTTATAATGATCTCGGAAAATGTCAGCAGCAGCTTGTGCAGATTTTTTATCCATATTAAAGTGAGTAATAAAATTTGTCTGCGGAGCCGGACCTATATATGACGCAAGTTCCTTGTCAGTCTTATTTTCCAAATTAAGCTTATTTATAGTGTACCGGTATGAAGATACCAATCCCTCCATTGAATTAATCAGAGTTCCGTCGATATCCCATATTACTGTAGAATAGTTCATTCATTTTCTCCATATAAAGATTTTGTGATGAAATTAATTTCAATATTTTTCTTAAATTTAGAAAAAATATTTTTCATAATTTCATTGTAATTTTCATTTTCTGATACATTAGCCATACTTACCAGATTTTCAGCAAAATAATTTTCGACCGGAATATTGCTAAAACCGTCCATTCCTGCAAAATAAACTCTTTTTACTCCGAGTTTAATTAACAATTTCAATAACATTAGTGCAACATTATCAAACATTTTTGAGTCATTTAAATATGCTGAATAATTGATAATTTTTATATTATCGCCGCATGCGGAAATATTAGAAGAAATTATTACAGGTATTGAAGTTTTATCTAATGATAAAAATCTTTTTATATTTGTTATAAAAGCCATGTCAATTTTATAATTTTCTGGTATAAAATTTAAAGCGAAAATAAACGGGTTGTGTTCTTTTATGAATGTATCAATTTCTGCTTTCTGTGATGTTATTGATTTCCCGGGCGCCAGTAATAAAATAGTTTTATCTTTAATAGCATCCTGTATATACTTTAAAGTATTAGAATCATTTGTTTTTGAGTGAAATTTATCCAGATAAACCTGTCTTATAAACTTTTCATCGTAAGTTGTTCTTTTTTCATTAGGAAGGGTTTCTAATATATCATTGATAATTTCAACCGGAACAGTTTGTTTATCAACAAGATATCTTGCATAATTCGGATGACAATGATTTGTTGCTGCAAGATAATAAGGAACCGAATATCCCCATGGTGTCTGGGTAAATATAGGATTTGTATATTCATCAACAATTTTTAAAATAGGTATAATATTGTAAGTGCCATTATAATTATCATTAATATATTTGGTCAACAATTCTGTGCATAAATTACCTGCACCTCGCCCCATGCCAAAAACTGTTGAATCTATAATGAGTTCTCTTTTATTGCAAACTTTCATAAGAATTTGTGCATTTGAAAATGATAACTGCAAGTTGTTATGAGAGTGAAATCCTAATTGAATATTTTGTTTCAGATTGTTATTAATTATATAGTATAACCTCAAAATATCATTTTCTTTTAAGATGCCTTTTGTGTCAACGATAGAAAAAGCATATGGATTTAAGTTATTTACCTTTTTTAGGAGTTCAATTAATTCTGAATCTGAATAGCTGTCAATGTTAGTAGGATTTACAAATACTTTATAGCCAAAGTCCTTTATCTTTTTCAAAAATTTAAAAACCTTATCAATTTCATGTTTTTTAAAAGTCACTCTAATAGCATCAAGTGCTATATTAGCACTTTTTTTGACAAGTTTATTGGGCGAAAATTCCCCGAACATAATCATTGCAACAACCATTTCCGGTTTGTTACTTGTTGATGGGAAAAACTTATTTAATTCTTCAATTCTGTTAAACACCGTTTTGTCAATATTATATTCACAGTCCTTTAAAAACCCGCATTCAACATAATCAACTTTAGAGATTTCGAGATTATGTAAAATTTGAGAAATACCCTTTTCTCCAAAATTCCAGCTATTTACATATCCACCGTCACGCAGTGTGCAATCTAAAACTTTTATATTTTTCATTTTATCCTTTCATTTTTGATTGTATTAATAATATTTTTTGAGATTATTTCATGAACTTTTTCTAAATCCTTACACGTATCAACCGATATTGATTTTGAATTAACCTCTACAAAATATAAATTTTTATTTGCTTCAATAAATCTCAGATGGTCTATGTCTTCCACCTTTTCTAATAATCCCATATCACAAGAAACAAAAAAATCTAAAGCAGCTTTTGTAAAACACTCTATTCCTACATATTTTTTATATTTAAAATTTAAAGAATTTTTAGGATAAGGAATAGGAGTTCGCGAAAGATAAACACAACGAAAATATTTATTTTGACTATTATCTGTAACAATTTTTATATTTGCTGAATCAATTGTTTCAGCAGGATCTGCCAAATATCTAAACGCACCTGTAAAAAAATCATTTTGATTTACAATTGCACTTTCTATTACTTTTGCAATTGACTCAACTTCAATGAGAGGTTCATCACCATTCACACAAAGATAATAATCCGACTTAACTTTATTTGAAACCTCATGAACTCTATGAATATGAGTCGGATGATTGTTTGACGTCATTAAGACATTCATACCATATTTTTTACATGCTAATTCAATTCGTTCATCATCAGTTGCAACATAAATCTCTGCAAACTGTTTTACTTTTTTAACCTGATTATATACCCACCATATCATAGGTTTTCCACATATATCCATTAATGGTTTCCCCGGTAACCTTGATGAACTATATCTAGCTGGTATTATTCCTATTATTTTTCTATCTTGCATTCTCCACCTCAAACTTTCAAAACTAAATCGTCCAAATTCCGCATATCCAGCACTTCATAGTCTCCATTTTTAAATAATTGAGGATTCGCATCTATATACTCTTGCGTATAAACATCTTTAAACAATCCCTTAAGCCCTACAGGATTGATTGATACAATCTCTGTATCCGGATAATATGTTTCAGCATAAACTTTTAATTTTTGCCAGTATTTTACAAGATAAGATAAATTATGATTTTTTATATTTTGGTTTACAGAACCATCAAAATAGCCGCCGGAAGAACAATCGCATCCAACTAAATAAACACGTTTTGGATTTGTATATAGCGCAAATTGTGTTGCAGGAAATGCTACCGATCCAAAATCCATAAGTCCGCAAAACTCTAAATATGGATAATTAATGTTTCTAGCATAATCTGAATAATAATGTTTTATTTTAGGATTATTTAAATATTTTTCAGGAATTGTGCATTTATTAATCCAAGATATCATATTGTTTTCCAAGTATGAACCTGCAAAAATTTCAGCAGGGTAGCTTATAATTTCATCATAATAATTTTTTACAGAAAGGTAATCTTGAATAAATATGTAATCCAGCTTAAGTTTATAATTTTGAAAAGCTTTATTTACACCGATATGAATAATTCCCGGAATTGGTTCATAATAAGCCATTGAAGGACCGCATGCCACAATTACAACATCTTTTCCTTCATTGCAACCTTTATACTTCGGGAAAATTTTTGAATGCTGTTCTCTAATAATATTAGATGCAAAGACTTCATTCGAAATATATTGTTTCAATATATTGGATTGCTTATTTAATTCTGCAGAAATAAACTCTTTTATTTCACTGCTTAAATAAAGATTATTGCTAAAACTCTTTGATGATTTCTGTTTAACTTTAAATTTTATTGAAATTCCCAAAAATCGTATGACTTTAAATTTTACTGAACCTTTATATGAATTTCCGATAAAAAAGATTTTATTTAAACATTTTTTTACATAAGAACTGACTTTTTTATCTTTTGAAATTTTTATTCTTAAACCTAAGATATTAAAAATTTTATGTTTTTTGATTTTATCGTTCTTAACTGAGAATATTTTTTGATAGTGAATCTGTATTTTTATTCCGAGTAAATTTAAAACAAAACAAGGGTTTTCATTTCTAAAAATCTTTAAACTTAAAAATTTATTTCTTAAATCTATATATGGATAATTAAGTTGTTTTATTTTCCAAAAACGATTTTGGCAAATCCAATTTACCTCTTTAATATTATACATCTTTTTTGAATTAGATTCAAAGAATATTTTTAGTCTTTCTAAGCACATTTTTTGATTCTCTACTGACATAAATTTAATAGGATATAAGATATCTCTTAAATAGATATTTAAGAGGTATCCATCATACTGAGCATTATTTTTTTCTAAATCAATACAAACCTCATTTAATTGTTTTAACAATGTCTCAAAAATATACAAAGCATTATTTGAAACATTATATTTTGAACAAGCTGAATTTGGGCATAATAAATAATTATACAAATTAATATTGATAAAATAGATAATTTTAATATTTAATAAACATTTACGTAAAAATAAAGAATCTTCTGCAAAGTCATAATTACTAAATCTTATATGATACCGTTTTATCAAATCTGATTTAAATAATATACGCCACAAAGTACCATTTATTTTTTTTAGGATTTCTAATGTCAGAGATTGTTTTCCTGAAAATTGATATGTTCGCCAATTTACCTGCGTCTGATACTCTTTTTCGCTGCAATTTCTTTCGTTAATTACATTAACACCCCAGCTGACAAGGTCAATTTCCGGATCTTTTAGAAACTCTGCAACTGCAAGCTCATAGCACTGTGGTTCTAACCAGTCATCAGAATCTACAAAGGCTATATACTCACCTGTTGCAATATCAAGTCCACGGTTTCTAGCAGCAGAAACGCCTGCATTTTCCTGATGGATTACGATTATACGAGAATCTTTCTGTGCATATTCGTCTAGAATAGCACCACTGTTATCAGGAGAACCGTCATCAACACATATTATCTCTAAATTCGCATATGTTTGATTTATTACGCTATCCAAACATTTTCTTAAATACTTTTCTACTTTATATACCGGTATAATTACTGTTATTTTTGGAGTCTTCTCTTCCATTATCTAACCTTTCTAAACCTGAATGAAAATTTAATTCCTAAAATATGTAAAACATACTGATTCTTCTTGTGTTTATAAAAAACACCTAAAAATTTATTTCCAAAAATCCAAACAGGAGTATCAAAAACGTATGCAAGCGCCTCTTTTGTTTTACTGTCATGCAAAAGTTCGACCAGTACAGATTCTGAAAAATAAGGATACAATATATCTGCAACCTTTATTGCTTGTGTTAAAACCTTAGATTTATTGCATTCTCCTGTATAGGTGTAGTCAAATCTCAAATATCGTTCTAATTTAAATAAAACAAATTTTTTCTTATTTAATAATATATTCTTATTTTCATAATATAAACAAATAAATTCCAGATTTTTTAGATGCGCCGCAACCACATCCGATTGCTTTGCTTTGATTTTTTCAAAGCCGGAATTTTTTCGCTGAACATAGTTATAAAAATATTTGTTTATATAATAAGCATATCTGCAATTTACAACATATGTATAGAAAAAAGAATTATCTTCAAGTTCTATAGCTACTGGAAACTTAACATTATTATTCTTAATTACGCTGGTTTTAAACATCTTATTCCATACGCAAACATTAGTTTTTAAAACAATATCAGTATTAAGCTCTTGTTTTCCTACTAGTTGTATTTTGTGATATCCTATTTGACCTTTTATATAATCCGAATTTTTATCAACATCCAAAGGTACAATATTAGCTCCCCAGCAAACTAAATCTATTTCAGAATCTCTTTCAAATTCAGCAACAGCCAATTCATAACACTGAGGTTCCACCCAATCATCCGAATCAACAAAAGTTATATATGGAGCAGTTGCTACATACATACCGGCATTTCTTGCACTGGAGAGGCAGCCATGCTCTATATTTACAACTTTAATTCTTCTGTCATTTCGGGCAAATCGGTCAATTATTTGCAGGCAGGAATCTGTTGAGCCATTGTTTACACAAATTATTTCAATATCTTTAAGCGTCTGGTTAACAAGACTCTCCAAACATTTTTTAAGATATTTTTCTGTATTCCAAATTGGTATAACTACTGAAACCTTTGGTGTTGTCATTACTTTTTTTCCCATAGATACCCTTTATTGGTGTGTGCCTTAATCTGTTTAACACAATAATCGAACATGTCATTTGAGTGCAGGGCTTCTTTGTACCAATCCACTGTAAATTCGATTGCTTCTTTGAGGTTTAGCATCGCCTTCCACTGGAGCATTCTGTATGCTTTTGTTACATCCAGACTCAAGAGCGTATTTTCATGAACCATTTCTTCACCTGATACATCTACAACTTTTCCCCTGCCGTAGTATTTAACAAGGTATTCAACAACTTCCCAAACTGTTTTGTTGCATTCTATCGGAGGCCCGAAGTTGAATCCTTCTGCGTATTTTACAGGATCTTCCATTAACTTCTGTCCGACTCTTAAGTATCCGCTCAGTGGTTCCATTACGTGTTCCCACGGACGTGTTGCCTTCGGACTTCTGATTTCTATGTCCTTGCCTTCTTCAATAAATCTTATACAGTCAGGAATAAGTCTATTGTCTGACCAGTCGCCGCCTCCGATGACGTTGCCGGCACGAACAGATGCTATTGCTTTGCCGTGTTTTGCATAGTCTTTCGGGTTGAAGTAAGAGTTTCTGTAAGATGAAATCATAAGTTCTGCACACCCTTTTGAGGATGAATACGGATCGTAGCCGCCCATTCTGTCAGTTTCTTTGTAGCCCCAGATTTGTTCTACGTTTTCGTAGCATTTGTCTGATGTTATCATTACTACTGTCTTTATACAGTCAAATTTTCTGACCGCTTCAAGAATATTTAATGAACCTATAACGTTTGTTTCGTATGTATATTTCGGATCTGCATAAGCAGTTCTTACAAGCGCCTGTGCTGCAAGATGGAAAACAACTTCCGGCTGATACTTTGCTATAGTTTCTTCCAGCTTTTCGCTGTCACGCACATCTCCTTTAACATCTGCAAATAAATGTTTTTCAAGGTGTGAGGCTTTGTAATTCCCGCGTTCACTGTATGGCTCAAGTGCATAACCTACAACTTTTGCTCCCAGCATTGTAAGCCAGATTGAAAGCCAGCTCCCTTTAAAGCCTGTGTGACCTGTTACCAGAATTGTTTTTCCTGCATAAACATTGTTAAAGTTTGACATAAGTTTTTTCCTTTCCAAGAGCAATTACTTCTTCCAATGCCTGTTTAATTGTGTATTTAGGCACCCAGCCTATTTCATTCACGAGACGGGAATTGTTTCCGACAACAAATTTATATTGATCACTCATTTGTTCATTAAATACTACGAGATTTTCTTTTCCAATTAAGCGTGCAATTGTTAGCACATAGTCTTTAATACTGGTCGCTTTCCCTGTTGAAACATTAAAAATTCCGTTTTTATCAGAATCAAGAATTTCAACGAATGCACAGGCAACATCTTTTGAATAAATATAATCCCGAATAAGGCTTCCACTTCTAATTTCTACTATTTTATTGTTCAACAGAGAACTAATAACGTCACCTGTTAATCGTCTTAAGTCTTTTTCAAATCCAAAAGCAGAGAAAATTCTTCCCCATGCGAAATCAATGTTGTTCTGCGCACAGTAAAGCTCTGCGATTTCTCTTAAATAATTTTTGCATTTCCCGTAAACATGCTGAGGTTCAAGCAGGCTTGTATATTCATTTAACAACTCCTTACTTTCTGCATACTCAACGTAAGTCCCTGCTATAACAACTTTTTTACCACCGTGTTGTTTAAAAGATTTTAAGAGTTCAATTGAAGCGGTAAGAAAATCGAAGTTAATATTGTCATTAAACATTCCTGTTGTCTGCCACGCAAGATGTAATAAATGCGTTGGTTTTATTTCAGCAATAAGGTTATCCATTGCTGCGTAATCAAATAGATTTCCCTGGACCCAGTTAATTTTATCACTTTGTACAATATCGCCTGTGGTAAGAGCATATACCTTATAGCCTTTATTAAAAAGCGGCTTTAAAGTTTCTTTTCCGATAAGTCCTTTTGCCCCGGTTACGAATACTTTTTTAGTCATTAATATGCTCCTTCCACCAGTCAATGCACTGCTTCAGACCTTCTTCAAGAGTGAATGCCGGCTTCCAATTTAGTTCTTGTGATAGTTTTGTTGCATCCCCAACAACAATTGGCTCTTCAAAGCCGCTCGGGATTGCACCGTACAAAATTTTTCCCTGATAATTCGTCAATTCTTTGATTTTTTCTACAATTGTTTTTAATCTTACAGGCTCACCCGAACAAATATTTAGCGCATCTGAAATACTGCTTTCAAAGAATTTAACAAGTGCATCCGAAACATCCTCCACATGTAAGTAGTCTTGAAACTTTAGACAGTCGCTGACTTTAACATCTTCACCTTTTAACATTGAGGTTATAACATAAGGCATCAGCCGCTGAGGACGTTCATATTGACCGTAAAGGTTAAAAATTCTTGCCCATTTGAAATCAATATTATTTTGTTTGCAGTAAGCTTTTGCAATAGTGTATAGAGCAGCTTTGGATTTGCCGTAAAGTGATTTGTTATTAAGCGGAGTAAGATTTTCCTTAAAGTAGCCGTATTCGAAATCATATTCTGAAATACTGCCTGCAATTAAAATTTTTTTTCCACTGTTTTCACAGAAATGTTTTATGAGCTCTATAGATGCTGCAACCCAGTCTATATTACTATTATGGGTATGGCATTTAGCATCCCCGTACCACGCCAGATGAATTAAATTTTCATACTTACTAGCAGAGATTAATTCTTTTATCGCCTGAGAATCCAGCAAATCAACTGTTATTATATCAAGATTTTTATGCGTAAAACCGATTTCGTGCTGGAAATTAACTCCGGTAACATTGTATCCTTTTGATATTAAATCTTTAACTAGCTGCTTTCCTATAAAACCGGAAGCGCCTGTCACAAGCACTCTCTCATTCATCCCTAAACAACTCCCGCAAGACTTACATACGCATTCTGCTTATCCCAGACTTTCCACGGTGCCTGTTTTGTAGCCCACATTTCATCAAGCTCTATCTTATCTCTCAAGGTATCCATAGGCCTCCAGAAGCCGTGATGCTTATACGCTACAAGCCCTCCATGGTTTGCAATTGTCTCAAGCGGTCTGCGCTCAAAAATTTCGTTTTCATTCCCTTCTTCTATATAGTTGAACACTTCCGGTTCACATACAAAAAATCCGCCGTTTATCCAGGCACCGTCGCCTTTAGGTTTCTCTTTGAAGGACGTTATTGTGCCGTCTTCTGCGATGTTTAGAGCCCCAAACCTTCCCGATGGCTGAACTGATGTCATTGTCATTATTCTTTTGTGCGAATTGTGGAAATCTACAAGTTCTTTGATATTCACATCTGCAACACCATCGCCGTATGTTAGCAGAAACTGTTCATCGCCTACATAATCCTGTGCTTTTTTAATTCTGGCGCCGGTCATTGCATTCTGACCGGTGTAAAGCATTGTGACCTTCCACGGTTCCGTGCGCATTTTGTGAAGTTCGATTGTGTTGTCGCGCATATCTATGGTTAAGTCTGAATATCTCTGGTAATAATGCACAAAGTAATCTTTTATTATATGTGACTTATATCCGGTCAAAATTACAAAATCATTAAAGCCGTAGTGAGAATAAATCTTCATTATATGCCACAGAATCGGATACCCGCCGATTTCTACCATCGGCTTCGGTTTTGTGCCCGTTTCCTCGCCCAATCTCGTGCCTAGGCCACCTGCTAATATTAGTACCTTCATTAACTCTTTATACCTCATATACCTCTACAAATTTATTCCTGACTTAAATCTTGCACTGATTGATTCTTGAACATCAATATAACTCATTGTCTGCGCTGCCGACTGATGTCCGAAATACCATTGCAAAAATGTCAGATCTTTATATTTCTCGTAATAGTGATATCCGAAAGTTTTTCTCCATGATTCTGCTGACACATCAGAAAATCCAAGCTCCTCGCATACTGTTTTAAAATTCTGGTATGCCGAATGACGGCCTAAACGTTTTCCGAAAACTGATGTAAACAAAGGTTCAGAAGCTTTTTTGTTTTCCGTAACTTTGTCTATGAGATTTTGAATTTTGTCCGGCAAAATATACTCGGCACCTGTTTTCAATTTCAAAGATTTTTTATTTTTAACGTCTTTTACGTCAAGATTTAAAAGATTTACAACTTTCATGCCTGTATTTATTGCCAGTTCAAAAAGAAGTAAATCCCTGTCGTTACCTGAGCGCCGGTAGTATGTTTTTATCTGGTTTATTAAATTTTTATCTTTAATCGGTACAGTTTTTGTCATGCCTTAATAATTTTCAATATCTAAAGTATCGACACACCACACAATATGCATTGTGTGGCTTTTATTAAATTAACCTCTTATTTGGATATTATCATAAACAAAAATAAAGAATATTACTTTGTTAAAATTTGTAATATTTAAAATCAGTTTTATCAGCAATATAAGGTCAATACAGCGTACACCACACAATGCATATTGTGTATAAAAAAATCACCAAATTTTATATTTATTTTTAATTTTGTCTACAAAATAAAATTTCTGTAACTTTCATCAATGTGGTCTTGTTCAATACCAATATAACGCAATGTTATTTGCGGAGAAGAGTGATTAAATATTTTTTGCAAAATAGCCACGTCTTTAAACTGCTTATAATGATGATAGCCAAATGTTTTTCTTAATGTATGGGTACCTATTCTTTCGTCCAAACCTGCACACCTGCAGGCATTTTTTATTATGTGATACGCTCTAAACCTATCCAGTCTGTTTTGAAATACACTTTGAAAAAGAGGTGCATCCGAATCTTTTCCGATTATATATTCTTCAAGCATTGGCTTTAACTTTGAATTAAGCGGAATTTTTTTAAACTTTCCTGTTTTCTTTTCTATTAATGTGATATAATTTTTATTCCGCACATCACTGATATTAAGAGAGATTATGTCGGATATTCTAAGTCCGCAATTTGTTCCTATCGTAAATAGTAATAAATCTCTTTTATTTTTTGATAAAATATTTTCTACTTTTTTAATATCTTTTTTGTTGCGTATAGGTTCCACTACATTCATATTTTTCTCCTTATGTCTAAAGTCATACTTACAATAACTTTAAACGTCAGAAAAAAAATTTTACCTAATATTTTAGGTATTTTTACAAAACAAATTTGACTTCTTGATTGGTAGTTATATAATTGACAAAACGGCATTCAAGGAGGTATATATGACAGAAAAGACTACAAACTGCGCTACTAAAACTAATACGAACTCAAAAATGAAAAAATTTGCACTTTTACTTTTAATGCTTATTCTTCTATTAATTCCTACTGGTTTCTGGTATGGAATAATCAAAGATAGAGAATCATACAAAAATGAAGCTGTCAGAAATGTTGCATCCGCATGGGGCGATGTTCAAATATTCGGAGCCCCGACATTGTCGTTTACGCAAACAAAAGACAAAACAACTGAAACCATTAATCTTCTCTTAAACAACTACTATACCGATATCAAAATATCAACAGAAACTCGGAATAAGGGGATTTACAAAGTTCCGGTATATGTTGCTGATGTCAAGATTAAAGGAGACTTTACTAATAATTACGGAAATCTTACAGGTAAAGAACTTACTCTCGCATTCAGCGTTAAAGACTCAATAGGCTTTATTGAAGAACCTGTATTCCGAGTAAATAACGGTAAAAATGAAATTTCACAGGATACCAAATATTCATTCAAACTTGCAAAATATGAAAAAACTATTCCGTTCGAAATATCCTATAAGATAAGAGGCCTAAATGAATTGTTTGTAAATATGGGAGGTCAGTCAAATAAAGTTAAAATCAGTGGAAACTGGAACAACCCGAGTTTCACTGGCAATTTTTTGCCAACACAGAGAAATGTGACAAATGAAAACTTTGAAGCAGAATGGAATGTTCCTAAAGTTGCAACAACAAACGTTGCAATAGTCAACCCTGAAACAATCGGCAGACACGGATACGATGAAATTGATAACGGAGCCAAAATCGGCGTGTCACTTCTTCTTCCTGTTGATAACTACAGAATGGCAACCAGATCGCTTAAATATGCCTTCTTGTTTATTACATTAACCTTTATCAGCTACTTTATCTTTGAAATAACAGCCTCTAACAAAAAACGTATTCACCCGCTTCAATATTTACTTCTTGGTGCTGCAATGCTTATTTTCTACCTTCTGCTTGTATCAATATCAGAGTTTATGCCGTTCGGATTTGCTTATACGGTAGCAGCAGTAATGACAATAGCAATGATTAGTTCTTACACCCATTTTGTCATAACCAGAAGACAAAATGTTAAGTTCTCAATAGTTATAACATTACTTTTATCAATACTTTATGCATTTTTATATACACTTTTAAGACTACAGGATCTTGCACTTCTGCTTGGAAGCCTCGGATTATTTATAATAGTAGCTCTTATTATGTATGCAACCCGCAACGTAGACTGGTATAACGAAAACTAAAACAATTATAAATCACAGTAAAGCCGGCAAAACAGCCGGCCTTTTTAATCTTTAAATTTTCGGCTTTACATTTTCGACATTAACAAAACGGATAAAATCCTGTTTTATTTAAAAAGACAGGATTTTATTTTTTGAATATAGTCTTAAGAATTTCGTTTTTCTCTGATATAATACGGAAATATGCATCCGGATCATTTTTAATAAGCTTTAAATCAGCCAAAGCCTTATACTGCTGTCTTAAACCTGCAAAAAAATCTTTTCCGACAAGCACAATCTTTTTTAACATGCTTTCACTTGAGTGCACGTTATGTCTTATAAGAGTTGCGGCTTCCTGAAGTGTAGTGACACCGCCAGGAAAAATGACAAAATTATCCGCAACTTTTGCAAATTTCATAATTCTTTCAGACTCAGATGAAGCCTTGCCAATAAGAACACACTCCTCAAGATTTTCATCGCCCCAGAGTGGATCCACAACGATTGCAAGATTTTGTACCGGCTTTCCACTCAAATCTACAGCAGAGGCAGACTTTGCTGCATAATAAGCAGACCCCATAATTCCTTTTGTTCCACATCCTGTAACAATATTAAAACCGCTCTGAACAAAGGCCTTAGTAGTTTCTGAACACAAATCCATATATTTCATAAGAGGTTCGGTAGTTTTGGAACTGCCAAGCACTACGACTGCCTTTTTGCGCATTTCAGACGTCGTATATCGCTTATCCAAAGCTGGAACATTTTTTAACAGATCCACCGCAAGATTGTTCATAAAATCATTAAAGCATACAAAATATACAAAACAAGTCTTGACATATTTTAGAAAAGAGTTAAAATCAACATATACTATAATTATATAAACAATCACACTAGCATATAAAACTTTATATTGGAGTGCTATGAAAAAAACAATTATTACAGCATCAATTCTGCTTTTGGCTGTTAACAACGCATTTGCTGATACTTGGGTAAACGGATATACCAGAAGCGACGGAACTTATGTAAATGGCTACTATAGAACACGCCCTAATTACACTAAACTTGACAATTACTCAACTAAGGGCAACTACAACCCATACACGGGAAAAGCCGGAACTATCAAGTCATACAACGATTATGGCACAACTTTTAATAGCACGTATCTAAATAGAATGTACTCCAATAGAATAGATTAAAGCAATTTTATCTATATTCCGCCCAGAAATACAGCCAGCATATCCTCATGGGTTGTTGGGATACGAGGCACATAATCGGATTTAGATGGTCTTTTATAAATTTTTTCATTATAAACCCATTTTCTCAAGTCTTCTATTTTTTCATCTGATAATTCTTTAAAATAAGTTCCGTTATATTTGGAATACAAATCTTTCATACATGATTCAAAATTATAACTGACAATCGGTTTAACTTCAGTTCTGTTCAATTTTCGTCCATTCTTTAACTCAAAGTGCTCTGCAATACATCTTGCCTGCTCAAGTTCTGCTAACATACGAAAATCATCCATATTCTCTTTGCCTTTTTCAATTTTAGGCATTATGTCTGACGAAAGTTCAATTTCTTTTTGCCAGCCTTCATCATTGTAACCGCATTTGGTGGAGTTTACTTTTGCAAACGGAGGACAGGGGTTTAAATAGCGATATCTTCCCGCTCCTTCGTACACCTGAACCTGAGCAGTAAACCCGTCAAACAATACCTGAGTTTCAAGATTTTTGAGCGGGCCTGCTATATATTTATTAAATTTAATGCCGGTGTCACTGTTCTCAAGAAACATTTTTGAAAGTTTAGCCATACCTTTTGGGGTTATGTATAAGCCGGTAAAATTCTGCTTATTTTTTATATTGCTAACCTGATTGCGTTGTACTGGATGAATTCTCATTTAGTTCTCCTTGTAATAATTATATTATATTACTTCACAAATAAATCTTTTGCTGTTTTATCAGTCCAAAAAGCTTTAGATTCATTTCCGACTAAAAATTCAAACATTTTACCAAAAGCATTGGAAACAATCCCGCCACGATCTACAGCTGTGAACGACTTTATGTGCATTGTCTTCGGATTGAAGACATCCATCTCTTTATCAGAATAATTAGTATCCCTTAGTGTAACTTCAATCACATCATCTGGATATAAATTTTTAAATTTTTGTATATTTTCTCTCAAATGCCATGATTTATTTTCAACAATACGGGAAGATACACTATCAAAACTACCTGACAATTCTCTTGCAAACAAATTTCTAAGTGCCAGGGAATTAAATTTCAACTTTGCACCAAAAGCCTGCCTGTTTCCGTATTGATTTATATTTATCTGCATTATATACTCCTTATACTTATTGAGCATAAAACACGTAAATATAAATTTTTGCTAGTTGTAAAAAAACACATAGTTTTATTTTTTGTTACAGATGGTTTGATTTGGACACTTTGTGTTGGGGCAGAACCCCCAACCTACAAACTCTTAAATTTACCATAAATTATATGTAACATTCCGTAACAAATTTTATTTTTATAGCAAATTTATTTTTTTATATTTTTTAAAAATTATAAATTATTTTATATTAATAGAAATTGATTAGAGGTGACAATGCTTAATCCAATTCAACAAAATTTTACGATAAAACCTAATCTGCAAAGAAGAAATAATATTTCTTTTGGTACCAAAATTGATCCTTACTTAAAAAATTTAGTTAATTGCTTAATAAATTCCGAAGAGATTAGCCCTAAGGCAGCCGATTTATTATCAGAAATCGAAAATGATGGTCAACCCGGAAAATTATTTATTGAAAAGGGTAAAATAGTATTAAAAATAAAAGACCTTCCAAGACCTATCGATGAAGTTCTCAAAGTTAAAGCCCCAGAGGTATTAAATGCTCTAAGGAAATTAGACAATTTTCAATACTTAGATTTTGTTAAAGGAATAAATATCTATAGAATGGTAGAAGAGTCTTCAATAATGAATCCGGGCGGGCGATATTGTTTAGAGAGGAATACACTTTATAACGCCTTAGATCCAAAACGTATAAAGAATATACAAGAATCCGCAAAAAAAGCACTAAATGAATATTGGTTTGCCAGATTATATAATCTATAAAAGATGCTGGAGTATTGTAGGTTGGGCTTTCAGCCCAACAAAAGATATGGACATTATTCGGACTTTTATGTTTATTTTGCATTCAATAAATTTTAGTTGGAGTAGACCCCCCAACCAACAAACTCACTCTGCTATGCAAAATGATTGAGTATCATTTGGCAAGAGGTAACCAAGGACATCAAAATCCGAAGAATTTTGATTCCTTTGCCATTTATTTTTAAAAGGACTCCTAATACAAAAAATATGCCGCAACTCGGAATTGAACCAAGGACACAGGGATTTTCAGTCCCTTGCTCTACCAACTGAGCTATTGCGGCATATTTTTTTGATTTTCACGAGAGGTTTACTCTCTATACATATCAGATATTCAATAATATCCTGATTCTTCTACACTTTCACTCTTCTGAGAAATTAATGATGGCTCATTTGCCACGTTCTTTATTGTATCCGCTCAAAGTTTAAAGTCAAGAACTTTTTCTTTTACAAAATCTCAATAAGAGCTTAACCAGCATGCGGCGCTAAATAGAATGTTACATTACGGCCTTCCATCATGGGTTTTTTCTCTATTGTAAGAGGCACATCTTTCAAATCTTCCATAAAGCGGTTTGCAAGATCAAACGCAAGGTTTGAATGTTGCATTTCACGGCCACGCATCATTATTACAACCTTAACCTTGTTGCCCTGCGCTATAAATTTTTGAATACTTTTAATTCTTACCTGATAGTCATGGGTATCTATTTTGTATCTTATTTTAACTTCTTTTACTTCTACTGTATGTTGTTTTTTCTTAGCTTCTTTTGCTTTTTTATCAAGCTCATACTTATATTTACCGTAATTTAAAATCTTTGCAACCGGAGGAACCTGATTAGGGCTGATTAAAACTAAATCCAAATCAGCCTCATAAGCCATTTTTAAAGCTTTTACAGTTTCAACAACTCCGAGATTTTCTCCGTTTTGATCAATTAATCGTACTTCTTTGGCCCTTATTCTTTCGTTCATTATGGCCTGATTTTTGTCCTTTTGTCTAGTGTCGTTTGCGATTGTTTTATCTCCTTATACTTGTAATTACGTCTAAATCATAGCACAAGAAGAGTTTTTTTGCACATGTTACTTTTTTTTAAAATATATTACGAATTGTAAACTTAAATTTTTCCCCCTAAAACGCTTATATATCAAGCTTTTTTATTTTTTACCTACCTAACACATTATTAAAGATTTCCAAAAGTATAGCCGATAGATATACTGTTAAGATTTCCGGCTAAAATATAGGAGTATTGATTATGAGAAAAAAATCGAAAGCAAGCATGATGGCATTAAGAGAAAACATGTCACTTGCACCAGTCAAAGGGGTAAAAATTGACGAGTCACTAACTTTCTCGATGGAAATTCCGTTGCAAATCCTATTTGACCAATTTACAACATTTATCTCCAAATCTGACTTTAAAGATATTGCGTAGAAAAAAATTTTAGAAGCCTCTTCATTAAAGAGGCTTTTTAAATGTAAACTAAAATATTAAATTGTATTGCCGGATAGTTATAAGCGGGTGTACATATCTTTATTCTTGTATTACAATCAACTCATAAAATTATGAGGGATGTAAGCAATGAAAAGAACCTTAGTAACTTTATTGGGGATTTTGGCGCTTTCTCAGCCTGTTTGGGCTGATTTCAAAGAGCATTACGACCTTGCGCAGGAATACCTTGCTAATTACCAGTACTCAAGCGCTATTACTGAATTTAAAAATGCACTAAAAATAAACTATCTTGACAATTCAGCCAGAATCGGGCTTGTAAATTCATATCTTGCAAGAGGAACGTATTATGCAAATAATGAAAAGGCTTATGCAAAAGCCGCTGACGATTACAGAAGCGCAATGTTTTATCTTACAATATATCCGAACGAAGAATCCAGTGTAAGGAATTCTGCCCATGCCATTGAACAGGTTAACAACAGCCTTAATATATGTTTTGATTTAATAAAATTTGACAAATCGCCTGCCTCCCGTTTTGAAAAAGCAAAACAGCTTAGAGCTGAAGGGAATTTTGCGGCCGCCGCTTATGAGTTCAGCCAGTCGCTTGCTGACAAAAGTTATGTAAAAGAGAGTCTTGAACAGATAGGTGACATTATGAAACTTTTAGGAAATGACCCCAAAAGTGCAGAATACTACAGAAAAGCTGTTGCGGTTTCCCCGAATGATGCTGAATTGCGCCTTTCATACGCACGTGTATTAGACAATCTCGGAAGCGAAAATCTTGCTGTTGATGAGTACAACTACATTCTTTCCCAAGGTTCAGCAGACAATAAAGAAGTGCTTTATGCGCTAGAACGTATATATAAGAAAAAACTCGACGCAAATCCTAATGATGCGGATACAATAGCAAACCTTGGCGCTATACTGCAAAAACAGGGAAAATTTGATGAGGCTCTGGAACATTACCAGAAAGCTGAGTCTCTTGATCCTTCCAACATTAATACCAGAATCAATGTTGGCACACTGTATCAGCAAAAAGGGGATTACAGAACTGCTGTTGTTGCATATGACAGCGTTTTGATTCTTTATCCGGATAACATTCAGGCAAATTTATACAAAGCACAATCACTTGCTGCACAAGGCGAAAACAAGGCGGCTCAAACATATTTCAAAAAAGTCTTAAGTCTTGATCCTGACAACCTGATTGCACAGAACGAGATATTCAGCAGTGCCAGAAAAACAATGACACCTATGCAGTATGTTGAATATGTTAAAAAGAACGCGCCTAACGAACAGGTAAATGATATGCTTTACAACTTTGCGCTTGATTTACATAAACAAAACAACCTTGAAGATGCAATTAAAGTATATTCGGTAATTACCAAACAAAGTGACAATCCGGAGGTATTCGTAAACCTTGCGGTTGCGCAGAGCCAGTTAAAGAATTATCCTGAAGCACTGGCTACCCTTGAGAATGCCAAAAACAAATTCCCGCAAAATTCACAAATCACGGATGCAATAAAAAATATAAGCGCACAGGATACAGCTTCCAAATTTGACAGAGCTGCCGAATTTTTCAATAATAAAGATTACCAGAATGCAATCAACGAATATGCAAAAATCAATCCGCCGACATCAGATTCAATGCTAGGTATCGCTTCATCCTACCAGAACATGGAGAACAGAGAGAAAGCTATTGAATACTATAAAAAAGCTCTAGAATTAAAACCGGCAGACTCTGATATAGCATACTATATCGGAGTTATGTATGCAGAAGGCGAAGAGCTTGAATCTGCGCAGGAATACCTGAAAAAAGCAATTGCATTGAACAAAAACAACTTGAAGGCTTCAGAATATCTTGCGTCTATTGTATCCCAAATCAATACCAACAGTCTGAATGAAGCTATTTCTCTGTATGATTCAGGAAATTACGATGAAAGCCTTAATTTGTTGAACAAACTCATAGTAAATGAACCAATGAATGCTTACGCATACTACTACAGAGGTATGATTTACGACTCAAAAGAAAATAAAACAGAAGCCGTGAACAATTTTAAAACCGCCTTAAAATACAACAACAGTGATGAGTTAAATATTTTAAATTATTTAATTGCAGTAGATTTGGATTCAATGGAAAAATACAAGGAAGCCTCAGAGTATTATCAGAAATACTCAGCCTCAAACGCTCCTGACGATGAATACAAACAATATGCAGCAACCCGTCTGGAAGAATTAAAACCCTATGTCAAATAGAGTAAACAATTTAATAGCAAGCCGTGTATCCCTTGCCCCAATGGCAGGGATTACGGACTATGTACTCAGAAGCCTTGTCAGACGTTATTCGCCGGAGGTGCTTTTGACAACTGAGATGATAAGTTCGGAGTATCTGGCGCAAACATTAAACGGACGCTCAGGAACAGAGATTTTCAAAAGGGACGAAAACCACAGCCCGATATCTTATCAGATAAGCGGACACAAACCCGATATGATGAGAAAAGCCGCCGAATTTTTAACTCAATATGCCGATATGATAGATATAAATATGGGATGTCCGGTTAATAAAGTCGTAAAAGGTCAGGACGGATGCGCACTTATGCGGAATCCTGAACTTGCAGCAGAACTGGTTAAAGCGGTAAAAGAAGGCACTACAAAGCCTGTTAGTGTAAAATTCCGACTTGGATACACCTTTGATGAGATGAACTTTGTCGAATTCGGTATAAAAATGCAGGAAGCAGGGGCGGATTTTATAACAATTCACGGAAGAACACGCTCGCAAATGTATTCAGGCACAGCAGATTGGACAAAAATAAAAGACTTAAAAACTGCGGTTGATATTCCTGTATTTGCAAACGGCGATATCACAAGCATTGACACAGCACTTAAGTGTCTTGAACTATCAGGCGCAGACGGAGCGGCTGTCGGAAGAGGCGCACTCGGCGACCCGACACTTTTAGGAAGAATTTCACATTACCTGAAAACGGGGGAAAGACTTGTTCCGCCCTCAATGGAAGAAAAATCAATAATGCTGAAAAAACACCTTGATGATGAAATAAAACTCAGAGGCGAAAATGTAGGCATCAAATTTATGCGGAAATTTTATCCATATTACCTCGCCGGTTTCAAAAATGCAAAAACACTGCGGACAAAACTTGTTCTAGAAGAGAATTATGAAAATATTGTAAAAATAATTAACGAGTTAAGATTTGTTAATATTTAACAGAAATAACGCAACTTTGGACTTTCACACGTATTAATAAAAGAGAATAGCAAAAGGAGACCCCAAAATGACATTAGCAATCACAAAAAGTTTAAATATTGCCCAAAAAACAGCAGAAACACTTGCCCAGAAAAGTGTTACATTTGTATCACCAAGAGTTCCGGATCTAAAGCTGGTAAACACAAAATATTATAACAACAGCGGAAGCCTTTTCAATCCGAACATTGAAACTTTTACAATCAAGAACGGCTCCGGCGCAATTACAGAATTTTCAAGCAAAAGATTTGATGATGGAAGTAAATTTGAAATTTACAAGCTACCTGACGAGATAATTAAAATTTTCAAAAACAGATTCGGAGAAATTAAAGCTTTTAAAAGCACGGTAGAACAGCACAACCGTCAGCCGGAAGAAATTTATGAGAATGTAAAAAACACTATGCGCTCCAAAACTCACAATTTCTTTGCATAAATAACACATAAAACGCATATTAAAAGAGTCTTCATTGAAATAATGAAGACTCTTTTTTGATATTAAATTTAAACCTCTGCCTTACATTCTCTCTGGAGCCGAAACAGCAAGAAGATTAAGAGCATTGGCAAGAACCTGCTTAACAGAAAGCACAAGCGCCAAGCGGGATTTCATAAGCTCTTTGGCATCTGAAATAACTCTGTTTGCATTGTAGAAAGAATGAAATTCAGCAGCCAGTTCCTGAACATACCTGCAAATTGTATAAACCTGACGGGTTTCAGCGGATTGTTTTATCAAAGATTTGAATTCTTCTAGTTTAAGAATCAACTTGCGTGCAGTGTCAATTGTCGGAAGAAGAGTTTCTTTTGCATAAGAATTAACAAGAGAGGACAATTCTTCTTTTGTAATAGGTGCCGTAATTGTTTTTCCGGATTCTGTATCAATCTTATCATCAACAGCATTACGCAAAATTGAGCAGGCTCTTGCATGAGCATACTGAACATAAAATACTGGATTTTCGTCGCTGTTTGTTTTTGCAAGCTCAATATCAAAATCAAGCGTATTGTCAATAGATCTCATACACATCCAGAATCTTGTGGCATCAACACCGACCTCTTCAATCAAATCGTCAAGTGTCACCATATTTTTACGTTTGCCCATTCTGACTTCATTTCCGTTAATGACAAGGTTTACAAGCTGTCCGAGCAGAATCTCGAGTTTTTCAGGATCATACCCGAGAGCTTCAATAGAGGCCTTAACACGGGCGACATAACCGTGATGGTCTGCACCCCAGATGTTAATCATTCTGTCAAACCCTCTTTCAAGTTTGTCTATATGATAAGCTATATCAGCAGTAAGATAAGTGTTAGCACCGTCGGCTTTCTTTATAACTCTGTCCTGATCATCACCGTAATCTGAGGATTTGAACCAATCAGCACCATCTTTTGTATAGATTTTACCGCTTGCTTTTAATTTGTTTACACACTCATCCACCTTGCCTGACTGATGCAGAGTAAGTTCGGAATAAAAATTATCAAAATGTACTCTAAAATGTTCAAGCAAAGCTTTTTGCAAATTTTCCATTTCAATTTTTGCGAAATCAGACAAATCTTTTACATCAATTTTAGAAATATCATTCTGAACTTTTTCAATAATTTCACGGTTTTCATCAATATATTTTTTCGCTACTGGAATCAGGTAATCACCAGGATAGTAATTTTTACGCTCAATTTCATCTGACGGAAAATCTACAGCTTCGCCCAACTGCTGACGAATACGGATAGCGAGAGAATTTCCGAGCTTTTGGATTTGAGAGCCGGCATCGTTTATATAAAATTCCTGATAAACCTCATGCCCGTAGAATTTAAGAAGGTTTGCAAGTGCAGAGCCCATAGCAGCCCATCTGCCGTGTCCTATGTGGAAAGGCCCTGTAGGGTTTGCTGAAACATATTCAAGAATAATCTTTTCTTTATTAATATTTTCAGGACGTCCGAAGTTTTCTTTTTTCTTAAAAATTTCATCAATTGCATTGAGCAAAAGATTTTTGCCGACCCTGAAGTTTATAAACCCGCCGATTACGGAATATTCATTGTCCTCATCCTCAAGCCCCTCAACAATTGCATTTGCAATCATCGGCGGTGCGATTTTGGCCGACCTTGCAAGTGAAGAAACATTTACCGCAAAATCCCCGAAATCAGGATTTTTAGGCTTCTCTACAACAAGAGAACCCTTTTGATATTCACTCATTTGCCCGAGTTTGCCAGCCTTTACAGCCTTTTCAACAGCATCCTCAATTTTATCCAGAAAATAATCTTTTATCATCTTTTTCTCTCCGTAAATTCTGTTATGAAAAAATTATACAATAAACAAACCGTTAACCAATATTAAAAATTTTACATTTTTATATTCGTATTATAATAAAATTATGATGAATGTTTCAAACGTAATCGAACGCCTAAGAGAAATCATGGAAGATGAAAACCAGGACCAATTAAGAGAAGAATTGGACAGTTTTCACAGTGCTGATTTGGCAGATATTTTTCAGGAACTTAAACCTGAAGAACGTTTGAAATGCTTTAAGCTTCTTGATATAGACAAAGCAGCCGAATTGATGGAATATATTTCCCCGCAGCTTCAGGTAGAACTGCTTGGCGATATCGACCAGGAAACGGCATCTAAAATTTTGACAAGACTGCCACATGATGCGGCGGCCGACGTTCTTGGCGATATGGAAGAAGATGAAACCGAAACTTATCTTGACAAACTTCCGCACAAATTCTCCGAAGAAGTCCGTGAACTTTTGACATACAATGAGGACACCGCAGGCGGTATTATGAACCCTGTTGTTTTAACAGTCAATTCTGATATGAGCGTTCAGGATGTCTTAAACTACATAAGGATTAAAGCGGAACGTGACAACCTTGAACTTTACTACATCTATGTAGTTGACAAACAGAACCACCTGCTCGGGGTTATTTCGCTCAGAAAACTGCTGACATCTCCCGTAAACAAAAGGGTGGAAGATATCATGATTTCAGATATTGTCAAACTTCATGTTGACGATTACAGCGACTATATTATTGACGAATTTATGAAATACCAGTACAATGCGCTTCCTGTAGTTGATTTATATAACAGACTCAAAGGAATGATTACCTGGGACGACGTTCATGATTTGTTTGAAGAAGAAACAACCGAAGAAATTTACCAGTCATCAGGTATTTCAACGGAAGTCGTCGACGAAGATGAAATTCTTTCTGGAAACATCTTTAATGCAATCAGAGCAAGAACCCCGTGGTTGTTTATAACGCTTCTCGGTGAATTTATTGCTGTAAATGTTGCGCATCACTTTGACCATACAATTGCCGCCATTCCGATAGTTGCAATTTTTATGCCTCTTCTGGCAGGTCTTGGCGGAAATATCGGGACACAAAGTATTACTCTTATGGTCAGGGGACTTTCAACCGGACAGGTAACAATGAGTTCTGCAATGTACCATATCGCAAGAGAAATGTTTATAGGCTTGTTTATCGGTGCAATTTTCGGGCTTCTTGTAACTTTTGCAACCTTCGGGTGGCAGCACAGCATTGAACTCGGTATTGTCGTCGGGATTGCAATGACTATAAACATGACAATGGCTACAATGATAGGAACGTTTACACCGTTTGCGCTTAAAGCTCTTAACATTGACCCTGCGGTTGCATCAGGCCCCGTAATTGCAACAACTATTGATGTTGTCGGATTGGTTGTATATTTTTCACTTGTTTCAACCTTTCTTCTAAAAGTTTTTTAAAATCATTAAATTACCGTATGTAGAATTAATGATTGTATAATATTATTATCTTAAGTTACCCAATACAAGGATATTTTATGAGAACAGATACAAACAAAGGACCAAGAAGAAGCCAGACAAACAACGGAGAAAATACGATAAGACAAGCTAAATTAATACGCAGAGACAGTTCCAAGTTTCTTCGTATAATAATGATTCTGACTATTATTATAATTGGTGCGGGCTTAAGCTTTTTTGTACTTGCAGATAATCAGGAATTTTTGGAAAAACATCTCGGAAAAGATAATCCGATTACAAAACTTTTTGTTAATCTTTCAAAAGATAATGACACAAAACATAAAGCAGATTTTTCATTTCCATTTGGAACAAAAAGAAAAAATATTCTTCTGCTTGGCGTCGATTCAAACGGCGAAGGAACAGATCCTTTTGAAGGAACTAGAACAGATACTATTATTTTGATGAATATTGATCCGAGATCAAAATCATTAAATGCAATATCAATTCCACGTGACAGTAAAGTTTACCTCCCTGGCGATCACGGCATCCAGAAAATTAACGCAGCCCATGCAATAGGCGGTATCGGAATGACTATTAAAACAATTGAAGACACTCTGGGGGTCAAAATTGACCGCTATATAATGGTACACGATCAAGCTGTTAAAGAAATTGTTGATGCCTTAGGCGGAGTTGATATTTATGTAGAAAAGAATATGCACTACAATGATTATTCAGGCAAGCTATTTATCAATCTTCAAAAAGGCATGAACCATCTCAGCGGCAAGGAAGTCATCGGGTATTTGAGATTCCGTCATGATGCAATGGGCGATATAGGCAGAACACAGCGTCAGCAATGGTTTTTAAGAGGATTGATGGAATCTCTCAAAAAACCAGAAACAATAACTAAACTGCCAGAAATTATTAATGTTGCAAACAAATACATAAAAACTAATATGTCATTCTACGAACTTTCGCAGTATGCAAGTCTTGCAAAACATATAGATATGGACAAAATAGAAATTGCAATGCTTCCGGGCGCCCCGAACAAAAAAGGCTATATCAGCTACTGGATTCTTGATCCTGAAAAAACTCAGGAAGTTGTAGACAGACTTATTTACAGAGAAAAAGTTAATCCAGCCGAACTCGGGCAGCAAATGAAAGCCGGTATTATGTACTCTGAAGGAAACGAAGAAGAAGCACAATTAATAAAAGAGCAGCTTACAACACTTGGAATTGAAGTTGCCTGCACAGGTCATGTAAATAAAACACATACACAATTTGTAGCCCACTCAAAACAGGTTACAAATGATTACTTCAACTGGCTTAAGAAAAAGACACCGTCAATAATCGGTTTTCAATTTGTATATGAACCTAATGATGTTTATTGTAACGGAACGGACTTTACAGTTGTCATTGCCGGAAAATAATTATATACTGGTTATATAAAAACAAACGGAGGCGGCATGGTCTTAAATGCAATAACAACCAGAAAAAGTGTACGTACTTATTCGGAAAAACCTGTTAGCGATGATGATATAAAATCAATTCTGCAAGCCGGCATAATGGCTCCAAGCTGGGTTAACGTACAGCCCTGGCAGTTTATAGTAGTAAAAAATCAAGAACATAAGAATATTTTATCTGAAGCCTCAGGCGGACAAAAGCAGGTAAGCAGTGCATCGGCTGTAATTTGCTGTGTTGCTGATATGACGGCATGGGACATACCTAAATTTTCAAAAGTTATGGAAAAACAGGGAAAAAATTCAGCAACAAGAGAATACATTCTCGCAAGCCCTATGCTTAATCCAAGCAATCTTGGCGAATATGAAACACTAGTCAGAACAATAGAACAAATACCTTATGCCATAGGTTATATGACACTGAGAGCAGAAGAATTAGGAATTGGCTGCTGCATAATCGGCGCTCTTTCAAATGAATTAACAACAAAAGATACAAATAATCTTATATCCGTAAAGGAAATGCTCGGTTTGAATGACAAGCAAATCTTACTTTCACTTTTAACACTCGGATATGAAAAAGATCACACCAAAACAATAAAAAGCAGAAAAGACTTTGATGAAGTAGTTTCGCTTGAAAAAATGGGAGTGAAGTTTACATAACAAAATGAGGAAAAAAATATGAACAATGTAGTAGGCGGAAAACAATTTGCTGACAATTTAATAGGAGGAACAGGAATGTCAACATCAACAATTTGGCTCATAGTACTGGGCATTCTACTGGTGATTATTATTTTAATGTACAACTCGCTTGTACAAAAAAGAAACAAGGTTAAGGAAGCATTTTCAAGTATTGATGTTCAATTGAAAAAACGTTATGACTTAATCCCGAACATTTTGACCATTGCAAACAAGTTTATGGAGCATGAAAGAGGATTGCTGGAAAATATTACAGCCCTCAGAGCGCAGGCTATAAAACTTGATTCCAGCATGGGCAATATCGAAAACAAACTTAAACTTGACGGAGAAATTCAGCGTCAAATGGGCCAATTGATGGTAAACATGGAAAATTATCCTCAATTAAAGTCTGACCAGACGATGATTCAATCAATGCAAACTTACAATGAAGTAGAAGAACACATTGCGGCAGCAAGAAGATTTTACAACGCAGCAGTTCTTGATTTGAACAATGCAGTAGAGCTTTTCCCTAGTTCAATTATCGCTTCAATATTTAATTTCAAACAGATGACTTTCTTTAAAGTTGAAGATGAAAAAGAACGCCAAAGAATAAATGCACAAGAATTTTTTAAATAATTACAGAGCGCCGCTTGTAAAAAAGCGGCGCTTTTATTATGATATAAAAAGAATTTCAAAATAAAATAAGTGCCTGTAGCTCAGCCGGATAGAGCGTTTCCCTCCGAAGGAAAAGGTCGTGCGTTCGAATCGCATCAGGCACGATAAAAATCCGTCTGTATTTCAGGCGGATTCTTATTTTGATACATCTTCATCAAATACTTTAAACAGTGTTTACATGTTTTTTTCAGTTCTGCAAAATAAAATAATATAGCCGGTTAAACAGTTTGTGGAGCTTCTTTTATACTTTCAAGATACTTTACTGCATAAACAGCCCCGACAGCACCATCTGCAGCTGCAGTTATAACCTGTCTTAAAGGCGTTTTCCTAACATCTCCAACAGCATAAACTCCATCAACAGAAGTTTTCATTGTGTCATTTGTTAAAATAAATCCGTTCGCATCCTGCTCAACCTGTCCTGAAATACTTTCTATATTCGGAGTCATACCAATATACGGAAATACACCGTTAACCTGAAGGTTTGAGATTTCATGAGTTTTTACGTTTTCAATCACTGCTGTATGAACCAGATCATCACCTTTAATTTCTTTTACGACACTGTCCCAGATAAATTCTATCTTATCATTTTTGAAGGCTCTATCCTGAACAATTTTATCAGCCCTGAGTTCATTTCGTCTGTGAATAACGTAAACTTTATCCGCAAATTTTGTCAAATACATAGCTTCTTCAACGGCAGCATTGCCTCCGCCGACAACAGCAACGACTTTGTTTTTATAAAATGCACCGTCACAAACGGCACAATAGCTTACACCTCTTCCGATAAATTCGGCTTCACCGGGAACTCCAAGCTTCATTGGCTGAGCACCGCATGCAATAATTACCGTTTTGGCTCTAAACTCGCCTTCATTGGTTTTTATAATCTTAGGATTGGCTTTCAAATCAATACTTTCGATTTCCTGCATAGGGAACTTTTGAACTCCGAACTTGTCGGCATGCTCTTCAAACTTTTCCATCAAATCAAATCCGCCGATAATCGGAAATCCAGGATAGTTTTCCAATTCAAGATAATTTGAAGGCTGCCCGCCAAGCATAGATGTATCAATTATTGCAGTAGATACAGCACCTCTGCTTGCATAAATTCCTGCACTTAACCCTGCAGGGCCTCCACCTAAAATTACAGTATCAAATTCATAAATCTGCATATCTTATCCTCACTTTTCCAATACACTCATACCTGAAATTTTTTCGCCGACTAGTGCATATTCAGCTTGCTGAATTTTTACGACCTGTCCTGCTGATATTGTTTTTAAAGTAAGCCTGTTGAAACCCGTAAATTTGTTGCCGTTTAATTTGATTTCAACAGCATCTGTCAACGTCTTATCTTCTGAAACTCCTTCCTTAACAAATTTTATAACATTGCCTTCCACAAATTCAACAGACACATTTGCAGAAGCTCCGGTAAACGGATTGTTTAAATTCATGACGTTTCCGCTGCGGGAGAGGTTCCACAAATCGGCACTTTTTTGTCTGAAAGTTGCAGGGCTGTCGGTTTTAGAAAGCACAGCCGCCACCCGCCATGTTCCGAACAACCCGTCCGGAACATTTTCGACTAAAGAAATACCTGTTTTTAATGTTGTATCTGCTAATGTCATATTAACATTTAATCCTGTTATTCCGCCAATAATCAGGATAAATGTAATTATAAATAAGGACAATATTATCTTTTTTAAAATTTTCATCAATAAAAAATCCCCTGAGGTTTATTTTATCATATAATAAAATTTCACAAAATCGCAAGTAGAAATTAAGATACTGTTTCAATTGCCGTTATTGACAATTGCCAATTAAGTAAATAAAGACTTGCTTTTTAACAAGTCTTTATTATCATAGCTATTCTTAATTACACTCTCCCTAGACGGCAGCCGTCATTTTTGATTGAAGAATCTGCGCCGATTCTTCGTAACCTTTTCTGCCCATAAGCGCATAGGTATAATTTTTTGCCTGTTCAACTCCGGGCTGATCAAAGGTGTTTATGTTATAAAGTTCACCTGCGATTGCAGTCTGAACTTCCAGCATATAAAGCAGTTGTGCAACATTATAACCGTCAACTTTTTCTAATGTAATAGTCACTGTCGGACGGCTGTAATCCGCAAGAGCGACACGTGTTGCATCTGCTTCCGCATTAATAAGCTGGTTAATTGTTTTTCCGCCGAGATAACCGATTCCGGTATATTCAAAGATGTTCGGTATTTCAAGAGTTGTATCAAAATTCTCTACTCTTATGAAATTTATAACCTTGTTATTCGGGCCTTCATTATAAAGTTGAATTTGAGAATGCTGATCTGTAACCCCAAGAGCCTTGACAGGAGTCGGACCAATATGAACATTGTTTCCGTCCTTGTCTTTGTTTTTGCCTAAAGATTCAGCCCAGAGCTGCGCATACCAGTCAGAAACATACTTCAAACGGCTCGAATACGGCATCATGACAGAAATATTTTTACCTTTTTTCGTATCCATAAGATAATGAATTAAAGCATTTTGCGCCGCAATATTGTTATGAATATCCGTGTTTTTCAAAGCCAGATCCATATCCTTGATACCGTTTGTAATCTCGTCCAAATCAAGCCCGACAAGCGCAAACGGAAGCAAACCGACAGCAGAAAATACAGAAAATCTTCCGCCGACATCATCAGGAACAACAAAAGTTTTATAACCTTCCTGTTCCGCAATCTGTCTTAAAACACCTGTTTTTTTGTCAGTTGTTGCAACTATATTGTATCTGTAATTGTCGCCGAGAGCCTTTTCAAGTCTGTCTTTTACAATCATGAACTGCGACATTGTTTCAGCCGTAGAACCGGATTTTGTGATAACATTTACTAAAGTTTTTTCAAGATCTATAACATCCAAAAGCCCGTTAATAGTATCAGGATCAATATTATCAAGAAAGAAAATTCTTGGCATGCCGTTTCTTTGCTCTTCAGAAAGCAAATTCCAAAAAGGCTTTAACAAAGCTTCCGTCACAGCCAGTCCGCCAAGCGCTGACCCTCCTATACCGAGAACAAGAATATTTTCAAAACGCCCCTTAACCATTGCTGCATATTCTTTTACATACCAGAGAGTTTCCTCGTTATATCCAAGGTTCATCCACTGAAGCCACTGTCCGTTCTTGTCTTTTCTTTTGTTCAAATCTGCAATAATATGCACAATTTTGTCTTTGTACTCATTAAATTCCGCTTCAAGATTTAAGCCGTTTTCTTCTCCTATAACCAGAGCGTCTGCGTTCTTGTAGTTTAGTTTAATCATTCTATTTTTAACCCTCTTAAAATATATAAAATTAGTACTTATTAAACGAATTGGCTGTGTATAAAAAATAAAACAAAAACACGTTCTTTCTACACTAATTATATGTACTCAAGCTAAAAATACAATGCTTTTAAGGATAATTTAATAATTATTAACTCAATAAATTAATCGGCTAATATCTGTATTTTATCTCCCATCCGTCGTTGATAACCTGCATCATACAGGCAGTAAAATCACCTGTTTCATAGCTGCAATTTTCGGCTTTAAGAGGTTTGCAATAGTAAGCCCAACTATCACCCATGTCGCATTCGGAAGCCCCTTGCGACAAAATTCTTTTGAAATATCTTGAGGATACTCTCAGAAAAGATTTTCATATAACAGAAATTTAGTATATTACTTTTTTAATTTTACACTTCAATTTTTTGCTGTTTTACTGTGCGCTGGGCTTTTTGTTTTTCTTCCAATCGTTTCTGCTCATACCCGTAGCCTGCATAGATTATAAACCCTATCAAAAGCCAGAGCGGAAAATACAATGATGATGTGGTTAAAAATTTCATTGAATAAATCATCAGCCCGCCGCATGTGATAATGCCCAAAATCGGAAACACCGGTGAAAACGGGACTTTAAAAGGTCTTGGTCTGTCCGGATCCGTTTTTCGTAAAATCAATACCGCTATACAAATTATGATAAACGATGTAAACGTTCCAAAATTACACAATTCTGCCGAAATATTCAAATCCATAAACAAAGAACAAACCACAACCACAATACCCGAAATCCAGGTCAAAACATGCGGAGTTCTGAATTTTTTATGTATAAGTCTTAAAGACTTCGGCAAAAATCTGTCACGGCTCATTGCATACAAAATACGCGTTGTTCCGAGTTGATAAATCAAAAGCACCGATGTCAGACCGCACAATGCGCCTACCGAAATCAAACCGGCAAACCAATCCTGCCCGATAAAACGCATAGCATGTGCAATCGGCGCCTGAGTGTCAATCTGACCGAACGGAACGGTTCCTGTTAAAACAAGTGCCACACCTATATACAAAACAGTACATATAAAAAGTGTACCCAAAATTCCGATAGGTAAGTCTCTCTGCGGATTTTCAGTTTCTTCCGCAGTTGTAGAAATAGCATCAAATCCGATATATGCAAAAAATATCAAAAACGCACCCATAAAAATTCCGCTGAAACCGTTCGGCGCAAAGGGTGTCCAGTTTTCAGGCTTTACGTAAAATGCCCCGACAACGATGAAAGAAGTTATTATCAAAAGGTTTACACCAACCATAATACTTGCAAATCTTGTTGATTCTTTTACACCTTTAATCAAAAGCATTGTCAATATCAAAACAATTACAATTGCAGGAAGATTTATCGCAACAGGAATATGTCCGAAAAGATATGGAATTTTGTCATGGATATCAAGTCCATACTTGTCGCAGCTTGCGGCAATCGCTCTATAATCCATTCTGAGCCAAATCGGGAAATTTACTATAAAATCAGGAAGAACATGTTTGAAACCTTTCAAAAGCTGTGTAAAATATCCAGTCCACGCACTTGCAACAGTAATATTTCCGATAGCATATTCCAGCATCAAAATCCAGCCGACCATCCATGCCATAAATTCGCCCATTGTCGCATACGTGTAAGTATAAGCGCTTCCTGCAACCGGAATCATTGCGGCAATTTCGCTGTAGCAAAGTGCTGAAAAAATACAAGCAATTACTGCAAGCAGCATTGAAATTATAATCGCAGGCCCGGCTCCGACACCTTCCGGACCGCCCTGAATTGCACTTCCGACTATAGTGAAGATACCGGTGCCGACTACAGCACCTATACCTATTACTATAAGGTCAAATACATTCAAAGTCTTTTTTAACTCTGACTTTTTGCTTGTTGCAATAAGTTCATCCGGACTTTTCTTTTTTAAAGCGTTCTTTATTATATTTTTTATCATATTTCTTTCCATACTATCGGCCGTCAGCCTACTCTACATTTTTAGTTCAAGTTTCTTTTGTTCAACTTTTTCGTTATGAATTTTATTTTCATTAATCCTATTTTTTACAAAGCCATATAACAAATAGATCATTGCTCCAACACCCAGCCACACAGGGAACAACAATGCAGAACTTGACGGCTGCATGGATTTGTAAATCATCAAGCCTCCGCAGCAAATAATTCCAAGTGCAGGAACAACCGGTGAAAAAGGCACTTTAAACGGTCTTTCTCTATTCGGATCTGTCTTTCTCAAAATCAAAACCGCAACACAAACAACAATGAAAGAAGTGAACGTTCCATAGTTGCAAAGTTCAGCTGCCACATCAAGGTTAAGCGTCAAAATGCCGACCACAGCAAGAAGCCCGACTGTCCAGGTCAAAACATGAGGGGTTTTAAACTTCGGATGTAATTTTTGAAATCTTGCTGATATAAAATGGTCACGGCTCATTGCGTATAAAATTCTTGTAGCAGCCATTTCCATAACCAGCAATACAGAAGTTAAACCGGCAAGAGATCCTATAGAAATCAATCCCGCTGCCCAGTTCAAATGTATAAGTTTCATGCAGTAAGCCATCGGGGCTTTCAAAAATGAAGCAGGCACAGCAGCACTTGTATCCTGAAGCCCTGTCAACACAAGAGCAACAAGAACGTAGACAATTGTTGTTACGATAAGTGAACCTATAATTCCGACAGGCAAATCTTTCTGCGGATTTTTGCATTCTTCGGCCGCCGTTGCAATTGCATCAAAGCCGATATATGCAAAGAAGATTATAAATGCTCCCGCAAAAATTCCTGCAGCACCGTTCGGCGCAAAAGGAACCCAGTTGTCTGGTTTGATATAAAAAGCGCCGGCAACAACAAACAAAGCAATAACCGCAAGTTTTACAAAAACCATGATTGCAGTCATTTTGGCAGAATCTTTTGTCCCTTTTACCAGAATTGCCGTGGACAATAAAACCATAACAATTGCCGGAAGGTTTATACAAATAGGAATTCCCAGAAGTTTCGGAATAAATATATCCGGATTTTCCGCAACAATTTTAGCCGCAGAAAAAGGATCATTAACAAGCCATACAGGCGGATTAGCAAACCATGCCGGCAGATAATTTTCAAACCCGTTCAAAAACTGAACAAAATGGTTTGACCATGCGCAGGCAACCGCAATAAATCCGATAGCATATTCAAGCATCAAAACCCAGCCGACCATCCATGCCGCAAATTCGCCAAGTGTTGCAAACGTATAAATATAAGCACCGCCCGACACCGGAATCATTGTTGCAAATTCCGAGTAACACAATGCCGAAAATACACATGCAATTGCCGCAACAACCATTGAAATAATTAATGCCGGTCCTGCACCGAGTGCTGATCCGTCAGCACTTCCGGCTGCCGCAATACCGACAATCGCAAAAATTCCTGACCCTATAATTGCTCCCACGCCCAAAACAATTAAATCAACAACTCCAAGAGTTTTTTCCAAACCACCAGATTTTGCTTCAGAAAGCATTTCATCAGGTTTTTTAATTCTTGTAATAGTTTTCAAAAAATTACGGGTAAGGGTAGCACGACTGTATTTTTCTGCCATTTATTTTCCTTATATTATTTGCAAAGAGGAAATCCCATACGTTCTCTTTGCGCTACATACAACTTTGCAACAGCTGATGCCATTGTTCTCACTCTGTTTATAAAGTTTATTCTTTCATCCTTGCTTATAACACCCCTTGCGTCAAGCAGGTTGAAAGTATGGGAGCATTTTAATACGTAATCATAAGCCGGAAGAACTAATTCGGCTTTAACACAATTATCAACTTCTTTCTGATAGAGATCAAACATTGCAAAAAGACTTTTTGCATCAGACACTTCAAAGTTATACTTTGACTGTTCAATTTCATTCTGGAGGTAAATATCACCGTATTTAAGCGTGTCATTCCACATAATATCGTAGACAGAGGCTTTATTTTGCAAATACATTGCAATGCGTTCCAAACCATAGGTCAATTCAAGTGCAACCGGCTTAATCTCCAAGCCTCCTACCTGTTGAAAATATGTAAACTGCGTAATTTCCATGCCGTCAAGCCAGACTTCCCAGCCAACCCCTGCAGCACCTAATGTCGGAGATTCCCAGTTGTCTTCAACAAATCTTACGTCATGTTCTTTAAGGTTTATGCCCATAGCTTCCAAACTCTTCAAATAAAGTTCCTGAGCATTGTCCGGAGATGGTTTTAAGATAACCTGAAACTGAAAATAATGTCCAAGTCTGTTAGGGTTTTCACCATATCTTGCATCTGTCGGGCGTCTGCAAGGTTCTATCATTGCAGTATTCCAGGGTTCAGGTCCCAATGATCTTAAAAAAGTCGCCGGGTTCATGGTTGAAGCACCTTTTTCAATATCATAAGGCTGCTGAATTATACAACCATAATCCGACCAAAATTTTGATAAATTAAAAACCAATTCTTGAAAGTTTAAAGCCATGATTTAATATTTCCACTATTGTAATAATTACACTTTTTGTTTGTTGCAATGTACCCTAACCTGCAACGCTTTATAAATAGTACGACCAACAAATTCAAATTGCAATAAAATTGTTTACAAATATTAAGTTGGTAGTAATTTCTAAAATACATTCATGCTATTTTAAATAAAAAGGAGAAACCAAAATGACGGATAAAATTATAATTTTTTCAGGCAAACAGTACTCAGGAAAAGACACTGCAGCAAAAATCATGCTTGGTGAAATGCCTGATTACAAACGATGCGCAATGGGAGATATTATAAAAATCACATATGGCAAAGAAAAAAATCTTACTTATGAAGAAATTGAAAAGAACAAACCTCTTTACAGACAGGATTTAATCGACCTCGGGAACCGTGGAAGAGCTCAGGATCCGGATTACTGGCTCAAAAAAATTCTTGAACAACCTGGAAACATTATCGTAACAGACGTAAGAGTCCAACACGAATATGATGTTTTTAAAAATGCAGGCGCTATTACGATAAGAGTTGAAGCTACCCGTGAAACAAGAACTCAACGTGGCACTCTTATCGGGGAAAAGGATATTACGGAAACAGGACTTGATCACATTAAAGACTGGGACTATGTAATTGACAACAACGCAGATTATGAATCTCTAAAAGAACAAGTATTAAAAATTGTAAAAAGTATTTCTGACTGATTACAAAATTCTTATTTCAGTGGCTTTTATCTTAGCAAAATGAAACCAAAGGAGCCACTGTCATGAATATAACAAACAACAATCAAACCTCTTTTAGAGCAAAACTAACAATCAGTGAACTCGGAGATAAATGCAAAAACCGCATAGGTTCCGCCAAAAACTTGTTTGAAGAACTGACTAAAGATAAATCCGGCAGACTCAGTCTGGTGGAAGACATCAAGAATGGACAATATCTTTTCTGACTAGGGCAAGGACATGTTTATGAACTAATTCAAAGACCGCAGACAGCTTTTCCTTCAAAAGAGTGATTTAAGGATTTTCTGTCACAGAAAAATGAAACCGAAAAAGCGGACATTCTTGTAAAAATTTTCGACACCTTACAAATTATTCCGAAAAAAATTGATTCACACTGGACAGAAAAAAACTTCACTCCAAATCTGTTAAATAAAATTCAGGCATCACTTGGGGATGACAAGTATAATATTTCGCATATGTTTGAATACATTGGTAAGTTAAGAATTAACAGAGAGGATTTATATTAAATCCTCTCTGTACTTAAAAATTTATTGTATCTATTACACCATACCCTCTTTAACAGCTTTTACTGCAGCCTGTACTCTATCATTCACGCACATTTTCTGTAGAATTGAACAAACATGAGCCTTTGCGGTGTGAACACTTACAATCAATTCTTTAGCGATTTCAGTATTGCTTTTACCTGTAACAAGATGCTTCAAAACTTCAAACTCTCTTTCCGTCAAAGGCACACGGCCTTCGCCATGCGATTTATTCGGAAGAAATCCGATATTTTCAACCTTCGGGAAAGCATTAAGAGCAAGCTGAGCAACAACAGGATCAATCCAGCACACTCCAATAGAAACATCCCTTACAACATCAGCAAGTTTTTGCGGATCAATATCTTTCAAGCAGTAAGCACTTGCCCCGGAACTCAACGCTGCAACAACTTCTTCTTCCCTGTCATGCGAAGTTAAAGCAATAATTTTTATTTGCGGAGCAAATTCCTTAACCTTAATCATGGCTTCAATACCGTTCATGCCCGGAAGACCTAAGTCCATAAGCACAACATCCGGTTTATGTTTTTCAATTAATTTTAAGCCCTCAACCGCATCCTCCGACTCGGCAACAACATTTAAGTCAGGATTTTCATTTAATGCGCATCTTAGGCCAACTCTGGTAAGTTTAAAATCCTCAACGATTACAATGTTGATTACCTGATTAACTGCATTGATTTCAAGTTCTGCTTGCTTGTTTAAAGACATTTTTCACCTCTCTTTTTATAAATTTTTATGTTGTCGTAATATCGACATGACTATTAAATGATGAGATTAAGAATTAATCCATTACCCTATCAGCTAATATTGTAAAAAGTACAATTATTATTTTCGTTATGTAATTAATTTTTATTGTGCTATACTCAGGATATATAGGAGAGAAACGGAATGTTAGAATTTTTATTTGGAAACAAGGAAAAAAAGATTTCACCTGAAAGAAAAATTACCGAAATTTTTACAAAGCTTTCAAAACACTACGATGTCGATAAAATTCCCTCCGACAGAAAAAATTATCTTAGAAATATCATGATTAAGCATGGATATCTCAATTATCCTTATATAAAAGCGCTTGACGAACTGACACATGCTGAGGTGCTTTATGCTTTGCAGTTCAAATGGATAGATAACCACATTTTTAATGACGGACGGTTCAGATTTGACAGGGACAAAATCAGTCCGCTGGCAAGAAACGGTATAAAAAATGCTGATTGGATAAAAAAAGAAGGGCATGACATAAAACTCATAAATCTTGCTGGATTAAAAGACGGAAATAAAACAAAAGAAACAGGCAAATTTATGGACTGGATGCGCCAGCTTTTAATCCTGCCGACAGGAAATCTTACAAATGATATTTTTAACACAACAATATACTTAATTCCATTTCACCCCAGAGAATTCGGTTGCGCATATCTGCCTAAAAGCAGTGAAGTAAGCGAAAGATTGTTCGATAAAGAAATCTTTGAGTTAACAGGGCTTGACGCGAAAGAACAGGTTCAGACATTTATTACATTTGCTCAGCTTGCCGGACACCCAGTCATATATGATATTCTCCCTCAGACGGGCCGATTTTCTAAAGCTGTTCTTGCGACCCCTTCAATTGCACGCTGGTATGACATTAATGAATTGATCAATCTGCTTTACCAAAAAACTGATGCTGTTGCTTCTGAAATGGCAAAAGTTTACGACAGCGACGATATAGAAGTCATTAAAAATTTATACAAACAAAATATTAACGGCTCATTTGGAGAACTCAGCGCACATTATCAAACTATTTATGACGACTTTGACAACAGAATGAACTCTTACAAGCAGGAAATATCAAATGCCATGCTTGAAAAAAATTCTCAAAACAAAATTCATAAACAAGTAAAAGAAATTGTTTCAGAAATTCTTGACGTCAAAACAAATGCCAAACTTACAGAAAATGACATAACAAAACAACTTGAAATTATACAGAAACTTATAGAAAAAGGATTGTGGCCGGCTCCAGGGGGAGCATGGTGTTCTGCAGGAGTACCTGTATTTGACAAAATGAGCGAAGGTAAAGATTATCCGGTTTTCAAGCATTTTAATTTTAAAAGCGAAGACGTTTCTTGTTTTGCAAATCTGGATTGCCAGACACCATATTATTTTGCATACCTTGAAAACGGTACTTTCAATGAACCGGTTATTGATTATTTCATTGACTACATGAAAGATCTACAACAAAGCTACAACTTTGACGGATTCAGAGTTGACCATATTGACCATATCGTCGATGAAGTATCGGAAAAAGATGGTAAACCGATAAGCTATAGAGCCCCTAGATATGTTTTGAACAAACTTAACTCTGCTATGAAAACAAAAATTCCATATTTTGGGACATTAGCGGAATATATGCTCTGGGATGATTTTTTAAAGGAATATCATGAAGATATGAATTTTGATCTTCTATGGGGAAACGACATTGTTTCACAATCAAGTAAAACACCGGAACAGATTCTTGAAGATAACAATCATCTTTCAAATTACAACGTAAATTTAAAAAGCAAAAACAAGCTTGCGATACTCAAAACTTATAACAATCAAGACGGAGAATTTAGAAGCATAGACCAGTATCCGGGACAACTTGGCGAAGCAGGTGCTCTATATAAATGGTTCAAATATAAATTTCTTCCCGGAGGCAAGTTCGCCCAAAGACCTGTTTTATACGTTGACGGAGATGAAAGTTTCACTAAAACTGGCATTGAACATGTGATAGGCGAAGAAGTTTCGATGGCAAGAGAAAATAATATTGAATTTTATAAAAATTTTGATGCAATTGACAGATTTGTAAAAAATCATAATGTCATAACAGATGGCGAAGCTCAAATTATTCTTCAGGAAGATGACGGTTTCACCGCATGGATGATATCAAAAGAACCGATGAAAAATGCGTTCCTTGTCGTTTCAAATTATAAAAATCCTACAGAAAAAATCTCAAGAACAGATGACAGCGGAAATTCTTATGCTGAAATAGTTCACGGTGAAACAGTAACAGACAAAAAGCTCAAACTTCCAGGGGAATTTAAATTAAAATCTGAATTTGTAATTGATGGAGAGGATTTTGTAAAGAAAAAATTCAAAGCAGTAAACAACACTATAGAAATTGACTCATTGGCTCCTGGTGAATTTAGAATTTTCGGAATTGAAAAAGGTTAAAACAAATTAAAAGCCGGAAACAAAAATCCGGCTTTTTGATAAGCCAATTTTACACAGTTTATCAAATCATTGTAAAAATTATTTAAAATATTGCGCCTAACACGACTTTGGGCTATCCTGTTGTTATGATAAAACAGCTTAAGATAAAGGATTACATTTTAATAGATGAATTAACTGCGAATTTTCATGAAGGGTTAAATGTCATAACAGGTGAAACCGGTGCCGGTAAAAGCATCCTTATCAGTGCAATTGACCTTGCTTTTGCACCAAGAGTATCAAAAGAAGTTATAAAAAACGGATGCGAAAAAGCAACAATTGAACTTACAATTGAGAACAAAAAACATGATTTAACCAGACTTTTTGAAGAAAACGGGATTGACAATTTCGGAGAAGAAATTACGCTCACAAAAGAAATTACTCAAACTGCAGTGAGATCGCGTGTAAACGGCACACTTGTTAATCAGGAATTTATTAAGAATTTACGTTCGCTGTTTTTGGATATCCATTCACAGCATCAAACATATTCGTTTTTACAGCCCAAATATCACATAAACCTTCTTGACACTTATGCTAAGGAGGTCTACGGCGCAAAACTTGATGAATACAAAAAACTTTATTCGGAATACACAAACCTTAAATCTCAGCTTGAAAAAGCAAAAAATTCAGCAGATGTTACGGAATCCCAACTTGAATTTTTACAATTTCAGGTAAATGAAATTGAAAGTGCAGAAATTCAATCTCCTACTGAAGATGAAGAGTTAAACGCAGAACTTGAAGTGCTTGAAAATGCAGAAAAGTTGAAAGATTTAACAGGCTCTTCATACTGGGCAATAAACGGAGACGACGGCTCCATTCTGGAAGGTCTTGGTAAAATCAAACAAAATGTTTCTAAAGCCGCCTCTTTTGACAACAAATTGAACGGTATTGAACAGAATTTGATAGAATGTATAGAAACACTTCATGACCTGTCGGCAGAATTAAGAAACTACAGCCAGAATCTTGATAACGACACGGAAAGATTAAATGAAATTCAGGAAAGGCTTTTCCTTCTGGATAAACTTAAGCGCAAATACGGCGGAACTCTCGAAGCAGTTCAGGAAACACACCAAAAACTGGCTGAAGAACTATCTTCTATTGAATTTTCAACAAAAAATATTGAAGAACTCGAAAAACTTATCTCTGACGCCGAAAAAACACTTTACGACAAAGCTAAAGCAATAAGAGAACACCGAAAAAATTACGCAAGTGTTTTATCTGTTTATATTCAGGAAAAACTTGCAAAACTGGAACTTCCGAAAGCAAGATTTGAAATTGCTGTAAATGAAAAAACGCTTTCACCGGATGGCATTGATGACGTGGAATTTTTAATTTCCACAAATGTATCTGAAGACTTAAAACCTCTTGCAAAAGTAGCCTCAGGTGGAGAGATTTCAAGAGTAATGCTTGCGATAAAATCAATTTTTGCACAGACAGACGACATTGATACCGTCATTTTTGATGAAATTGATACAGGCATTTCCGGCAAAGCCTCCCAAAGCGTTGCGGATGAAATCGTTGAATTATCAAAATTTCATCAGATAGTCCTGATTACCCATCAGGCAATTATCGCCTCAAAAGCAGACAAACATTTCTATGTCAGAAAATCTCAAGCCGATGAAACTAAAGTTGAAGTTTATGTTCTGACAGGCGACAACAGAATTAAAGCACTGGCAGAACTTGCCGGCGGTGATATCAATGAACAGTCTATTGAATTTGCAAAATCGTTGATTGAAGCATAATTTTGATAAAAATAGAGAGTATGTAAGGCTTCAGCCCTTTTAAAGTGCAGAAGCTACGCACCTAAAAATAAAACCGGCAAAAGCCGGTCTGAACAATAATCAGTCATCAATAAAGTCTTTAAAATGCTTTAATTCCTCTTTCTCTCTGATTTTAGCAAGAGCAATATCTTCCAGCTGCCTGATACGCTCTTTTGAATACCCCATTTCACGCCCCAGCTGTTCGAGAGTCATTGGTGTACACCCGTTAATCCCGAAGCGATAATTTATTATCTTTTTTTCTCTTTCATCAAGAGTGCTCAAAAGATGACAGACAGACCCTTTCAAAGTACTGGTTTTAGTTTGTTCTTCAGGAGAATTATGTTTTTTATCCTGAATATAATCGCCGATATTCAAATCATCCGTCACAGGAGTTTCCAGACTTATCGGCTCCCTGATTATGGACTTTTTAATTGTAGAAAGCTTTCTCACAGAAAGCCCCATCCTGTCTGCTATATCCTGATCACTCGGTTCATGCCCCAGTTCAAATGAAAGTGTTGTATAAACTTTTTTGTATTTTCTTATTTTATCAGCCATATGCACCGGAATTCTGATAGTTCTGGAATTGTTGGAAATAGCTCTGATTATAGTCTGCTTAATCCACCATGTTGCATAGGTTGAGAACTTAAAATTCTTTGAATAATCGAATTTTTCAGCAGCCTTGATAAGTCCGAGCGACCCTTCCTGTACTAAATCCATAAACAGAACGCCCTGACCGATATAACGCTTTGCAATACTTACCACTAGCCTCAAATTAGCCTGAATAAGTTTTCTTTTAGCAATATCAGCCTGCGGCAGGCGACCTTCTTTAATCTGCTTTCCAAGCAGTTTTTCTTCTTTTGAGGAGAGAAGCTTAACCTTGCCAATATCTTTCAGGTACATCTGAAGCAAATCGTCTTCGTTTGCGATTGAACTGAAAGTCTTAGGTTCCATCGGCATAACATCTTCATCATCAGGACAAACAATATCTTCCTGAAGATAACTGCCCTGAAAATCTTTAAATAGATTATCCGTTTCTTCCCGTAACTCAACATTCACACTCATTGAAATCTTTCCTCTCTTCCAAATCTTAATCTCTACAATTTGGATGACGAAAAATTAAAAAAAATGTTTCTTTATTAACAAACTTAATGAAAACAAAAATAAGAATAAAAACTTTGAATCTTTTTAGTCCACAAAATATAGCACTTTTTCATTAAAAATAGTAATTACAAGAACCCAATCGCCCCCATTAAGATTAAAGAATAAAAATTAGAAACTCGCTCCCGCTAAATTCTTTAAATATAAGCATTTAAATAGTAAAAAAAAAAAAAACGCAAAACTCTTTAAAATGGAGCGTAGGGGATTCGAACCCCTGACCTTGACACTGCCAGTGTCACGCGCTACCAACTGCGCTAACGCCCCATGCGAAGATGTTATTAAGTTTTCAAGACCTTTGGGGTCGAGCGCAGCCCCCCTTCAAATTCGATACTTAATCGAATTTGCGGGTTCCCTGCCAACACCCCGTCCTATACGGCTTTTGAGGAAATTTTAGCTCCGGATTTTCCTATTAAAAAAGACCGCTTATGCGGTCTTTTTTATGGTGGGCGTTAAAAGACTCGAACTTTTGACCCTCTCCTTGTAAGGGAGACGCTCTACCAACTGAGCTAAACGCCCTCAAGTTTATTTAGTTATCACTAATCAGGCATTAACCTGACGACATTTATTATAGTATCAAAAAAACTTTTCCTGTCAAGAACCTTTTTTATTAATCATCAATTAATTTAAAATCATTAGGAAGCCTTTTTTCAACTTCAATTACAAATTCAGAAAAAGTCATGCCCAGAGCATTTGCCAGTTTCCAAAGAGTTGTAATCTGGACATCTCTTTTGCCTTTTTCCAGAAGCGCTATGGAACTGTTTGAGATGTCATATTCATAGCTAAATAGTAAAATCCCTTTATTTTGAAGAACACGTTTTTCGTGAATAATTTCACCTATGATTTTCAACAAAAGGTCTTTTTGCGGGTCAGAATTTTTCTTCACATATTGCATGTTTACAATCTTAATTAGATATGATAAATTAGTTATAGTTAATTTACTATATCTAATTAAGTATGTCATTTAAAGGAAAATTGTCATGAAAAATAAAGGTTTTACAATGGCCGAAGTCCTTATAACTCTTGGAATTATCGGGGTAGTTGCAGCTATGACGCTGCCAACCTTGATAAATAACAATCGTAACAAAGCTCTTGAAACAGGCCTTAAGAGAAGTTATTCGGTTTTATCCCAGGCACTTGATATGTGTACTATGCTCAGAATGGCGAAAAATTAACTTCTGAAACAATGGGTAGGCGTGAGCTTAAACCAATATTGATGAAATATTTGAATTCTGTACAAGATTGCGGTTATGGCGCAGGCGACATTAACGATGCCTGTGTTCCCAATACAGGTACTTCCGGTAATATAGAGCAAGATAATGAAGTGATCTATAAAACCTTTAACGGTAAAAATAATCTCTATCTCAACTCTGTTGATGACGGGCAATTTGTCTTAAATGATGGTAGCTTGATTCTGTTGGAAAATTCTGCTTCAGGCAGCACTAAGAAGTTATTTATTTCAGTTGACCTTAACGGTTTTCATAAACTTCCCAACAGTCTGGGGCGTGATCTTTTTATGTTTCAGGTAAATGAGAAGGGTCAGCTTCTTCCTATGGGGATAAAAGGCACTCAGTATTACAGCAAAACTGATGAATATTGTTCGCCGACGTCTACAAATAATATGAATGGTGCAGGCTGTACTTATAAAGCTTTGACTGATAAAAATTATTTCACCAATCTGCACTGATTATGCTAAAATCATAATATGCAAAAAGACGATATCATAACTCTTGAGATAGAAAAGCTTTCAAATCTCGGATTCGGGATTGCAAAGGACTGCGGATTTGTTATTTTTGTCGAAAACTCTGTTCCGGGCGACAAAGTCAGGGCAAAAATTACAAAGGTAAACAAAAATTTTGCAAATGCAGAAATCATGGAAATTCTTGAGCCATCTCAGCATAGAGTGAAGCCTTTCTGCCCTATGCAGAAGGTTTGCGGAGCGTGCCAGATGCAGATGATTGATTATGATTTTCAACTGGAACTCAAAAGACAGATAGTTAAGGATGCAATGAGGTCAATCGCAAATCTTGATATTGAAATTCCGTTGACAATCCCGAGTCCTGATATCAAAAATTACAGACACAAAATTCAATACCCTGTTGCGCAGACAAAAGTTTCCAAACGCATTCTTGCCGGATATTACAAATCTAAATCTCATGAGATTGTTAATATAAAATACTGCCCTATTCAGCCGGAAATTTGTGATGAGATAACCGAATTTATAAGAAACAATGCACTGGATTTTAAAATTACGGGGTATGACGAAAAAACTCACAGCGGAGATTTGAGGCATATTGTAATCAGGGTTTCGAATTACAACGGGAATGTGCTTTTGACTCTTGTGATGAACAGCAAAAACGTAAAAGACAATTACAAACGTTTTGCGGAAAAAATTTTCAATCAGTTTGACCCAATTTCAGGTATCTGTCTGAACTTCAACACTAAAAAAACAAATGTAATTTTAGGAGAAAAGACAGAATGCACAATCGGAACAGATTTTATAGAAGAAAAATTACAGGATAAAATTTTCAAAATCGGTGCGGGAACTTTTTTCCAGATTAACCCCGCAAGTGCCGATAATATTTTTTCATACGTCAAAAATTTTATAAAAAAACATTATGATTCTCCGTCGATTTTAGACGCTTATGCAGGGATTTCGACGTTTGGCATATGTCTTTCGGATGTCGCAGAGCATGTCGTAACAATAGAAGAAAATGAAGAATCATGCCGGAAAGCGGAAGAAAGTATTGCGATAAACGGAATATCCAATGTAGAAATTCACAGCGGAGATGCAGCGAAGTTTTTCAAAACAGAAAAGCGTATTTTTGATGTTTCTGTTATTGACCCGCCCCGCAAGGGATGTACAACAGAGTCACTGGATGAAGTGTGCCGTCTGACAAAAGGTCACATAGTTTACGTAAGCTGCAACCCGGCAACGCTTGCACGGGATTTAAAATATTTATGTGAAAAAGGCTGCCGCATTGAAAGCATACAGCCATTCGATATGTTCTGCCACACGTATCATGTGGAAAATGTGGCGATTATTCGGACAGTAAATCTTTAACTGCCTTTGTGTCCTCTGCCGCAGTTTTTTCGGCATATTTACCAAGAGTTGCTTTTAACATTTCCTGAGCTTTCGCTACAGTTGAAATATCTTCTGCCTCCATTATGTCAAGTCTGTCCTTGTAAAAGAGTTTACGCTCTTTTATTTCTTCAGGTGTTATAATTTTATTTTCACGTTCCTGATATTCTGATGACCGTTTTATTAAATCAGTAATGAATTCATCAGACTTAAATTTTTGTCTTGCTTCTTTGTAATAAAGAGGTATTTTTTGCCTGATACCGGACATATATCCGTCAAGCATTTCAGCATGTACTTTACTTATTACTACCGGCAGTTTTTCTTCACCGCGGAGTTTAGCATCCGCAATATAAGCATTCACAAATAAAGGTTTTGAAACATCCTCACGAAGCCTTGTTTTTATTACATCAATATTATTTGCAATTCTTCTGCCCGGAGATTTTTCTGCATAAATTTTTTTCAGATCAATATGAAGCTTGTCTAGCTGTCTTGCGATATTATAAACATATTTCGATTCAGCTTCTTTTGCCTTTGAATAGTGCGGACCGTATAGCATAATTAATTCAAGCGGCTGTTTATTTTCATTTTTCCCTTTTGCTTTAATTGGAACAAATCTCATTTGATAATCAGAATATGTGCTGCTTCTGGGCTTTGATATTTCTGCCTTGCTCAAAAATGTGCCGAGAGGTTCAAGATCTTCTTGTTTTATTCCGTTTTGTCTAATTTCCAAATCAGGCAGCTTTACAAATCTTCCTGTTTCAGGATTATAGTTTTTTATTACAGCAATTTCATAACCTTCTTCTTTCATAGTATCAAGAAATTTTTTAAATGCCGGAATATTTTGTTGTTCAAGCCAGTAAACAGTACCTCTTACCGTATCCTGAACATACCCCTGTCTTTCAAATTTATCAATATAAGAATTTTTTGACTTAATTGGATGTTTACTATTATATGCTTCATCATAAACAAACCCATCATCAGCCAGTTTAGCACAGGCATTTTTTAAGGCTCTGTGAAAATTTTCTGCACTGTCTATAAATTTACCCATTTGCGAAAGATAAGAATTTTCAACGGCTTTGCCAAAAACACTTTCGGCCTTAGAATGTACAGAGCCGAAAGATACTGTATCTGCCTTCAAAACGGATAGTTTTGAAGGCATAACAATATTGTTATGCGAATTTTTGGGTTGCTGGTTGCTAAAAATTTGAAAATTCGGGGTAATTGTTAAATTCATTTTAATCTCCTGAAGTTGTTTCTCAATATATAATACTCCTGAATTTAAAATTTTACGTTTTAATGGAAATAATCGCAAAAATCTTAACAATAATTTACATACAAGATTTTTTGTTCAAATGTCATGTTTGTATTATCATTTAAATAAGAGCGTATAATTAGTAATTAAGTAATAGTAAATCAATAAGGAGGTTATTTAATTATGCCAGGAAAAACAATAACGGTTGACGGTAACTACGCCGCAGCGCATGTTGCGTATGCATTGAGCGAAGTATCCGCAATCTACCCGATTACGCCTTCTTCTACTATGGGAGAATGGATTGATGAATGGGCTTCTCAGGGAAAGAAAAACATCTGGGGCAAAACAGTTAAAGTTGCAGAAATGCAATCAGAAGCAGGTGCTGCAGGTGCAGTTCACGGTTCACTTGCCGCCGGTGCTTTAACTTCAACTTACACGGCATCACAAGGTTTATTGTTGATGATACCTGTAATGCACAAAGCCGCAGGTGAAATGCTTCCGCACGTAATCCACGTATCAGCACGTGCTCTTGCTGCTCAGTCATTGGCAATCTTCGGCGACCATACTGACGTTATGGGATGCCGCAACACAGGTTATGCAATGCTTGCCGCTAACTCTGTTCAGGAAGAAATGGATATGGCTTTGGTTGCACACTTAGCAACTTACAAATCAAAAGTTCCGTTCTTGCAGTTCTTCGACGGTTTCAGAACTTCTCATGAAGTACACAAAATTGAAGAAATTTCATACGAAGATATTGCAAGCCTCGTTGAACCAAAATATATTGAAGAATTCAGAAACAGAGCAATGAGACCGGAAGCTCCTGTTTGTAAAGTCGGCGCACAAAACACCGATGTTTACTTCCAGGGACGTGAAACTGTTAACAAATACTATGATGCAGTTCCGGATATTGTTCAGGAATATATGGATAAAGTCGCAAAAATTACCGGCAGACAATACCATCCGTTTGATTATGTCGGCGCTCCCGATGCTACTGATGTTATTGTTGCAATTGGTTCATCTTGCGAAACTATTGAAGAAACTATTGAATACCTCAATGCAAACAGAGGTACTAAATACGGTTTGGTAAAAGTAAGACTTTACAGACCGTTTGATGTAAAACGTTTCAACGAAGCATTGCCGAAAACAGTAAAACGTATTACTGTTCTTGACAGAACAAAAGAACCCGGTTCTATCGGCGAACCTTTATACATGGATGTTGTTACAGCTGTTGAAAACAAAGACATCAGAATTATCGGCGGACGTTACGGTTTGGCTTCAAAAGAATTCACTCCGTCAATGGTTTACGCTGTTTACAAACACGCTGAAAACAATGGTTTCCACGGATTCACAGTTGGTATCGAAGATGACGTAACTCATAAATCATTAAAAATTGATGAACATATCGTAACCGAACCTGCCGGAACTACTAATTGTATGTTCTGGGGTCTTGGTTCTGACGGTACAGTCGGTGCTAACAAAAACTCAATCAAAATTATCGGTCAATATACAAACAAAGATGCACAAGCATACTTTGCATACGACTCTAAAAAATCATTCGGTGTTACTGTTTCTCACTTGAGATTCGGCGACAAACCGATTAAATCAACTTACCTTATCACAGCACCTGACTTTGTATCATGCTCAGCTCATGCTTACATCGGCAGATATGACCTGTTAAAAGGTATTAAAGAAGGCGGAACATTCCTTCTCAACAGCCCGTGGTCAAAAGAAGAAGCATTCTCTCACTTAACAAGAGATATGCAGGAAACTATCATCAATAAGAAAATCAAATTCTACAACGTAGATGCCGAAAAACTTATTGAACAGCAGCCGGGCTTGAGAGGTAAAGGTGCAAACACAGTTATGATGGTTGCATACTTCAAAGTTTCAGGAATTATTCCGTTTGATCAGGCTCTTGAAGGTATGAGAGAAATGACGAAGAAAACCTTCAAGAAAAAAGGCGATGATGTTGTAAACATGAACCTTGCACTTATTGATGCAGCGGTTGATGCTTGTCAGGAAGTTGTTGTACCAGCTTCGTTGGATGGTGTTGCACACGCTGATGATATCAAGCTTATTCCGGATAATGCATCAGACTTTGCGAAACAAATCATTGAACCTTCTATGAGACAAAAAGGCGACGATATTCCTGTATCAGCAATGTCAAATGACGGTGTAATTCCTACAGGAACAGCCTGTCTTGAAAAACGTGGTATTGCACCGAGAGTTCCTAAGTGGAATCCTGAAAATTGTATCCAGTGCGGAATCTGCGCTTCAGCATGTCCTCATGCTGCAATCAGAACTAAATTGATTGAAGAAAAAGATCTTGCAAGTGCTCCGGCTTCATTCAAAACAATCCCGGCAAAACCGGCTTTGGCTGATGAAAAATTCAAAGTTCAGGTTTACTGCAAAGATTGTACCGGATGCGGAGTATGTATTGATCAGTGTCCGATGGCTAAAAATCCTGAAAAAGCAGCCCTTACATGGTCTTCAATCGAAGCCGAAGAAGCTGCAGGAGAAATGGCTAACGAAGAATTCTTTGATGCACTTCCTGACAACGTAATGGGCAAAAACACTACAAAAACAATTAAAGGTGCAATGCTCAGAAAACCGTTGTTTGAATTCTCTGGCGCATGCGCAGGATGCGGTGAAACACCTTATGTTAAACTTGTCTCACAGTTGTTCGGAGAAAATGCAATCGTTGCAAACGCAACCGGATGTTCTTCAATTTACTCTGGTACGTTCCCGACAATTCCGTACACAACCAACAAAGACGGCAGAGGTCCTGCATGGGCTAACTCATTGTTCGAAGACAACGCTGAATTCGGCTTTGGTATGAGATTGGCAGTTGACCAGAACAGAGATACTTTGAAAACTTATGTTGAAAAAGTTCTTGAAAACGAAAAATCACCTGCTGACTTGAAAGAAGCTTTGACTGAAGCAATGTCACACTGGGATAACTCAAAAACTGAAGCAGCTGTTAAAGCTCAGGAAAATGCTAAGAAAGTTATCGCAAAATACGCTGACTGCGGATGTCCGGATTTAGCTAAAGTTCGTGAACTTCAAGATTACTTCACTGATAAATCAGTTTGGATTATCGGTGGTGACGGATGGGCTAACGATATCGGCTACGGCGGTATTGACCATGTAATTGCACAAAATCAGAATGTAAACATCCTTGTTCTTGATACTGAAGTTTACTCTAACACTGGTGGTCAAGCTTCTAAGTCAACTCCGACCGGTGCAGTTGCTAAATTCGCTACTGGCGGTAAGAAAACTTACAAGAAAAACATGGGCTTGATGAGTATGTCTTACGGTTATGTTTATGTAGCATCAGTTTCATTAGGTGCAGACAGAGCTCAAACTCTTAAAGCATTCCAGGAAGCTGAAGCATACAACGGACCGTCAATCATCTTTGCTTATGCTCCTTGTATCGCTCACGGTATTGATATGTCTAAGACTCAGACAGAACAAAAACGTGCAGTTGAAGCAGGTTACTTCCCGCTTTACAGATACAATCCGGCAAATCCTGATGCTCCGTTCACATGGGATGCTAAAGAACCTAAAGAAAGCTATCAGGACTTCATTAAATCAGAAGGTCGTTACAAATCTCTGTTGAAAACGAACCCTGATCATGCTGCTGAACTTTATGCTCAGGCAGAAGAAGATGCCGCAAAACGTATGGCTGTTTACAAAGCAGTCGGCGAATTGATGAAGTAATTCATTAAAACAAACACAAGACGGAATACTCTTTTCAAGGGTATTCCGTTTTTATTGACATGAAAAACAAAGCATGCTATACTTCACAAATAAAGGAGTATGATATTATAAAATTAGGTGCATTAAGCAACATGCAATATGACAAGCAGCTGTTTCAGTTTTACAAAAGTCCAAATATTTTGTACACAAAGGAACTGCAGACTCATTTGCCCAAAATTTTTAACGAAAACAGTATGACAACACTCAATAATTATTTAGAAAAAAATAATGCCCTAATATTTTTTTCGTATTTGCCATCAGATATATTTCACAATACAAAAATGACAGTCTTAAAAAAAGTAAGTTATGAAGAAAAAGCTATGGCGCTTAATTTAAAAACAGAAACCCGGGATGATTTTGTAAATTCTTTAAGGACTATTTACACACGTTCTGCCGAAATGATAAAACAATTATCTAAAAATTTATAAATTAATAAAAATAAAAAAGACCGGATATGATAAAAATTCCGGTCTTTTTTATTTTGAAGTTTTTCAGACTTATGAATGTTCCGACGCTAATTCAGATTTCAAAACCCTGTTCTGTACAGCAAGTTCGTTGATTCTTGCCTGAGCAAGTTTTGTTTGAATATTTTTCATATCAGTATAATTTCTAACAAATTCAGCATCGGTTGCTCTTCCATGAACCCATTCATTAAGGAATGCTCCACCAAGCAGAATTGTTGGTGACCAAGCAAGAGCCTTGCGGGTTATTACCTGAAGCGGTTCAACTCCTTTTAGATTTTTAACCCTGTTAGCTAATTTTACTGTTTTTGAAACAATTTTGTTCCCATTAAATTTATTCGAAAAATCAGCAAGTTTGTTATCAAATTTAATGATAGATTTAGGATTAATATGCTTTAAAGATTGTTCTGCTATTTTAGAAACACCCTTGGCTCCGAGAGCGATAGCTCCTGCAAAAGCGGCAATAGAAGCACCTGCGGTCAGTAACGGATTTTCCCGTGTAAATCTGTCAAAATTTGGGGATTTATTTTCAAAGTATTGTCTTGCCTTACTAATGCTGTAAGCCACACCCAATAAAATTCCCCAGCGTCCTGCTCCGCCTAATCCCTTTAGTCCTCTTGCAAACGGACCTGTAATATCCTTTGAAAAAAGTTTTACTTTATTAGAACCCAAAAGAGAAGAAGCAGCACCTGCAGCAAATGGAGTTGCCAAAATCATTGCATTAGATGCATCATGATGTTTTTTATCTTCAACTTTGTTAAGTGTTTTTATATAAGCAAGTCTTTTTACCTGCTCATCATCCATAGCAATTATTGTATCTATGTTATGGCGACGATTTCGACGGGGATTATATGGTGTAAGATCTCTGTCAGATCGTGAATTGAAACTTGTATTATCAATTGAACGAATATTCATAAACACACACCTTTCACATTTTACATTTTTATTATAACATTATAATGCTCAAAAATTATTTTTTTTGCTATAATAGTAACATTTGTTAATTTTTATTTACATTTTAATTACTTTTATATTTTTTATACTACTATTTAGAGATGAAAAAATTTTATATACATACTATGGGCTGTAAATCAAATCAGTTTGAAGGCTCAATTATTAAGCAAGACCTTGAAAGTAACGGTTTGATTTCGGTTCTGACCCCGCAGGATGCGGATCTTTTTATATTGAATTCCTGCACGGTCACTGCAAAAAGTGATAACGAAGCTTATTACATTCTGAGAAATATCAAACACAAAAAGTCTGAAATTAAAACGGTTCTGACCGGTTGTATTGCACAAATAGAAAAAACAAAGCTTCTTGAATATGATTTTGTTGATATTGTTATCGGAAATGATGAAAAACTCGAGTTTTGGAAAAATCTTCAAAATGCCCTGAACTTAGAACAGCATTTTGATGTTAATGATATTATGCAGCTTAAAACGTTTCATAAAATTGAGCTTAAAGATACCACAAAAACACGGGCAAGCTTAAAAATTCAGGACGGATGCGACAACAGATGTACCTATTGTATAATCCCTTTTGCCAGAGGTAAAAGCAGGAGTGCTGATAAACAATTTATTGCTGAACAAATAAATAATTTTGTAAATAACGGGTTTAAAGAAGTCATTTTTACCGGCATTCATATCGGACAATGGGGCAAAGATATCGGAGAAAATCTTCTGGACCTGCTCAAATACATTGAAGATAACACTTCAATCCCAAGATATCGGTTAGGCTCATTAAATCCTCTTGAAATTACTGATGAAATGCTTGAGTTTTTAAAAAGTTCAGAAAAATTCTGCCCGCATTTTCACCTGTCGCTTCAGTCAGCCTGCAACAAAACTCTAAAATCAATGAACAGATTTTATACCGTTGAATATTATCTTGAGCAAATAGACCGGATAAATCAAACCTTTGATATGCCTTTTCTCGGCAGCGATATAATTACAGGTTTTGCAGGAGAAACAGATGAGGATTTTGAAATTACACGCAGTAACCTGGAGCGTTCCGGCTTAACTCAAATACATACATTTCCTTATTCCATGCGTCATGGAACCGTAGGAGCATCCTTGCCTAATCAGGTTGATGAGAAGATTAAAGAACATCGTGCTGATATTATTAAAAAGATTTCTACAAAAAAATTGAATAATTTCATAATTAAAAATACAGGAACAGTTCAGGCAGTTTTGATTGAAAAGAATCCAGATAAGAAAACAGGGCTTTTAAAAGGTATAACAAAAAATTATCTGACTGTTTTAATCAACTCTAAAAATTATAGTTTGCATAACACACTAGCAAAAGTAAAAATTTTAAATCATGAAAATGGAAAAATTTATTCTGAACTAATGTGTCAATAAAGAAAGGAGAAAATTATGCAAATCAGACCCATATCACCATCATTCAATGGTTATGTTGAAGTTAACTGCCGGCAGGAAAGAAACGGACGCCTTACATCAATGACATTCAACACAAATGCAATATCATTTAGTCCGTCATTAAAAAGCGGTAAAACCGATATATACTACGGCAGCCAGGAATACACCGCAGATTGTCCTTATGATACATTCCAGCAGGCTTGTTTGAAATCTGATGTTAGCGGCAAAATAGAATCAGCCCCAGCAGAAAATGAAGAAAAATAAAATTTAAAAATTGAGCGCCGGATTTGAATAAATCCGGCGCTCTTTTAAACTGTAATATTTTAAAGATTACTCTCTGCTGCTAAGTTTGGCAAGGAGTTTTAGCATTTCAATATACAGCCAAACAATTGTAACCATAAGTCCGAATGCGCCGTACCATTCGTATTCTTTATCCAGCATGTTTTCTTCGCCTTTCTGGATGAAATCAAAATCCAAAATAAGATTTAAAGCGGCAATAATAACAACAAACACGCTGAAGCCGATACCAATCGGACTGGCAGTAAAGATTTGCGGAATTGAACGGCCAAAAGCTGAAGCTATCATTTGAATTATATAAATAGCTGCAACGGAAACAGTTGACAATACAATCACAGAACGCAATTTTTCTGTTGCTCTAATGATTTTGGCTCTAAATAGTGCAAGCATAAAAAATACTGTAACAAGAGTTGCAATAATAGCTTGCAATACGATACCTGTCCATGACGCTTCAAAAAATGCAGAAATACCGCCGACAAAGAATCCTTCTGCCACAGCATATGCCGGAGCCAAATACTTAAAAAGATTTGGCTTTCTGCTGAAAATCATAACTAAAGCAATTATAAAACCGACCAGCGCTCCGCCCATGGTTAACAACTGCGCTTTATCCATGAACCCGGCAAATACTAGAGAAAAAGTATAAATCGCCGGAACTAACAAACAGATTAATAAAATAACAGTTTTGTTTATTGCACCGACAACACTCATTGGAGCGCCTTCAAGTGCTTTCTCGTTTGCCAAATATTTGTCATTTAAAACAGGGTTAGACATAATAAGCCTCCTTCTACACATATCATATCAATAAATATTGTAGCATAAATTTTTAAAATAAACCATATCACAAAATTCAGAGTTTAACTTAACAAATAGCTCTATATAGATTAAGAATTTTGTCTTAGAATAAAAAATAAAATAAAAAAGTACTTTACAAGAAATCTTTTTTATATATAATAAAAAAGTAAGCCTTGAAATTGCATGGCAAATAAGAGAGGCGAAAATAATCCTCAGTAGCTCAATGGCGGAGCAACCGGCTGTTAACCGGTAGGCTGTTGGTTCGAGTCCAACCTGGGGAGTTTTTATTTTATTCCCGGATCGTCTAGTGGCAGGACTGAAGATTCTGGCTCTTCCAACGGTGGTTCGAATCCATCTCCGGGAATTTTTTTATGCTTTGACAGACATTGCAGGAATTTGATTTTTTTGAACTAATAGGGGTGTGTTTCAAATATATCTTGATTTTTTTAGTGCCATTGAACAGACATTGCAGGAATTTGATTTTTTTGAACTAATAGGGGTGTGTTTCAAATATATTGGGTTTTAATGGGACATTTGAAAAAATATTTTTCTGCCGTCTTTCGGCTTTGTGTTTGACTTTAACCCCCTTCCAA